>NZ_JBWKUI010000002.1:0-581313 GCF_059420765.1 Pseudomonas sp. GW821-FHT03E01 | reverse complement strand
GGAATCGACCAGTGCCAGTTAAAAACTGTTACCTATGTGCTTGAACTGTTTTGTTACCTATGTGGGTGAGTCATACCGGCGAGACCTTTTGGTTACTTTTGGGGCGTTTGCCAAAAGTGACCCGCTGTAAGAGCGGAACCCTAAGCAGCCGTTACCGCAGAAATGGATATGTACCCGGTCAACAAGAACATGGTCGGCCCAAAGGCCGCCAAGATCAATGCGCAGAAACCCGCCGCCCCCCAGCATTCCCGGGCGACAACGCCAACGCCACCTGCGTACGATTATGCATATGCGTCAACCGCAACACCTGCGACACATAAAGCTTCACCGTGTTCTCGGTAATCCCCAACTCACAGGCAATCTGATAATTGGTCTGCCCCTTGCCCACCAACTGCGCCACCTCCAACTGACGCGGCGACAACTGATTGAACACCGCCGGCATCCCCACCACCCGCTCCGGTTCACCGACCACACCATCAACTGAACCTGACACAGGTTCCGGAGACGCCCCCCGACGAACCTTGTCCAGATCCTGATAAAGCTCATCGATCGATTCACAAAGATACTGCAGCTTCTGACTCAAATGCCCCAACTGCAGATTTCTCTGCCGCTCCTGCAAGGCCACCTCCTGACGCTGCAAACCTTCGAGCAACTCAGCCAGATCAATCGGCTTCTGATAGTAATCGGCGAACCCGATACGCAAAGCCTTGATCACATCCTGCTTGTTCGCATGCCCGGTGAGCATGATCGCCTCGAATGCCCGATGCTTGCCGGACAACCGCTGCAGCGCCTGGACAAGCTGGATGCCATCCATGTCAGGCATCTGCAAATCACACAGCACCAAGCCGATATTCACGTCTTCGCTGAAACGCTCGATCGCCTGATGGCCGGAGACACAAGGCACACAGCGATAACCATTGAGCTCGATGAACTCGCAAAGCTCTTCGACAATCAACGGCTCATCATCAACCACAAGAACTTTTACTGCCGAGGTAAGCTTGTTCACGTGCCACTCCATGCCAAGTCTGGCTTGGCTGCTCCTGCACCGACACCACAGGCTGTACAACAACAATTTTGAAAGTAGACGCACTTTCCAACTATGTACATAGAACAGGGGACGCCTGCGATTAATGCATCCAGGCCAGTGTGAGCAGCACACCCACCAACACGAACGGCGCAAAGGGCTGCTTTTTTGACGCGCCAGGCTCCAGGTAACGAAGACGCGCTCTAAGCCTCTGCCCCATATGCAGCCAGAGTCTTGGCGCCAGCAGCAGCCAGAGCACACTGGCCACCCCGGCGCCGATGAAACCGCCGAGCAGGTGCGTACCGTCCGTCGCAAGGCCCAGCGTCGCCATCAGCTTCACGTCGCCTGCCCCCATGCGTCGCACTGCATAACCGGGCAAGGTGAAGGCCAATGCCAACAACAAAGCCCAGCCGCCCTGCACCGCCTCGGCCCCCAGCCACGTAGTCCCTGTCCACAACAGATAGATAAGCGCCAGCACACCTGCACCGACGGTCAGGCCATTGGCGATGTGGCGTTCTCGGGCATCCTGTGCTGCGCAAAGCGTCAGCCAGATGAGTAGGACAAGGCTCTGCATCCGGTAAAAAACGTCCGTTTTGGCTGAATGATTCTATGCTGACACTACGCAGTAATTGTCAGGGTAGACGCACTCATGAAAACAGGCCTCCCCCGCAAGCAAAAAGGTGCCGTGGCGATTGAGTTTGCCTTGGTGTTCGTGATTTTTTTCGCCGTGTTTTATGGATTGGTCAGTTACAGCCTGCCGCTGTTGCTGATGCAATCGTTCAATAAATCCACGGCCGAAGCGGTGCGTCGCAGTGTGGCGCTGGACCCGAGCACCGCCAATTACGACACGGCGGTCAGAAACATCGCGACCACCGAACTGACCCGGCAGCTGGCCTGGATTCCCGCCGCGCTGAATTTCAACGTGGCCACCGACGCCAGCGCCACCTACACCGGCGGCGTGCTGACGGTCAGCATCAACTACCCCACCAGTAAACTGAATCAAGTGCTGCCGTTTCTGGTACTGCCGGGAATCGGTTCGGTGCCCAATCTGCCGCCGACCCTCACGGCCCAATCGAGCCTGCAGTTTTGAGCTCCGGGGACAAACTCTTCGGGCGTCTGCTCAATCGTCACCCGCCACAGACCCCGAACACGCCAGAGCCTGCGAGCGTGCAGCGTGTCGGCTTGCAGCTGCATCTGAATGATGAAGGTCGAGTGATTCAGCTGAGCGGTCCGTTGCGGCATCTGCTGGCGCAACAGATACCCGACGCGCAGTCACCGCACCTGCTCGATTACCTCATGCCCCATAGCGCCCTGTCGGTCGAAGGCAGGCCGGCCGAGTGGCAGGGACAAAACCTGGACCTGGACTTTTTTAGTCTCGCCGGGCAACCGCTGCACTTGCGCGGCTGGGTGCAGCCGTTGGGCGAAGGATGGTTATTGCAGTTGATCGACATCGGCGATCTGTTGCTCGAACGTCGACAAGCGCGCAGTCGTGAACAGTGCCAGTTGCTCGCGGCGCAGGTCAGCGAGCAGTTGCGCCTGTGCAGCCTGACGCGCCTGCCCGAGGTACTGGCCGAACAACTGCAAGGCCTGGCCCAGCGTTTTCAGATCCCGTGCATGGCCATGGCCTTGCTCGATGAACAGGCCGAGGGTTGGTTGATTCACCAGCAGCACGCGGCCTTCGATGCACCAAGGTTGTGGGAAACCCATCAACACCTGGGCACCGGCCTCGACAGTTTGAATGGCTCAGTCCCCCAACAGCTGACACCCAGCGAGCACCCACGCCTGCAAAGCATCTTCGGTAATGCCGAAGGGTTCGCGGTGCCCTATCGCAATGCCCAGGGCGTGGTCGCGTGGTTGCTCTGTGGTTTCTACCCGGTGCAAGAACGTGCCCCCGACTTGAGCGAGCGCGACTGGTTGCAACTCACCGCCGCCCTGGCCGGGCCGCTGTTGGAGCGCTTGCGCGAGCATCAGCACCACCTGCAACTGGAGCGGCTGGAATCTCTACAAGCCTTGCTCGGTACCGGTTGGTGGGAGGTCTTCAGCGACCATGCCGAAGTGCAATTGGCGCCGTCGCTCGCCAGTACGCTGAACCTTGCGAGCACTCGTTTTCCGCTGCACGACTGGCTCGAACAGATTCATCCCGCCGACCGTGAAGAGCTGACGATTCGCCTGCAATCCTTGCAAGACGAAGGCGCGCCGTTGCTGTTGTGCGTACGTCTGCATCGCCCCGACACGGCGCAAGCGCCGATCTGGTATCGACTGCAAGGCCAGGCGTTGGGCATCGGTAAAAACCGCCGGCTGGTGGGTTTCATGCTCGACATCAGCGACATCAAAAACCAACAGCAGAACGCCGCTGCCGCCCATGCCCGGCTGGACAACCTGATCGCCAGTTCACCGGCGGTGATCTACGTGCAGCGCTATGTCGAAGGGGCGCTGCAACCGACGTTTTTCAGTGACAGCCTGTTGCCGCTGCTCGGTTGGTCGCTCGCCGATTGCGCCGCAGGCTCGCTGGTGGAGCGGGTCCATCCTGAAGACCGCGACGGCTATTTCGAGCGTACCCGGCAACTGCTGCGCGAGGGTTCGGTGAGCGCCCGTTATCGACTGCGCGACAGTCACGGCGATTACCACTGGCTGCTCGACGAAGCCAAACTGCTGCGCGATGACCTCGGGTTGCCGGTGGAAGCCGTGGGCCTGTGGCTGGATGTCACCGAGGCGACCCTGGCCACCGAGAAAGTCAAACAGAGTGAAGAGCGCTACCGGATCCTGGTGGAAGACTCCCCGGCGATGATCTGCCGCTACCGCCCCGACCTGACGCTGACGTTCGGCAACCGGCCTCTGGCGACCTATCTGGAATGCCAGCCCGAGCAGCTGCCGGGGGTGAATCTGGGCAGCTGGATGTCGCCGGAGCAGCGCGAAGCGTTCCTCCAGCGCCTCAGTAGACTGAGCCCGGAGTTCCCGGTCAGCACTGCGGAGATCAACCTGCAACTGCCGGGACGGGAACATGCCTGGTGGGTCTGGTCGGATCGCGGCGTGTTCGACGACCAGGGTCGTTTGCTGGAAATTCAGGCCGTGGGCCGCGACAACACTGAGGTCAGGCGCGCCCAGCAGCAGCTTACCCAGAGCGCGAAAATGGCCACCCTCGGCGAAATGGCCACCGGGCTTGCCCATGAAATCAATCAGCCGCTGAACGTGATGCGCATGGCCATCGTCAATGTGCTCAAGCGTCTGAGCAATGGCGATGCGCAAATCGATTACCTGACTGACAAGCTCAATCGCATCGACGCACAAGTCCAGCGCGCCGCGAAGGTGGTGGATCACATGCGGGTGTTCGGCCGGCGTTCGGAGGTCGAGCAGCAGCCGTTCAATCCGGTTCAAGCCATCGAGGGCACGCTGGCGCTGCTGTCCGAAGGCTTGCGCGGCAAAGGCATTGAGCTGCGGGTCAGCGAGAGCGGTTTTGATGTGCAGGTGCGCGGTTACGTCGATCAGCTGGAACAGGTGCTGATCAACCTGATGGTCAATGCACGGGATGCGTTGCTGAGCAAACGCGAGGCCGACCCGGCGTTCAAACCGTGGATTTCGCTGTACGCCGAACGTGATGAGCATTCAGTGCGGCTGTGGGTCGAGGACAACGGCGGCGGCATCGACCCACGGTTGCTGGAGCGGATTTTCGAGCCATTCTTCACCACCAAACCGGTGGGCGTCGGTACTGGGCTCGGGTTGTCGGTGAGTTACGGCATCGTCGAGAACATGGGCGGACGGTTGAGCGTAAGAAACTCGGCCGAAGGCGCGCGTTTCTGCATTGAGTTGCCGATTGTCACGGGCGATCAGATCACCAGCGACGCGCGCCCTGAGTGACAACTGAGGTTGGCGCCGACGTCGACCTTGTTCAAGTCGACCCCAAGGCTTATCAGCACAGTGTTGATCAGACTATCGAGCAACGGGTTGAGCACGCCGTTGATTGCGCTGACCAGCAAACTGGTCACGCTGCTCAGGATCGCCCCCAGACCGCCGACGAGACTGCCTGACGGGCCATACATATCGACGTGAAGGTTGACCGGGGTGTTGAGCAAGTTGCTGACAATGCTGCTGGTGGAAAATGAATAGTAAAACGGCGGCTGGTTGATGTCCGGCAGGCTGTTGGCCGGTGGTGCGGAGTAGACATGGGGCATGTTGGTGTTCGCCGCCACACTGGTGTCGGCAACGACATCGATGCCACCACCGACGCCTGGCACACGCGGATCGCAGGTGATGGGCACGAACAACAACCTGCGACAGGTTTTGATCCCGATATCGATCAGTTTCAACGGCTGCACCGTGACCGTCGGTGGTGCGGTGTTGCTGCCGAACATACTGGCGGCATCGATCCGGCCGATTTTCAGGTTCACCAGCGATGCGCTGGTGTTGGTGGTCAGGGTTTTGTTGGTGTTGCTGATGCAGCTGTAAGCCGTGACGTAACTATCGGCACTGGCGACGTCCACCGCCACGTCGAGCCGTATCGGCCCCGGTAGCACGATGACGTCGGGCGTCTGACAGGGCACGCCGATGGCACAGGTCAGTGAATTGAGCACCGCCACCAGGTCGAGATTGAGCAAGGCGTTGAGGGTGTTGGTCAGCGGTCCTGCCAGATCCGCCGCGGCATTGACCAGCGCCGCGATGGCGTCCAGCGCCGGCAAGTCGATCGACAACAACGTGCGAAGCTGTGCGGTTCTCACGTAGATCCGATTGGGCCCCAGCGGATCCAGCGCGGCGTTTTTCGGATTGCCGATCGCGGAGAGTTGCGGCGGCTCCAACACCTGCACCCGAGCGGTGATTTGCGCCAGCCCTGCCAGATTGATCGGCACTGTCGCCACCACACCGTTTTTCTTGTTGGCCAGTTGCACGACGCCTTCGATCAGGTTGAACACACTCACAGTCGTCGCGAACGTTGAGACGTCGCTGCCGTTCTCGACGTGCAGCAGATTGCCCAACACCACAGTCGTGGAGCCAGCGGCCACCTTGAGAGCTTGCAGACCGACAATAGTCGCCGTCGCGCCGAGGGTGCCGCCGGGGTCCAGCACATTGACGGCGGTCTGGATCAATTGGCTGACGGCCACCGAAGCGCCCAATACCTGGTTATACCCGGCGGCGTTGAGGCCGAGGTCGACCTTCAGTCGATCAAGGTAACCCAGCAGGCTGATGTTGGTGTTCACCAACCCATCCCATCCTGCCACGGACACGTTCAGACTGCCGCCGAGCAAACCGCCGAACAGCGCATTGAGGGTGGCCGACTTGCTGCTATCGATGCTCAGCGCCGTGGTGCGCAGGGTCAGCGATGCCAGTGGTGGCGGCAGCCCCGCAACGGCGGTCGCCGTCAGGTTGAGGGTGGCCCCGGCCGGTGCACCGCCGAACAGGGCGCCAACGCCACCGGCGAAACTCTGCGGCACCGAATGACTGACGATCACCCGAATGGCTTCGCTGCTGCTTGGGTTAGCCACAAAAACCCGAAGACTGTTGGCGTCCAGGCTCAAGGTGCCACAGGCTACCGCCAGGCTGCGCGTGGGGTCAGGAAGGGTGAAGCCGTTGCGGTTTACGCTGGCGGTGGCATAGGCGGTAGCGCTGGCACCCACGGCGCAATCACCGTTGCGCGTGGCAGCCTCCAGTGCGGCCATGTCGGCTATCCGCTGCAAGCTGCGTTTTTCCAGGTACAAGCGGCCACTGTCGACCACGATCAGCAGGAACACCAGGGCCATGCCGATGGTCAGCACTGCCATCAAACCGATCGCTCCCCGTTGCCGGGCCGGGCTACGAAACTGCAAGCAGGGAGACATGGCGCACTCCTTTGCCGGCGCACCGCCGAGGGCTACCTCCATTGATGAAGAGCAGTGTAGACAAGGGTTTGCCGGATTGCTGGCAACTAGCCATCCCACCAACTTATTGTGGGCTTGTGTGACGACGAAGATCCTGTAGGAGCGAGGCTTGCCCGCGAAGAACGATAACGCGTAATGACTGAAAAACCGCGGTGTCTTCTTCGCGGGCAAGCCTCGCTCCTACAGGGGCTGTAGTGTTAGAGGGTTAAGCCATTTAGCGCGGTGGATAGTTAGCCAATATGCGCCCGACCGTCTGGCGTATCGTACTGCTGCGGTCCTCTGGCTTCGGTGTGCGGCTGAGGGTTTGCTCGTCGCTGCCACGCCACACCAGTTTGCCGTCCTTGCCATCGAGCAGGTCGATCTGGATGGTCGCCACCTTGTAGCTGACGTTGCGGGTTTCGTTGTACATCGGCCCGCCCCAATAGCCGTTCCATGGACCACCATAACTACCGCCATAGGAGGTGGTCACTTGTTGCTGGCGATCTTCAACGATCAGGTAGGTCTGCACCTTAAGGTCTGCCTTGGCGCCGGCGGCGGCCGGACGCAAGCCACGCTGATCCAGTTGATCGGCAACGGCCTGGCGGATGCGTTGCTCGGTCAGGTCACTCTTGATCCGTGGGTCGTCTGGACGGTACTGCACGGCGGGCTCTTTCCAGCTCCAGCTGCGATAGGCGGCAAAGTCGCGGCTGGCATCGAAGTCATGATTGACCTCGTTGGCGGCGCAGGCAGTGAGCAGCGCGGCGATGGCCAGTAAAACGAGACGGCGGAACATGATTTTTCTCCGATTGAAGACATGCACCTGCGGGAGGCTTCCTGAACAGGAAGCTAACTAGGAGGATACGCCGACATGGCCTTTTCGACAGCTTCGCGCAGGGCATCGGCACGTTCGCTCTGGTTGCCCTGACTGCTGGTTTCGGCACTGGCACTCCACACCGGTTGACCGGTGCTTGCGTCGAACAGATCGACCCGCACCACCACAACCTGTACCTGATAAGTACGGACGACCGGCACGCTGTTGTACATGCCGTAACCCGTGCCGTAGCGGTTGTAACCACCGCCGTAATACCCGCCGCCATAGCCGCCACCGTAACCAGAGCCGTCCTGCACCTGGCGCAAGCGGGTTTCCAGATGCAGGTCGGCGCTGACCAACAGGTCCGCCGGGCGGTTGTCGTGCAGTGGGCGCAAGCCGCGCTGGTCAAGGGCATTGCTGACGACTTCGGCCACCTGCTCCGAATCGGCCCAGGCCGTGCCCGCAGGCAGGCGCCCGTTGAGCCAGGCCCAGCTGCGGTAGCGACCGTAATCCCGTGGCGCCGCCGGGTAGGCGCTGCGGTCGAAAGTGCCGGCGGCCTGGGGCGGTGCCGGTGGCAAGGGATTGGACGTCGCGATGTAAGGGTTGCTGCCCTGACAGGCCGCCAACCCGAGACAGATCACCAGTAAACCTGAACGACTATTCATTGCGCACTCCGGTCAGATCGGCCGACAGATCCAGTGCAAGTAGCGCCCAAGCCCGGCGAAGCTTGGGTGACGGCGGTGAGCCAGTTCCATTTCGAGCAAGTCGAGCAGTTCGGCGCGGGCCTGGAATTCCACCGGCATGTAGTCATGAAAAACCCGCACTCCACTCTGGGTTTCGACCCGCCACAGCCCCTCAAGTTGCGCTGCCAGATCCCGTGGATCAAGCGGCTGTTGCGGCGTCAGGCTCTGCTTCTCGCCGGCCATGTCGTTCTTGCGCATCTTGCGGAAATGGCCCTTGAGCAGGTTGCGGTAGATCAGCGCATCGCGGTTATAGAACGCCAGGGACAACCAGCCATCCGGCTTCGTCAGCTGATGCAGCACTGGCAAAATCGCATGGGGTTCGGCCAGCCATTCCAGCACGGCGTGGCACAGCACCAGGTCGTAGGGTTCGGTGAGCTGACCGAGCAACTCCTGCCACGGCGCCTGAATGAATGTCGCGGTCTGCCCGGCTTCGGCAAAACGCTGGCGAGCGCCTTCAAGCATCGGCTCGGCGGGTTCGGCCAGGGTCACCTGGTGACCGCGCTGGGCCAGCCACAACGACATGTGGCCCAGGCCGGCACCGATGTCCAGTACACGCAACGGGCGGTCCGGCAGGGTTTCGGCCAGGTCGGCCTGCAGCACCGCGAGGCGGATCGCCCCTTTGGCGCCACCGTAGATTTTTTCAGCGAAGCGGGTCGCCAACTGATCGAAATGACGGTCGCTCATCAGCTGAACCGCCGTTCGCTGTCCGCGAGCTTGTTACGTACCACTTCATTCATGTCCAGTCCCAACTCGCTGCACAGCAGCAGTAAATACAGCACGATGTCGCCGATTTCCTGCCCGGCATGGGCCAGTTTGTCCGCCGGCAACTGGCGCGACTGGTCTTCGGTCAGCCACTGGAAGATTTCCACCAGCTCGGACATTTCCACGCTCGCGGCCATGGCCAGGTTTTTCGGGCTGTGAAATTGCCGCCAGTCATTGCGGTCACGAATGGCGTGCAGGCGTTCGGTCAGTTCAACAAGGTTCATCGGGCTCTCCTGAAGGCGTATAGCTTCAGGGGGATGACGGGTGAAGGCAAGTGGCAGCGTTGTGCCTGCGTACTTGCGCCATACTCAAAAAAATCGCAGCCTTCGGCAGCTTCCACGGGAACCCGGGAGCACGATCAATAGCCCAAGGCTCGGATCCGGCAACCACGCCACCACTCCATCAGGACGTACACATGCAGGTAGACAGCTTTTTCGAATGGCTCGGCCAGGCAATCGGTTCGGTCATCCGTTTTATCATCGACACCCTCAGTGGCCTGTTCAACCTGTTGAGCAACGCCGGCAGCAATTTTGTCGAAGGGCTGGCCCAGGCATTGGGCATGGAAACCTCGATCATCAGCATCATCACCTTGATCCTCGGGCTGATGCTGCTGTGGTCGGCGATCCGCGCCTTCATGAACGCGTCGATCATCATGGGGATTATCTGGTTGCTGCTGGGGTTGTGGTTACTGAGCTGGATCATTCACTAAGGCAGCCACACAGGCTCGCTTCCACAATGGATCGATGCGGATTCCGAGTTCGTCGCTACAATGCAGGCGCCCCCAAGGAGCCTGCATGTCCAACCTGATTGCCGACTGGCGCGACCGTCCGACCCATCGCCGCGTCTGGGCGCTCGCCGCCCCGATGATTCTCTCGAACATTTCCGTACCGCTGGTGGCGCTGGTCGACAGTACCGTCATCGGTCACCTGCCCTATGCTCATCAGCTCGGCGCCGTCGCGGTGGGCGCCAGTCTGTATACCTTTCTTGCCTGGGCCATGGGCTTTCTGCGCATGGGCTCCACCGGATTTGCCGCCCAGGCGGCCGGGCGTGGGGATGGCGCTGCGTTGCGGCAGATTTTGCTGCAAGGTCTGTTGTTGGCCATGGGCCTGGCCATTTTGTTGGGGGCGTTAGGTGTGCCGTTGAGCGGGGTCGCGTTGCACTTCATGCAACCGTCGGCAGAGCTGGATCAACTGACCCGCGAGTTTTTCCACACACGGCTGTTCGGCCTGCCGGCGGCGCTGGCCAGTTATGCGCTGGTCGGCTGGTTTCTCGGCACCCAGAATGCCCGGGCTCCGCTGGCGATTCTGCTGAGCACCAACCTGGTCAACATCGCACTCAACCTGTGGTTTGTGCTTGGCCTGGAGTGGGGAGTGGTCGGCGCGGCACGGGCCTCGGTGATCGCCGAGTGGACCGGCGCATTGATCGGCCTATTCATGACCCGCAAAGCCCTGCGCGCCTATCCCGGCCATATCGCCTGGGCCGCATTGGCGTTGTGGCAGAGCTGGCGCCCATTGTTGGCGGTCAACCGCGATATTTTCATCCGCAGCCTGGCGTTGCAGTCGGTGTTCTTCCTGATCACCGTGCAGGGTGCACGACTGGGCGATGCCACGGTCGCCGCCAATGCGCTGCTGCTCAACGGCCTGCTGCTGACCGCCCATGCGCTGGACGGTCTGGCCCACGCCGTGGAAGCCCTGTGCGGACACGCCATCGGTGCTCGCGACCGTGATGCCCTGCGCCGCTCACTGGTGGTGGCGTGCGGCTGGTCGTTGCTGGCAAGCCTGGGGTTTGCCTTGCTGTTTCTGTTCGCCGGGCACCTGTTCATCCAGATGCAGACCAACATCCAGAGCGTGCGCGACACCGCCTTCATCTACCTGCCGTACCTCGCCGCGCTGCCGCTGATTGCGGTCTGGAGTTACCTGCTCGACGGCCTGTTCATCGGCGCCACCCGCGCCCGGGAAATGCGCAACGGCATGCTGTTGACCGTGATCCTGCTACTGCCCTTCGCCTGGATACTGCAAGGCTTGGGCAACCATGGACTGTGGATAACCTTCCTGCTGTTCATGGTGCTGCGCAGCCTGACCCTTGGCACATTCGCCTGGTACTTGCGCAAGAACGACGGCTGGTTAAAAGGATGACGAGCGACATACCTTCAACCCGTTCAGGGTTGATCGTTCTGCCACAGGTTGCGCAGGCTATCGAGACGCTCCTGCTGGGTGGTTCCCGATAACGACTGCCCCGGCACGGCATCAGGGTGCTGCAAGCGCAGCCATAACCAGCCATCGAGCACCGGGCGCTCACTGAAACCCAGCGCCAGCCCTTCCTGCAGGTGAGCCCACAAGCTGTTGTAGTCGGTGCCGGTGGATCGGCTCCAGCGCCAGGCATGCTGCTCCAGCAGGCAGGTCTGCAAGCTGTCTCGCTGACGCGAGCTGAGGTTTTCTTCGATGGCCAGCGGCCTGACGGCAAGCCGTGGATTGAACAACTGTTGCCAGCCCAGACAGCCAATGGCCCGATCGGCCCAAGTGCCGCCGAACCAGCGTAACTGATCGATCGGACCGAGCCAGCGACTCAGCTCCTGCGCATCGCAGGCATCGAAAAAGTAACTCGCCGTTTGAGGGTTGTAGTAACTCAACAAGGCCCGGTGATGCAGGCTGAAGGTGACAGTGAGCATGCGGCGCAAATGCTCCAGCAGTTGTGATGAAGAGGCTTCACTGACCAGCAGCAACCCGCCCCATGTATGCGGCTCACTTGAGTACAGCTCGGCGAGTGCCGGGCATTCGCGAAGGTCGACCAACACTGGCCCGTGCTCACGCAACGGATGAAACTCGCTGCCTTCGAACAGCCAGAACCATCGGACATGAGCAAACTGTTGCCGCAACATCGCACCGGCCTGAGGCACGCCCGGCACATCGAGCAACAGCCATTGCGGGGTCGAGTCGGGCGCCTGAACGGCAATCATGCCGCACCGCTCTGGCCAAGCTGCGTCGCTGCCCGGCAAGTGCATAAGGATTGCGCGCAATGACTGAAACTGCCCCCACCTGGCAGCAAACACAGGAGTACCAAGGGTTCGCTGGATTGCAGCAAGCCCAATAAACCATCAACCGCGCGGCTGGCTTCAGTGGTCGAGGCGGATAGCAGCTCGACCATGCCCGGCTCTGCGCTGGACGGTGCTCCGGGAAGAAATCCGCTGATCAACGGTTGATCAGGATCACCTTCGATAAAGCTCACCAGCACTTGCGTGCCCTCACTCAAGGGCATGACACCCGCGCTTTCCAGCTCGCCAGACAACGGCAACCAACAGTGGCTGGGGGCTGCGCCTTCGCCCTGATATAGCCAGTCAAACTGCACGGCGACCGATCTGCCGGGATCGGGGCGAGATTCACCGACGTCGACTACCCATCCCCTTTGCAGGCTGTGCATCCTGGGTTTCACAACGGGATGAGCCGCGATGTAAGGCACCTCCTGCGCAACGACGCGCAGCTGGTTGCGATACAAAAAATCTGGCTGTTGTCCTCCCTGATGCTCGACATGGGTCACTAGCCAGAGACGATTCCAGTCCGCATACGGATGACCGGACAACGGCATCAGTTGACCGCTGCGCAGCGTTGGCAGGTTCGTCTGCCCCTCGGCAATCTGCCCGCAGCCATGAAGCTTGAACTGATGCACTCCCGGTCGCTCGCTCACATCCTCGAAGACCCTCTCTTCGCCACGGCGAAACTGCCCCGGACCGTCGCCCAAGACCAGACAATGCCCGCGTGTACGGTGCTCGAAGTAGTAATGAAGCCGCTCCTGGGCGCATAGACGCTGGAAAAACTGCAGGTCCGACTCCCGGTACTGCGTGCAGAAATCACGGGACGGGTAATCGCCGTTCAGGTCGAAACGACGATCCTTGCCGGCAATGCCGTGCTCCTTGAGAACCTGGGCGAGAATGTCCGGCACCGAGCGATCGCTGAAAATTCGCTGATTGAAGCGCTGGGCCAGGCAAGCAAGCCTGGGGCCCAGACGCACACGACAAAGCCTGGGCTCATTGCCATGGCCGGGTTGAACGAGGCCAAGCAACTGTCCGTGAATACCCTCCCCCTGCGGCCCGAAGTGTAAAAAGGCCGAGCGGTACAGCAGGCTTGCAAGGTCCAGTGTCGGGTCATCGTTCAGTAGATCCACGTCGAACGCAAAAGGCTCGCTGATCGCTTCACTACCGGTAAAGGTCAAGACCTCAAAGGGGTCGGCAAGACCCGCTATATCCAGACGAAATGACGGCTCGTTGACTGAATCGAACATCGGCGATTCTCTACAGGAGGGGCGGCCGGGGATTCTCGCTGAGAGACATGGCCGAGTAGAGTGCCGAAGTACAACTTAGGAAATGACCTACGCGAAAAGAAGACCACATCGCTTGGATTGCTCGGTATGTGGGCTATTTCGCGTGACAAAAGAGAAGCCCCGCACCAGGTCATCTGAAATTTCCGCAACCTACGGAGAAATTTCAGACAACCTGATGGGCGCGGTGCCCTACCTCAAGAAGACAGGTAAGACGAACGGGTCAGGCCCAGACGCAAGGCATCAAGGAACTGGGTGCGCTCGCTGGCGCTGATGCGGGCACTGGCGCACTTGTCGCGGTAGTGAGTCATCAGCTCTTCCGGCGACAAGTGCACGTAACGCAGCATGTCTTCGATGGTGTCGTGGGTTTCGATACCTGCGTGGTACACGCTGCCGTCAGCATTCTGATAGATGTTCACCGAGTCGGTGTCACCGAACAGGTTGTGCATGTCGCCAAGAATTTCCTGGTAGGCACCGACCAGGAAGATCCCCAGCAGGTAGTCTTCACCCTCGTTCAGACCGTGCACCGGCAGGCTGGTCTCGATGCTCTGCTCGTCGACGTACTGCTTGATCTTGCCGTCGGAGTCGCAGGTCAAGTCTTGCAGCACTGCACGGCGCAGCGGCTCTTCGTCGAGACGGTGCAGCGGCAGGATCGGCAGGACCTGGCCGATGGCCCAGGTGTCCGGCAGGCTCTGGAATACCGAGAAGTTGCAGATGTACTTGTCGGCCAGCTTGTCGTTGAGTTCGTCGAGCACCTGACGGTGGGAACGCTGACGGGCCTTCAACGAGTTGTGCAGGCGGCGGCAAACGGCGAAGTAGCATTGCTCGGCCAGGGCTTTTTGCGCCAGGGTCAGCTTGCCATCGGCGTATTGGGTGGCCACGTCACTCATGTAGTGCGTGGCGCGCCAGTAGGTCTCGGTGACCATTTCGATGTCGGTCGGGCCGAGCAGGTCAACCAGCCACTGCACGGTTTCCGGCAGTTCTTCCTTGTTGTCGATCTTCGGCACGTCGTCGTTGTGTTTCTCGACGTCGGTCACCTGCACCACCAGCATCGCGTGGTGGGCGGTCAGGGAGCGGCCGCTTTCAGAGAAGATGTTCGGGTGCGGCAGGCTCTGCGCGTCGCAGAATTCCTTAAGCATCCCGACCACGACACCGGCGTAATCGTCCATGTCGTAGTTGATCGAACTGGCGTTACGCGAGTGAGTACCGTCGTAGTCCACGCCCAAACCGCCGCCGACGTCGATGTGATCGACCGGCAGGCCAAGGTTGCGCAGTTCGCCGTAGTAACGAATCGCTTCCTTGAAGCCGTGCTGGTAGTCCGCCAGGTTGGCGATCTGCGAACCCATGTGGAAGTGCAGCAGGCGAATGCCCTGGTCCAGGCCAGCGGCACGGAAACGCTCGACCACCGACAGCAGTTGCGCCGCCGACAGGCCGAACTTGGATTTTTCGCCACCGGTGTCTGCCCACTTGCTCGACGCCAGGGACGACAGACGCACACGCAGGCCGACCTGAGGCTTGACCTTGAGCGACGCCGCTTCTTCGATCACCAGACCGACTTCGGATTCTTTCTCGATCACGATGAACACGTTGTGGCCCAGCTTCTGGCCCATCAGCGCCAGACGGATGAACTCACGGTCCTTGTAACCGTTGCAGACAATGGTGCCGCCCTTCGGCGCCAGCGCCAGTACCGCCAGCAGCTCAGGCTTGGAGCCGGCTTCCAGACCGATCGATACGTTCTGGGTGGCGATGATGTTCTCGATCACCGCTTCCTGCTGGTTGACCTTGATCGGGTACAGCGCGGTGTACTTGCTCTGGTATTCCAGGCGCTCGATGTTGGCGTCGAACGCACCGGTCAGCTGACGCACGCGGTCTTGCAGGATGTCTGGGAAACGCACCAGCAGCGGCAAGGACAAACCGCTTTTGCGCAGTTGGTCGACTTGCTCGAACAGGTCGATAGGCGAACTGGTCGGGCCGTTCGGACGAACTTCGACGCGACCGGCGTCATTGATCGCGAAATACCCGGCCCCCCAATGGCGAATCCCGTAAACACTGCGGCTGTCCGCTACTGTCCATTGGCTGCCATCGTCTTTGCGTGTGCGTCTTACGGACATCGAAGTCCCCTATAAAGAAGTCATAGAGCGTCGCCTTGAGTTCAGGCCGGCGCAGTCTAAAGAATGAAAATGACGTTTCGTCAACGAGGGGGTAGACCTCGCTGACCGCAGTGAGTTTAGAAACCGGTCATGAACAGGCTCTGTGAAAACCATGGAGACGACGCCAGACCAGAATGAAATCAGGACTGGATCAAGCCGCGGGTGGTTTTCACAGAGGCTGCTAGCCGCCGGACTTCTTCGCTTTGAAACCGTGTTTGATCAGCTCAGCCAAGAGTAGCTCGACATGATCGCCCTGGATTTCGATGATCCCGTCTTTCAACGCCCCACCGGTCCCACAACGTTTCTTCAACGTGGTGGCCAGTTCCTTGAGCGCGTCTTCGGCCAGCGGCACGCCGGTGATGGTCGTCACCGTCTTGCCGCCACGGCCCTTGCTTTCGCGTCGCACGCGAGCGATGCCGTCGCCGGCCGGGATAACGGTTTGTTTGCAGATGCAGGCATCCACCGGTTTACTGCATTCCGGGCAATGACGACCTGCGTCGGTGGAAAATACCAGGCCACCAAGGGCGGCGAAGGATGCGGCTTTTTTGGCCACCGGCAATCCTCTTGGGAGGACAAAGACTGATCGCAACCTTGGGCAAGGTTATCGACCGCGAAGCCCCACTCAGGCAGGGGCAGCGCTACTGAGCCGGGCACTGCCGGTTCAGCTTGAAAAGGTCGCGCAGTGTAACGGCAAAAAGCCGACTTGCTAAGAGCCAATCGGCGCCAATTTACAGCTCTTTTGCGACGTCATCCCCTTGGGCGCGAAGATAGCGCTTCAGGGCTGCCAAAGAGTCCGGGCAGTACGGCTTTTGCTGGATTTCCAGCAGGACCTGATCGATCGGGATAAAGCGCGCTTCCAGCACCTCTTCCGGCTGCAGGATCAATGGGCCGTCCCACACCGCCGAAAACGCCGAACACCAGAGCCGGTTGCCGGTGTCCTCGAAGAAAAAGTGATCGTGGGCGGTCAGTTCCACACCGCTCACCCCCAGCTCTTCTTCCAGCTCACGGGCCGCCGATTCGGCGTAGGTCTCGGTGGCCAGCACCATGCCGCCGGCCGCCACGTCCCAATAACCGGGATAAATCGCCTTGCTCAGGGTGCGCCGGTGAACGCACAGCTCACCGGCAGAATTGAACAGCATGATGTAGGTGCCGCGCCCGATCAGCCCACGCTCACGCAGGTCGGAGCGCACCAGGGCGCCGAGCAGGTTGTCCCGCTCGTCGACCCAGGCGATCTGTTCGGCATCGGAGGCCGCGCGGTGGGCGGCCTCTTTAGCGCTATCTACCATGACTCAGCCCTGATTGAGCAGTTGACGCAAGTCGATCACCGCGGCGTTGGCCCGGGAGATGTAATTGGCCATGACCAGCGAGTGGTTGGCCAGCACACCGAAGCCGCTGCCGTTGAGGATCATCGGGCTCCAGACCGGCTCTTGCGAAGCCTCCAGCTCACGGATGATCTGGCGCACGCTGACCGTAGCGTTTTTCTTCGCCAGCACATCGGCGAAGTCGACTTCGATGGCGCGCAGCAGATGGGACAATGCCCAGGCCTGACCACGGGCTTCGTAGAACACGTTATCGATCTGCATCCACGGGGTTTCAACGACTTCTTCGTCAACCTGCGGCACCTGGCCGAGCGCCGGGATTTCGGTTTTCAGCGCAGTGTTGAGCTTGACCCGACCAACGCTGGCCGACAGCCGTTGCGACAGCGAGCCCAGACGGGTCCCTACATCACCCAGCCAGTTGTTCAGGTTGTCGGCGCGGGCGTAGAACAGCGCGCTCTTCTGGTCAGGCCCCGACAGGCGTGCCTGATAGCGGCTCAGGGAGTTGATGCCTTCCTGATACTCGGACTCACTGGATGGCAACACCCAGCTCTTGTTGTCGAAGTTGAAGCGCGGCTCGGCCTTGGCCAAATCGGCGTCTTCGGCGGACTGCGACTGGGAACGGGCGAAGTCTTTACGCAGCGCACGGCTCAGGTCGCGGACCTGGACCAGCACGCCATATTCCCAGCTCGGCATGTTGTCCATCCACAGGCCCGGCGGGAAACGGTCGTTGGAAATATAGCCACCCGGTTTGGTCAGCAAGGTACCGGCGACGGTCTTGAGGGTTTCCACCGTGGTGTACCCGACCACCATCTGCTTACCTTCTTTCTCAGCTGCCATCTGGGCATTCTGCTGAACCGGGAACAGCGCGGGTTCCTGGCTCCAGTACCAGCCCAGCGCGATAGCCACCAACAAGTAAAGGCAAATCAGAGTGGCCAGCGCCCGGCTGAACAACAGGCCACCAAAATAACTGCGGGTGGCCGATTTCGGTTCAGCGGCACGCTCAGGCGCGCTGCCCGTGCGGTTCTTCCAGTCCAGCATGGCGATATCCTTTCAATCACTTGAGTTCATCGGTTCGACTACAACCCTACGCCATCGTGCCTTATTTGCCGCGCATTAAATCCTGCGGGACACAGCGAGCCATACAATGACTGCAATCGAAGCCATCACTATAAATGAAGCACAGCCTTGAGCCTATGCGACCAGTCGGTCGGGAACTGAATGATGTCGCTTTGCAGATTATTGACGCAGGACACTCATGCAATTGAAAAGAGATGCTAGCATAGAGCCACCAGTCGATCTCAGCATGCACCCTAACTAGTAGTCAGGATATGACCGAGCCAGAAGACCCCAGCCGTGAGCGCCTCAAGCACCACTTTGCCCAGCGGGTAATTCATCAGGCACGTCAGATTCTTGAGATATGGCAACGTCTGCAACGCAATGAATGGTCCATCACCGACCTGTCGGAGCTGAGCGAGGCCAATCTGCGCCTGCTGCGCTTTGCCGAACGTTTCGAACAACCGGAACACACCCTGCTGGCCCGTCATATCGGCCAGTCGCTGGAGGCCGTCGACGCCAATCGCGGACGCCTGAGCAGCGGATTGATCACTGACCTCAACCGCCTGATGCAGCGCTTGTCCCGCACCGGCCTGCGCCATGGCGATCAGCTCGAACACACCTTCCTGCCGCCGCTGCGCAAACCGATCTACGTGATGCTGCAGGATCACGACCGGGCCGAACGGCTGGCCAAGCAACTTGAATTCTTCGGGCTCAGCGCCCAAGCCCTCGACAGCGTCGCCGCGTTCCGCGCCTCGATGGTCGAGCGCTTACCGGCGGCGATTGTCATGGACGTCGACTTCAGCGGCGCCGGCATCGGCCTGAAACTGGCGGCCGAAGCCCAGCAAGGCTTGGAGCAGCCCTTGCCGCTGTTGTTTTTCAGCCTGCACGAAACCGACACCCCGACCCGCCTCGCCGCCGTGCGCGCCGGCGGCCAGGAGTTTCTCACCGGCACCCTCGAAGCCTCGAGCCTGCTGGAAAAGATCGAAGTGCTGACCTGCGTCGCCCAGTACGAACCTTATAAAGTGCTGATCATCGACGACTCCCGCGCACAGGCCTTGCACACCGAACGCCTGCTCAACAGCGCCGGGATCGTCACGCGGACCTTGATCGAACCGATCCAGGCCATGGCCGAGCTGGCGGATTTCCAGCCGGACCTGATCATCCTCGACATGTACATGCCGGCCTGCACCGGTACGGAACTGGCCAAGGTGATCCGCCATAACGACCGCTATGTCAGCGTGCCGATCATTTATCTGTCGGCCGAAGACGATCTGGACAAGCAGCTCGACGCCATGAGTGAGGGCGGCGACGACTTCCTGACCAAACCGATCAAGCCGCGCCACCTGATCACCACCGTGCGCAACCGCGCGGCGCGGGCGCGCAATCTGAAAGCGCGGATGGTGCGCGACAGCCTGACTGGCTTGTACAACCACACCCATATCCTGCAGCTGCTCGAAGACTGTTCATTCCGTGCCCGTCGCGAAAACAAGCCGCTGAGCTTTGCGATGCTCGACATCGACCACTTCAAACGGGTCAACGACAGCCACGGCCATCCCATGGGCGACCGGGTGATCAAGAGCCTGGCGCTGTTCCTCAAGCAACGGTTGCGCAAGAGCGACTTCATCGGCCGTTACGGCGGTGAAGAGTTCGCCATCGTCATGCCGGACACCGATATTGAATCGGCCTACAAGGTGCTCGATGAAATCCGTCAGCGCTTTGCCGAAATTCACTACCCCGCGCAGCCCCAGGACCTCTGGTGCACCTTCAGTGCCGGCGTCGTCGAACTGCACGAAGGCTCCGACAGCCTGATGATGGCCACACAGGCAGACGAGGCGCTGTACCGCGCCAAGGACGCCGGACGCAACCGCGTGCAAGCCGCGCGGGAGTCAAAGCAAAGTGCCACTTTTTCATCGGAATCGACCGATTCGGTCATAACGCTGTAACAGAAACGCAATAACTTCAGGCACTTACCATTCTGCCGTTGGTAGTCCGCAATGCGCCTGAAGCTGTTGACCAATCTCAATACCCTCCTTCTGGTCGCCGTGTGCGTGGCCCTCGGCGCGACCCTCTGGTGGTCGCAAAAAGCCCTGGAACGCCCCTATCTGTTGATGGAGCGTTACCTGGGCCTGTCCCAGCAGTTTCAAAATGAAGTGGCGCGCAACGTCGAGGATTACCTGGCCAGCGGCGATGCCCTGCGCCTGAGCAGCGCCAGCCAGACCATCGACAACCTGCAAAAGGAGCTCGGCGAATTACCTCCGCCCCTGGCCGATACCTTGCACCCCAGCCTGTCGAGCCTGGAAGAGTTCAGCAAGACGGACCTGCTGGCTGCCGGCAAACTCGCCGGCGATCCACAAGCCCTGCTGTTGCAAGCTGAACGCGAGCTCGGTGCCAGCCTCGATCAGCTCAGCCAGTACGCCAACGGCAACGCGGCGTACCTGACGCCTTTGCTCGCAGCTTCCCAGCATCTGGGCAAGTTGTCTTTGGCCCGGGACAAACTGGTCAGCAGCGGGCGCAGTGAACTGGCCGCCGATGTCGAGCGCGAAGTCGCCAGCATCCGCGTTCAGGCTGAACAATTGAACAGCTTGCCGCTGCTGGGGGTGACTGCCAGCAGTGAATCGAACACCGATGACTTCTCCGCCATGATGGGCCTGGAGAACACCGAGAAAGCCGTCGCCGAAGACGCCGGCGTCAGCCTCAAGCGCGAACTCAACAGCCTGCTCACCCGCTACCCGACTGAACTGGCACGTACGCGCGAACAGATCCAGAAACGCGCCGACCTCGGCGCCGCGACTCACTTGAAAATCACCGCCGTGCAGCAGGCCATCGCCGGGCTGGAACCGGTAGTGCGCGCCCAGCACGGGCAAATCCAGGGCGAAGTGCGGCTGATGCAGGGCGTGATGATCGGGCTGATTCTGCTGATCGCCTTGCTCATCGATACCTTGCAGCGACGCCTGGCCCGAACCCTGACCAATCTGGCACCAGCCCTTTCGATCTGGGCCGAGGGCGACTTCAGTCGCGACATTCAACTGGGTGCGACCAACCGCGAACTGCATGACATTCAAGCTTCGCTCAATCGCTTGCGTGCCTATCTGGTCGACCTGGTGGGGACCATTCGCCTCAATGCCGAGCAAGTCGCCGGCAGCAGCCGGACGCTGGCCGAATTGAGCAATGACCTGCACAGCGGCGCCGAGCATCAGGCCGGCGACACCGCGCTGATCCGCGACTCTCTCGGTGAACTCGAAGCAACGATTCAACAAGTCGCCGGTGATGCCAGCCAGGCCGCGGACGCCAGTCGTCATGCAGGGCTGGCGGTGGAGCATGGTCAGAAGGTCATCGGCCTGAGCCTCACCGGGCTGCATGCGCTGGTGGGTGAAGTGCAAGGCAACGCGCAGATGATCGAACATCTGGCCGAAGAGTCGGCGACTATCGGCGGCGTGCTGACGGTGATTCGCTCGATTGCCGACCAGACCAACCTGCTGGCGCTGAATGCCGCCATCGAGGCGGCCCGCGCCGGGGAGATGGGCCGGGGATTTGCGGTGGTGGCCGAAGAGGTTCGTTCACTGGCGCAGCGCACCGCCGGTGCCACCGCCGAGATTCAGACACTGATCGCCGGCCTGCAAACCGCCGCGCGACAATCGGTCGAAGGCATGCGCGCCCAGGTCGAACACGCCGAAGCCACGGCCAACCAGGCCCAGGCCGCCGACGGTGCGCTGGATAAAATCGTCGGAGCGATCCAGACCATTTCCGACACCGCCGTGCGCATCGCCGATGTCACTGCCCAGCAGAGCGGCGCTGTCAGCGAAATCCGTGATCACAGTGAGCGGATTCATCAATTGGGTGGGGATAACTTGCTGAGGATTGGTGAAGGGCGCAGCCAAGGCGAACATTTACTGACATTGGGTGGGCAGTTGCATACAGCGGTGCAGGCATTTCGGGTTTAAGGGCTCGGGCCTGAACGCTACCAACGAGCAAGATTATCGACACCTGAGTTTTTGTATGAAAACTCCTGCTTATCTATACGGTGCTTTTAGTCATCGTTTTGATGCTAGAGTTTAGCGCTTCAATCAATCGAGCGTGCACAGGAGTGCCCCGTGATAGTTCCAACGTCGCCCCCAGGCGTATCTGTGGAGGAAAACATGGCCATTGCCTTCCACAAGAAAAAAGTTTTGAAAGAGGGATCCGCATTCATTTACTCCTGGTTCTATAGCCAAGTCAGAAATCGCGGCCCTTGGGACTACAAAAAGCTATCCCCTGACTATGAAGCCTTTGGCAATTTCAATTACGGCGCGACCGGGATTGCTGCGGGGTTTTCCGAGAATGTTCTGTTACGTGCCGCCGGCCTTGCCCAGACACAGGCAAAAACGACAAAAGTAGAATTTGGAAGCTGGTGGAGCGAGGCTCCTTTTGGCGATGATCCTGCGGATCAGGAATGGATCAAGAAGGGAGTCAGGTATGCCCGTTTCAGGAACTACTAAAAACACTGCATACACAATCGTCGCCTCCTCCCTGCTAGCTGTATGCTTGGCTTACATCGGCTGGACATGGCTCATGTCTTCCGGCAACCCGGTGCTGACCGATGTAGTACTCAAACTGCCCCTTGGCGAAAACGGCTTCATCTACGGCGTCAAGGATGATCGAGGCGGAGCAACAGTACCGTTCAGCTATCGATACTATGTCTATCGCGAACTGACATCCAACGAGCAAATAGCGTCTGAACTCAAGACCGCTGGTCCGTTTTTAGTCACCCGAGATCCAGCCATAAAGGTCGATATCCAAGGTTCAACTATCAATGTATCGACCAACCAGGAAGTCTACGAGTATCACAGCAGCACGCTGTTTCGACATACCAACAGTAACCACTACACCCCTGTAACAATCAACTTGTGTAAACACTCCAGCGATCAACCAACAAAGTAAGCCCGAAGCCTGACTGAAACACCTCCCTGCAGGAGCTGCCGAAGGCTGCGATCATTTGATGTTGATCCTGGCGGTGGATCGAGCGTTGAAGATCAAAGTCAAAATATCGCAGCCTTTGGCAGCGCCTACGGGAGATCGGCGTAGTCGCATACATTGCACACTCAGCTATCATGCCCGCACCTCCAATACGCGAGATTGTCATGCGCCGTTTGCTCTGCCTGCTGTTTTTAGTGCTCGCCCTCCCGGCCTCCGCCGCCGGGTTGCTGGACAGTCGCCCCAGTTCCACCCTGGGTTCGATCAACAACAGCGCCGACTTTCTGCCGGTACGCGAAGCCTTTCAGTTGAGCCTGGTAGAAAGTACGCCGCAATCGATCAAGCTGCGTTTCGTCGCCACCGAGGGTTACTACCTCTACCGCCATCGCTTCCAGTTTCGCGCAGATCCGGCCGACGTTGGCCTCGGTGCGGCTCAACTGCCCAAGGGCGAACAAAAGCACGATGAATACTTCGGCGATGTCGAGGTTTACCACGGCATTCTCGATGTAGAACTGCCGCGCACCGATTCCCGCGCCTTTACGCTGGCCGTGACCTATCAGGGCTGCGCCGACAAAGGCCTGTGCTACCCGCCCGAGACCGAGCGCCTGAGTATTGATGGCAGCGGTGCCACGACCACAGCCTGGGGCTGGCGCGAACTGGCGCTGTTCTTCCTCGCAGGCCTCGGCCTGACCTTCACCCCCTGTGTGCTGCCGATGCTGCCGATCCTCTCCGGGGTAGTCCTGCGCGGGCAGATTGGCGGTTTACGTGGCTTCAACCTGTCGCTGGCTTATGTGCTGCCGATGGCCATCTGCTTCGCCCTGTTGGGTGCATTGATGGGCATGTTCGGCGCACAGCTTAATCTTCAGGCGCGCTTGCAATCGGCCTGGGTGCTGGTGCCGTTCGCGATGTTTTTCGCAGTGTTTGCCTTGGCGATGTTCGGGGTGTTCGAACTGAAACTTCCCTACGCCATCAGCAGCCGCCTGGACCGGATCGCCGGGCGCACCGAAGGTGGCTCACTGTGGGGCGCGGCGGTGCTGGGCGTGGTGTCGAGCCTGCTGGTTTCGCCCTGCGTCTCGGCTCCCCTGGCCGGTGCGCTGCTGTACATCAGCGCCAGCGGCGATGCCTTGGGCGGCGGATTGAAACTGTTCATGCTTGGCCTGGGCATGGGCGCACCGCTGTTGCTGGTGGCGACTGGCGGCGCGGCCTGGTTGCCGAAAAGCGGGCCGTGGCTGATCTACGTGAAAAACGCGATTGGTGTGCTCTTGCTGGGGCTGGCGATCGGTTTGCTCAGCCGAGTATTGCCAGGCCAGATCACTTTACTGTTGATCGGCTTGCTCGCCGGTGGCGTCGGTTTGTTCATGGGCGCGCTGGAGTTTGTCTATAAGCCGCCGAGAAAACGCCTGGGGCAATTGCTGGGGATGTTTCTGCTGTTTTATGCACTGGCCTGTTGGTACGGCGCGTTCAGCGGTCAGTCCGATCCATTCAACCCCATTGGCCAGCCGCGCCTCGTCGCCAGCAACGAGCAGCAAGCGCCAATCGCCAGCACCTGGCAAACCATCAGCACTCCAGCCGAACTGGATCGCGTCCTCGCCGAAGCCAAATCCTCCGGCACGCCGCTGCTGCTCGACTGGTACGCCGACTGGTGCATCAGTTGCAAAGTCATCGAACACGAAGTGCTCAACGATGCCAACGTCGTCGAACGTCTCAAAGGCTATCGACTGATCCGTTTCGACATCACCGCCAGCAACACCGAACAGCGCGCCCTGCTCGACCGCTACAAGCTGTTCGGCCCTCCGGCGCTGATGTTTTTCGGCAGGGACGGCGTCGAACGCACCGATGTGCGAGTGATCGGCGAGATAAACGCCACGGACTTCGCCGAACGTGTTGCGAAAGCAAATGACCGGATTTAATCACCCGGTCACATATTTCGCGCAAACATCGGCCATCGTGCTGCCTATTGCATAGAACTGGACAGTCACAAAGTCTTTGCGGCATAGTCGCCGGGTTCTGACAATTGCACACGGATCACAAAGGAGCAGCAGATGGCGACCCTATTGGTTTTGCACGGCCCTAACCTGAACCTGCTCGGCACCCGGGAACCGGGCGTCTATGGTGCAACCACCCTGGCACAAATCAACCAGGACCTGGAACAGCGGGCGCGCAATGCCGGCCACCATTTGCTTTACCTGCAAAGCAACGCCGAGTACGAATTGATTGACCGCATCCACGCTGCTCGCGGCGAAGGTGTGGACTTCATTCTGATCAATCCAGCAGCTTTTACGCATACAAGTGTCGCGTTACGTGACGCGCTGCTGGCGGTGAGCATCCCATTCATCGAAGTGCATTTGTCTAACGTGCATAAACGCGAACCTTTCCGCCATCACTCTTACTTCTCCGATGTAGCGGTGGGAGTGATCTGCGGCCTTGGCGCCAGCGGTTATCGACTGGCCCTGGAGGCCGCACTAGAGCAGCTTGAAAGACAGGCAACGGCTTGAACAACAAGCGTTAAACGCCCCTGACCGACCCTTGGGAGTTGATGATTCATGGATATCCGTAAAGTTAAGAAATTGATCGAATTGCTGGAAGAGTCCGGCATCGACGAGCTTGAGATCAAGGAAGGCGAAGAGTCCGTACGCATCAGCCGTCACAGCAAGACGCCGGCTCAGCAGTACTATGCACCGGCTCCGATGCATGCGCCGGCACCGGCTCCAGTTGCTGCCGCCGCTCCGGTTGCTGCCGCTGCGCCTGCGGCTCCAGCGGCTCCAACGCTGAACGGCAATGTTGCCCGTTCGCCGATGGTCGGCACGTTCTATCGCAAATCTTCGCCGTCCTCGCCATCCTTCGTTGAAGTTGGCCAGACCGTGAAGAAAGGCGACACCCTGTGCATCGTCGAAGCCATGAAGATGATGAACCACATCGAAGCTGAAGCCAGCGGTGTGATCGAATCCATCCTCGTCGAAGACGGCCAGCCGGTTGAGTACGACCAACCGCTGTTCACCATCGTTTGAATCGCGGAGAGCCTTTGATGACTGCGAAGTTGGAAAAAGTTCTGATCGCCAACCGCGGTGAGATCGCCCTGCGGATTCTGCGTGCCTGCAAGGAAATGGGCATCAAGACCGTCGCCGTTTACTCCAAGGCCGACAAAGAGCTGATGCACCTGGGCCTGGCAGACGAATCCGTCTGCATCGGTCCGGCCTCCGCCGCTCACTCCTACCTGCACATTCCGGCCATCATCGCCGCTGCTGAAGTGACCGGCGCTACCGCCATTCACCCAGGCTACGGCTTCCTTGCGGAAAACGCCGACTTTGCCGAACAGGTCGAGAACTCCGGTTTCGCGTTCATTGGCCCGAAAGCCGATACCATCCGCCTGATGGGCGACAAGGTATCGGCCAAGCACGCCATGATCGCCGCTGGCGTTCCAACCGTTCCGGGCTCCGACGGCCCACTGCCTGAAGACGAAGAAACCGCTCTGCGCATTGGTCGCGAAGTCGGTTATCCGGTGATCATCAAAGCCGCTGGCGGCGGCGGTGGTCGTGGCATGCGCGTGGTGCACAAAGAAGAAGACCTGATCTCCTCGGCGAAACTGACCCGCTCCGAAGCGGGCGCAGCGTTCGGCAACCCGATGGTCTATCTGGAAAAATTCCTGACCAACCCACGTCACGTGGAAGTTCAGGTGCTTTCCGACGGTCAGGGCCACGCCATCCATCTGGGCGACCGCGACTGCTCGCTGCAACGTCGTCACCAGAAGGTTCTCGAAGAAGCGCCGGCACCGGGTATCGACGAGAACGCGCGCGAGGAAGTCCTCGCCCGTTGCGTCAAGGCTTGCATCGACATCGGCTACCGTGGCGCCGGCACTTTCGAGTTCCTGTACGAGAACGGCCGCTTCTACTTCATCGAGATGAACACTCGTGTCCAGGTAGAGCACCCGGTATCGGAAATGGTCACCGGCATCGACATCGTCAAGGAGATGCTCAGCATCGCCGCCGGCAACAAGCTGTCGTTCACCCAGGATGACGTGGTCATCCGCGGTCACGCGCTGGAATGCCGGATCAACGCCGAAGACCCGAAAACGTTCATGCCGAGCCCAGGCACGGTCAAGCATTTCCACGCACCAGGCGGCAACGGCGTTCGCGTCGATTCGCACCTGTACAGTGGCTATGCCGTTCCGCCGAACTACGACTCGTTGATCGGCAAGCTGATCACCTACGGCGCAACCCGTGACGAAGCCATGGCGCGCATGCGTAATGCGCTGGACGAGATCGTTGTCGACGGGATCAAGACCAACATCCCGCTGCACCGTGATCTGACCCGTGACGAAGGCTTCTGCAAAGGGGGGGTGAACATTCACTACCTCGAGCACAAGCTGGCTGGCGAGAAGCACTAAGCTTCAGCCGGAACATGACAAGGCCGCCTTCGGGCGGCTTTGTTGTTTCTGGAGATGCCGCCCGGAAACCTTGTGGCGAGGGAGCTTGCTCCCGCTCGGTTGCGCAGCAGCCGCAAGACCATTCATCCGAGTTGTGTCAGACAGAGCCGTATCTGCCATTTTGGGACCGCTTCGCGCTCCAGCGGGAGCAAGCTCCCTCGCCACAGATACCGACGTCTCCGCTATTGGATGGCAACCCGGTCGTCTTCTGCCGCGCGCTCGCGTAAACTTGCGCGCTTCTCGCAGCCCGCTAGGCTGCAATCTATATTTTTCAAAGGTGCCCGCCATGCCTTGGCTGCAAGTCCGTCTCGCCATCAGCCCAGAACAAGCCGAAACCTACGAAGACGCTTTCCTTGAAGTGGGCGCCGTATCGGTGACCTTCATGGACGCCGAAGATCAGCCGATCTTCGAGCCGGAACTCAACACCACCCCGCTGTGGTCGCACACACACCTGCTGGCCTTGTTCGAAGGCGGCACTGACGCCGCCAGCGTGCTGGCCCACCTGGAGTTGCTGACCGGCAGCCCGCTGCCCGAGCATCACAGCGAAGTGATCGAAGACCAGGACTGGGAACGCAGCTGGATGGATGGCTTCCAGCCGATGCGCTTCGGCCAGCGCCTGTGGATTGTCCCGAGCTGGCACGCCGCCCCTGAGCCTGACGCGGTGAACCTGCTGCTGGACCCGGGCCTGGCGTTCGGCACCGGCACTCACCCGACCACCGCGCTGTGCCTGGAATGGCTCGATGGCCAGGACCTGAAAGACTGCAACGTGCTGGATTTCGGCTGCGGCTCGGGGATTCTGGCGATTGCCGCCCTGTTGCTGGGCGCCAAACAAGCCGTCGGCACCGATATCGATGTGCAAGCCCTGGAGGCCTCCCGCGACAACGCCGGACGCAACAACATTGCCGACGAGCTGTTCCCGCTCTATCTGCCGGAAGATTTGCCGCAGGTTCAAGCCGACGTACTGGTCGCCAATATCCTCGCCGGCCCGCTGGTTTCCCTGGCGCCGCAACTGTCCAGCCTGGTCAAGTCCGGCGGTCGCCTGGCACTGTCGGGTATCCTCGCCGAACAGGGCGAAGAGGTTGCCGCTGCCTATGCCCGGGACTTCGATCTGGATCCGATCGCCAATCGCGACGGCTGGGTACGCATCACTGGCCGTCGGCGCTAGAATGAGCGCCTGCATAAACCGGATTGCCGCATGACCGATAGCTTCGTCACCCAATGCCCGCATTGCCAAACCAGCTTCCGCGTCAGCCACGCTCAGTTGAGCGTGGCCCGTGGGGTGGTTCGTTGCGGCTCGTGCTTGCAGGTGTTCAACGCCGCCAGGCAGTTGCTTGAGCAACGGGCCGGCAAGGAAGCGGTAAAACCGGCTGCATCGGCGCCCGTAGAACCGCCCGTGCAGCGGGCCATCAGCCAAAAGCAATGGACCGCGGCCGAGATGGACCTGGACAGCCTGGACCTGGACGAAGAACTCGCCCGGCTCGAACAGCGGGAAATCCAGCCGACGACGGAGTTCGGTCACCCCCGCGAAGACAGCCTCAGTGCTCGTCGCGACAGCACCGAACACGACGAAGCCCCTTGGCCCGACAGTCTCTTCAGTGAGTCGGCCGCCGATCGTGCGCAAGCCGCCGACGCGCAGACGCCATCACCGATGGTCGAACCGACGATCGAGCCAAGCAAACACTCGCGCACCGAGCCTTCGCTGTCCATGGAGCCCGTGCCACTGGACGATGAGCCCGAGATACAGCAGCTGCGCCTGCACGACCCGCTCGACGCCCCGATCCCTTTTGGCAGCCTGTCGGCGAAAACCGATGACGATGAGATCGAAGATGACCTGCCCTCCGTCGAGCCCCTGCGCAAGCGACGCGAACGCAGCGAACCGGCCATGCGCGCTGAAGTGCTACAGGACCTGACCGACGATCCGTTGCAACTGGATTGGCAAAAACGCCGCTCCCCCTGGGGTCGGCGCTTTTTCTGGCTGCTGCTGATCCTGATCGGTGCCGCCGGCCTCGTTGGCCAGTACGTCGCCTACCACTTCGACGAACTGGCGCGCCAGGACCAGTATCGTCCGTGGTTCCAGCAACTGTGCCCGCACATCGGTTGCACAGTGCCGTCCAAGGTCGACATCGCGAAAGTCAAAAGCAGCAATCTGGTGGTCCGCAGCCACCCGGACTTCAACGGGGCGCTGGTGGTCGATGCCATCATTTATAACCGTGCGCCCTTCTCCCAGCCGTTCCCGCTGCTGGAGCTGCGCTTTGCCGACCTCAACGGCCACCTGATCGCCAGCCGTCGCTTCAAGCCCGGCGAGTACCTCAACGGCGATCTCGAAGGCCTGTCCGAAATGCCGCCGCAAACGCCGATCCACATCGCGCTGGACATTCTCGACCCAGGCCCCAAAGCGGTGAACTACAGCCTGAGCTTCCATTCGCCCGAGTAAAACACTCAAGCGTTGCAGGCTTGACGGCGGTTTCCTGACTTTGACCGTTCAAACCAAACCGCTGGCGATAACGAATTAGTTGTTCAGATTTTGTTCAATTCAGCCTTTATCCAGTCATCGAGAGCGGGTATCATGCCAACCCTTTTTCGAACTCTCATGATCCGGCCCCACAACAGGGAAGTCCTATGTCGGCGGTACGCATCGGTCCATATACATTGCACAACGGCTTGATCCTCGCCCCCATGGCGGGCGTCACCGACCAGCCCTTTCGTCAGCTGTGCAAACGATTGGGCGCAGGACTTGTAGTCTCGGAAATGGTCACCAGCGACATGAGCTTGTGGAACACCCGCAAATCGCGGATGCGCATGATCCACGAAGGCGATCCCGAGCCCCGCTCGGTACAGATCGCCGGCGGAGATGCGCAGATGCTGGCGGATGCGGCCCGGGCCAACGTCGAGCTGGGCGCACAGATTATTGATATCAACATGGGCTGTCCGGCGAAGAAGGTCTGCAACAAGGCCGCCGGTTCCGCACTGTTGAAAGATGAAGCATTGGTGACCGAGATCCTGCAGGCCGTGGTGGCTGCGGTCGATGTGCCGGTCACCCTGAAGATCCGCACCGGCTGGGACCGGGCGAACAAGAACGGTCTGACGGTGGCGAAGATCGCCGAACAGGCAGGCATCACGGCGTTGGCCGTACATGGCCGCACGCGCGCCGACCTGTACACCGGGGAAGCCGAGTACGACACCATTGCCGCGATCAAGCAGGCGGTGTCGATTCCGGTCTTCGCCAATGGCGATATCGATTCGCCCGAGAAAGCCCGGTACGTGCTCGACGCGACCGGTGCCGATGGCCTGTTGGTGGGCCGGGCTGCCCAGGGGCAGCCATGGATTTTTCGTGAGATCGACCATTATCTGCGTACCGGCGAAAAACTCCCGGCACCGGAACTGATCGAGGTGGAATGTATTCTGCTTGAGCATCTGGCCGCGCTGCATGCCTTCTATGGCGACGTCATGGGCGTGCGCATAGCTCGCAAGCATGTGGGCTGGTATCTCGCAACCTTGCCGGGCGCCAGGGAGTTTCGCGCCCACTTCAATCGTTTGGAAGATACGGAAGCACAATGCGCCTACGTTCGAGGCTTCTTCGCCGAACGTTACAAGAGCCTGACAGGGGACGGAGAAGGGGTGGCCGCATGACGATGATGACCGAGACTTTAGTGAGTGGAACAACACCCGTGAGCGACAACGTGAATTTGAAACAGCACCTCAATACCCCGAGCGAAGAAGGTCAGACCCTTCGCGGGAGTGTCGAGAAGGCGCTGCACAATTATTTCGCCCACCTTGAGGGCGCTGCCGTCACGGATGTGTACAACCTGGTGCTCTCCGAAGTCGAGGCCCCCCTGCTCGAATGCGTGATGAACTACGTCAAGGGCAACCAGACCAAGGCCAGTGAGCTGCTCGGACTGAACCGGGGCACCCTGCGCAAGAAACTCAAGCAGTACGATTTGCTGTAAGCATTCAATCAAACCAGAAAGGCGCCCACGTAAAACCGGTCGCCTTTTTTGCTGACTCCTTTGCTTTTGATGGAAATTGAGATGACCGACCAGACTACCCGCCTGCCGATCCGCCGCGCCTTGATCAGCGTTTCCGACAAGACCGGGATCCTTGAATTCGCCAAAGAGCTCGAAGCCCTGGGCGTAGAGATCCTCTCCACCGGCGGGACGTTCAAGCTGCTGCGCGACAATGGTGTTGCCGCAGTGGAAGTCGCGGATTACACCGGTTTCGCAGAAATGATGGACGGCCGGGTGAAAACCCTGCACCCGAAAATCCACGGCGGGATCCTTGGTCGTCGCGGTATCGACGACGCCATCATGAGCGAGCACGGCATCAAGCCGATCGATCTGGTAGCGGTCAACCTGTACCCGTTCGAAGCCACCATCAACAAGCCAGGCTGCGACCTGCCGACTGCCATCGAGAACATCGACATCGGCGGCCCGACCATGGTCCGTTCGGCGGCAAAAAACCACAAAGACGTGGCCATCGTGGTGAATGCCAGCGATTACGCCAACGTTCTGGAAAGCCTCAAGGCCGGCGGCCTGACCTACGCTCAGCGTTTCGACCTGATGCTCAAGGCCTTCGAACACACCGCCGCCTACGACGGCATGATCGCCAACTACATGGGCACCGTGAACCAGGCGGCTGAAACCCTCTCGACCTCCGGCCGCAGCGAATTCCCGCGCACCTTCAACAGCCAGTTCATCAAGGCTCAGGAAATGCGCTACGGCGAGAACCCGCACCAGAGCGCGGCGTTCTACGTTGAAGCCAAGCCTGCCGAAGTCGGCATCGCCACCGCGACCCAACTGCAAGGCAAAGAGCTGTCGTACAACAACGTGGCCGACACCGACGCCGCGCTGGAATGCGTGAAGAGCTTCGTCAAGCCGGCCTGCGTGATCGTCAAGCACGCCAACCCGTGCGGCGTGGCCGTGAGCCCGGACGCCGAAGGCGGCATCCGTCAAGCCTACGAGCTGGCCTACGCCACCGACACCGAGTCGGCGTTCGGCGGCATCATCGCGTTCAACCGCGAGCTGGATGCTGAAACCGCCAAGGCCATCGTCGAGCGTCAGTTCGTCGAAGTGATCATCGCCCCATCCGTCAGCGCAGAAGCCCGCGCCATCGTGGCCGCCAAAGCCAACGTACGCCTGCTGGCCTGCGGCGAGTGGTCGGCTGACCGCGTTCCAGCCTGGGACTACAAACGCGTCAACGGCGGTTTGCTGGTACAGAGCCGCGACATCGGTATGATCGGCAGCGAAGATCTGAAAGTGGTGACCAAGCGCGCGCCAACCGAGCAGGAAATCAACGACCTGATCTTCGCCTGGAAAGTCGCCAAGTACGTCAAGTCCAACGCCATCGTCTACGCCAAGAACCGTCAGACCATCGGTGTCGGCGCCGGCCAGATGAGCCGCGTGAACTCCGCGCGTATCGCCGCGATCAAGGCTGAACATGCCGGCTTGCAAGTGCAGGGCGCGGTCATGGCGTCGGATGCGTTCTTCCCGTTCCGCGACGGCATCGACAACGCAGCCAAGGTCGGTATCACTGCGGTGATCCAGCCAGGTGGCTCGATGCGTGATAACGAAGTGATTGCGGCAGCTGATGAAGCCGGCATCGCCATGGTCTTCACCGGCATGCGCCACTTCCGTCACTAATAAGACAACGGCCGCACTGAACCCGGTACCTGCTGCGTTGGAGCCGACCTCGATGATGCTCATTGCCAAAAGGCAACTCCGCTCATCGAGGTCGACTCCGCCTTGCATCTACCGGCTTCATTGCGACCTCCTACGGCGTGAAGCGCTTTAGGTTCCAAAACAGAATTAGCGTCATCCGAGGTTTTTGAAATGAATGTTTTGATCATTGGCAGCGGTGGCCGTGAACACGCCCTGGCCTGGAAAGTGGCTCAGGATCCGCGCGTGCAAAAAGTGTTCGTTGCCCCGGGCAACGCAGGCACCGCCATTGAAGCCAAGTGCGAGAACGTCGCCATCGACGTGCTGGCCCTCGAGCAGCTTGCAGATTTCGCGGAGAAAAACGTTTCCCTGACCATCGTCGGCCCGGAAGTGCCGCTGGTTGCAGGCGTTGTCGACCTGTTCCGCTCCCGTGGCCTGGATTGCTTCGGCCCGACCGCAGGTGCCGCGCAACTGGAAGGCTCGAAAGCCTTTACCAAGGATTTCCTGGCGCGTCACAAGATCCCGACCGCCGACTACCAGAACTTCACCGAGATCGAGCCGGCCCTGGCTTATCTGCGTGAAAAAGGCGCACCGATCGTGATCAAGGCCGATGGCCTGGCCGCCGGCAAAGGCGTGATCGTGGCCATGACATTGGCTGAAGCTGAAGACGCGGTGCGCGACATGCTCGCTGGCAACGCGTTTGGCGATGCCGGCTCCCGCGTGGTCATCGAGGAGTTCCTGGACGGCGAAGAAGCCAGCTTCATCGTCATGGTCGACGGCAAGAACGTGCTGCCGATGGCCACCAGCCAGGACCACAAACGCGTCGGCGACGGCGACACCGGTCCGAACACCGGCGGCATGGGCGCCTACTCCCCGGCACCGGTCGTCACCGCCGAAGTCCATCAGCGGGTCATGGACCTGGTGATCTGGCCAACCGTGCGCGGCATGGCCGAGGAAGGCAATGTTTACACCGGTTTCCTCTATGCCGGCTTGATGATCGACAAGGCTGGTAACCCAAAAGTTATCGAGTTCAACTGCCGTTTCGGCGATCCTGAGACCCAACCGGTGATGCTGCGTTTGCAGTCGAGCCTGGTGTTGCTGGTCGAAGCGGCCCTGGCGCAAGCGCTGGACAAGGTCGAAGCACAGTGGGATCCACGTCCGAGCGTCGGTATCGTATTGGCCGCTGGCGGTTACCCGGGTGACTACGCCAAAGGCGTTGCCATCAACGGTCTGGATGCAGCCGCGGCACTGGAAGGCAAAGTCTTCCACGCTGGCACTGCACTCAAGGACGGTCAGGTGGTGACGGCCGGTGGTCGGGTACTGTGCGCAACCGCCATGGGCACCAGCGTCGACACAGCCCAGCAGCAGGCTTACAAACTGGCGGCTAAAATCGACTGGGAAGGCTGCTTCTATCGTAAGGACATTGGCTACCGTGCCATTGCCCGCGAGCGTGGCGAAAATCAGGAATAAGCCATCCATTCGGCCAGGCAAGGGCTTGCAGCCCTTGCCGGACTATTCCGGCGCCGCGCATAGTTATATTCTGGCATCAACCTACGAAGGGATTTCGCCGTGCGCTGGCTCAGGATTGCCATAGGCTTCACCGTCACTCTGCTGACCTTGCTCTGCATGCTCCCGGCCCAGGCCTCGCAAGGCAGTGGCTGGGCGGTATTGCTCGACGAACAGGGCGATCTGCAGCTGAGCGACATCCGCTCCGGCCGCTACACCAATCAATTCAGCCCCGTTGAACTCGACCGCCTCACCGCAGCCGGGCCTGACGGTGCGCTGTGGCTGCGTTTCAGGCTGGCACCCGGCAAACACGAACAGTTGCTGAGGGTGTTCGCTCCCGACCTGTCGCACCTCAATCTGTATGTGCTCGATGGCGACCAGCTGATCGATCAATTGAATACCGGCACCGGGCAGCCTCAGGCTGAGCGCCCCCTGCCCGGCAACGACTTCATGTTGCCGCTGCCGCAAAGCGACAAAACCCTCGACGTCTATATGCGACTGGTCTCCGAACACCAGTTTCGGCCTTACATCACCCTGCAATCGGCGGTCATGAGCGCAGCCACTCAGAACCAGACGTTGATCTACGGTCTGCTCTTTGGCTGTCTCGGGATGCTGATCCTGCATAACCTGACCCGCTACACCTACACCCGCTCGCGCAGCAGCCTCTGGCTGGCAGCGTGCGAAGGGTTGTTGCTGCTCAGCCTGGTGCTGCTGCTGAACCTGGCCCGCCCATGGTTGCCGAACTGGTCCGTCGTACAAACACCCGGTGCCTATCTTGCCTTGCTGCTGACCGCACCTTGCGGCCTGATGTTCGCCTACCGTTTTTTCGCCCCGCTCGGCCCGCACCCGCTGAACAAGCTGCTGCTGGGGGACATCCTGTTCATCGTGGCCTGCGGCCTGCTGCTGTTGTTCGTCAACACCCTGCCGCTGAACCTGATCACGTACGCACTGGTTGCCCTGGCCGGCCTGAGCATGTTGTTCGTCAGCGCCCATCACTGGCAAAAAGGTTATCGCCCGGCTCGCCTGTTCGTGGCGGCCATGGTGGTATTCAACCTTGGCACGTTGATTATCCTGCCGGCGCTGCAGGGGCTGACCCTTGTCGCCCCGCAAGGCCTGATCATCACCCTGCTGGTGTTTATCTGTATCAGTGGCCTGTTGATGAGTGTGGCCCTGGGCGAGCGACAGCGTAGCATCACCGAAGACCGTTTCAGCGTCAGTCGCGACCTGGCTGCCAGCAATGCCGAAATAAACGCCAAAGCTGAATTCCTGGCGAAAATCAGCCACGAAATCCGCACCCCGATGAATGGTGTGCTGGGCATGACCGAACTGCTGCTGGGCACACCGCTGTCGGTCAAGCAGCGCGACTATGTGCAAACCATCCATAGCGCCGGCAACGAACTGCTGACACTGATCAACGAAATTCTCGACATCTCCAAGCTCGAGTCCGGACAGATCGAGCTGGACGATGTGCAGTTCGACCTCAATGCCCTGATCGAAGACTGCCTGAGCATCTTCCGCGCCAAGGCCGAACAACAGAACATCGAGCTGATCAGCTTTATCCAGCCACAGGTACCGCGCGTCATCAGCGGCGATCCGACGCGCCTGCGCCAGACCCTGCTGAGCCTGCTGGAAAACGCCCTGAAGAAAACCGACGAAGGCGAGATTCTGATCGTTGTCGCCCTGGATGAACGCAGCGCCAAACCGCGGCTGCGCATCGCCGTGCAGGACAGCGGCCAGCCGATGGAGGCTGAAGAACGCGACGCACTGATGCACGCCGAGCTGCACAGCAAGCATTTCCTCTCGGCCACCAGCCTGGGGGGCAATCTGGGGCTGGTGATTGCCCGTCAGCTGATCCGTTTGATGCAGGGCGAATTCGGCATCAAGAGCGGCGCCAACCAAGGCAGCACATTGTGGCTGACCCTGCCACTGGACCCGGACCGTCTCGAGCATCCGACCTCGGACCTGGACAGTCCGTTGCAAGGCGCACGCGTACTGGTCGTGGACGACAACGACACCTGTCGCAAGGTGCTGGTGCAGCAGTGCAGCGCCTGGGGCCTGAACGTCAGCGCCGTACCGTCCGGCAAGGAGGCCCTGGCGCTGCTGCGCACCAAGGCCCACCTGCGCGATTATTTCGACGTGGTCCTGCTGGACCAGAACATGCCCGGTATGACCGGCATGCAACTGGCCGCCAAGATCAAGGAAGACCCGAGCCTGAACCACGACATTCTGCTGATCATGCTCACCGGCATCAGCAACGCGCCGAGCAAGATCATCGCGCGCAACTCCGGGATCAAGCGCATCCTCGCCAAGCCAGTGGCCGGCTACACCCTCAAGACCACCCTGGCGGACGAACTGAACCAGCGCAACAACGGCCCGGCTACCTCGCAGCACCTGCCCACCGGCCCCACCCTTCCGGTCAAGGTGCCCAGCGACTTCCGCATCCTGGTGGCCGAAGACAACAGCATCTCGACCAAGGTCATCCGCGGCATGCTGGGCAAGCTCAACCTGCAACCGGATACCGCCAGCAATGGCGAAGAAGCCTTGGTGGCAATGAAGGCCCAGCGTTACGACCTGGTGCTGATGGACTGCGAAATGCCAATCCTTGACGGCTTCTCCGCCACCCAGCAATTGCGTGCCTGGGAAGTCGGCAACCAGCGGATTCGCACCCCCGTGGTGGCGTTGACCGCGCACATCCTCGCCGAGCACAAAGAGCGCGCGCGTCAGGCCGGCATGGACGGGCACATGGCCAAACCGGTCGAGCTGTCGCAGTTGCGCGACCTGATCGAGCATTGGGTTGCCCAGCGCGATCATCAGAATCGTACGGCTTCGACGTTCTGAGCAATCTCCCGTCGCGCGCCGACAACTTTCTAAACCGGCTGATAGACTCCGCTCCAACAATCTCCTGCCGCGAGCCGACATTATGCTCCACGTGTTATTCAGCGTTTATCTGAAGATGCTGGTGCTCTACAGCCCGTTCTTCGTGTTGTCCTGTTTCATCAGTCTGAGCCGCGGTTATTCGCGCAAGGAACAACGTCGCCTGGCCTGGAAAGTGGCAATTGCCACACTGGTTTCCAGCGTCTTGCTGTACCTGTTCGGGAGGGTGATATTTGACGTGTTCGGCATTACCGTGGATGCATTTCGCATCGGCGCCGGCAGCGTGCTATTCATCTCGGCGCTGGGCATGGCCCAGGGTAAGTCGGTGGTGCAAACCGACAACGTGCAGCAAGACGTGACCATCGTCCCGCTGACCATCCCCCTGACCGTCGGCCCGGGCACCATCGGTGCGCTGTTGGTGATGGGTGTCAGCCAACCGCACTGGGACGACAAACTCACCGCGATCCTCAGCATTGCCCTGGCCAGTTTCACGGTGGGGGTGGTGCTTTACTTGTCGAACCGTATCGAGCGGATTCTTGGCGATCAGGGCCTGCAAATCGTCAGTCGCTTGATGGGACTTTTTGTCTGTGCGCTGGCAGCACAGATCATCTTTACCGGCGTAAAAGGCTATCTGGTGCCCTGATAGGCGAACAACTCCGTCATCCCGTGAACGTGGTGATCGCCACACCGACCCCATCATGTCAAAGGCCGCGAACGGAATCGTTCGCGGCCTTTTTTCATGAACTCGGCGCCAGTCGCTGCTTATCCTGCGACTGCCGGCTCCGCCAACAACTCCTGCAGCGTTGCACTGCCGTTTTTTTCTTTCCTGTCGCGCAACCGCGCCACGAACATCGATACCGGATGGGATTGCAGCTTTTCAAACGCGAGGAACACATCACCGCGCAATGCCGGGTCGACGGAACACACATCACGGAAGATCAGACTGTGCTCACTGTCCGGGTCAACGATGACCAGATGTTCCTGAACAATCTCGAACAGCAATCTTTGCGGATCATCGAAGGCCCAGATCAATTTGCCTGGAATGGCCGGCACTTCACCCAGTGCGTGCCGGCAGTCGACGATGACTGAGTCGAGCCTCAGCCAGACAGCCTTCGTCAGGTGATAAGTCACGGCACCCTGCCCCAATCGCAGAATCAACGTATTGACGTCATCGGGAATCAGCGGCAGGAGATCACCCAGGGTCTTTTCTCCTTCGACAACCAGCACTTCGGCGTTGCGCTGGACATAATCGAACGGCCCGATGCTTCGCCTGTCCGGATACACACGCACCCGTCCTTCCCGGGCCTCATGCAGCAACACATTGACCTGGCCTTGAGTGCCCAGCAGCGAATAATCTACGGGCAGGTCCTTACCGGTAATCCGGATCAGCCGGGCGCTTTGGACGGCATACCACTGCAAGCTGCCGGGTTCGGACTCCACAGATACAAATTCGGCATGTTCCGTCGTTTCCAGTAACGCCTGGAGACTTTCGATCAAGTGTTCGCCATGGGCGCTCACCCAGTCGTGGCTGACGCCAGTGATGATCTCCACCTCTTGATGGCGGAGTTCGAGCAGTACGCCTTCAACGGTTGTCCCACGCAAGCCGGCGCCCTCGATGGTCACGTCGGCAAAACGCCAATCCGCCCACTCTGGTTGATGAGCCGGCAACCTGTCGCCCAGTAACAATCGCGAGCCCGTGCCGAATGCCTGATCAAGTTGCCGCGGATCGATGAACGTCTGATTCCAGATTTCACCGCTGGACAGATCGAACAGCCAGACCGCCTGATTGTCCGGGGTAACGCCAAGCAGGCGAATTTCCTTGTCGAGTCCCGGATCGCACAGCACCAGGCGGTTACTCACATACCAGGCACCCACGTTGCCGTTATCGGCGAAATTGCGCAGGCCGACAATGGCAATATTTTTGCCCGGGTAACGCTCGGCAATCGGCTCCAGCGCCTGCCACCACTGGGCGCGGCCGTTGAGCCACTGCTCGCTCAGGCCGCCCAGCTGCACCTCGCCTTGCGCGGTCAGGTTGAAAAACAGCCCCTCCTCATCGAGTGCCACATAGCCGCTCTCGACGGCCACGACCTGCTTGAGCCCGGCGGGCTGCACCCATTGGTGGGCCCATTGTCCCTTGTCCTCTGTCACGGTCCGTTGCAGTCGGCAAAGGGTCTGGGCGAGCCGGTCGTAAATGAAGAATATGTCGCTGTCGTCGGCCATCGGCAACAGCATCAGATCGTTCAGGTGCTTGATCGAATCGGCCCAGCCACGCGTGTGTTGAGGTCGGGGCAGCGGATGAATGAGCAACTGATCGCGACTGCGAACCCACGCCATGTCTCGCCGATCCGGGTCAAACTTCCAACAGATCGAAACGTAAGGCGCCGGCTGCCAGTCGACCGTTGTGAAGCCGTCCCGCTGAGGAACAGGATTGAAAGACACATACTTGCCGAACACCGATGACCAGTCGGCCAGCGTTTCGCTGGCAAACACCAACGCCTGCAGTTCCCGCGCCATATCGTGAGTCACGGAACTCAACAGCAATCGACCTTCATGAATCAGGTAACGGTACTGCCTGGCGGCCTGATTGCCCGTGACGTACTCCTGCACGACATGAATCACACCATGAGCATCCGCTTCGATACTGCGAATGGTGCCTTTGCTGTCCTCTAGCAGTAAGCGATAGCGATTCTTGAGCAAGCCTGTGGCGGCATCGACTTGCCAGATCTGGTGGCCCTCCGGTTGGTAGAAATAAGCAGAACCCTCGACCACCATCGACAGCCGCGCCTCGTCGGCCTCAAGGACGGTCTCGTTGCGGATATACAGGAAACGATCTTCAGCGCAGTCATACCAGGCATTGGTGTAACGGGGCTCGTCCGGCGCCTCGTACGGAATCAGGTAACGATGGATCTGCGTGTACGGCAATACCAGTCGATGCTCCTGCGCGAGGCCTTTGTAGTGCGCCAGCAATGCCTGTTCATCGAGTCCTTCAGGCGCTGTCTGCTGGAGAATGTCCAATTGGCGTTTGCCAGGGTCAACGCTGAACAACTGTTTATCCACCACCTGGATCAGCACCTCATGACGACCTTTGCCGGCAATTTTCACATGGACAGTACCGATGTACAGTTCGCCGTAAGGCTCGATGCGGATATCACTTTCACTCGCCCAGCTTGCCTGCAACACCCAGTGGCATTGCTTCAGGCTGGGAGAGACAAGACGGATACTTGCACCGGGATTGAGCATCAATGAACAGCTCCCCCCAGCGCCTGTCAGCTCATACGACAGCTTGCCGTGCCAGGCATCCGGCAAAACGGGGACCACCAGTGAACGATCCACCGCATCCAGTTGCACCTCGATGACTGTTTCGCGATACACCGGATTCAGGCGATGAAGGATGTAATGCGACGGAAAGGAATAGAACGTAAACAGAAATAGCCGCTGACCATCCGCTTGCTTTTTTTCAAGGCGCCGGGCCGTGTCAAAACCAGGGTCGTGAAATGCGGAGGCGAACGGCAGCGCCTTGTACTCATAGCCGTAAAAGGTTTGCGGTGTGCATGGCAGCACAATGGCTTGCCCTGTGGGCGGTGCAAATTCTTTTTGACCGGGCAGGTTCAATTCCTGGCGGATATTGATCGCCCGCGTGTAATCAACATCGAAACCCGGCACTCCAAAGTGGTCGTGCAGTGGAAACAGCTTCGGGCTGTCGAGCAGCAACTTGCCAGCACCCAGATCTATGCGCTGGACGATCAGCGAAGGCCGCACGACCCAGGCGCCAACGGTGTGATCGAACCGGTAGCCATGCGAGCGATAACCCCGATCCATGTCGTCGAAGAACTTGCCGACCTCCTCGGCGTCTCGCAAGATGCTGGCAAACCCTTGGGCCAGTGCAGCAACACCAATGGCCAGGCCACCAAGAATCACCCCGGCGCCACCGAGCACCGCAGCGGCGGTCGATGCGCCGGCCAGTCCTGCACCGATACCGCCTGCCGTGAGCGCCAGGCTGGCGGTATCGAATGTCAATTGAGTACCGAACTGGGCCTTCTCGACTTCGTTTTGCGCCGTCGACAGCTGATAAATATCAAAGCCGACGTTGGCCAGCCCCAATACGGCGCCGACACCTTCACCGGCTGCATGCCCCAAAGCTTCGCCGACGACCGGAGCGCAAGTACGAGCGATGATTTTCTCTTCTCTCAACGCGGTGCGAACCAACTGCACCAGGCCAACCACATCCACGACGGTGCCATGCACCAACTGGGCATAGTTGACGTAAGCGTGCAGGCGCACGGCGGTGGTCAATGTCCGGCCCTCCCCTTCCCGGCCACGCAACGCGTTCATCAACGCCTGAATGGCGAACCCTGCGTTGAGGGTGTGAACACTGCCGATCTCTGTCGGATCCACGACACCGCCCGTCCCGGCCGGTTTACGCGCCAGGGTCGAAAACTGTTCCGACAGCCAATTCTTGATCCGCAACAGACGGTGATCGCCGCTGATCACCTGAACCTCGTGTTCCGGGTCTGACGGATTGATCAGACTCACCCGATATTTACCCTCGGGCGTAATTTCCAGCGTTTCGAACAACGGCACCAGCGGCGTTACCGACGCATGCAACTCCTGCAAACCGACGCTGGCGTGTGCGATCTGCTGTCCCCACCAGTGGCTATCGAGCTCCAGCAAACTGCTGCCCAGATGCCAATTGTTGACCAGCGATTGCCCACGGGCACTGTTCAGGCGCTGGCGAATCGGACGCAGCGGTGCTCCCGGCAACGGTTCGGACTTCAGTAGCTGCTCCACGGCAAATCCGGCAGACAGCTTCAAGTCAGACACCTTTCCCCCATGCAGGTCAATCAGGTCAAACTCCGGCCGGGCTTGCGAACCATAGGCCGCGTAATGCCGTGCCATGCCCTGCTTCAGAAAAAAGTATTCCAGCGCCCGCTTGAACATGGCCGGTTGCTCGAACTCGAACAACGCGAAGTTGGGGTCGTAAAAATGATAAGTGGTGTGATCGCCCTCTACGGTCTTGGCCACCAGCATCGAATGATTGTCGGAGTTAAGCATCAGTGCGCGGCTGCCTTCATGTTGCTCGAGAGCGGCAGTGACCTGATCCAGGTCCGCGCGGTCAAGCGGTGCCCCTACATCGTTCAATTGCACATCCCGTAGCTCTTCCAGCGCTTGAAGGAAGGTTGCCGAATCAGCTTGCTCGGGATCGATGGCGGACAGATAGAAACGTTCACGCAACTGCCGGGAGGCCATGTCGTCCTGCATCAGTGCCGCGCTCATCACCAGGGTCAACGGGTAGCACCGACCACCAACCGCCTCGCCACCGCTGCGCAGCAGCAGATCCTGGGGAACCAGTTTGATGCTGCTGGCTTCGATCTCGTCGAGTATCTGCCCCACCTTCTCGACGATCTGCATGCGATGTTCAAGGGTCGCCACTTGCTGGATTTGCGCCATATGGCGCCCCCACTGGCCCGCCGTCCGCGCCAGTGTCAATGCAGCCTTTTTCAGTTCAAGTGCGCTGCCGGCCGCCCTCGGCGCCGGTTCTGAATCACTGTTCAGACTGGCGATGAATCCCGGTGCCTCGCGCTTGTACAGTTGCCGCTCAATGACGGCGTAACGGCCTGAAGCACCCTGCCCGACCATGCTGTTGGCCAGATTGTCCAGCTCACCGGTGAACTCCACAAAGCGTTGGTTATGCAGTGAGTCCATCCCCAACAACACCCCCAGCGACAGCCTCTGCAAGGGGGTCGTCTCGACGAAGTGACGGGTGCCATTGGCGATGTCGCTCAGCACTTCATCGACACCCGGGTTGTGGCTTTTCCCATCGTTCAGGAAAGCAGGGGCTTGCGATTCGAGGGGCTGATTACGAATGGCCTGGCGATCATCAAAACTCAGCGGCAGTGGATCTTCGAAGCGGATAGCGCCAGTGTGTCCCCGACTCATCGCCGCCATGAACGGCTCGCCCAGCCCTTCGACCAAACGCTCCAGCACGTGGGTCAGCAGCACCGGCCGCTCTTCGATCACCGGCCAGCCCTGCTCGAACTCAATCGTCGGGCCTTTGAGCAATTGCGCGATATCGCCGCTGTAACGGGTCTTGTATTGGCCTTCCTGCCAGCGTTTCTGCTCATTACTGACCCATTTATCAGGGTCGGTTTCATTGTCCTTCCAGGAATGGTCCAGTTCTTCTTCGGTGGCGCGGTTGACCGACGTGTAGCGCGCAATGGCGGCCTCCTTGCGCACGGCCTCAGCCACCGAGGGGGTAAAGTGGGCTCTTGCGTAATCGGCCATGCCATCACGCACGGCTCCAGGGCCGGTCAGGTAGATAGTCCCTTCGCTCTGAAGCCGAATGCCGTCGCGAAAGTAGGTCGCAATGGCATCGATCAGAAACCCTGCAAATATTTCCTCTTCCATCGACAGCTCAATCAGCGGCCCATACGTTCCTTCCACCACTTCCTGCACCAGCGGTGCCATGGCATCAACATCGCTCAAAGCAACGCCTCGTCGGGCGGCCAACCGGTTCGAAGCCTCAATCACCTCATAGTTGAACCGGAAACGCTCGAGCACGGTTTGCAGAATCGTCGAGCGGGGATGCGCCATCAGAAATGCATTCGTTATCGAACTGCCTTCCGACGCCGCTCGCAGCATAAAGGGTCGGGCCAACCGATCTGCCGGTGGCTGAAATACCTCACTCAGGCCCGGCCGGCTTTTTACAAAAGCCTCCAGTGCCGGCAAATGCTCAGGGGGAATCGTCTCGATGTAACTGGAGGATGCCCGACGCCCAGGCATCCATTCAGGATTGTCATTGAGCAATAACTGCAAAATCCCCAAATGCGCATCGGAACCCAAACCGTGGATATCGACTCCGCCCAGCGTTCTCGATAACGGCGGCAGGTTATCCACATCGGCATAGATGCCACCTTCGCCAAACAGAACTTCAACACGCACCACATCGGACGCCGCCGCCAGATTGCCGCGTAATCGCATTTCCTGTTCGTAGATGCCCTGTAATTGCAACGGCACCTCGGCCGCATCAAGATCGCGCAATTGGAAACCGTTCATGTCCTGCACACTGCGGTGATTGCTTTCCTTCAACGCTTGCAGCTTCGCCGCATCCTGGCCGTAGGCCCGAGTCAGCAAATCCATCCGAGCCTCATCGGCTGATTCACCGTTTGCCACTGCCGCATTGATGTGTGCGTACATCTGTTGCTTCAGAACAATAGCGCGCTCCTCGTACAGGGTTGCCAGTTCATCTTCGGAGATACTTTTGTCTGCAACCTGCATCAGGGCATGCGCCTTGGCGGCGTCAACAATCAGTTTGTTGGTTTGATAAGCCAGCAGCGCATCGCTGTCATACCAGAGATTGAGGGTGTAGCCATGCTCGGCCAACACTTGTTTCCATAGGTTGAGGTAATCGCGCTGAATGGCGCCGAGACCGCCACCGAGCCAGACAAAATGCAACACCTTGGGAACTTCCGTCGCCACTGTGTTCATCTGCTCCACACTGAACCGAAGACGCGACTCATACCGTTCGACTTCGTCATGTATCTGCGATAGTTGCATCGCGGTGTCGTCAGCATTGCCCGGCGTCTGCGAATCAAGATTGCGTTTGACTCGTTTGTTGCCCAGCAACAGTGTCAGCGTGTGTTTGAATAACCCTAACGGTTCGAGCAGTCTTGGCGATTCCAGCAACCCCACACAGGCAAAGTAATAACGCAATAGTTCCTCGTAGTGTGGACTGTCTTTATGCGACGACAATCCGCGTTCAAGATCCGCCAGTTTGAAAAGACTGACAAAATCAACATAACCATCCTTGTTTCGGCGCTCAATATCGTGCATGCGTATCCCGTTTACTGTTTCGGTTTAATTATCAACGAATAGGCCAGCCAATAAGCACAGACACTCAAACAACAGGGCATCTAAAGTCTTGGCCTGGAAGTTGAAAACTACGCCTTGAAACAGGCAAGCTCAAACAGGAAGAAATTCAATTAATTTCAATAAAGCAGAAACAAAAAAACCTAACAACACACTCTAACGACACCAAAAGTTACTTAACACACCACGAGCAAACATTAAACTACTGCCACTTCAAACAAACCTGTCACACACTCAACAATGCAAAATATTTAATATTTCCGAATAAATAAAACAAGACATTAGCGACAGAAAAAAGACCACAGGCAACCGCGCCAAATCCCATGACAGCCGCTGAAAAGGACGACACGTTCGAACGTGGAAAAAACCAACCCGACCACTGGGATTCCAGTGCTGTGAAGTGACGGAAAAGACTGCGGCCCCGAAGGGCCGCTGGCTATCAGGACGCCGGTTTTTCACCGTACCAGCGTGGCGTATACACCCAATCGCCGCCCTCCGCGCGAGGGAATGCGCAGGTAGTGGAAGAGCCGACGAGCACCATGGTGCGCATGTCCACTTGATCCGGGGTCAACGCCCCCAGAGTGGTCGTGCGCAAGGTCTGTCCCGGTCGGCCGATATCCCGCCCCAGCACCACCGGCGTTTCAGGTTTGCGATGCTGCGCGACGATCTCCAGCGCACGCCCCAACTGCCATGGCCGTGAACGTGAAATCGGGTTATAGAACGCCAGGGCCAGGTCCGCTTCGGCGGCCAGGTCCAGACGCTTTTCGATGATCGACCACGGCTTGAGGTTGTCCGACAGGGACATCACGCAGAAGTCATGCCCCAGCGGCGCACCGGCCTGGGCAGCGGTGGCGAGCGACGCGGAGACGCCCGGCAGGATCTCCAGCTCGACAGTGTGCCAGGCCGGGTCACTCGACTCGTGCAAGGCTTCGAGCACCGCCGCCGCCATCGCGAACACGCCCGGGTCGCCTGAGGACACCACGATCACCGAACGGCCCCGGGCCGCCAGTTCGAAGGCGTGACGGGCACGCTGCATTTCTTCGCGGTTGTCGGTGCAATGCAGCACCTGATCCGCGCGGAAGGGACCGGCCATGCGCACGTAGGTTTCGTAGCCGAGCACATCGGTGGCCCGGGCCAATTCGGCCTTGACGGCCGGCACCATCAGTTCGGCGGCGCCCGGGCCGAGGCCGATCACGGCCAGACGCCCGCGTGGGCGGCCGACTTGCGTGAGGTCCAGTGGTTGTTCGGTCACGGCCACAGCCACATTGTTTGTCGTTGCGATGATCGTCGCCTCGGGCACCGCGCTACGGGCCAACGCGCCGATATCGCTCGCCGGCGCGACAAAACGCAGCGGCACACCCAGCGCAACGGCCGCTTCATGCAACACCGGGTTGGCCATTTCAGTGTCAGGCGCCACCAGACAGGCCAGCGCCTGCACCGCGACGTTCGCCTGCTGTAACGCCGCGCAAACAGTGCTCGGTAAATCCGCCGCGGCGGCGCCAATCGCCACCGCAACACTGCGCGGATAAATCACCAGCTCATTGGCACTCGCCTCACGGGCGTTGCTGCCGACATGGATCGAACGCTGCGCCAGCGGATCTTCCACCAACTGCGCCTGCTCCAGCCACGGCGCCGCGCCTTCGATGCGCACGCTGTGCCCGGCGAGCAAATCAGAGACAAAACGCTTGCCCAGTTCCAGATCGCCAAGGGCGTAACCGCTTGGCGGATTGAGCAGGCAGGTGCCAAAGCGCAGTTCGCCGCTGGTGGTGATCGCCGCAGCGACCTGCAACCCGCTAGCGATCTCGCGCGCCATGACGTTCACGCCACCGAGGCCACCGAGCAAGGGCACCACCGCGCTACCGTCTTCGGCCACGGCCAGCACCGGCGGTTCGGCGCCCTTTTCCAGCAACAGCGCAGCCAGGGTGCGAATGACGATCCCCGCCGCGCACAGGGCAATGATCGGCGTGTCCTGCTGATACAGCTCGCGCAGGGTCGCGCCGAATTCGGGATAAGTGCGGTCGGCACCCTCGACCCGTCCGGCCAGGCCGTGGATCAACGCAGCCGGATACACCTGTTGAATGCGGCGGGCAGTGGCCAGACTGCCTTGACCGAGAATGACGATTGCGGGCGTGGAATGAGTCATCAGCCTTGCCACCGCTCGCCGGGAACGATGATCAGCGAGAAATACGGCGAGGACATCGGCTCGACCTGATCCAGCGGCACGATTTTCTGGTTGGCCATCGTCGCGCGCTCCACATACAGCGCACGCTCTGCCAGACCGAGTTCTTCGAGCACCTGACGGACCTTGGGAAAGTTGCGCCCCAGTTTCATGATCACTGCCGCATCGGCATCGGCCAGGCGACGCTTGAGGTCTTCGTGGGGCAGCACGCCGGACAACACCGACAGGCTCTGATTGCGATACACCAGCGGCGCACCGAGTACCGAGGCACCGCCGAGCATCGAGCAGACACCCGGCACGACTTCGGCTTCGTAACGCTCAGCCAGTCGATCGTGCAGGTACATGTAGGAGCCGTAGAAGAACGGATCGCCTTCGCAGATCACCGCCACATCACGGCCCGCGTCCAGATGCGCGGCGAGTTGTTCAGCGGCCGTATCGTAGAAATCGCTGATCACTTGTTCATATGACAACGGCGCCGGCAGCGCTTCGGTGGTCACCGGATAAACCAGCGGCAGCAGGGTTTGTGGATCTTGCAGATGCGCTTCGATGATGCCGAACGCATTGCCCTTCTTGCCCTTGGCGACGAAGTACGCCACCACCGGCGATTCGCGCAGCAGGCGCAAGGCTTTGACGGTAATCAGTTCCGGATCACCGGGGCCGACGCCCAGGCCAATCAAACGTCCAGGTTGCTGCATCATTCGATCTCCGTGGCGAGGGCATTGACGGCGGCGGCGGCCATGGCGCTACCGCCCAGCCGGCCTTGCATGATGACGAAAGGCACGCCACGGCTGTCCGCCGCGAGCATCGCCTTGGATTCGGCGGCGCCGACGAAGCCCACCGGGAAGCCGAGGATCAGCGCCGGCTTCGGCGCGCCGGCATCGAGCATTTCCAACAGATAAAACAGTGCGGTCGGTGCGTTGCCGATCACCACCACGCTGCCTTCCAGATGCGGACGCCACAGCTCCAGCGCGGCGGCGGAACGGGTATTGCCCAACTCACGGGCAAGCTCCGGCACGCTGTCGTCGCGCAGGGTGCAGATCACCGGGTTGTTGGCCGGCAAACGCGCGCGGGTCACGCCCTCGCTGACCATCCGCGCGTCGCACAGAATCGGCGCGCCAGCGGCCAGCGCATCGCGCCCGGCCTTGCCGGCGCCTTCGGAAAACTGCAGACCATCGATGGCCTCGACCATGCCGCAGGCGTGGATCACCCGCACGGCGAGTTTCTCCAGATCGGCCGGAATACGCGCAAGGTTGGCCTCGGCGCGAATGATCGCGAAGGAGTTGCGATAGATCTCCTGACCGTCGCGGATGTAATCAAGCATCAAGGGGGCTCCGTGAGCGGGCGTCGAGCAAGGCTGCGACCGCTTCAATAGTAAGGTTGTGTGCGTGCAGGGCGCCGAAACCCGGATGCCCTGCATCGCGAAAATAGAGGTCGTAGTGACCGGGGGCGACAGCCAGCAGCGTGACCGGTGCTACATGGGCCGCGGCGCAGGAACGCTGGCAGCCGGACAAATGCACTGTTTGATCGTGACGTTGCAACAGCGCGGCCAATTGCATGGCGTCACTCTTGGTATCGGCCAGGCCCTTGCCGCAGCCAGCGGAACCGGTGCAGGCGATCAACCGTGACACAGGCTGATCAGCCTCACATAGCAGGCCCAGTTGCTCCAGACGCCGAATCACTTCAGGCGCCCGCTCTTTTCGAACGTTGGGCAGCAACAGACTTTGCCATGGAGTGAAACGCAGACTCGCGTCGCCGAATTCGCACGCCAGTTGCGCCACGCCCCTGAGCATGACGGGATCGAGCCGCCCCAAAGGGGGGACGGCGCCGATATAGACGTGTTCGGCTTCACGTTGCGGATGAGCGCCGATGTGCAGAGTGTCCAGGTTCAGTGAACGCTGCCAATCGGCAATCGACTTCAAGGGCACACGCTCGGCCAGGCGAGCGAGAAACTCTGCGAGTGGATACTCGGCCAGCAAATGACGCATTCGTGTTTGATCCGGACGCGCCAGGTCGAGAAACAACTCCAGCACCGCTACCACCAGTGCGTGCCCCTGCTCGAGTGACACCGCGCCTGCGGGCCTGTCCGTAGGGCAACCCGCGAGACCGAACGCCAGCAACAGCTCGCCGTTTCGCTCAGCAGCAGACAACCACAGATCATGCGGGTGTTCGAGCATCGCCAACGCCTCGCCGCCATCGAGTTGCACGGCAAACTTGGCGCTGAGTTCGTGGAAACGTTCGTGGCTTTGCAGCGTCGTGAGGATCTGCTCCGCCAGCGCATGCGTGTCGAAGAGCATGTGCCGGTCAACCCCGGCAGACGGGCTGAGCATCAGATTGCGCACATCGTCGCCCGCCGCGGTACGCGGCCCCAACCCTGCGGCGAGCAGACTGTCGATCAAAGCCGTCTGCTCACTGCCAATTCCGCGAATCTGCAGGTTGGCCCGGTTGGTCGCCTCGATCACGCCCCCGGCAAACCGTTCGGCCGCGCTGGCCACCGCTTCAGCCTGGGTCGCGCTGATCGAGCCGCCGTTCAATTTGATCCGGCAGATGCCGCCATCCAGTGCCGGGACGATACGCAGCAACCCCGGGCAGGCCGAGGGGCGTAAGGCGGTAGACATCGGGCGTTCGTTCAAAGGGGCGACCGGCTGTGTGGGAAAGGCGCTTCGCGGGCGAAGGCGCGGTATTATGCCTGCTTTGTCCGACGGCATGAAAAGACTGCCCGTCGGAACACCCCGTTTGAGGCATTTTTTGAGGACTGCAGATGTCGCCCTGGCTGACAGTAGTAGGTATCGGTGAAGACGGCTTCAAGGGGCTGGGCAAGAACGCCCGTCGCGCCCTGCTGGGCGCTTCGCGGATATTCGGCGGCCAACGGCAACTGGATTTGTTGCCCGTGTGCATTCGCGGCGAGCGCCAGCTCTGGCCCAGTCCATTCTCCCTTGAACCCCTATTGGCGCTGCGGGGCGAGCCGGTTTGCGTGCTGGCCAGCGGCGACCCGATGTTCTTTGGCGTCGGTGCCAGCCTGGTGCGGCAACTGCCCGGCGCAGAAATGCTGATCCTGCCCGCCCCATCCTCCGTGTCTCTGGCGGCCGCTCGCCTGGGCTGGCCGTTGCAGGATGTGGTGACACTGTCGGTGGTCGCCCGTCCCGTCGCCGCGCTCAACGCTCATTTGTTCAGTGGTGTGCGCTTGCTGGTGTTGAGCAACGACGGCCAGAGTCCGGCGGCCATCGCGGCGCTGCTGCGTGAACGCGGTTTCGGGCCGAGTCGCCTGACCGTGCTGGAACATCTGGGCGGCGAAGCCGAACGGCGCATCGAGGGCGCTGCCAACGACTGGAGCGACCCGGCGATCGCCGATCTGAACCTGATCGCCATCGAATGCATCGCTGAACCCAACACGCCGCGCCTGTCGCGCCTGGCCGGCCTGCCAGACTCAGCCTTCCAGCACGACGGCCAACTGACTAAACGCGACGTGCGCGCCATCACCCTTTCTCGCCTCGCCCCGATCCCCGGCGAACTGCTGTGGGACGTCGGCGCCGGCAGCGGCTCGATCGGCATCGAATGGATGCGCGCTCACCCGAGTTGCCGGGCGCTGGCCATCGAAGCGGATGAGGGACGGCAGGCGTTGATTGAACACAACCGCGATGCCCTGGGCGTTCCCGGCCTGCAATTGATTCGCGGCAGTGCGCCGCAAGCCCTGAGCGGACTCGAACGCCCGGACGCGATTTTCATCGGCGGTGGCGTCACTCGTGAGGGCGTGCTCGATACTTGCTGGGCGCAACTCAAACCCGGCGGCCGGTTGATCGCCAACGCTGTGACACTGCAGAGCGAAGTGACCTTGATGGCCTGGCGTGAACGGCATGGCGGTGAGCTGACCCGCATTCACGTCGCCCAGGCGCAACCGCTGGGCGAGTTCGATACCTGGCGTCAGGCGCTGCCGATTACCTTGCTGGACGTGACGAAACCCCTCGATGCGTGACGAAACCGCCGAACAACCCGCCCCGCTGCGCAGCGGCCTGACCACCGGCAGCTGCGCCACCGCCACCAGCCTCGCGGCCGCCCGCCTGCTGCTCGGCGGCGTGGAAGCGGACGCCGTCGAGATCATTCTGCCCAAAGGCAAACGGGTGCAAATGCGCCTGGAATTCTGTCGACTGACGGACGACGGCGCCGAAGCCGGAACGATCAAGGACGCCGGCGACGACCCCGACGTGACCCACGGCGCCCTGCTGTTTTCCCAGGTGCGCCTGCACAGCGAACCGGGTATCCGCTTCAGCGCCGGCCGTGGCGTCGGCACCGTCACCCGGCCAGGGCTGGTGCTGAACGTCGGCGAACCGGCGATCAACCCGGTGCCGCGCAAGATGATCACTGATCACCTGACGTTGCTGGCCGAGGAACTGAATTACCAGGGCGGCTTCGAGGTCACGGTAAACGTCGAGGACGGCGAAGCCCTGGCGCTGAAGACCATGAACCCGCGGCTGGGCATTCTCGGCGGCTTGTCGATCCTCGGCACCAGCGGCATCGTCCGGCCATTCTCCTGCGCCGCCTACATTGCCTCGATCCACCAGGGCATCGACGTCGCCAAAACCAACGGTTACCTGCACATCGCCGCGTGCACTGGCAACGCCAGCGAAGACACCATGCGCCGGGTTTACGACTTGCCGGAAATCGCCCTGATCGAAATGGGCGACTTCGTCGGCGCGGTGCTCAAGCACTTGCGTAAAGTACCTGTGGAAAAACTCAGCCTGTGCGGCGGCTTCGGCAAGATCAGCAAACTGGCAGCCGGGCACATGGATTTGCACAGTCGGCATTCAAGCATCGACCTGCCGCAACTGGCCGAATGGGCCGCGGCGGTCGGTGCGGATGAAGCATTGCAACAGGCGATCCGCGATGCCAATACCAGTCAACAAGCCTTGGCCATGGCCAGCGCCGCCGGGATCGCCCTCGGCGACGCGGTGTGCCAGCACGCCCTCGACTTTGCCCGCAGCGTGGTGCCGGCGCAGGTTCAGGTCGAAGTGTTCGCCATCGATCGCCAGGGCGGGATTGTCGGCCATGCGGGAGTTGTTCAATGAAGCGCGTGTTGTTGCTCGGCGGCGTCACTGAGGCATTGGCCATCGCCCGAACCCTGGGGCCGGAGCACATCTATAGCCTGGCCGGTGTCGGTCGGGTGCCGACGGATCTGAACTGTCAGGTCCGCGTTGGCGGCTATGGCGGCGCCGAAGGTCTGGCGCAGTTCATTCGTGACGAAGGCATTGACCTGCTGCTGGATGCGACCCACCCCTACGCGGCCCGCATCAGCCACAACGCCGCCACCGCCGCGAAGTTGAGCGGCATTGCCTGTTGGGCCTTGCGCCGTCCGGCCTGGCAGCCACAAGCCGCAGATGACTGGCGCGAAGTCAGCGACTGGGCCGAGCTGATCGAAGCGCTGAAACCCTTTCGCCGACCGCTGTTCACCCTCGGTCGCGAGCCATTGCAGCACCTGCACGAAATCCCGTCGGAGCAATTCTGGACGTTGCGTGCACTGGACGTTTATCCGGGCAACGCGCGCTGCGAAGTGATCGGCGCCCGTGGGCCGTTTCTGATCGAGGATGAACGTGAGCTGTTCGAACGTCGGCAGATCGATGTGCTGATCAGCAAGAACAGTGGCAGCACCGCCACCGAGCCGAAGCTGGAAGTGGCGCGGGAACGTGGAGTGCCGGTGCTGGTGTTGAAGCGGCCGGTGTTGCCGGGGGTTGAGCGGGAGTTTGGGGCGGTGACTGAGGTTTTAACGGCCCTCACACAAAACTGGTAGCAGCTGGCGAAGCCTGCGTTCGGCTGCGCAGCAGTCGTAAAATCAAACACCACGGTCTGCCAGGTTGACTGCGGCGCATGGGATCACGACCGCTACGCAGCCGAACGCAGCCTTCGGCAGCTGCTACATAAAATGCGCAATCCCCTACATATCCATCGGACCTAACGCACAACATCATCCAAATCGACTGACTTGTGGGCTCACAACCCAACCCCCATATTTCAAGCCCCACCCATGTAACGGGAAATGGCGGATGACTGAAAAATTCACTCGCTTCGATATCACTGAGTTTCTCCTGACGTCTGCCGATATGTGGCACTACATCAAGGCCTGCGAAGAGGAAGACCCGGGCGATGGAAGCTTCAATCGTGTAGCGCTCAGAGATGTCAAACACACAATCCGGGCAAGAATCCAAAGTGCCCCTCAATTCGCTCAGGCATTAAGAGTCGAAGTCGCTACACTCTTTCAAAACGGCGAGGCTGAGCTTGCACGCCGGCTGCTCGATATGCTGACTGACTCGCTGCGACACCACACCGCACGCGGTCTTTTTACTTATCGCCCCTGATCAGGCTAAATAGCCGCGCCTGATCGCCCACTCAAACGGATCTGTCCCATGTCCCGACAACGGCTCGCATTTGCCTGGATCGCCTGCTTTGCAGTGCTGTTCAACATGCTCGCCATGCCGATGTCCGGAGCGATGGCCCAAACGGCGAAATCGCCGGCCGAACAGTTGCTGTGGGGCAGTTTCTGCTCTTCCAGCGGCACGAAGCTGGTGGCGATTTCCCTGGGTGACATCGAGCAGAAAGCCCCGCAGAACGACGATCATTCCAACATGCAGCATTGCTGGTGTTGCTCGGGCTCCGCGCCGTTGGTGGCGTTGCCGGGGCATACGCCGCAGTTGTATTACGCGCGATTCGAGGCCAATCGAAGCGTGCCGCCTGCCACGCTCGACACACCGACACCGCGCCAGCAATGGCCTAGCCTCAACCCCCGCGCGTCCCCTCTGGTGTGATTCCTTCTCGCAATTGACCTGCGTTTTGAATCATTCTGGAGAACTGCCATGTTGAACAAACTCATCGTCCTGGCTGTGTTGCTGCTGCCTGCCTGTTTTGCCAATGCCCACGAATACAAGATTGGCGAACTTGAGATCGCCCATCCGTGGTCGCAGGAGTTGCCGCCCAACGCGCCCACCGTCGCCGCGTACTTCGTGATTCACAACAGCGGCAAAACCGCTGATCGGCTGCTCAGCGTCGGATCGCCAATATCCGGCAAGGCCGAGTTGCACGAACATGTGATGCAAAACGATCTGATGAAAATGCAGCAAGTGCCCGACGTCGAAATCCCGGCTGGCGGCGAAGTCACCTTCGCCCCGATGGCGTACCACGTGATGCTGCTGGAGCTCAGAGACCGCAGCCTGTTGAGCGACGGCAAACGCTTCCCGCTGACCCTGCACTTCGAGAAGTCCGGTGATGTAACGGTCGAGGTCTCGGTGCAGAAAAAGGCGCCGGACAGCATGCAAGCGCACATGCACGCCCAATAATCGCCCCCGTTGAAAACGCCTATGCGCCCGCATAGCGCCAGGCCATCCGTGCGCCGCCGTCAGCCAATGAGCCTGACCCGCGGCAGCTGGATCAGCCTGTTCGCCATGCTGATGATCTTTATCGGCCCACTGATTTCTCAGTCGATGCCGATGGATTCGCGCGCGGCTGCTTCGAGCATGGCGATAGGCATGTCCATGAACATGTCGATGGACATGGGCTCGGACATGTCGGCAATGGAGCACGCCGACCACGACGCACAACCCGCCGCCGAACACTGCCGGCCGACAGCCGAGCATCACGCGCTGTGGGAAAAATGCGGCTATTGCAGCCTGCTGTTCAATTGCCCGGCACTCACCGGTGGCACTTCATTCACCGCGTTCGACACCCCGCCCGCCACCACCTTCACCACACCCGCCACCCGCCTGGGCCACGCCCGGCAAACCTTCTTTCCTGGCGCCCGCACACGCGCCCCGCCCATCGCCGCGTAAACACCTACCTCCGATCCCACACGGTCCGCAAGTCAACCCAAGCAACCTGTGGGGGCGATTTTTTTGTGGCGAGGGAGCTTGCTCCCGCCTGAGTGCGCAGCACTCACAAAAGGGGCCGCTGCGCAGCCCAGCGGGAGCAAGCTCCCTCGCCACAAAAGCTCGCTCCTACAGGAATTTGCGTCGGCTGCCGGCCGTGTCGTTTACGACTGTTCGATGGAAATTTTCATGTCCAGGTTTTCTGCTGACACACGTTTGGGCGCTGCCCAGGCTTTTTTTGCCCTGAACCCATCCCGCGTTCGCTTCAGGCACGCCACCGCTGCTCTTTGCGGCTTGTTGCTGACGCCAATGGTGCTGGCCGATGAACACGCCGGCCACACCGAAGAACTGAGCCCGACGGTGATCACCGCCATCGCGCCGAGCTCGCCGCTGACCGTCGTCACCAACCCCAAGGAGCCGCGCCAACCGGTGCCGGCCAGCGACGGTGGTGATTACCTGAAGACCATCCCCGGCTTCGCGCTGGTGCGCAACGGCGGCACCAACGGCGACCCGGTGCTGCGCGGCATGTTCGGTTCGCGCCTGAATATCCTCACCAACGGCAGCATGATGCTCGGCGCCTGCCCCGGCCGGATGGACGCGCCGACCTCGTACATCTCACCGGAAACCTACGACAAACTCACCGTGATCAAAGGCCCGCAAACCGTGCTCTGGGGCCCCGGCGCATCGGCCGGCACCATCCTGTTCGACCGGGAGCCGGAAAGCTTCGGCGAACTCGGCACCCGGGTGAATGCCAGCGTATTGGCCGGCTCCAACGGCCGCTTCGACAAAGTGGTGGACGCCGCCGCTGGCGGGCCGCTGGGTTACGTGCGCGTGATCGGCAACACCGCGCACTCCGATGACTACAAGGACGGCAACAACGACACCGTGCCCTCGCGCTACGACAAATGGAACGGTGATATAGCGCTGGGCTGGACGCCGAACGCCGACACCCTGCTGGAATTGACTGCCGGCAAGGGCGACGGCGAAGCCCGTTACGCCGGGCGTGGCATGGACGGTTCGCAGTTCTTGCGCGAAAGCCTGGGCCTGCGCTTCGAGCAGTCGAACATCGGTGAAGTGCTGGATAAGGTCGAGGCGCAGGTCTACTACAACTACGCCGACCACGTGATGGACAATTACACCCTGCGCACGCCGTCCGGCACCGGGATGATGGCCGGTCCCATAGCCTCCAATGTCGATCGCCGAACCCTCGGCGCGCGGATCAAAGCCACCTGGCGCTGGGCCGATGTGCAACTGATCAGTGGCCTGGACGCGCAAACCAACGAACACCGCCAACGCAGCGCCATGGGCGTCGACGCCTACAAGGATGTGCCGCGCAACAAGGACGCCGACTTCCACAACTACGGCGTGTTCAGCGAACTGACCTGGTACCCCGCCGACCGTGATCGGCTGATCACCGGCGCACGACTGGACCGTGCTTCGGCCAAGGATTATCGGCAGACCATCGGCTCCGGGATGATGGCCCGCCCCAACCCGACCGCCGACGACACCCGCGCCGACACCCTGCCCAGCGGTTTCGTGCGTTACGAGCATGATCTGGCCGACAGCCCGACCACGCTGTATGCGGGACTCGGCCATGCCCAGCGTTTCCCGGATTACTGGGAGCTGTTTTCACCCAAGTCCGGCCCTGCCGGTTCGGTGAATGCGTTCGACGCGATCAAGCCGGAGAAAACCACCCAGCTCGACTTCGGCCTGCAATACAAGACCGCCGACCTCGAAGCCTGGGCCTCGGGATATGTCGGGCAGGTGCGTGACTACATCCTGTTCAACTACACACCGGGGATGATGGGCATGACCTCGCAAGCCGAGAACATCGACGCGCGAATCATGGGCGGCGAACTCGGTGCGGCCTACAAACTGACGACCAACTGGAAAGCCGATGCAACCCTGGCCTACGCCTGGGGCAAGAACAGCAGCGACGGCAGCGCCCTGCCGCAGATGCCACCGCTGGATGCGCGCTTCGGCCTGACCTACAGCGAAGACAACTGGAGCGCCGGCGCCTTGTGGCGGGTGGTCGCGGCGCAAAACCGCATCGACCGGAACAAGGGCAACGTGGTCGGCAAAGACTTCGACAAAAGCTCGGGGTTCGGCGTGTTCTCGCTCAACGGCGCGTACCGGATCAACAAGAACTGGAAGGTCAGCAGCGGCGTCGACAACTTGTTCGGCAAGGCCTACGCCGAACACCTGAACCTGGCCGGTAACGCCGGTTTCGGCTTCCCGGCCAATGATCCGCAAGCCATCAACGAACCGGGGCGCACGCTCTGGACCAAGGTCGACATGAGCTTCTAAGAGCATCGCGGGCAAGCCCGCCCCCACAGCTTCAACACCGCCGTGGGAGCGGGTTTGCCCGCGAATGACTGCGCAGCAGTTACCAGACAATGACAAAAGATCCAAGCCTAGCGGAGCACTCGAAGTGAAACAGCCCAAACCGAATTTCTACAACCTGGCCTGGCGTTGGCATTTCTACGCCGGCCTGTTCGTCGCGCCGTTCATGGTGATGCTGGCCCTGACCGGCATCGTCTATCTGTTCAAACCGCAACTCGATCCGTTGATGTACGGCAGCCTGCTGAACGTCCCGGCCGGTCATCACACCGTGGCCGCCGATGACCTGCTCAAGCGGGTAAAAGAGGCGTATCCACAAGGCCAGATCAAACAATACCTGCCGCCAGTGAACGCCGAACGCAGCGCGCAATTTGTGGTGATCAATGAAGGTCATGAACTGAACGTGTTCATCGATCCGTACCACGGCGACATCCTCGGCGAGCAAGACGCGAAGAACAATCTGCAGGCGCTCGCACGCTCGATTCACGGCGAGTTGATGATCGGCACCGTCGGTGATCGGCTGGTGGAGCTGGCCGCCGGTTGGGGTGTGGTGTTGGTGGTCTCCGGGGTATTTTTGTGGTGGCCGCGTGGCCAGCGCGCCGGCATTCTCTGGCCCCGTTTGAACAGTCGCGGCCGCGTGCTGTGGCGTGATCTGCACGCAGTGACTGGCTTATGGGGGGCGGCGCTTTTGCTGGTGATGCTGCTCAGCGGCATGACCTGGACCGGCTTCTGGGGCAAGCAATACGCCGACCTCTGGAACCGCTTTCCGGTCGCCATGTGGAATGACGTGCCCAAGTCCGACGTCGAGGCCCGCAGCCTCAACAGCGCCACACGCCAGACCGTGCCGTGGGCCATGGAAAACACGCCGATGCCAATGTCTGGCGACCATGCCGAACACATGGCTCACGCCAGCACGCAAACCGGCCCGGCGGCGCCGACCATCAGCCTGCAAGACGTGCAAAACATTGCCGTGCAGCGCAAGGTCGAGCCTGGCTACAGCATTACCTTCCCGACCACCGCGACCGGTGTGTTCACCATCGCGGTGTTCGCCGACGACCCGCGCAACGACGCCACCCTGCACGTCGACCAGTACACCGGCGACGTCCTCGCCGACGTGCGCTGGCAGCATTACAGCAACGTCGCCCGCGCCACGGAGGTCGGCGTGATGCTGCACGAAGGCAAGATGTTCGGCCCGTTCAATCAGATCATCGTGCTGCTGATCTGCCTGATGATTTTGCTCAGCGCCGTCAGCGGCGTGGTGATCTGGTGGAAGCGTCGGCCACAGGGCAAGTTCGGTGTGCCACCCTTGCGTCACGACCTGCCGAAATGGAAAACCGCAACGGTCATCATGTTCGCCCTGGCGGTGATGTTTCCGTTGGTGGGGGCTTCGCTGGTTGTCGTGTGGCTATTGGATTGGGGGCTGCTGTCGCGCCTGGGCCGGCAAATTGAATCCACCTCACCTTCATCATGAAACAGGCGAGATACGCGTACGCGTAAAGCCAATACAATGCGGGCCAGCATTGAATCCTTGGCAAACCGCCAAGTTTTTGTGGCGAGGGAGCTTGCTCCCGCTGGGTTGCGCAGCAACCCCAAACCTGACGCCGCGGTTTCTGAGGGTATACCGCGTTGTAGGGTTTTACGACTGCTGCGCAGCCGAGCGGGAGCAAGCTCCCTCGCCACAGGTTGTGTGCTGGCTTGAACGATCATCAGGAATGAAATGACCTCGCTGAACCTCACCAACCTCGCCTGGACACCCCTGGGCCACGGCCACTGCCATCACCAGTTCCAGCTGCGTGACGCCTCCTTGCACGTGGCTGCCGGTGAGTTCGTCGGGTTGATCGGCCCTAACGGCAGCGGCAAGACCAGCCTGCTGCGGTGCGCCTATCGCTTCAGCAAACCCGAGAGTGGCGAGGTCAAGCTCGACCATCACAACGTCTGGAAGCAATCCTCCCGCTGGTGCGCGCAACGCATCGCGGTGGTGTTGCAGGAGTTTCCCGACGCCTTCGGTCTGACCGTCGATGAAGTGGTCGCCATGGGCCGCACGCCGCACAAAGGTCTGTTCGATGGCGATACTCTCGAAGACCGGAAGCTCGCAACCCAAGCCCTCGAATCGGTCGGCCTCAAAGGCTTCGAAGACCACGCCTTCGCCACCCTGTCCGGCGGTGAAAAGCAGAGGGTGATCCTCGCCCGCGCCCTGGCCCAGCAACCGCAATTGCTGATCCTCGATGAGCCGACCAACCACCTCGACCCGCGCTATCAACTGGAACTGCTGCAACTGGTCAAACGCCTGCAGATCGGCACATTGGCGAGCATCCACGACCTCAATCTGGCGGCAGCCTTCTGCGATCGGCTGTACGTGATCCATCACGGTCGCATCGTGGCCAGTGGCACCCCCAAAGAAGTCCTGACCACACACCTTTTGCACAACGTGTTCGGCGTCGACGCCCTGATCGATGACCATCCCTTGCACGGCTACCCACGAATCACCTGGATAACCCAACCATGACTTTGCGTTCCCTGCTTTGCGTCGCGTTGTTGCTGGGCAGTGCCCATGCCTTCGCCGAGGCCACGAAATACCCGCTGACTGTCCAGAGTTGCAACCGCGCAGTGACCTTCAAGCAAGCGCCGAAACACGCGGTCAGCCATGACATCAACATGACCCAGATGATGCTCGCCCTCGGTCTCAAACCCAGGATGGCCGGCTACAGCGGCGTGACCGGATGGAAATCGGTGACGCCCCAAATGCAAACCATCCTCGATGGCTTGCCGGAGCTGGCAGCCAAGTACCCGTCGGTGGAAACCCTGCTCAACGCCAACGTCGATTTCTTCTTCGCCGGTTGGGACTACGGCATGCGCGTCGGTGGTGACCTCACGCCGCAAACCCTGCAACCACTGGGGATCAACGTCTACGAACTCACCGAGTCCTGCGCGTTCGTGATGAAGCGCCCACCCGCGAGCCTGGAAGACACCTACAACGACCTGCGCAACCTCGGCAAAATCTTCGACGTGCAGGATCGGGCCAATGCCGTGATCGCCCGGATGCAGGCGCAAGTCGCCGAGGTGCGCCAGGATCTGCCGACGGAGAAGCCTCGGGTATTTCTCTACGACAGCGGTGAAGACCGGGCCATGACCTCCGGGCGCCTGGGCATGCCGCAGGCGCTGATCGACGCGGCCGGCGGGCGCAACATTCTCGATGATGTCGAGGCGAGCTGGACCCGGGTCAACTGGGAAAACGTGGTCGAGCGCAATCCGCAGGTGATCGTGATCGTCGATTACGGCGAAGTCACCGCTGAACAGAAGGAGCAGTTTTTGCTGAACAACCAGGCCCTGCAATCGGTGGACGCGATCAAGAACCAGCGCTTCATCGTCATTCCTTACGTACAGGCCACCCCGGGGATCGACAACGTGCTGGCGGTCGAAACCCTGGCCAAGGGTTTCCACGGCGAATGATCGACCGTCGCTATGCCTTGTTGCTGATCGGCCTCGGCGTGCTGTTGCTGATGTCGTGTGTGGTGTCGCTGGGTTTTGGCCCGGCGCGGGTGCCAGTGGACGTGGTGTGGCGGATTCTGCTGCACAAGGCGTTCGGTGTTGGCGAGCAGAACTGGACGGCCGGCCAGGAACACATCGTCTGGCTGATCCGCGTGCCGCGCATGTTGCTCGGCGCGCTGGTGGGCGCCGGCCTGGCGCTGATCGGTGCGGTGCTGCAAGCGGTGACGCGCAATCCATTGGCCGATCCGCACTTGTTGGGCGTGACCTCCGGCGCGACCCTCGGCGCGGTGATCGTGGTGTTGCATGTCGGTGAAATCGTCGGCCTGCTGACCTTGCCCATCGCGGCGTTCATCGGCGCGCTGCTGAGCATGCTGGTCGTGCTGATGATCGCCAACCGTCATGGGCGGCTGGACAGTGATCGGCTGCTGCTGTGCGGTGTCGCGGTGTCGTTCGTGATGATGGCGATCGCCAACCTGCTGCTGTTTCTGGGCGACCATCGCGCCAGTTCGGCGGTGATGTTCTGGATGCTCGGCGGCCTCGGGCTGGCGCGTTGGGAATTGCTCGCCGTGCCCGCCGCGAGTGTGTTGCTCGGGTTGGTGTTGTTGCTGGGCATGGCCCGGCCGTTGAATGCGTTGATGGCCGGCGAGCAGACCGCCGTGACCCTGGGCCTCAATGCCCGCACCGTGCGGCTGCGGGTGTTTTTGATTGCCTCATTGATGACCGGGGTGTTGGTGTCCATCAGCGGCTCGATTGGTTTTGTCGGGTTGATGGTGCCGCACATTGCACGACGGTTGGTGGGGGCCGAGCATCGACGGTTACTGCCGGTGTGCGTGTTGTTGGGCAGCCTGTTCCTGGTCTGGGTCGACGTAGCCGCACGCACCCTGATCGCCCCGGAAGACCTGCCCATCGGCGTCGCCACCGCCGCGATTGGCGGGCTGTTCTTCATCGGTCTTATGCGCCGGCGCTGACTCACCGCTCCCACAGGGTGATCGTTCCCACGCTCCTGCGTGGGAATACCGCCGGGGACGCTCCGCGCTCCGCTTTGAATGTTTAACGGATGTATCAGAACGCAGACCTTTCCCACGCATCTTTCAGGTTGTCCGTCGGAAGCGGGCTCTCTAGTCTTTGGCTGTCGCTGACAACTCAGCGATCGGGTGTGAGAAGCCCGGCAACTTATGGTCATCCAGTGTCTGTACACGCATAATCGCCGCCAGCTATTAGCTGCCTGCAAATGTGTTATGGCGGCTGTGTGCGGGCGGACTTCGGTCCGGCCGGGTGTCCATAACCGGTCTTCTCACCTCGCACATAGCTGCCACCTCTTCCCGTGTGAGAAGCGGCAAGTGGGGGCTCCAACGCTGGAGAAATTTTTCAATGGACAAATTAATTCCCGACCCACCCTTCAACACCACCACCCCCAACGCCGAAGTCTCGCGCAACGAAGAATTACTCAAGGATCGCGAAGCCATAAAACGCGCCCTCGACTACTATCTCGATCCCCCGGCGCCCTACACCGAAAAACCCCGCCGCCCCAGCACCATGTTCATCGTCGCACCGAATATGGATACCGAAAGCCTGCTGGCCCACGCCTACGAATCGTTAGCCACGGCGAGTGTCCTGGCCAGCGATTTCGCCAACGACCTGACCGCCCCGCAGCGCTACACGGCGCTGGCGATTCAACAGAGCATCATGCTGGCGGAGCTGGCGGTGAACCGGGCGCTGGATAACGTCGACCCGGCATAGCCCCCCCACTCTTTGGGAACGAGCCTTTGTGGCGAGGGGGCTTGCCCCCGTTCGGCTGCGAAGCAGTCGTAAAACCATTGCACGCGGTGCACCCGATACACCGCAGTTGCAGGTTTTGGGGCCGCTTCGCGACCCAACGGGGGCAAGCCCCCTCGCCACAGGTTTTGTATTCACAGCGCCTTTACCTTAACTGACCGGCATTGGGGCAATTCTTCGCCCCAATGTGGCGCATCTTCTCGCACCAACGCGCCAGCCCCGTCCCTTCATGGTGCGTCACGCAAACCCCGCAACCACTCTAATACGACATTTCCTTGCCCGTCCCCGACCGGGCACAGCCCTTGCAAAACAGCCTTCAGTCGTCCGCATCTGCCAACCATAAAAAACTTTAACGTTCATGGAGATCGCACAATGAAGCGTCGCAGTTTGATCAAGGCTTTCACACTCACGGCAAGCATTGCCGCGATGGGCATGACCTGGACTGTCCAGGCCGCCGAGACCATCAAGGTCGGTATTCTGCATTCGTTGTCCGGCACCATGGCGATCTCCGAAACTTCGCTCAAAGACATGGCGTTGATGACCATCGACGAAATCAACGCCAAGGGCGGTGTGAACGGCAAGATGCTGGAGCCTGTGGTCGTGGACCCGGCATCGAACTGGCCGCTGTTCGCCGAAAAGGGCCGGCAGCTGCTGACCCAGGACAAAGTGGCGGTGGTGTTCGGTTGCTGGACCTCGGTGTCGCGTAAATCGGTGCTGCCGGTGTTCGAAGAGCTCAACGGCCTGCTGTTCTACCCGGTGCAATACGAAGGCGAAGAGATGTCGCCGAACGTGTTCTACACCGGCGCGGCGCCCAACCAGCAGGCGATCCCGGCAGTGGAATACCTGATGAGCGAAGAAGGCGGCAGCGCCAAGCGCTACTTCCTGCTCGGCACCGACTACGTCTACCCGCGCACCACCAACAAGATCCTGCGCTCGTTCCTGCACTCCAAAGGTGTGGCGGACAAGGACATCGAAGAGGTCTACACCCCGTTCGGCCACAGCGATTACCAGACCATCGTAGCCAGCATCAAAAAATTCTCTGCCGGTGGCAAGACGGCGGTCATCTCCACCGTCAACGGCGACTCCAACGTGCCGTTCTATAAAGAGCTGGCCAACCAGGGCCTGAAAGCCACCGACGTACCGGTCGTGGCGTTCTCCGTGGGTGAAGAGGAATTGCGCGGCATCGACACCAAACCGCTGGTGGGCAACCTCGCGGCGTGGAACTACTTTGAGTCGGTGGAAAACCCGGTGAACAAGAAGTTCGTCAATGACTGGAAAGCCTACGCCAAGAAACACAACCTGCCGGGCGCCGACAAAGCGGTGACCAACGACCCGATGGAAGCCACTTACGTCGGCATCCACATGTGGGCGCAAGCCGCCGAGAAGGCCAAATCCACCGACGTCGACAAAGTCCGCGAAGCCCTGGCCGGCCAGACCTTTGCCGCACCGTCCGGCTACACCCTGACCATGGACAAGACCAACCACCACCTGCACAAGCCAGTGATGATCGGCGAGATTCAGGCCGACGGTCAGTTCAACGTGGTGTGGCAGACCGAAGGGCCGATCCGCGCCCAACCGTGGAGCCCGTTCATCCCGGGTAACGACAAGAAGCCGGAGTATGCGGTGAAGAGCAACTGAGCCACTGGGGCCTGAGCATGGAGCTCAGGCCCGACACAACTCCTGTGTGAGCGGGCTTTGTGGTGAGGGGGCTTGCCCCCGTTGGGCTGCGAAGCGGCCCCAAAAAACGGGACTACTGCGTAGTCCAGCGGGAGCAAGCTCCCTCGCCACACAGTTTGCTCCCACACTTAGTCCGCGCAAGGACACTGACATGCCCACTGCCTTTTACCGCTTGATCCTTGCCATCGCACTGTTACTGCCGATGGTCACCCACGCCGGCGACGCCGAAGACTTCGTCGCGGCCAATCCCGTGCAGCAAGCCAAGCTTCTGGAAGCCTGGGCCGCGCAGCCCGATCCGGCCCGTATCGAACTGATCAACGCCCTGCAACAAGGCGAGCTGACCATCGATGGCCAACCGAAAACCCTGCGCCTGAACAATCGCCTGCGGGGTCTGATCGACACCGCTTTGGCCAGCCACCAATTGCTCGCCGCCGACGCCAAAACCCGTCTGACCGCCGCGCAGCAATTGCAGAAAAGCGCCAAACCGGCGCAGCTGAAATTCCTCGACCAACAGCTGACCAGCGAACAAGACGAAACTGTTCACGCCGCCCTGAGCCTGGCCTTGGCCAATCTGCAACTGGTCGACAGTGACCCCGCCGTGCGCCTCGCCGCCGTGCGTTTGCTCGGTGAAACCGGCGACCCACTGGCCCGCACCCGCCTAGAAGGCTTGCTCGAACCCGGCGTCGAAGCCGACGCCAGCGTGCACACCGCCGCCGAAACCAGCCTGGCCCAGGTCAAACGCAAATTGCTGATCGGCGAAATGCTCGGCCAGGCCTTCAGTGGCATGTCCCTGGGTTCGATTCTGCTGCTCGCGGCATTGGGCTTGGCGATCACCTTCGGCCTGCTCGGGGTGATCAACATGGCCCACGGCGAGATGTTGATGCTCGGCGCGTACTCGACGTACGTGGTGCAGCTGATGTTCCAGCGCTTCGCCCCACAAGCCATCGAGTTCTATCCGCTGATTGCGCTGCCGGTGGCGTTTTTCGTTACCGCCGCCATCGGCATGGCGCTGGAGCGCACGGTGATTCGTCACCTCTACGGCCGCCCGCTGGAAACCCTGCTCGCGACGTGGGGCATCAGCCTGATGCTGATCCAGTTGGTGCGGCTGGTGTTCGGCGCGCAGAACGTCGAAGTGGCCAACCCGGCATGGTTGTCGGGCGGGATTCAGGTGCTGCCCAACCTGGTGCTGCCATACAACCGCATCGTGATCATCGCGTTTGCCTTGTTTGTGGTGGTGCTGACCTGGCTGCTGTTGAACAAGACGCGCCTTGGCTTGAACGTGCGCGCCGTCACCCAGAACCGCAACATGGCGGCGTGCTGCGGGGTGCCGACCGGGCGCGTGGACATGCTCGCCTTCGGCTTAGGCTCGGGCATCGCCGGCCTCGGTGGCGTGGCGCTCAGCCAGATCGGCAACGTCGGCCCTGACCTCGGCCAGAGCTACATCATCGATTCGTTCCTGGTGGTGGTGCTCGGCGGTGTCGGTCAATTGGCCGGCAGCGTGCTGGCCGCGTTCGGCCTGGGCATCGCCAACAAGATTCTCGAACCGCAGATCGGTGCGGTACTCGGCAAGATCCTGATCCTCGCGTTGATCATTCTGTTCATCCAGAAACGTCCGCAAGGCCTCTTCGCACTGAAAGGACGGGTGATCGACTGATGAACCAGCCTCTGCTCGTTACCGCGACAAAAAAAGCCGGCCCCAAAGTCACCATCACTGTTGGCGCGGTGATTCTGGTTTTGCTACTGGCGTTGCCATTGCTGTCGTTGTTATCGCCCGACAGCGCGCTTCACGTCTCGGCCTACACGCTGACACTGGTGGGCAAGATTCTTTGCTACGCCATCGTCGCCCTCGCCCTCGATCTGGTCTGGGGCTACGCCGGCCTCCTGTCCCTCGGTCACGGTCTGTTCTTCGCCCTCGGCGGTTATGCGATGGGCATGTACCTGATGCGCCAAGCCTCGGGTGACGGCTTGCCGGCGTTCATGACGTTCCTGTCGTGGACCGAATTGCCGTGGTACTGGACCGGTACCAGCAGCTTCCTCTGGGCCATGTGCCTGGTGATATTGGCGCCGGGATTGCTGGCGCTGGTGTTCGGTTTCTTCGCCTTCCGCTCGCGGATCAAGGGCGTGTATTTCTCGATCATGACCCAGGCCCTGACCTTCGCCGGGATGCTGCTGTTTTTCCGCAACGAAACCGGGTTTGGCGGCAACAATGGCTTCACCAATTTCCGCAGCATTCTCGGGTTTGGCATCACGGAACCGGGGACTCGCGCGGTGTTGTTTTTCGCCACGGTACTGTTGCTGGTGGCGAGCCTGTTCATCGGCTGGCGTCTGGCGCAAAGCAAGTTCGGCCGGGTGTTGACCGCGTTGCGCGATGCCGAGAACCGCCTGATGTTCTGCGGCTACGACCCGCGCGGCTTCAAGCTGTTTGTCTGGGTGTTGAGTGCGGTGTTGTGTGGCCTGGCGGGGGCGCTGTATGTGCCGCAAGTCGGAATCATCAACCCGAGCGAAATGTCGCCGACCAACTCGATCGAAGCGGCGGTCTGGGTTGCCTTGGGGGGGCGCGGCACGCTGATCGGCCCGCTGCTGGGTGCCGGCGTGGTCAACGGGATGAAGAGCTGGTTCACCGTGGCGTTTCCGGAATACTGGCTGTTCTTCCTCGGCGCGCTGTTCATCGTCGTGACGTTGTATCTGCCTAAGGGTGTGATCGGTCTGCTGAAGAAAAGGGGTGAACAATGAGGATCACTGCAACGGCTGAATTCATGCTCGAACCGGCCTTTTTCCCACCGCAGCCCAACAAGGATGCCGGTAGCAGCCGCGATGCCATCGGCCTCGGCCAACGCGTCGGCCCCGGCCTGAATACGCGGCACGGCACCATCCTGACCCTGGAAGACATCAGCGTCAGCTTCGATGGTTTCAAGGCCCTCAACAATCTGAACCTGTACATCGGCGTCGGCGAATTGCGCTGCATCATCGGCCCCAACGGCGCGGGCAAGACCACGTTGATGGACGTGATCACCGGCAAGACTCGCCCCAGCCACGGCAAGGCCTGGTTCGGCGAAACCCTGGACCTGACGCAGATGAGCGAAGTGCAGATCGCCCAGGCTGGTATCGGTCGCAAGTTCCAGAAACCAACCGTGTTCGAAGCCCTGAGCGTGTTCGAAAACCTGGAGCTGGCGCAGAAAACCGACAAGTCGGTGTGGGCCAGTTTGCGGGCTCGCCTGAGTGGTGAACAAAAAGATCGCATCAGTGAAGTGCTGGAAACCATTCGCCTGACCAGTTCGGTCAATCGCCCGGCAGGGTTGTTGTCTCACGGGCAGAAGCAGTTTCTGGAAATCGGCATGCTGCTGATGCAAGACCCGCAACTGCTGTTGCTCGACGAGCCGGTGGCGGGCATGACCGACGCCGAAACCGAATTCACCGCCGAGCTGTTCAAGCGCCTGGCCGGCAAGCATTCGCTGATGGTGGTGGAACACGACATGGGCTTCGTCGGCTCGATCGCCGACCACGTCACCGTGTTGCACCAGGGCAGCGTGCTGGCCGAAGGGTCGCTGGAGCAGGTGCAGGACAATGAGCGGGTGATCGAGGTCTACCTCGGTCGATGATTTTGCCTTTGTCGGAGCGAGGCTTGCCCGCGAAGAACGATAACGCGGTGTTTCAGTTCAACCGTGGCGTCCCCTTCGCGGGCAAGCCTCGCTCCTACAGGGAATGAGAGGAATTTGAAGATGCTGCAAGTCGACAAGCTGCACCAGTACTACGGCGGTAGCCACATCCTGCGGGGCCTGACGTTTGAGGTGAAGGTCGGCGAAGTCACCTGCCTGCTGGGGCGCAACGGCGTGGGCAAGACCACCTTGCTCAAATGCCTGATGGGTTTGCTGCCGGCCAAGGAGGGCGCGGTGAACTGGGAAGGTAAACCGATCACCACGTTCAAGCCGCACCAACGGGTGCATGCCGGTATCGCCTACGTGCCTCAGGGCCGGGAAATCTTCGGCCGGCTGACCGTGGAAGAAAACCTGCTGATGGGCCTGTCGCGGTTTCCGGGTTCCGAAGCCAAAGAGGTCCCGGCGTTCATCTACGAGCTGTTCCCGGTGCTGCTGCAAATGAAGCAACGGCGTGGCGGTGACTTGTCCGGCGGTCAGCAACAGCAGCTGGCGATCGGCAGGGCATTGGCCAGTCGTCCACGGCTGCTGATTCTCGATGAGCCCACCGAAGGCATCCAGCCGTCGGTGATCAAGGAAATCGGCGCGGTGATCAAAAAGCTCGCAGCCCGTGGCGACATGGCGATTTTGCTGGTGGAGCAGTTCTACGATTTCGCCGCCGAGCTGGCCGATCAGTACCTGGTGATGTCCCGGGGCGAGATCGTGCAGCAGGGTCGTGGCGAAAATATGGAAGCCGAAGGTGTGCGCGGGCTGGTTACGATCTAACCTGCAGCCTTCTGACGATAAATTAGACGATATGAATTTACCTCTCCCCACTGCGCTGTTTACCCCGAGCTGGCATGCCGAGCTGGAGCTGGGCTACGCCCGTTTCGGCGCCAGCACCCGCCCGGTACAGCGCCGTCATCAAGGCCCGCTGCGGGTGCAGAAGCACTTGTATGCCGAAGGCCCCGAGGTGTGTCAGCACATCATCGTCCACCCGCCGGGGGGGATTGCCGGCGGTGATCGGCTGGACATCTCGGCCAGCGTCGGCACGCACGCCTGGGCGCAAATTACCAGCCCCGGCGCTGCCAAGTGGTATCGCGCGGCCGGGCCGGCTTATCAGAAACTCGACTTGCGCGTTGCCGCCGGTGCTACGTTGGAGTGGCTGCCGCAAGAGACGATTATCTTCAGCGCCGCTCAGGCTGAACTCAGCACGAGCATTGATCTTGAGGGCGATGCCCGGTTGTTCTACTGGGACGTGGTAGCGCTGGGGCGTCCGGCCAGTGGCGAGCGCTTCGACCTCGGGCACTTCCAGGCCCACCTGGATATCCGCCGCGACGGCCAGTTGCTCTGGCACGAACGCCAGCGCATTACCGGGGATGACGGTTTGCTGGACTCGCCGATCGGGCTGGATGGGCAACCGGTGTTTGCGACGTTGCTGGTGACCGGAGAGATTGATAGTGAATTGCTGGAGAAGTGCCGCTCGCTGCCCAATGAGGTGCGCGGGGATCTGACGCAGCTACCGGGGCTGTTGGTCGCCCGGTGCCTGGCCAGCGAGGCGTTGTTGGCACGGGGCTGGCTGATTGATTTATGGCGATTGCTTCGGCCTGCGTTGCTCGGCCGCGAAGCCGTTCCGCCCAGAATATGGGCCACCTGAACACGATCCACTCTGTAGGAGCGAGGCTTGCCCGCGAAGAACGATAACGCGGTCTTCCCGTTAAACCGAGGCGTCCCCTTCGCGGGCAAGCCTCGCTCCTACAGGTTGAGTACACCTTTAACTGCCGATTATGGATTTCTACGATGGACCTGACCCCACGCGAAAAAGACAAGCTGCTGATCTTCACCGCCGGCCTCGTGGCCGAGCGGCGTTTGGCTCGCGGCGTGAAACTCAATTACCCGGAGGCCATGGCCTACATTTCCGCGGCGCTGCTCGAAGGCGCGCGTGACGGCCAGACCGTGGCCGAGCTGATGCACTACGGCACCACCCTGCTCAGCCGCGAGCAAGTGATGGAAGGCATCCCGGAAATGATCCCGGAGATCCAGGTCGAAGCGACGTTTCCCGACGGCACCAAACTGGTCACCGTTCACCAACCGATCGCCTGAGGCTGCGCCATGACTTACCACATCCGCGATGCGCTGCACGCCGATCTGCCGGCGATCCGCGACATCTACAACGACGCGGTGCTCAACACCACGGCGATCTGGAACGAACAGGCCGTGGACCTGGGCAACCGCCAGGCCTGGTTCAGCGCGCGGCAAGCCCAGGGCTATCCGATTCTGGTAATCGTCGACGGCGACGACAACGTACTCGGCTACGCTTCATTCGGTGACTGGCGCCCCTTCGACGGGTTCCGCCACACGGTCGAGCACTCGGTGTACGTGCGCAACGACCAGCGTGGCAATGGCCTCGGCCCGCAACTGATGGCAGCGCTGATCGAGCGCGCCAAAGGCTGCAACAAACACGTGATGGTCGCCGCCATCGAAAGCGGTAATAGCGCCTCGATCCGGCTGCACGATCGGGCCGGTTTTGTCGTCACCGGCCAAATGCCGCAGGTGGGTACCAAGTTCGGCCGCTGGCTGGACCTGACCTTCATGCAACTGATCCTCGATCCGGGCGCAATGCCACCCGATCCCCACAAGGAGTGATGCCCCATGAACGCCGCCCAACTGCGACGCGTCAATGTTGAAAGCTTTGCGCACTATCGTCAGGGATTGATTGATCTGCTGCTCGACGCCGTCGGCTATGGCGCCAGCGTCGGGTTCATGGCGGATCTGGACGCCACCCAGGCCCGAGCCCATTTCGATGAAGTCCAAGACAACCTGAACAAAGGCAACGTGCTGCTGTGGGTGGTGGTCAAGGACGAACAGGTGCAGGCCAGTGTGCAACTGAACCTGTGCCAGAAAGCCAATGGGCTGAATCGCGCCGAAGTGCAGAAACTGCTGGTGCGTGAACACGCCCGTCGTCGCGGCCTGGGCCAGCAGTTGATGCATGCCCTGGAGCTCGCCGCCCGCCAGCACAAGCGCGGCATGCTCTACCTCGACACCGAGGCCGGCTCCCCCGCCGAAGACTTCTACAAGGCCCTGGGTTACACCCGTGCCGGCGAAATTCCGGACTACGCCTGCGACCCGAACGGGCGCTACAAACCGACCGCCCTCTACTACAAGATTCTCCAAGGAGCCCAGTGATGATTCCCGGTGAGTACCAGATCCAGCCCGGCGACATCGAGCTTAACGTGGGCCGACGCACTGTCAGCCTGAAGGTGGCCAACAGCGGCGACCGGCCGATCCAGGTCGGCTCGCATTACCACTTTTTCGAAACCAACGACGCGCTGACCTTCGACCGCGTCGCCAGCCGCGGCATGCGCCTGAACATCCCCGCCGGCACCGCAGTGCGCTTCGAACCGGGGCAGAGCCGCGAGGTCGAGCTGGTGGACCTGGCCGGGCATCGCCGGGTGTTCGGGTTTGCCGGCAGGATCATGGGCGACCTCGACTGACACGCAAACCCTGTGGCGAGGGAGCTTGCTCCCGCTCGAGTGAGAAGCGCTCGCAACACAGCTGGTGCGATCTATCTGAATAAGCGGAGCGGCAGATTTTACGACTGCTGCGCAGCCGAACGGGAGCAAGCTCCCTCGCCACAATGGACCGCGGACTACCGCACTTCACTTTCAAGGCAAGCGCATGAAAATCTCAAGACAAGCCTACGCCGACATGTTCGGCCCCACCGTCGGTGACAAGGTCCGTCTGGCCGACACTGAGCTGTGGATCGAAGTGGAACAGGACTTCACCACCTACGGCGAAGAAGTGAAATTCGGCGGCGGCAAAGTCATTCGCGACGGCCAGGGCCAAAGCCAACGGCTGGCCGCCGAGGTGGTCGATACCCTGATCACCAACGCGCTGATCATCGACCACTGGGGCATCGTCAAGGCCGACGTCGGCCTCAAGGACGGGCGCATCGCCGCCATCGGCAAGGCCGGCAACCCGGACATCCAGCCCAACGTCACCATCGCGGTCGGCGCCAGCACTGAAGTGATCGCCGGTGAAGGCATGATCCTCACTGCCGGCGGCATTGACACCCATATCCACTTCATCTGCCCGCAGCAGATCGAAGAAGCGCTGATGAGCGGCGTCACCACCATGATCGGCGGCGGCACGGGACCGGCCACCGGCACCAACGCCACCACCTGCACCTCCGGGCCGTGGCACCTGGCGCGCATGCTCCAGGCCGCCGATGCGTTCCCGATGAACATCGGCCTCACCGGCAAGGGCAACGCCAGCCTGCCGGAGCCGTTGATCGAACAGGTCAAGGCCGGCGCCATCGGCCTGAAGTTGCACGAAGACTGGGGAACCACGCCCGCGAGCATCGACAACTGCCTGACAGTGGCCGACCAATACGACGTCCAGGTCGCCATCCACACCGACACCCTCAACGAGTCCGGCTTCGTCGAAACCACCCTCGCCGCCTTCAAGGGCCGCACCATCCACACCTATCACACCGAAGGTGCCGGTGGCGGTCATGCGCCGGACATCATCAAGGCCTGCGGTTTCGCCAACGTGCTGCCGAGCTCGACCAACCCGACCCGGCCGTTCACCCGCAACACCATCGACGAGCACCTCGACATGCTGATGGTCTGCCACCACCTGGACCCGAGCATTGCCGAAGACGTGGCCTTCGCCGAAAGCCGCATCCGCCGCGAAACCATTGCTGCCGAAGACATCCTGCATGACCTCGGTGCCTTCTCGATGATCAGCTCCGACAGCCAGGCCATGGGCCGCGTCGGCGAAGTCATCACGCGCACCTGGCAGACCGCCGACAAAATGAAGAAGCAGCGCGGTCCGCTGCCACAAGATGGCGAAGGCAATGACAACTTCCGCGCCAAACGCTACATCGCCAAGTACACCATCAACCCGGCGATCACCCACGGGATCAGCCATGAAGTGGGCTCGGTCGAAGTGGGCAAGTGGGCGGATCTGGTGCTCTGGCGTCCAGCGTTTTTCGGGGTAAAGCCAACGCTGATCCTCAAGGGCGGTGCCATTGCGGCCAGCCTGATGGGTGACGCCAACGCGTCTATTCCAACGCCGCAACCGGTGCACTACCGCCCGATGTTCGCCAGTTACGGCGGCTCGTTGCATGCCACCAGCCTGACCTTTATCAGCCAGGCCGCGCAGGAGGCGGGTTTGCCCGAGGCCCTGGGCCTGAAGAAGAAAATCGCCGTGGTCAAAGGCTGTCGCGAGGTGCAGAAAACCGACCTGATTCACAACGACTACCTGCCGGACATCGACGTCGATCCGCAGACTTATCAGGTTAAGGCCGACGGTGTCTTGCTCTGGTGCGAGCCAGCGGATGTGTTGCCGATGGCTCAGCGTTACTTCCTGTTTTGAGATTCGGTCAGGCATAAACCCGGCACGAGGGGTGTCATTCTTCGTACCGGGTTAGCTGTTTCTCAGGTCAATCCGTTGCTGGTGCGTTCATAAAGGCGATGTCCACCCTTTGCAGTTTCGCCCGATCCATCGCCTGTTGGGTCAGGGTTTTAAGCAGCGTTTTCATCTCGATATCGATCAGGTTCAACTCGGCGGCATAGGCTTGGTCAGTCATGACCTGGCCCGGAGCAATTTCGCTTTCCAGCTTACCCAGTTCAGCGGCGAGTACCCGGAGCTCCTGCTTCAGATCGGCCTTTGCCTGCAACGAAAGGTTCGGTTCGGAGGCCCTCTTTTCAAGCGCCATGTAAAACTCAGTCGTTGCATCGATTCGGCGCCTGAAAACTTTGAAGGCGCTTCGATTTGTGCCCCGTAGGTATGTTTCCCAGAACGGTTGTTCGATGATCGAATCACGCAGTAAATCGCCGGTTTCCAGCTCCATGACCCGCTGATACGCACTCTCGATCATCTCGGGAGTCACACCGGTGTGCGTGCGAAATTGCAAATCACGGGACTGCCAGGGCAGGTCCAGTCGCTCTGCCAGATCCGTCATGTAAGCCAGGTGGACCTCGACTTCATCGATACTTCCCGACACTGCGCCCTCAGCATCGACAGTCCTGAATTGCTCACCATTTTCCAGGCGCTCGGCAACCACTTTGTGGGCGATCCGGCTCAACTCGTCCAGCCGCGACTTGCCTCTGGCCAGCTGCACCAGTTCGGCCTCCACCAGGCCCGGGTTGGCCAATGCGTAAGCCTCATGGATCAGCACTTCTACGCCCATCGCATTGAACAACTGCGCCCCGGCGTCAACACAGTTAGTGACCTCCTCCCTGCCCATGACGAAAAGATTGCGCCGCAGCTCGCTGTCCTTGGACATAGCCTCCAGCATTCGCCAGAGCTTTTGCGTCATGTCCACCCTGAAGGCTTTGTCAGTTCTGAAGGCGGTTGATTGGGTGAGCTTCCTGATCTGATTGAAAAAAGGTACCGAACCGAACTCATCCTCCACGCTGTTCCATATCTCCTGTTTAGCGACCCAATCAGGTCGCGTCATGCCTTCCTCCCAATCAAGACTGTCGCGCACGCCGCGAGGCGGATACGGACGATCGGGGTCCAGGCCGACGGACCGGATATAACCTCTGAGCGTTTCCAGGTTCTCGGCCGACAACCACGGCGGATCGCGATTCAATACCGTGCGCGCCAACAGCTCCGCGGAGGCTGAGCCGGGCGTAACCTGCGGGATAACGGTCAGTTCGTTGCGCTGCAGGCTCAGGTAAAAATGCCGGAACCTGGGTTGAGCGAACAGCCCCTCCGGCCAGGTATCAATCCCGGTGTCACCCAGCATCAGGGTATGCAGCATGCGCATCCCACCGATGTCGGGCACTCTCCCCAACGGGTTTCCTTGCAGGTCCAGACTTTTCAGCCGGGAGAGCCATCTCAAATAGGTAGCTCCCTGGGCATCCAGCACAATCCGGTTATCACCGAGGTTCAGTTCGGTCAGCCCACGCATTCGCCCCACCGCACGAGGAAATTGCGTGAGCTGGTTACCGGTGAGATTCAGCGAACGGAGTTTCGGAAAATGAACCAGAAACGTGACGTGGGCATCGTTCATTCCAGTGCCCAGCAAGTTCAGGCTGGTGACGTGCTGAAAATCGGCTTCCAACAGAGGCATGCTTCCCAAGTGTCGCCCCAGGGGAACGTTTCTGAAATCAAGCGCTGTCCCGTACATATTTCCCAAAGGGTCCACATCCCTGGGCCCGGTGTGCTGCCAGCACTGGCGAATGGTTGTGTAGATCGAGTTTCGGGTCTGCCATTCGGCAATGCCGGCAGGGCTGTACCTGAACGCTTCGGTGGGTAAATTGAGCCAGTGCCGGAAATTGGCATTGAGGCGATCGAATTCCGCTTCCAGTGCGCTTGCCCGTTGTTCCGGGGTAACGTCGTCGCCCCCGCCGTCCAGGTAAACCTGGGCCTCGGTTTCCGTCCAGCCGGGGCGCACACTCCTGACCCGCTCCTGCGGCGTCACTCGGCCGGTCAGTTGTCGAATGCCCTGGGGGGCAAACATGCCACCGCGCAACTTCATCGTTTCGGGATCGTAGGCGGGCTTGCGCAGAGGGTTGTCCGCCAGCATCGGACGCAGCTTGTCACGCGCCAACGGGGCATTTTGAACACTGCGTTTGAGGTTCGCGCCTTGATAGATCTCGTACCCCAGCGCTTTGCGTTCGGCGTCGGGCAGAGCGTGCAAGACGGATGAAAAAAGATCGTCGGCACCCCGCAGATGGTTATCCTCGGCATCCCGCGCTTCATAGCCCTCGTCCGTGCTGACCAGCACTTTGCGCGTACGTGCGTTCTCCGGGCCAATGCTGTCGCGCAGGTGCCCGGTGAACGAATGTTCGCGAACTTCAATGCGCACGTCGCCCGGCCAGTTCGGCAAGGTTTCCAGGGTGTGCAGCGCCAGCCGTTCCGTATCCGGAGCGTGCATCGAGTCAAGGAACAGCCCTTCATAGGCGCGCGCCAAACGTACTTCCAGCAAGGCCGCCCGCACCTGTTGCCGCAGATGCAAGGCAATGCGCTTTTGTTCGGCCAGTGCTCGCAAATCCGCCGGAGCAGCGGCGGCCAGCAGTTCCTCGGCCACGCCGTCGGGCAATTGTGCAAAAGCATCCTGAAGCACCCGCACATTGGCATTGTCTGATGGCGACAGACCGCTCTGTGGCAGCTTCCCCGTGTCCGACCACGTCTTGAACCGTTCGATCGTGTCGACCAGCAACGCCGGCGGTGCTTCGTTTTCGACATGCAGCCGACGCAGCACATCTGCTTCGACGCCACTGGCGATCCGGATCTGCTCAAGCGTTGCATCGTCGAACGTTTCTACCCTCGCCCCCAACCGCCGCATGAGCTCGGTCGAGGTCCATTCGACAGGGCGGTCGAGCTCGGTATGCCAGGTGCCTGCGCCATTGTGTTCAAGCTTCGGTTGGTAGGCCATCGCTCGATCCGGATGGAGAATCCGCGGTTGCCCCGTGAGTGGATCGTCTTGCACCGCAAAGTATTTACCGCCGATCGACAGGAATTCCTGATCGTTGTGCAGATACAGGCCTCGCTCGTTTGGCTTCGTACCCGGACTCAGACTGACTTGATGTTCATACGGACTCAGGTCCGGATTCCATAGACGGGTCTTGCCGTCAGCGAGCACCACCGGCTTCAGCTGTTCGACAAAAGATGAAGGCCGGACCGCTGGCGCTGCGCCCGTGGGTAAAACATGCCCTGCCGCCATGATTGCCAACTGGGCAGCATTGATCAGGACACCGCACAGAAGCGCCGACGCTTCTTCCTTGTCTCCCTTGCTCCAGTCCTCAATGCCCTCCATGGTTTCGAGCAGCATTTGCCCGACCATCACGCCCAACATGGCCTCTCCCAGGCCCGGCACCAGCATTGCGCCGAAGTTGAACACATTCCAGCCGATGTTCGCGTAACTCCTCAGCCGCGCCCAGCGGGCATTGGCATCTTCATCGCCAGTGGGCACGGCGATATGTCGCGCATCGGCGATGGCCTTGTCCCGCCGCCATCGACTGAACTGAGGCCAGAGCGCGCCTTCGATCACATGGGTGATCGGTTCTGCGTCGGGGTTTTCCACTGCGGTTTCCCGCCACCATGGCCCCATGTTCAACGGTTCCCGCTGCTGCCAGGTGAAGGTGCTGAAGCGCTCCCTGACGCGAGCGAAAAACCTGCCCTGGTCTTTTTGCGGTACGAACCGACTGAAGAACTGCTGATAGTCCGACGAGCGCAACTGGCTCGTCAGCGCCTTCATGAAGTCGGTGAAGGATGGATATTCCTTCAAGGGATGTTCAGGGTCGTCAGGGACGTAGGCGATCAAGGTGCCATCGAGCCGGCTCTGCGTGAAAATATCGTTCCTGCCCAGCACCTCGTCGACCACACCACTTGGCCCGTTGGCAAAAAAGGCCTTGAGCAGTTTGAATTGATCAAACTCCTGCCCGGGTAAAATGGCCAGTTTGCGCGACCACTCCATCATTGTTCGTTGGTCTGCCGGAACCAGGCTGTTGTAGATTCGCTTTACTCGTGTCGGATCAGCCACTGCACTGAACAACACGATACCCGACAGCTTCACGCCCAAAAGAGTCAGCCGATGAGACTGTAACGGGCGATTGCCCATCGTGACGTTTGTCTGGTTGTCTCGCAGTTGCTGCAACTTGCCATATGCATAAGAAGTGATATCACTCTTCAAATAGGCAATCAGCGCTGACTCATTGAACGCGGCCTTTTCGGTCCCGATGAAGTGCTGCTCAAGCGAGGCCTTGGCATCAACCGCCGAAGGGGCCAGCAACCCTTTGATGTGCCGCTGATATTGCGCACCGAGATCCAGATCCCTGCAAAGGCTCGCAAAACTTTCGATGGTCAATGAATGGCGCCTCAGGGCTCCTTCGGCGTCGGTAATGAAAATGCCGGAGCCATCACGAAAGGCGCCAGCACGGGTTTCAGAGTCCTCGAAGTTATGGAGGGCAGCCTCCAGCAGAGTTGACTGCCTGAGCCGACTGGCATTGGTGTCGACGCCAAAACCCAGGAGGGCCGGAATATAAAGCCGTACCGATGTCGCATGAACATCCAGATCCAGGTTCAGCTTTTCTTTCAGGGCCTGAACAAGCAAGGGTTCGGCGAACTTATTGATGTCCTTTTGCAAATCGCCCAGTGTGTCATCCAGGCTGTCTTGCAACCGCCAGCGCTCACTGATGAGTTCGTTGAGATATTGACGGTTGATAGCGCTCGCCTTGATGTACCACTCGGGAACGTCCGGTTTCATATCAGTCGTTGATACAAAACTTGATACAGATGGTTTCTTTATGAATGCGGGAACTTTGGTTGCAAGATAATTCAAATAAACATTGGCGCCAGCTGTCATCTCTTGAGAGATATTGGAAACGCCCCCTTCTGACAATTCATTCATTGCGCATGTATCCCTATGCGTTTGAGAAGAACGCCAAGCTTATTCAATACCTGCAAAAACAAAAGATTAAATAACTGTTGGAAAATAGCGATAAAACAAACAACACCTTCCAACTTAAGAATCTAAAAAACAAATAAGTACCACCTGCAAGACCTGCAAGCATGATCCGGCGTGTCAGCGGTAGTTTTTACCGATCTACAAAGAGGCTAAGATGCCCAGACTCTCCAGGCAGGTAACGGCCATGCGCTTATCCGAATTCATCAGGCAACACGTGGACCGTATCGTCGATGAATGGGAACAGTTCGCCAGAACGATCACCCCGGCGGCCGAGTACATGGATCGAGCAGCCTTGCGCGATCACGCCAAGGCGATTCTGCTGGCGGCAGCGCGGGACATGAGCACCGCGCAAAGCGCCAGCGAACAGCTCGCCAAGGCCAAGGGCGAAGGCCCGGAGAAAACCCCAAGCCTGGATGAAGCGGGTGCCAGCCATGGCGAATTGCGGCATACCGTGGGCTTCGACCTGGTGCAAATGACCAGCGAGTTCCGCCATTTGCGGGCCTGTGTGATTCGGTTGTGGGTCGACAGCCTGGAGTCACCGGACCTGACCTATTTCCAGGACATGATCCGTTTCAACGAAGCCATCGATGAAGCCCTCGCCGAATCCACCGCCGCCTATGCCGAACAGGTCAACCATTCGCGGGATCTGTTTCTGGCGATACTCGGGCATGACCTGCGAGCGCCATTGCAGGCAGTGAGCATGTCCGCCGAGTTACTGCTGCGTAAAGCAACGCTTGAAGGCGATGCTTTGGCCTGTGCCAACAATATTAAGGATGGCGCGCGGAACATGGCGGTGCTGGTCAGCGATTTGCTGGAACTGGTGCGCAGTCGTCTGGGCAAGCGCCTGCCGATCGAACCGGCGCCCATGGACCTGGCCGAGACGGCGCGCGAAGCGATTGCCCAGGCTTGCGCTGCTCATCCGCAATGCGATCCGGCACTGAGCGTCGAAGGCGATACCCGGGGTGTATGGGATGGCCGAAGGCTCGCTCAAATGCTGCAGAACCTGATCGGCAATGCCTTGCAGCACGGTTCGAACCACAGCGTGATCAAGCTGAGCCTCAGGGGTGAAACGGACAGCGTTCGGCTCACCGTGCACAACGACGGCACGCCGATTCCGCCCGAGGTCATCGGCACAATCTTCGATCCACTGGTACGCAGTGCCGACGAAGAACTCGGCGGGCCGAGCACCAGCCTTGGCCTGGGGCTGTTCATCGTCAAGGAAGTGGTTGATGCCCATCAAGGGACGATCGAGGTCAGTTCCAGCGAGGCTGAGGGCACACTGTTTAGCGTGGTGTTGCCCAGGAAGGTGTAACGCCTTGGGACCGCTGTGGCGAGGGGGCTTGCCCCCGTTTGGCTGCGCAGCAGTCGTAAAATCGACGCATGCGGTCAGTCTGAAAAACCGCGATGACCGGATTTGGGGTCGCTACGCAACCCAACGGGGGCAAGCCCCCTCGCCACAGGTTTAGTGTTTACAGCTATTCGATCACCAAGCGCCCCAACCGCTGCTTGAGCATGCGGTTCTCGGCCCGCAGTTGCTGGACCTCGTCAAGCAGGTCCAGCGCCAGGGCGACACCTTCCCATTCCAGCTCCAGGTCGCGCCGCAGCTTGGCGGCGCGCTTGGCCAAAACCAGTTCGTAGTCGGTGAAACGCCAATCCTTGGGCTCTGTACCCTGTGGTTCGAGGATGCCGTGTTCGACGATCTCGATCACATGCACGTCCGACAACTCGGTCGCCTCACAGAATTCTGCCAGGTCCAATAGAACGATCACGGGGTCGCTCATGATTGGGCTCCTCCTTATCTCGGAATCAAAAATTCTCTCGCGGATCGAAAGCGGCTTTTTTCGCCAACTCCTCCCATAACGCCTTGACGTCATGGTCGAGTTTTTTCGGCATCACCGCCTTGAGCTGCACGAACAGGTAACCACGGTGCCCGGCCTTGTGCATCAGGCCGTGGCCCTTGGCGCGCATGCGCTGGCCATTCTGGCTGCCGGCCGGAACCTTGAGGTTGATCTTGCCGGTCAGGGTCGGCACCGCGACTTCGGTCCCCAGTGCCAGTTCCCACGGTGCCAGTGGCAAGGTGATGATCAGGTTCTCGCCTTCGACATCGAATTTGGGGTGCGGCGCAAAACGAATGGTCAGGTACAGGTCGCCATTGGCCCCGCCACCGATGCCCGGAGCACCCTGGCCCTTGAGGCGGATGCGCTCGCCGTCGGTCACGCCGGCGGGGATCTTCACGTTCAGACTTTTGCTGGTGTTGCTGACATGCTGGCCGGCAGCGTTGTACTGCGGCACCTGGAAGCTGACCTTCTTCGATTCGGTCGAGAGGGTTTCTTCCAGAAAAACCGGTAATTCCATTTCCACGTCTTGCCCTCGACGACCGGCGCTATGGCCCGACCGTCCACCACCACCGAAACCCGAACCACGGTTGCCGAAGATCGAACTGAAGAAGTCCGAGAAATCGCCCGTGTCCTGACCACCGCCTCCGAAACCACCACGACTCTGCCAACCCGGCGGGCCCTGGAACGGCTGGCCGTGGTGACCGTATTTGCGCAAGTCGTCGTATTCGGCGCGCTTGTCGGCGCTTTTCAGCGCTTCATAGGCTTCCGACGCATCCTTGAACTTGGCCTCGGCGTCCTTTTCCTTGCTGACATCGGGGTGGTATTTGCGCGCCAGCTTCCGATAGGCGGCCTTGATCGCCTTATCGTCCGCAGTCGGCTCCACGCCGAGAATCTTGTAATAGTCTTTGAAGTCCATCGAGGGAATCACCATCCATTATCGAAATCGCGCCACTCGGTACAGCATGCTCTGGTTTACAGCGTCTTGATTGATCAATCTCAATTTTGTGACCGGGCAGCGCATCAGTAGTTTATCGGCAGCCAGGCGCAGTTCTTGCTGTCGCCCAAGGATTGCCAAACCTATGCAGGGAAGTTTGGGGGTGATGGCGCATCTTTCAAGCGTAGATCAATGTGATTTAACAGATAGTCGGCCTTCGAATCTGCGCCGCACTGACATACACTGCGCGGCCGTTTTTTAACCGGAACTTGAAAGACATGAAAAACGCATCTCCAGCCCGTGCCTGCGGTATCGACTTCGGCACGTCCAACTCCACCGTCGGCTGGCTGCGCCCCGGCATGGAAACGCTGATCGCGCTGGAGGACGACAAGATAACCCTGCCCTCGGTGGTCTTCTTCAATATGGAAGAACGCCGCCCGGTGTACGGCCGGCTGGCGCTGCACGAGTACCTGGAAGGTTACGAAGGCCGGTTGATGCGCTCGCTCAAGAGCCTGCTGGGCTCCAAGCTGATCAAGCACGACACCAGCGTCCTCGGCACGGCGATGCCGTTCAAGGACCTGCTCGGGCTGTTCATCGGCCAGTTGAAAAAGCGCGCCGAAGCCGCTGCCGGTCGGGAGTTCGAGGAAGTGGTGCTGGGCCGTCCGGTGTTTTTCGTCGATGACGATGAACTGGCCGACCAGGAAGCCGAGAACACCCTGGTGGACGTAGCCCGCGCCATTGGTTTCAAGGACGTCTCGTTCCAGTACGAGCCGATTGCAGCGGCGTTCGACTATGAATCCACCATCGAAAAGGAAGAGCTGGTACTGATTGTCGACATCGGCGGTGGTACGTCGGACTTCTCGCTGGTGCGCCTGTCCCCTGAGCGACGCGGGCACGACAACCGTCACGACGACATTCTCGCCACCGGTGGCGTGCACATCGGCGGAACCGATTTCGACAAACAGCTGAGCCTGCAAGGACTGATGCCGCTATTCGGCTACGGCAGCCGTATGAAGAGCGGCGCCTACATGCCCACCAGCCACCACATGAACCTGGCGACCTGGCACACCATCAACTCGGTGTACTCGCAGAAATCGACCCTGGCCCTGGGCAGCATGCGTTACGACATTGAAGACACCGGCGGCATCGATCGCCTGTTCAAGCTGATCGACCAGCGCGCCGGGCACTGGCTGGCGATGGAAGTGGAAGAGACCAAGATCCAGCTGACCCACGCCGACAGCCGCCATGTGCCGCTGGACCGCATCGAGCCCGGTTTGAGTGTGGAACTGACTCGTGCGCTGTTCGAATCCGCCATCGACAACTTGCTGGAGCGGGTGCGCAACAGCGTGACCCAATTGCTGAACGACGCCAATGTGCGGGTCGATCAAGTCGACACGGTGTTCTTCACCGGCGGTTCGAGCGGGATTCCGGCGCTGCGCAACAGCGTCTCGGCGATGTTGCCGAACGCGCAGCATGTGGAAGGCAACATCTTCGGCAGCATCGGCAGCGGGTTGGCGATCGAGGCGGCCAAGCGTTACGGCCCGATGGATTGACCTGAAACCCTGTGGCGAGGGAGCTTGCTCCCGTTGGACTGCGCAGCAGTCCCTTCTTTTGGAGATAAGGGGGGCCGCTTCGCGCCCCAACGGGAGCAAGCTCCCTCGCCACAATTAGATCAACACGGGATCAAACCATCCCCACCTGCTTCAACTCACTCTTCAGGTACGCGTAATAAATCGGCCCCGCCACCACCCCCGGCAGGCCGAACGCGGCTTCGAACACCAGCATCGCCAGCAGCAACTCCCACGACTTGGCGCTGATCTGCCCGCCTACAATGCGCGCGTTGAGAAAGTATTCGAGCTTGTGGATAAAAATCAGATACCCCAATGCCGCCACCGCCACCCAGATCGACAGCGACAGGCCGACGATGGTGATCAAGGTGTTCGACATCAGGTTGCCGATCACCGGCAACAAGCCGAGCAGGAAGGTCAGCACGATCAGGGTTTTGGTCAGCGGCAGCTTGATCCCAAACATCGGCAGGACCACCGCGAGGAAAATTCCGGTGAAGAAGGTGTTGAGCAGGGAAATCTTGATCTGCGCGAAGACGATATTGCGAAACGCCTGGACCAACAGGTGCAAGCGGTCGAACAGCGCCGCGGCCAAGGGCTTGCGCTTGGTCAGGTCCGGTACGCGCTGCAAGGCGATGATCGCCCCCAGTACCATGCCGATCAGCAGCGTCACGAACATGTGCGCCGCGTCCTTGCCCACCAGTTGCAAGTCGCTCAAGTGCTTGCTCATCCACTCGCCGATGGCCACCCGGAATTCGGCGGCACTGGCCGGTAAATAAGCATCGATGAACGGCGGCAACTGCCCGCGTGCACGGTCGACCACGCCCATGAATTTGTCGAGGGAAGCACCGGGGTTTTCCGCCTCGTGCAGCAGGAAACTGATCGCACCGGCAAAGATCAGCGCCAGCACACTGACCACCAAAGTCCCCAGTAACGCCACCGCCAGCCAGCGCGCACGGCGGCCCTCGATCAGCCGTTGCAATTGCGGCGTGAGCATGTTGACCAGTTCGAACACCAACAACCCGGCCAGCAGGCTGGGCAGCAATCGCAGAGGGATCACCAGCAGCAAACCGCCAAAAATAATGACCCAACTGATGAGCAACAAGACCTGACGCTGAGAAAACGCTGACATACAGCCTCAAAACGAACGACGTGAAAGGATTGGCAGTCTGCCAGCGTTCCGGCGCCGAAGCGAGCAAACACGAACCTTGGGAGCGAGCCTGCTCGCGATAGCATCAACGCGGTTCTGCGTGATACCGAGTCGCCTGCATCGTCGGATCGCCGTCCGGAGCAGGCTCGCCCCACACTGCTTATTTTTTCTTCAGGCACTCACTCATGAACGCTTTGCGTGCATCGCCCTTGAGGCCCTTGGTAGTGGCATCGGCGTTACAGGTTTTCATCTTTTCTTGTTGAGGTGTCATGGGCTTGGCGGCATCGGCGGCCGGCGCGGCTTTGAGGCAGGTACTCATGAAGGCTTTGCGCTCATCGCCCTTGAGGCTCTTGGCGGTAGCTTCGGCATTGCAGGTAGTCATTTTGTTCTGTTGGGCAGTGGCAGCAAAACCCTGGGAGCAGAGCAGCAGACCGATCATAAACAACGGGGCATGCAACATCTTCATGGAGTTTTCTCCTTGTTACCGCACCGATGGGTACGGCCTCGCTCTGGAGTGTAGACAAAGCCTGTTACACCTTCATCTGCTATCAAGATGGCTGCGCCGATACTGTTCCGGCGTGCACCCGGCCTGGCGCTGAAACATCGCGATAAACGCCGAGCCGGTGCTGTAACCCATGTCGAAGGCGATTTCCTGAATGCTGCGGTGGCTGTCCAGCGCTTCGATCGCCGCCAGAAACCGCAACCGTTGCCGCCATTCACCAAAACTCATGCCCAACTCGCGAACAAACTGCCGGGCCAACGTGCGTTCGCTGACGTGAACCTGCCCGGCCCAATACGCCAACGGCCGGTTATCCCCAGGTTCGGCCTGCAAGGCTTCCAGAATGCCAAGTAACCCGGGACTGCTGGCGTAGGGCAAATAGCACTCATGCATGGGCGCCTGTTGCAGTTGGTCTACCAGCACTTGAGCCAGACGCTGGTCCGCGTCGTGCTCGGGAATTTTCACATCGCGGGCGGCGAAGTCTTTCAGGATCGCCTTGAGGATGTCGCTGATCGCCAGGGTGCAGGCCTGTTGCGGCAGATCGCGGCACAGCGTCGGCGCGAGGCAGACCGCGCGATAGTTGATCGGCTGATGGCTATAGAAACTGTGTTCGGTCCCGGGCGGCACCCATACTGCGTATTGCGGCGGCGACATGAAGCGGCTGCCGTCGACATCCATGTGCAACACACCATGGGCCGCGTACTCCAGCGTGCCCCACGGATGCCGGTGAGGTGCGGCGTATTCGTGGGCGTTGAAGTCGGCATAGCGGAAATACACCGCCGACGGCAGTTCGCTGAAATCCAGCAGGTCGATGTGTTTACTGTTCATGCTGTCCGGAATCAGGGGCAGATTGTCTGGATCGCAGTATAGGCTTGCATCCAGACAGGCGGATAATTGCCCCTCATTAACGTTCTGGCTTTATTCCCGATGCAATACGCTTATCCCCTGCTGGCCATTTTCATTTGGGCCGGCAACACCGTGATCAACAAACTCGCGGTGGGCGCAATCTTCCCCGCCGAAATCGGCTTCTACCGCTGGCTGCTGGCCGGGATTCTGTTCACGCCTTTCATGCTTAAGCCAGTGATCGCCCATTGGCCGGTCATACGCCCAAACCTGGGGAGGATCTTCATTCTCGGCGTACTCGGCATGGCGGTTTATCAGAGCCTGGCCTATTTCGCTGCAACACTGACGTCGGCCACCAACATGGGGATCATTCTGTCGCTGATGCCGTTGATGTCGCTGGCCATGGCGATAGTCAGCCTCGGCCAACGCCTGACCGCCGGAGCCCTGGCCGGCGCGGTATTGTCGTTTGCCGGTGTTCTGGTGGTGGTGTCGTCCGGCAGCCTTGGCGCGTTGCTGGAGCACGGGGTGAACCTGGGCGACGCGATGATGCTGATCGCCACGCTGGCGTATGCGGTTTACAGCACCTTGCTGAAAAAATGGCAGCTGCGCTTGCCGCCGCTGGTGTTGCTGTATTTACAGGTGCTGGTGGCGGTGGTGGTGCTGTTTCCGCTGTTCCTCGCCTCACCGAAAATCGGCCCGACCCTGCATAACATTCCGCTGGTGCTTTACGCCTGTCTGCTGGCCTCGATGCTTGCGCCGCTGGCGTGGATGCAGGCCGTGGTGCGCCTGGGCCCGAGCCGGACCACGCTGTTTTTCAACCTGCTGCCGTTGATTACGGCGCTGATTGCGGCGGTGGTGCTGCATGAGCAGTTGGCGTTGTATCACCTGGTGGGTGGGGTGTTGACGTTGGGTGGAGTGATTCTTTCCGAGCGCTGGACTACCACGTTGGGCCGCGCATAACTTGTAGCGAGGGAGCTTGCTCCCGCTCGAGCGCAAGGCGGTCGCATTCTGGGGGCTGCTTCGCAGCCCAACGGGAGCAAGCTCCCTCGCCACAGGGGTTAAACGCCTGCCGCCTTCAACCGCGCGGCATGCTCGACAAACAACCGCACGGGCTCCGCCCCTTTGCCCACCAGCCCCAGGGATTGGTTGACGATATCGAAGTGATCCATCGGGTATTGATCGCCAATCACCGTCCCGAGATGCGAGCTGTAGCGCCCGACCATCCCGTCGCAATGCCCCGCTTCACGCACGAAGGTTCTGGCAAACAACCGGCAACTGCGGTTGGTGCCGTCGAACAGGTTGCACCCGCGATCGGTCTTGCCCGGCTGCAAAGTCCCGGACCAGGAGTAATAGCGCACGCCATTGACCACTTCCGGGCCATGCCCACCCCAGGTGTCAGGCAGCCCCTGTGGATAACGCTGATTGAACAGCGCCACGCCGGCCGTGGTCAGCGATTGATGCGAAGCCGGGATATCCACCGGCAGTCGCGGCCCGCGATAACCGGTTTCCAGCAGGCACATCAATGCGCTGATCAACCACAAAAAAAAGGTGAGCAATCGGCCCCTGGCGCTGTCTGCCGGGTAATGATCGTGCAGGTAGTCCGCCAGCTCCGAACCGTGATTGGGCCCGGCCACCGAGGTCACTGACGCCACCTGGTCCGGGCGTTTTGCCGCAGCATACCGAGCGGTCAGCGAGCCCTGGCTGTGGCCGATCAGGTTGACCTTCTCGGCCCCGGTATCGCGCAGGATTTCCTCGATCCGTGCCAGCAATTGCTCACCACGCACCTCGGTTGAGTTAAGCGGCGAAACCTGCACCGCGATCACGGTTGCACCGTCCCGGCGCAACGCCGAAATGATCCCGAACCAATACGGATAGAGCAGCAGACGAATAAACCCGAGCATCCCCGGGACCAGCACCAACGGGTAACGCGTGGCGGAGCCTTGCGACATGGATGAACATCCTTGTGGTCGGTGAGATGAAGCAAGGCTGGATGCAAGGCCTCAGCCAAGCATCGCCACCCAAGATGACAACCCGGTGACCAATCTATGACATCCACCCTACTTCAACCCCACCACGCCCGCCACAATCAGCCCGACCGACACCAGTTTGAGCGCGGTCAGGCTTTCGCCCAGCAGCGCAAAGCCGAGGAACACCGTGCCCAGTGAACCGATAGCGGTCCAGATCGGGTAGGCGATGCTCACCGGCAATTCGCGCATGGCCAAGGTCAGGAAATAGATCCCACCCACGGCCGCCACCACAGTGATCACCGAAGGCCAGAGCCGGGTGAAGCCTTCGGCGTACTTCATGCCCATGGCGAAGGTGACTTCAAACCCGGCGGCGATCAGCAAGAACAGCCAGGCCATCTAGAACTCCCTGGCCAGCGCCAGCAAACGCTGTTCGGCCTCGGCCACGGAAACCTGGAAGGTGCGCTCGGCGGACTCTTCGCCCTCGGCGGCGACAACCGTGACGTCAGTGATGCCGATGAACCCCAGTGCCGTGCGCAGCAACGGGTCGGCATGGTTCATCGCTTCAAGCTCGCCACCGGGGCCGAAACCAAACCCGCCGCGACTGGTGACGATCAACGCCTTCTTGCCCCGCACCAGCGGTTCGTACTGCGCGATGCCGTTGTCCAGGGTGTGATTGAACGTCAGCCCGAGCCGCACAATCTGGTCGATCCAGGCCTTGAGGCCACTGGGCACGCTGAAGTTGTACATCGGGGTGGAAATCACCAGCAGATCATGGCCGAGCAACTCCCCCACCAACTCATCGCTGAGTGCCAGGTCAGCCTGCATCGACAGCGGTCGCGCTTGAGGCTCCGGATGAAAAGCAGCCGCTACGAAGGCTTCGTTGACGGCCGGGATCAACGCCCGGCCGACTTCACGGCGGGTCAATTGCGACTGCGGGTTACGGACCTGCCAGGCTGAAAGAAACACCTCGGCCAACCGCCGCGAGTGAGAGCGTTCGCCACGGGGGCTGGCGTGAATGGCAAGAATTGTGCTCATCTTAATCTCCTTAAGGGCTAAACTGAAACGGCTTGTGGTTGCAGCTTGAAGCGCACAGCCGCCTGCCTTCAAATGAGCAAAAATCAGTCTGGATGAATCTATTTCACCCATGGAGTTTTAAATGTTTGCCTCGTTGCCGTTGATCGCCCTGCGGGCCTTCGAATCCGCCTCGCGCCTGCTGAGTTTCAAGGCTGCCGCCGAAGAGCTGTCCGTGACGCCGACGGCGGTTTCCCACCAGATCCGCTCCCTGGAAAACTGGCTCGGCGTGCCGCTGTTCGAACGACTGCCACGCCAGGTGCGCCTGACCGAGTGCGGCGAACGGCTGTTCCGTAGCCTGCATGGCGCCTTGCTGGAGGTGGCGCAAAGCGTCGATACCTTGCGCCCGCAACGCAGCGGCACGAGCCTGACGATCTCCACCACCGCCGCTTTCGCCGCCCTTTGGCTGGTGCCACGGCTGGGACGGTTTTATGCCCGGCATCCGCACATCAGCGTGCGGCTGGACACTCACTGCGAAGTCATCGATTTGCATCAGGACGCCAGCGTCGATCTGGTGCTGCGCTACAGCCAAGACGACTACCCGAACCTGTATGGGTTGTGCCTGTTCGACGAGTCCTTCGGGGTTTATGGCTCGCCTGAACAAGTGGCCCTGGCGACCCGTCGGGTACCCACCCTGATCAGCGTGCAGTGGCATAACTCCAAACTGTATGCCCACGGCTGGGAAGCCTGGTGCGCGCAATCCGGCGAAACCTGGCTGGCCGGACAGCCAGCGGTGCGTGAATACGACGAAGAGCATTACGCCCTGCAAGCCGCCATTGCCGGGCAAGGTTTGGTGCTGGCGAGCAATATTCTGGTGTCGGAGAGTGTGGCCAGCGGCTTATTGCTGCCTTACCGGGGTGAGATTCAGGTCGACGGGGCCGGATACAGCGCACTGTGCGTTCCAGGGCGCGAACGGCATCCGCCGGTGCGGGCGTTTTTTGCGTGGTTGCAGGAGGAAGCTCGATTGTCTGGTCTATTGCCAAGATCGAAGCCTGCGGCAGCTCCTGCAGGGTAACGCATACCAATGTAGATACCCTGTTCGCGGGCAAGCCTCGCTCCTACAGGTTATGTGTCGCATGCCAATAATGGGCACGACGCAAAACTTGTAGGAGCGAGCGGTGCGGCGATCCGACTTGCCCGCGAAGACGTCATGACAGACGCCAATATTTACTTGGTGGGCTTGACCGTCACCGGTGCCTTGCCCGCCTTCATCTGCTCCAGCAACGGCGCACATTGATTCGGCTCGCCAGCACTCGGCGCGATCAGCGCCAGCAAACCCGCCGCCGGCGCGGCAATCACACCCAACGCCACCATCCCGGCCCCGCGCAGCATCAGCGGCACCGCTTTCACCCCCGCATCCGGCTTGATGAACTTACCCCGCACATACAGTGGCGAACGCAACGAAATCAAGCGCCAGCCCTTGGATTCCGGGCTGATGGTCAGGTCCAGTTGCTCGGTCGCCATGTTCGCCGTGCCATCGATGTAGACAATCGCGTTCTCGGTATCGAAGACGAACAACTGCGTGGTCGCCAGACCGCTCTTGATGTCGAAATTGGCCGCCGCGCAGTTGATCTTCACTTCCTTGTCGCCAAAGATTTTCCCGACCACATAGTTGCCGACATTGAGCCCGGCCAGCTCCATCAGCTCGCGACTGATGGCGCCATCATTGATCAGCATCTTCAAATTGCCGTCGGCAGTGCCCAGCAGCTTGGCCACCGAGTTGCCACGACCGGTAAGGTCGGCGTCGCCATTGAGCTCACCGAAACTGGTTTTCATCCGTTCAATGGACGGGAACAACTGTTTGAGCTTGAACTTGCGCGCGGTCAGTTTGGCCCGGCCTTCCAATGGCTCAGCGCGCCCGTTCAGACGAACCTGCGCATCCAGATTGCCGCCAGCCACGCCGAAACGCAGGGGCTCGAGACTGAGCACACCATCCGTCAGCACCAAATGGGTGTAGAGGTCGTTGAACGGCAGTTTTTCGCTGTGGACGATGCGCTTGCCAGTGAACTCGACGTCAGCGTCCATATCGCGCCAGCGCTCGGTCTTGAATTCCTCGACCGGCAGTATCTTGTCCGCCGGCTGTTTGCTTTCACCGCCGCGGGCCTTTTGCTTGGCATTGGAGTCGGCGCCGATCAGTGGGGCCAGGTCGGCAAACAACAGTTGATTGGACTCCACCGCCCCGCTGAGCTTGGGCCGCGGTTGACTCGCGACATAAGCCAGGTTGCCATGGATGTCGCTCTCGCCGATCTTGCCGTTGAAGTCCTCATAGCGGTAAACCGCCCCGCCCGACTCATGCAACTTGGCGGTCAAATGCCCATCCGTGGCGTACGGCGGGGTATCCGGCAGGGTCACGCCGATCAGCGGATAGAGATTGCCCAGGCTGGCACCGGCCAGTTTCAGGCGCAGATCCAGGGCGCCGAGGTTCAATGGGTCGGTGAGCGTGCCGGCCAGTTCGACGCTGGTGTCGGCAATCTGCATTTGCGCATGAAGCGGGAACGGCTTGGCGGCATCCTGTAGGGCCAGCAAACCACCGATTTTGCCTTGGCCAGCCAGATTCTGGCCGTGGTATTGGCCTTTGACCTTCAACGCGAACGCGTAATCCTGCGGCGAACCGCCCTTCTCAAGCGCGGTTTTCGCCGCTTTGTCGCCGACGATGTCACTGAACGGAATCGGCTTGCCCAGCGGATCGATCAGCAAGTCGAGGCGGGTTTTCAGGCTCTGGTCGTCGAGCGTGACATGGCCCTTGTCGAAGCCGATGGCACCGATGTCCAGCACCCAGTTAGAAGGCTCGGCATTCGGGTCCTTGGGGTCGAACTTGAATGTCCAGTTGGCGCGGCCGTCGGCCAGACGCTGCAGGTCAGCATTGGGCTCGGTCAGGTCGATGCGCGGGATCGTCACCCGCTGTGTCAGCAAGGCCAGCGGTGAAATACGCAGCTCGACGCGTTTGAGGGTGGCCATCTGCGGTTGCTTCGACCAGTCCGGGTTGCCCAGGCTCAGGTCCTCGGCCACCACATGCGGCCACGGTACCCAGGCCCGCCAGCCGCCTTCGTCGGGCTCGCGCTGCCAGACCACCGCGAGGTTGCCGTTGATGGCGAACGGACGATGCAGTTCTTCGGAGACTTTGGCGTTAAGGGGCGGCTTGATCCGGTTCCAATCAAAGAACGCGATGATCAGCACCAGGACGGCCAGCAGCACAACGAGGCTGGCGGAGGTCCAGGCAAGCATTTTACGAGTGCGCGTCATTGCACAGAGCTCCTGAATACGACTGAGCGCCCTGACAGCGACGCACTGATGAAACGTTAGGCCAGAACCGGCCTGCCATGAAATGTACGACTGGAAAACGGCCCGCAGGTTTAACCCGAAGGCCGATTCGAACGCAAATAGCCGTCTCGCCCCTCCCTTTTTAGCGTTACCGACCCCGCACTTTTGCGAGGCGAAAATGAGTCGAAAATACCCACCTCAGTGCAAAAACGTTCGCCGGAAACGCCCGTTCTAGAGCCGCTCGGCCAAACAATCAATTCCGTTGATTATTACCATTGCGTTTATGAACTTTTATATCGACTTATCGAGAGTAGCATTGACCTCGTACCCACTTTATCGCCCTCCCAAGGAGCAACCCATCATGAAACGCGAATTACTGCTTAGCCTGACCCTCTCAATGTTAGCCAGCACCGCTTTTGCTCTGCCGGCTGCCGATCAGGCCACTCCACAAGTCAAAGACAGCCACTCGGTGTTCAGCCAGACCGTTGCCGATGGTGCCAACGGTAACGAGCGCCTGAAAGAAAAAGGCCTGATCACCCAGGATGGCTCGGATCGCACCCCACAGGGCCAAACCCTGGCTGCTGACGGTACCGACCGTACCCCACAAGGCCAAACTCTGGCGGCTGACGGTACCGACCGTACCCCACAAGGCCAAACTCTGGCTGCTGACGGTACCGACCGTACCCCACAAGGCCAAACCCTGGCGGCTGACGGTACTGACCGCACTCCACAAGGCCAAACCCTGGCTGCTGACGGTGCCGACCGTACCCCACAAGGTCAAACCCTGGCCGCTGACGGTACCGATCGCACTCCACAAGGCCAAACCCTTGCTGAAGGTGGTGGTGACCGTGTGATCGAACGCAACAGCGCTGTGAGCTAAGCCCATGGCGGCCTGGAAAAAAAGCCCAATCCCCGGATTGGGCTTTTGACTTTATAGAAGCTGCATTTCCCCCGCGTGATCCCCCGACAGTCCGTTCGACGCCAGCGAAGCCGATTTGCTAGAGTGCGCCGCTGTCCCTGTCCAGAAAACACCCTTGCGATGCTGCCCCGCGCCGAACAGAAACAACAGACCCGCAACGCCCTGATGGACGCTGCCCGCCACCTGATGGAAAGCGGCCGAGGATTCGGCAGCTTGAGCCTGCGTGAAGTGACGCGAACCGCCGGGATCGTGCCCACTGGTTTCTACCGGCACTTCGCCGACATGGACGAATTGGGCCTGGCGCTGGTGTGCGAAGTCGGCCAGACCTTCCGCGAAACCATCCGCCTGGTGCGCCATAACGAATTCGTCATGGGCGGTATCATCGATGCCTCGGTGCGGATCTTTCTCGACGTGGTCACGGCCAATCGCTCGCAGTTCCTGTTTCTTGCCCGAGAGCAGTACGGCGGCTCGCTGCCGGTGCGCCAGGCCATCGGCCGCCTGCGCGAGGACATCAGCTCGGACCTGGCGGCCGATTTGTCGCTGATGCCCAAACTGCAGCATCTGGACATCGCCGGCCTGAGCGTCATGGCCGATCTGATCGTCAAAAGCGTGTTCGCGACCCTGCCGGACATCATCGATCCGCCGGCCGAAGCATTGCCCGAGCACCTGACACCACAGGCGAAAATCACCCAGCAGTTGCGGTTTATCTTTATCGGGCTGAAGCATTGGCAAGGACTCGGCAGTACCGAGTAACCCGTTAGAAAAAAATCGCAGCCTTCGGCAGAAGGCTGCGATCTTTTTGTGCGCTGCAAATTGGTGCGTAAACACCCGCCACGCACCAACTTCAATCAAAGTCCTGCAACATTGTGAGTCCCCCCCGTCGCTCTGACAGGCATTTCCTACCTCTCACCCGATTGGCAAGCCCCTTGCTCTAGCCTGAACATTGTTCATTGCTGGAAGCCTTCCGATGCTGGTGATTCATCGCAGAATCGACCCTCAACCCGTCTGGGCCGCCGAGTTGCACCTGACCTTCGAAGCCAGGAGCAAAAGCCGCTTGCGCTGTTTCAGTGCCGAGGGTGAAGACGTCGGCTTGTTTCTGGAGCGCGGCCAGCCACCGCTGCATGACGGCGAGTGCCTGCAAGCCGAAGACGGGCGCGTCGTTCGCGTCTGTGCTCGCCCCGAACAACTGCTGCACGTCACCTGCGCCAATGCGTTCGAACTGACCCGCGCCGCCTATCACCTGGGCAATCGCCACGTGGCCCTGCAAGTCGGCGACGGCTGGTTGCGCCTGCTCGATGATTACGTGCTCAAGGCCATGCTCGAACAGCTTGGCGCCAAGGCCGAGAACATCGAAGCGCCGTTCCAGCCGGAACACGGTGCCTACGGTGGTGGCCATCACCACTCGCGCCACGGTGACGAGGACTTCAACTACCCGCCGAAACTGCACCAGTTCGGCGTGCGCTTATGAACCCCGCCTGGGCGCTGCTGCGCCTGGCCAGCCCGCAGCTGCCGATTGGCGGCTACAGCTATTCCCAGGGCCTGGAAATGGCGGTGGATAACGGCCGGGTCAATGATCCCGACAGCGCGCGACGCTGGATCAGCGATCAATTGCTGCTGAACCTGGCGCGTTTCGAAGCACCGCTACTGCTCGCCCATTGCACCGCCGCCGCCGAAGAAAACTGGGCCGAGTTGCTGCAACGCTGCGAAGAGCATCGCGCCAGCCGCGAAACCCGTGAGCTGCATCAGGAGAGCCGGCAGATGGGCTATTCGCTGCAGCAGCTGCTCAACGGCTTGCCGGAGCTGGACGAGCCTGCTCGCGCCTTTCTCGAGCAACGCCCTGAACCGCACTTGGCTCTCGGCTGGGCGCTGGCGGCTCGCGCCTGGAACATCGACCCGCAAGATGCGCTGGCCGCCTGGCTCTGGAGCTGGCTGGAAAACCAACTGGCGGTGTTGATGAAAACCCTGCCGTTGGGCCAGCAAGCCGCACAACGCCTGACCAGCGAACTGCTGCCGTTGCTGCAACAGGCGCAGCAAGACGCCAGCCGAATCAATCTCGAACACGTTGGCAGCGCCGCTTTCGGTCTGTCCCTGGCGTGCATGGCCCATGAGCGCCAGTACAGCCGTCTGTTCCGTTCCTAGGGCCTTTTAGTTTGGAGAATCACATGAACACACAACCCCTGCGCGTCGGCATCGGCGGCCCGGTCGGCTCCGGCAAAACCGCCTTGACCCTGGCCCTGTGCCTGGCCCTGCGCGAACGCTACAACCTGGCCGTCGTGACCAACGACATCTATACCCGCGAAGACGCTGACTTTCTGGTGCGCAACGAAGCCTTGGCGCCGGAGCGGATCATCGGCGTGGAAACCGGCGGCTGCCCGCACACGGCGATCCGCGAAGACGCCTCGATCAACCTCGAAGCCGTGGACCAACTGAACCGGCGCTTTCCGGGGCTGGATCTGATCCTGGTGGAATCCGGCGGCGACAACCTCTCGGCGACCTTCAGCCCGGAGCTGTCCGACCTGACCATTTACGTGATCGATGTCTCCGCCGGCGACAAGCTGCCGCGCAAGGGTGGCCCCGGCATCTGCAAATCCGACCTGCTGGTGATCAACAAGATCGACCTGGCGCCGCTGGTGGGCGCGTCGCTGGAGATGATGGACAGCGACACCCAACGCATGCGCAACGGCAAGCCGTTTGTCTTCAGCAACCAGAAAACCGGCCAGGGCCTTGAAGAAATCATCGCCTTCATCGAACGCCAGGGCCTGCTGACTGCGGCCTGATCACACTTATCAACAAGGAAGCTTATCCATGACACTGAAACGCATTCTGGGCGCCATGGCCCTGCTGCTGACCCCAGCCATTGCCTTCGCCCACCCGGGCCATGGCGACAACGGCTTGATCGCCGGCATCAGCCACCCGATCGGCGGCCTCGATCACTTGCTGGCGATGGTTGCCGTGGGGTTGTGGGCGGCGCAGCAGAAAGGCGCTGCGCGCTGGGCCCTGCCGTGCACATTCGTGGGCACCATGTTGATCGGCGGCTTGCTGGGTTTTGAAGGGCTGAACCTGCCGGCGCTGGAAAGCGGGATTGCGGCATCGGTATTGGCGCTGGGCCTGGCGGTGGCGTTGGCAGTGCGTCCGCCGCTGAGCCTGGCGGTTGCGGCGACCGCGTTGTTCGCGCTGTTTCATGGCGTGGCGCATGGTCTGGAATTGCCGGACATGTCCAGTCCCTGGGCGTATGCCGCAGGGTTTGTGGCAGCGACAGCGGCGTTGCATGCCGCGGGTTATGCGATGGTTCGCGTCTTGCCTCAGGCCGCGGCACCATTGGTTCGGCTGGCGGGTGCGGCGTCGGCGGTAACCGGAGCTTGGTTATTAGCGGGTTAATTCTCTAGCGTCTGGACTGACCTCTTCGCGGGCAAGCCTCGCTCCTACAGGATTGTGTTTGACCCCGCAAATCGTGTCATGACACGAAACCTGTAGGAGCGAGGCTTGCCCGCGAAGGCGGCCTGACAGACACCGCATCTCTAAGGCCTGCTAACATGTCGCGCAATTAACCCTGCCGTGACGACGCCAGCCAATGCCGCATGCTTCCCGCTCTGCCTCCCAGCCTGAATTGACCGCCCTGTTCGCCTCAGTGCACCAGCACTTCCAGGACGTGATCGTGCCGCTCTGGCAGGGCCCCGGCTGGAACGCCGACATGGCGTTGCCTTATGAGGCGCTGGATGCCGAGCATAAACCGCTGCCCACTCAGCGCTACCGGGCCATGGCCTGCGCGCGGCAGCTGTACCTGTTCTCCAGCCTGATCGGCCAGGTGCCCAAGGCTGAAGAGCGCGCGGCGGCGCTGTTTCGTTCCTTGCAACGGCATTTCCACGATGCGGAGCATGGCGGCTGGTTCTACAGCATCGACCCGCAAGGTACGCCGCTGGACCAGCGCAAAGACCTCTACACCCACGCTTTCATCCTGTTCGCTTGCGCCCATTATTGGGACAAGGTTCGCGAACCGCTGGTGGAGTCGGTACTCAACGCCGCGCTGGAAGTGGTGGCGCAGCGTTTCGCCATGGGCGACGGCCTGTACGAAGCCAGCCTGGACCGTGATTGGTCCTCGCTCGACTCCGGGCCATTGCAGAACCCTCTGATGCATTTGGCCGAAGCCTTCCTCGCCACCCTTTCGGTGCGCGAAGACGCGGCTGTGCAGAACGCACTCATCGAGTTATGCACAGCCATGCAAAAGCGTTTCATCGACCCGCGACATGCGGTGTTGATGGAGAAGCCGCTGGGAGCTGTGGATAACTGGTTCGAGCCGGGCCATCAGTTCGAATGGTATTTCCTGCTGCAATCCTCGCCATTGCTGCGCGGCTCGACACTGCATGCCTCGCTGGAGCGCGCGTTTGCGTTCACCGAGCAACGGGGTGTCGATCAGCAGACCGGTGCCGTGCGAGCGATGCTGGAACTGGATGATCACCCTCGTGACGCAACCCAACGCATCTGGGCTCAAGCCGAATACCTGCGCGCCCTGACCTTGCGCCCGGGCAGCGAATCATCGGTGCAACGCCAATTGCAGGCGTTGCAGCAGCGCTTTCTGCACGCGGGCGGTTGGTATGAGTGTCGCGATGAGCAGGGCGAAGTAAGCCGCAAGGACATGCCTTCGACCACGCCTTATCACTTGGCAACCTGCTATCGCGGATTGGCCGAGTATCTCGGCTGAGTTTTTTGTGGCAAGGGGGCTTGCCCCCTCGCCACAGGCAAGCCCCTCGCCACCATTACGCCTTGCCGCCATTACGCTCAATGGCAAACCCGCTCCAGGTCTGGCTCACCGGCATCAGCTCAAGGCTGTTGATGTTGATGTGGGCCGGTGCGTTGAGCACCCAGAAAATGGTCTCGGCGATGTCTTGCGGCTGGATCGGGTCGGCACCGGCGTAAGTGGCGTTGTAACGCTCCTGGTCACCGGCGAAACGCACCAGCGAGAACTCGCTCTCGCACAGGCCCGGCTCGATGTTGCTGACCCGCACGCCCGTACCTTGCAGGTCGCAGCGCAGGTTCAGGGAGAACTGTTTGACGAACGCCTTGCTCGCGCCATACACGTGGCTGCCCGGGTACGGGTAGTTGCCGGCGATGGAGCCGAGGTTGACGATGCTGGCGCCACGACCATGAGCGATCAAACGTGGCAGCAACAGGCGGGTGCTGTACATCAGGCCTTTGATGTTGGTGTCGACCATGGTGTCCCAATCATCGAGATTGCACTTGGGCGCCGGGTCCACACCCAGGGCCAGGCCGGCGTTGTTGATCAGCCCGCGCAGCTTGGCGAAGGATGGCGGCAGGTTGGCAATCGCCTCCTCCATGGCCTTGCGGTCCCGTACGTCGAGCACCAGGCCATGGACCTCGGTCTGTTTCGACAACTCGGCGCACAGGGCATTGAGGCGCTCTTCACGACGACCTGTCAGCACCAGTTTCCAGCCGGCCTCGGCAAAACGACGGGCACAGGCTTCACCAAAACCGGAGGTCGCGCCGGTAATAAACAGGGTGTTGGACATCGTGTTCTCCTTGCGTCGGCTGACAGTCAGCCCTTGGAATAGAAAATCAACCGGCAGCATGCCCGGCCTTTTCCACAGCGGCAACCATGGCAAAAAACGTACAAAAAACGATCAATACTGGCAACACCCCATACCCCGTGGCTTGCAGCCATGTACGCGCACCTTATCCACAGGCCGGTCCACAGTTTCCGGGGGCAAGTGGAAAAGCTGCAAGCCGCTATCCACAAGGCTTTGCGGGCAGATTAGAAAGTTTTTTGCTTGACCCTGAGGCACCCGCTGTGTAACCCAGGGCAATTTGCACGACCGAGCGGTCGGAGCGACGATGGCGCCAAGCCAGCAACCACGGCCCTCAGCCGAGTCTTTCCAGAGTTTAACCACAGACTTATCCACAGGCTTGTCCACCTCGGCTCACACCGGCTTCGCTCATAACAAAAAGGTTGACAAAGCCGGCTTGAGGCTCGCCAAAAACACCTGATTAAAAAACAATCACCACTCTGCAGGCCACGGATTCAAAGGCTTACAGCCAGCTACTCCCACGTTATTCACAGCCAGCTCCACAGCAAACGGGGACAAGTCAAAACCGTGACAAAACAGCAATTTGCAGCGGCTTTATGTCGCGCTTTGAGAGGTCATGAATATTGTTTTCCACAATTTCCCTTTACCTCAAACCACAGCCTCGTGTAGGGATTGTGCGGGCATAAAAAAACGCCCTGAGTTCGTCAGGGCGTTTTCCAGGCTCTTCGGTTTAGTGCCCGCCGAGATAGGCGTTACGCACCTCCTCGTTCACCAGCAGCTCCTTGCCGGTGCCGGTGAGGCGGATCTGCCCGTTGACCATCACGTACGCCCGGTCCGACAGCTTGAGGGCGTGGTTGGCGTTCTGCTCCACCAGAAAGATGGTCATGCCCGTCTTGGCCAGTTCCCGCAGGGTCGCGAAGATCTGTTTCACCACAATCGGCGCCAGCCCCAGGCTCGGCTCATCGAGCAGCAACAGCTTGGGTCGGCTCATCAACGCCCGGGCAATGGCGAGCATTTGCTGCTCACCACCGGACATGGTCATGGCCCGCTGGTTACGCCGTTCCTTGAGCCGCGGAAACAGCTCGAACATGCGCTCCATGTCCTCGGCGGCGTACTTGTCACCGATCGGGATGGTGCCCATCAGCAGGTTTTCCTCGACGGTCATGTCGGGGAACACCCGGCGGCCTTCCGGCGACTGAGCGATACCGTTGGAGGCGATGTAGTGGGACGACTTGTGAGTGATATCCACACCCTGATAGACGATTTGCCCGTCAGTCGCCCGTGGCTGACCGAAAATCGACATCAGCAGGGTCGACTTGCCGGCACCGTTGGAGCCGATCAGGCTGACGGTCTCCCCTTCATTGATGTGCAACGAGACTTTCTTCAGGGCCTGGATCGGTCCGTAGAACACGTCGATCTCTTTCAGTTCGAGGATCGGTTGACTCATACCAGTTCCTCTTCGTCGGCGCCCAGGTAGGCGGCAATCACTTTCGGATCGTGTCGGATCGCATCAGGCCCGCCCTCGGCGATGACAACGCCGTGGTCCAGCACCACGATGTGGTCGGAAATGCTCATGACCATGCCCATGTCGTGCTCGATCAACACCACGGTCAGATCATGCTCATCACGCAGCAGCCGGATCATCGCGCTCAGCGCTTCGGTTTCCTGAGGGTTGAGACCGGCGGCCGGTTCGTCGAGGCAGATGATCTGCGGCCGGGTACACATGGCCCGGGCGATCTCCAGACGGCGTTGCTGACCATAGGACAGTTCACCGGCCAGACGGTTGGCGCAGTCCACCAGGTCCACCACTTCCAGCCAGTAGAAGGCGTGGTCCAGTGCATCGCTTTCGGCCTTGCGATAACCCTTGGTGTTGAGGATGCCGGCCAGCATGCCGCGGTTGACCCACATGTGCTGGGCTACCAGCAGGTTTTCCAGTACCGACATCTCCTTGAACAGGCGAATGTTCTGGAAAGTCCGCGCCAGACCGGCACGGTTGATCAGGTGCGTGCCACCGAACATCTTGTAGTGGAGCCGGCTGATGAAGCTTTTCGGCGAAACGAAATCGGTTGCCTTGAACGGCTCTCCGAGCATTTTGATGACGTTGGTCTTCACCCCACGGGTGTTGAGCTCGATATGCCCGCCGGACGCTTTATAGAACCCGGTCAAGCAGTTGAACACAGTGGTCTTGCCCGCGCCGTTGGGGCCGATCAACGCGAAGATCGAGTTGCGCTTGACCTTCAGGCTGACGTCACTCAACGCCTTGATGCCACCGAAGTGCATCATCAGGTTCTCGACCGAGAGTACGACTTCACTCATGGCGCTACTCCTTTACGCGGGGTCACACCGGTACGGCTGATCCGGATCAGGCCGCGCGGTCGCCAAATCATCATCAACACCATCAGGATGCCGAACAGCAGCACGCGATATTCAGCGAAGCCGCGCAGCAGTTCCGGAGCGACGGTCAACACGAATGCTGCCATCACCACGCCGATGGTCGAACCCATGCCGCCAAGTACCACGATGGCGAGGATCAATGCCGATTCGAAGAAGGTGAATGAGGTCGGGTTCACAAAGCCCTGATAGGTCGCGAAAAACACGCCGGCCAGGCCCGCTGTCGATGCGCCGATGGTGAACGCCGACAGTTTGACCAGTACGTGATTCAGCCCCATGGAGCGACAGGCGATTTCGTCTTCACGCAAGGCTTCCCATGCGCGACCGACCGGCATGCGGGTCAAGCGATGCTTGATGTACAGCACGGCCAGCACCACCAGGAACAACACCGCATAAATGAAGTAGTACTTCACGTCCGGGTTGTAGGCGATGCCGAAGAACTCATGAAAAGGTACCCCGCCGTCCTTCGCCCGCTTTCCGAATTCGAGACCGAAGAAAGTTGGCAACGGCGCCGCCATGCCATTCGGGCCACCGGTCAGGGACAACCAGTTGTTGAGGATCAACCGGATGATTTCACCAAAGCCCAGGGTCACGATTGCCAGATAGTCGCCGTGCAGACGCAGCACCGGGAAACCCAGGATGCACCCCGCCAGCCCGGCAGTGATCGCCGCCAAAGGCAGCACCGTCCAGAAGCCCAGCCCCAGGTATTGGTAACCGAGCGCCAGGCCGTAAGCGCCGATGGCATAGAACGCCACATAACCCAGGTCGAGCAGGCCAGCCAGACCGACCACGATGTTCAGGCCCAGGCCCAGCAGCACGTAGATCAACCCAAGGATGACCACGCCCAACAGGTAAGAGTTGGAGAAGAATGGGAATACCACGGCGACAACGATCACCAGCGGGACGACCCAGCGCAACCGGGATTTGTAATCAGGCGCCAGAACATGAACCCCGGAACCGGTGCTCTCGAAGCCTTCGAGAATTCTCAGGCCTTTGGGGGTTTGCAAGAACAGGCTCAGGGCAAAGCGGCCAGCCATGACAATGGCGACTATCCACGCCACGCGCGTCGGCTGCAGGTTGAAGCCGTAGCCGTCGAGGACCACACCAACAATCGGGCCGAACACAATCAGGGCGATGAGGCCGGCAAGAATCGCGTCAACCAGGCTTTTTTTGACATCAATGGTTTTAGTGGTTGAAGACATCGCTTACACCTTCGACACAAGAGGACGGCCAAGCAGGCCTTGAGGCCGAAAGACCAGAACAAGAACGAGCAGCGAGAAGCTGAAAACGTCTTTGTAATCCGAGTTGACCAACCCCGAGAACAGCGACTCGGAGATCCCGAGAATGATCCCTCCCAGCATGGCGCCGGGCAGTGAGCCGATCCCGCCGAGCACTGCCGCAGTGAACGCCTTGATCCCGATGACGAAGCCTGCGTAGAAGTCGAACGTGCCGTAGTTCATGGTGATCAGCACACCGGCCAGGGCCGCCATCGCCGCACCGATGATGAACACGTAGGAAATCACCCGATCGGTGTTGATCCCCAGGATCGAAGCCATCTTGCGGTCTTGCTGGGTGGCGCGGCACATGCGGCCGAGTTTGGTGTACTTGATGACATAGGTCAGCAAGCCCATGCCGACGAATGCGGCAACCAGAATGAAGATTTTGGTGTAGGTGAGTTGAACGAAGCCGCTCCCGACTTCAACTCGCCATGCACCGGTCAGCAGTGTTGGTACACCCTGTTGACGGGCACCCTGACTGATCTGTGCATAATTTTGCAGGATCAGGGAAATACCGATGGCGCTGATCAGCGGTGCCAGTCGGGTGGAGTTGCGCAGCGGTTTGTAAGCGACACGCTCAATGACCCAGCCATACACCGCGGTGACGATGATGGTGAAAACCAGGGTGCCGAGCATCAGCAGCGGGAAGGATTCAATACCGAAGTAAGCCAGCAGAGCCAGACTGATCGCCGCGAGGTACGCAGAGATCATGTAAACCTCGCCATGGGCGAAGTTGATCATGCCGATGATGCCATAGACCATTGTGTAGCCGATGGCGATCAGGCCATAGACCGACCCGAGGGTCAGGCCGTTGACCAGTTGCTGCAGGAAAATACCATCCATAACGCAATCTCACGCACTTGAGAGACTGCACAGAAGCCGGGTGCGACGGACCGGGGTTCAGCCGCCGGCGCAACTCGGTTGTGTGCAGCTCTACGAGAAAAGACAGGTACTGCACGGACATGTTTCAGGACTGCCCGGCGCGCAAGGCGCCGGGCAGATCAACCGCTCATATCACTTCTGTTTTTCCAGCTGGTGGTATTTGCCGTCCTTGTCCCACTTGTAAACCACGTAGTCGGAGACTTTCAGGTCGCCCTTGCTGTCCCAGGTCTTCTCGCCCATGACGGTCTTGACCGGGTTGGCTTTCAGCCATTTGGCAGCGTCCTCGCCCTTGTTGGATTTGGCGCCATTGAACGCTGCGGCCAGGGTCTGGACCGAAGCGTAAGCGTACAGGGTGTAGCCTTCAGGTTCGGTGCCGGCCTTGCGGAAGGCGTCTACCACGGTCTTGCTGTCTGGCAGCAGACGTGGGTCGGCGCCGAAGGTCATCAGTACGCCATCAACGTTCTGTGGGCCACCGGCGGTGGTCACCAGTTCGTCAGTCACGATGCCGTCATCGGACATGAACTTGACGTCTTTGAGGCCCTGTTCACGCAGTTGCCGAACCAGTGGACCGGCTTCCGGGTGCAAGCCGCCGAAGTAGACCACGTCGGCACCCGCCGCACGGATCTTGGTGACGACGGCGCTGAAGTCTTTCTCGCCGCGAGTCAGGCCTTCATACAGCACTGGCGTCACGCCGCGCTTGATCAGTTGAGCCTTGGTGGCATCTGCCAAGCCTTGGCCATAGGTGTCCTTGTCGTGCAGCACGGCGACTTTCTTGCCCTTGAGCACGTCGACGATATAGTCGCCAGCCACGATACCTTGCTGGTCGTCACGCCCGCACATGCGGAACATGGCACTCAGGCCGCGCTCGGTCACCTTGGGGTTGGTGGAACCTGGGGTGATCGTGATGATGCCGGCTTCATCGTAGATCTCGGAGGCAGGGATGGTCGACGAGGAGCAGAAGTGACCTACCACACCAACGACTTTCTTTTCAGTCAGGTCTTTGGCGACCGTCACAGCCTGCTTCGGCTCGCAGGCGTCATCGCCTTTGACCAGTACGATTTTTTCCCCGTTGACACCGCCGGCGGCGTTGACCGCATCAGCGGCTGCCTGTGCACCCTTCATGTACTGCTCGCCAAATGCCGCGTTGGCGCCTGTCATAGGGCCGGCCACACCGATTTTCACATCAGCCTGTGCAAACGCAGAAACACCCAACGCAGCTGCCACTGCGAGGGCCAGAAAGCCTTTCTTGTAAAACGTCTGGGACATGAGGTGGTGCTCCAAGGTTTTTTTTAGTTGGCACTGCGACTTCACTGAATGCTCAGAGCAAGGGCCGTGCCATCGGTTTTTTATTCTGAAAAAAGTCGCTGCTTTCTTGTTATTTCGACTGTTTCGATCCCATTTTCATTGGGCGTGCAACCGTCTAAACCGCGGGAGGTGAAACCATTTATTTCAAAAGGCGCAACCCGCATGCGCCATCATTGCAACCGCAGCGCCAAACGATGTGCAACCTGCCTGTAACAGCCCGCGTCACCGAACTGCACACTGCCGGTGCACAACTGCTACAACCCGCACCATTACAGGCTAGCCGCTTCGCTGAAAAGCGCTGCTTCCAGCAACATATTTCAACAATCAGATCACGATCCGCAGGCACTGGCCCGCGTGATACAGCGAAAAACCGGCCTCATACAGGCAGCTTCGCAGCCCCACGCCCGCCAATGGCTGCATGGGTGCGAAGGGAATCGGCAGGGCTTGAGGATTTCCGTTACACAAGTAGTCGGCGAAGGCTTTGCCGACCACTGTGCCGGTGGTCACGCCTCGACCGTTGTAACCAGTAACGGCCACCAGACCCGGTGCCGGCTCGAACAGGCGCATCAAATGATCGGGGGTGAAGGCGATGCAACCGGTCCAGGTGCATTCCCATTCCACCGGTTTCAGGTAGGGGAAGTAATGCTGCTGAACCCGATCGGCCCAGGCTTTGAGGAACCAGGTCGGTTTCTGGTTGCCATTGCCGAGACTGCCGAGCAACAACCGCCCCTCGGCATCACGACGGATGCTGCTGAGCACTTGCCGGGTGTCCCAGGAACCCTGACCACCGGGCAGAATTTGCTGCGCGGCGTCTTCGGTCAGTGGCACCGAAGCCACTTGATAGTAATAACCGGGGAAGAAGTTGCGACGCAGCTCCGTCCAGTCGCCTTCGGTATAGGCATTGGAGGCGATCACCACCTGTTCGGCCAGCACCGAACCCTGGGCGGTCTGCACCGACCAGCGCTGGCCCTGACGTTCGAGTCGGGTCACCGGGGAATGATCGAACAACTGACCGCCAAGGCCGATAGCCGCGTTGGCCAGCCCCGTGGTGTAGGCCATCGGGTTGATCGTGCCGGCACGCCGGTCGAGCAGCGCGGCGGCGATCTTCCGGGTGCCCGTGGCTTGTTCGCAGGCAGCTCCGGTCAACAATTCCACCGGTGCCCCACGACGTTTCCATTGTTCTTCGCGACTGCGCAGGTCCGCCTCGCCACGCGCGTTGTGCGCCATGTGCAGCGTGCCTTCGCGGCGCAACTGGCAATCGATGTTGTATTTGTCGACCAGGCTGAACACCAGCGACGGCGCGGCTCCGAGCATACGGTTGAGCTGACTGCCGACCGCCTTGCCAAAACCGGCTTCGATTTCGTCCGGAGGAATCCACATCCCCGCGTTGACCAGCCCGACGTTACGCCCCGACCCGCCATGGCCGGCGCGATGCGCTTCCAGCACACAGACACTTTTGCCTTGCTCCAGCAGATGCACCGCCGCCGACAGCCCGGTGAAACCGGCACCGATGACGCAGACATCCACCGTCACCTCACCCTTGAGCGCCGCATTGTCGGGCCTTTGCGGCGTCAGTTTTTCCCACAGACACTCTTCGCGTAACGGCATTGCCAGACTCCGAAAATGAAACCTAACCAACACACCATCGATCGTTCCCGCGCAGAGCGTGGGAACGATCGATCAACAGCTTGTCGCTTGCTGCTTAATCGAACGTAATCCCCTGAGCCAACGGCAATTCCAGCGAATAGTTCACGGTGTTGGTCTGGCGGCGCATGTACCCGCGCCATGCATCGGAGCCCGACTCACGACCGCCGCCCGTTTCCTTCTCGCCGCCGAACGCGCCGCCGATTTCCGCGCCGCTCGGGCCGATGTTGACGTTGGCAATGCCGCAATCGCTGCCCACCGCCGACATGAACCGCTCGGCTTCACGCACGTCGGTGGTGAAGATGCACGACGACAGGCCTTGTGGCACGGCGTTGTTCAGGCGCAATGCCTCTTCGAAATCGGTGTAACCGATCACGTACAGAATTGGCGCGAAGGTTTCGTCGCGCACCACATCGCTTTGTTCCGGCATTTCGACGATGGCTGGTGAAACGTAGTAAGCGTTGGGGAATTTGTCTTCCAGCTGACGCTGGCCGCCAAACACCCGGCCGCCTTCGCTCAAGGCTTGCTCCAGCGCGTCCTGCATGTTGTCGAAGCTGTGTTTGTCGATCAGCGGCCCGATCAGGTTGCCTTCCAGTGGATGGCCGATGCGCACCTTGGAGTAAGCGGCTTTCAGGCGGGTGACGATTTCTTCTTTCACCGATTCGTGGGCAATCAGGCGACGCAAGGTGGTGCAACGCTGACCGGCAGTGCCGACGGCGCTAAACAGAATCGCCCGTACGGCCATGTCCAGATCGGCGCTTGGGCCGAGGATCATCGCGTTATTACCGCCCAGTTCCAGAATGCTACGGGCGAAACGTGCGGCGATTTTCGGCGCCACTTCGCGGCCCATGCGGGTGCTGCCGGTAGCGCTGATCAGCGCGACACGCGGGTCATCGACCAGGGCTTCGCCTGCATCGCGGCCGCCGATGATCACTTGGCTCAGGTGCGGCGGGGCGTCGCTGAAGTTCTTCAGGACACGGTCGAACAGCGCCTGACAGGCCAGCGCGGTCAGCGGGGTTTTCTCCGACGGCTTCCAGATCACCGGGTTGCCGCACACCAGCGCCAGCGTCGCGTTCCAGGCCCAGACGGCGACCGGGAAGTTGAACGCGCTGATCACGCCGACGATGCCCAGCGGGTGCCAGGTTTCGCGCATGTGGTGGCCAGGGCGCTCGGAGGCGATGGTCAAACCGTACAACTGACGGGACAGACCGACCGCGAAGTCGCAGATGTCGATCATTTCCTGAACTTCACCCAGGCCTTCCTGAGTGATCTTGCCGGCTTCCCAGGAAACCAGCTCACCGAGATCGGCCTTGTACTCGCGCAGGATGTCGCCCAATTGACGAACCAGTTCGCCACGGCGCGGCGCCGGCACCTTGCGCCACAATTCGAACGCATGATCTGCGCGACTGATGTGCTGCTCGACTTCAGCGGCGCCTTCCCAGTTCACGGCGGCAATCCGACTACCGTCGATGGGCGAATGCACCGGCACTTTGCCGTTCTGGTACAGGGCCGGGTTCACACCAAGACGATCAAGCAATGCGGCAACCATGGGTCACTCCTCGAGCAGAAACAGAAAACGTGCAGCCGGATTAATTCGACTGATCTGACCTGTAGTTTTAGCGCTCCCGAGGTTCTCCAACAAACGACGATTAAGCGAGATATCATTCCGTTTATTCATGCTGCGAATCTGCCGGTAACACGCGTGCCACGTAGAGAGACAAGAACAAGGAGAACCGATGCTGAATAAACGCTACTTGCCGTCGATCACTGCGCTGCAGTGTTTCGAGGCCGTGACCCGGCATTTGAGCTTCACCCGCGCCGCCGAAGAGCTGAACCTGACCCAGAGCGCCGTGAGCAAACAGGTCGCGCAACTCGAAGAGTTGTTGCAGCATCTGTTGTTCCGCCGGGTGCGCCGACGCCTGCAAATGACCCCCGCTGGCGATTTGTATTTGGTGGAGGTGCGAAAAATCCTCACCCAAGTCGAAATGTCGACCCATTACCTGCGTTCCTACGGCGGAGACACCGAAGTCTTGCGCGTCTCCACCCCTCCGACCTTCGGTGCACGTTGGCTGGTGCCACGCTTGAAAGGCTGGCGCCTGCGTCATCCGTCAATCCATCTGGACCTGTGCAGCGAACAGGAAGCCGACGACCTGCTGCAAGGTCGTAGCGACCTGGCGTTCTACTTCGGCCAGGGCTCACGGCCCGGCACCGAATGCCTGAAGCTGTTTGGCGAAGAGCTTGTTCCTGTGTGCGCACCGGGCAGTCTGCCGGACACGCCGTTCACCGATCCGACCCAACTCACCGACCTGGTCCTGCTGCAAAACGCTTCCCGCCCCCAGGCCTGGCACGATTGGTTCGACAGCCAGGGCTACCACACCGAACACAGCTACCACGGCCCGCGTTTCGAAACGTTCTATATGTGCATCCGCGCCGCCCAGGTCGGCTGCGGCGTGGCGCTGTTGCCGAAGTTTCTGGTGGAAGAGGAATTGGCCGACGGCAAACTGGTCATTCCCTGGCAGCATGCAATGCCCAGCACCGACGCCTATTACCTGGCGTATCCGGAGCACTCGGCGGAAGTGCCCAAGGTGCGGGATTTTGTGAAGTGGATGCTGGAGCGGATTGATAGTCCGGATGCACCGCAGCATTGAGCCCTTGCGCAATCCCTGTGGCAAACGACATATGTGGCAAGGAGGCTTGTCGGAACGCCGCATTGCTCCGCTGGGTCGCATAGGAGCCCCAAAACCGGCAACACGGCTGTCAGGCTCATCATGGCGTCACGCAATAACAAAGAGGCCATCAACGACTTTGGTTTGAGCGAGACGTCCGCGCAAATCATCGTCGATGGCGGGATCATCCTTACTGTACAGCCGCACCCTGCGATACGCATTGACTGGATTGATCTCCTGCCCGAGATACTCCCAAACAACCCTTGAACAGGCGGGAGTACGATGATCAGCTGCGGAAACGCCCATCTTCAAGCCATTGAGTCGAGTAATACAGCTTTTGAAGCTCGGGATAAGAATGGTTTGGCTAATCTCATTGGACGTCAGCGACTCATAATCAATGAGGAACAAGCGATCCTGTAGGTAGTAGGCAATTCCCACGTATCGATACCGCTCAAACTCCCCATCCGCACCAGTTATCTGTAAGCGTTCATTTCGTTCGTATACGAAATGCTGCCCCTCCTCATACATATGCACCAGAGAACACAGAATGGAACCGGGCTCTGTCATTGCATGGTAGTACTCGTAGTAGTAACCCGTGTGGGCTTTTAGCTGCGACGACGACTGTTGCCGAAGGTGGTCAAGCATCCGCTGCGGTGCCGTCACCTCGCTGGACGGACTGATTCGCCTTGCTTTAGCGCCGATAAGAATGATGAATTGCTCTGTCGGCAAACCTATTTCGAACTCTTCGACTCCGAAAAAATCGCAGATCCGCTTAAGGTTAAAAGGTGTGGGAAGGTTGTTTCCGCATAGATATTTATTAAATTGCCCACGATTAATTCGAAGTTTCCTACAGACTTCCGCGACGGATCGATAGTGACTACACAGCAGTCTTAAGTTAGCCGGAAGAAAATCAGACATACAAACCCATCACAATAGCGCCAGAAGACTCGAACATAGCATCAACTCGCATCATTTTTAACCAACTTGCGAAATTGCGCGCAACGATAGATGACCGGATATTACGAATCCTGAAAGCTTCAGGACGCGCTACACCATAAATCCGCCAGCACTCTCATAAGCAAGGAGCTTTGAATGCTTGACATCATCAACGACTTTCTCTCTGGTAAGGTTTTGATACCTTTAGTTCTTGGGCTGGGAAGCTATTTCACAATCCGGTCAAGATTTGTCCAGCTCCGATACTTCATCCATATGATCTCGGTATTACACGGCAGCTGGCATACCGGCAATCATCACTTGAGTTCATTGCAAGCATTGACGCTCAGCCTTGCCGGTCGCGTCGGAACCGGCAACATTGTTGGTGTCGGCATTGCCGTGAGTATGGGCGGCCCTGGTGCGGTGTTCTGGATGTGGATGACCGCTCTATTGGGGATGTCGAGTAGCTTTTTCGAATGCTCACTAGGCCAGCTCTACAAGCGCTGCGATGGAAATGGTCTATATCGTGGGGGTCCGTCCTGGTACATCCAGCATGGTCTGGGCAAACGCTGGCTCGGAACGATTGCTGCGCTCCTGCTTTTGGTGACCTTCGGATTTGCCATCAATGGCCTTGAGTCTCATGCCGTATCGCATTCTCTCAACAATGCTTTTGGTTTATCGACTACATGGTCCGGACTCACGCTGTCTTTGTTGCTGGGCATTGTGTTCGTGGGCGGTATAAAGCGCATCGCGGCGGTCGCCGACTTATTGGTTCCCCTTAAAGTTATTGCCTATATCGGTGTAACGCTTTACGTGATCGTGTTGCAAATTGACCAAGTCCCCGGAGTGCTGCTCAGCATTGTCAAAAGCGCGTTCGGACTGGATCAGGCTTTTGGCGGGCTGGTGGGCAGTGCGATCATGATGGGGGTAAGGCGCGGAGTGTTCTCCAATGAAGCAGGACTGGGCAGTGCACCTAACGTCGCCTCTGCGGCAAAAATCGCCCATCCGATAGCACAAGGTGTGGTGCAGGCGTTCAGTGTCTTCATCGATACCATCATTATTTGCACGTGTACCGCGTTGATCATTTTGCTTTCCGGTTTTTATGCTCCCGGTTTCGAAGGCGACGGAATTGCATTGGCGCAAAACTCTCTGGCAGAGGTAGTAGGCGATTGGGGTCGGGTGTTCATCAGCGTGGTACTTTCCTTGTTTGTGTTCACGGCAATGCTCTACAACTACTATCTGGGAGAAAACAGTTTACGGTTCATATTCGCGGCGCCTCATAAATCATTAATTGCGTACCGCATATCCGTATTGATGCTGGTCTTTTGGGGTTCGGTTGAGGACCTTTCCACGGTGCTCGCGTTTGCAGACATCACCATGACATTTTTGGCCTTGGTTAACCTTATTGCGATGACACTGCTATTCAACGTCTGTATGCGAATCCTGGGCGACTATGATGAACAACGTCGCACAGGAATAAAAACCCCCGTTTTTGACTCAAGCAAATTCAGCGATCTGGATCTCGATTTGATAGCTTGGCCCGCGATAAAAAATCCTCTCCCGCCGAAGAACCCTGCGGATCGGCCTCCAGCTAAAGCTCAGATCGCATAAACTTCAATTGACGCTGAACCATTGCACTTATGCAATGGTTCAGCAGATAAGCAATGCCCAGGCAACATCATCCCCCAAAAACAATTAATCGCGCCCTCATAACCCAAGCGCGCTCAAGGAGTTCGTCTGTGAATCGCTACCAGCCTCTTAAATCCAACGCATCCAACATTCCAACTTTTTATATTGATTCGTACGCCGCACCCCACCTACTATTTGAAGATGCCTGTTTCAGAATACGCGCTGCAACGAGCCTTTTAGAGGCACTGACCTCTGTAACCGTTAAAAACACTAATGACACTGACTTTTTTCGCCTGATACTTCCAGCCTATTTATTGCTACAGGACGGTGTCGACGCGCTGGACCAAATAACATTTAAAGGATTGTAAGTCATGGCCAAATCAGCGACTCATGAAATGATAAAAGCAGCAATGATCAAGGCAATTGAAATAGGGCTTATTCCTCGTCACTCCCACCTTGATGGCTATGTAAGAAGTTGGGAAAGCCTGACGCTCGTTATCCAGGCAGCGCTTGAGGCAACAGCAGATAACTGAGAAACCACAGGTGTTTGCATTTGAAGGTGCCAGCCATGTGATTATTCCACCATGAACACAAAAAAAGCTGGCAATCCTCACCGCTGATATGCGCCACTAGCCCCATTCATTGAAACAGCTGCAACGTCGCTGCCACGGGCCGCGACCCGCCTGGAGACCCCGTTATGAGCGAGAGTGTGTTTGCCGATCGCATCGTGCAGAACCTGCTCGACACCGACTTCTACAAACTGACGATGATGCAGGCGGTGCTGCACAACTACCCTAACGTGGAAGTCGAATGGGAGTTTCGTTGCCGTAACAGCGAGGATCTGCGCCCGTACCTGGCGGAGATCCGTTTCCAGATCGAGCGTCTGGCCGAGTTGAGCCTGAGCGCCGATCAGCTGAGCTTCCTGGAGCGCATCAGCTTCCTGAAACCGGACTTCCTGCGCTTTCTCGGGCTGTTCCGTTTCAATCTGCGCTATATCCACACCGGCATTGAAAACGGCGAGTTGTTCATCCGCCTGCGCGGGCCGTGGCTGCACGTGATTCTGTTCGAAGTGCCGTTGCTGGCCATGGTCAGCGAAGTGCGCAACCGCTATCGCTACCGGGAAATCGTCCTGGAACAGGCCCGTGAGCAGCTCTATCGCAAGTTCGACTGGTTGACCGCCAACGCCAGCACCGATGAATTGTCCGAGTTGCAGGTAGCCGATTTCGGCACTCGCCGGCGCTTCTCGTATCGCGTGCAGGAAGAAGTGGTGAACGTGCTCAAGCACGACTTTCCCGGTCGCTTCGTCGGCACCAGCAACGTGCACCTGTCCCGCGAGCTGGATATGAAGCCGCTGGGCACCATGGCCCACGAATGGATCATGGCCCACCAGCAACTCGGTCCGCGGCTGATCGACAGCCAGATCGCCGCCCTCGACTGCTGGGTCCGCGAGTACCGTGGCCTGCTGGGGATCGCCCTGACCGACTGCATCACTTCCGATGCGTTTCTCGGCGATTTCGACCTGTTCTTTGCCAAGCTCTTCGACGGCTTGCGTCACGACTCCGGTGACCCGGTGCTCTGGGCGGAAAAGGCCATCGCCCACTATCACAAGCTGGGCATCGACCCGATGAGCAAGACCCTGGTGTTTTCCGACAGCCTGACGTTGCCCAAGTCTCTGGAGATTTTTCGGGCGTTACGTGGTCGGATCAATGTCAGTTTCGGCATCGGCACTAACCTGACCTGCGATATTCCGGGTGTCGAACCGATGAGCATCGTGCTTAAAATGACTGCATGCAACGGCCAACCGGTGGCCAAGATTTCTGATGAGCCTGGCAAGACTCACTGCAAAGACCCGAATTTCGTCGCCTATTTGCGACACGTTTTCCAAGTACCTGCCACCCTTTCCAGTACATCAAGCAAGGAGTGAATTCATGCAAGCCGTACAGCGTGAGATTGCTGAACAGCTCAAGGTCCAACCGCCGTTCGTGGATCAACTCGCCCTTGAGGCTGAAGTCGCCCGGCGAATCACCTTCATTCAGGATTGCCTGGTCAATTCCGGGCTCAAGACCCTGGTGCTCGGTATCAGCGGCGGCGTCGATTCCCTGACCGCCGGCCTACTGGCCCAACGCGCCATCCGTGAACTGCGTGAGCGTACCGGTGATAACAGCTACAAGTTCATCGCCGTGCGCCTGCCGTACCAGACGCAGTTCGATGAACACGATGCCCAGGCCTCGGTGGACTTCATCGCCCCGGACGAACGCCACACGGTGAACATCGGCCCCGCAGTCAAATCCCTGGCCGGCGAAGTGGCAGCCTTCGAAGGTAAAGAGGCCGTCTGGGTGGATTTCGTATTGGGCAATACCAAGGCGCGGATGCGCATGGTCGCGCAATACACCATCGCCGGTGCGGCTCATGGCCTGGTGATCGGCACCGACCACGCGGCAGAAGCCGTGATGGGTTTCTTCACCAAGTTCGGTGACGGCGCCTGCGACCTCGCACCGCTGAGCGGCCTGGTGAAAAACCAGGTCCGGGCGATTGCCCGCAGCTTCGGCGCGCCAGAGTCGCTGGTGGAGAAAATCCCGACCGCCGACCTCGAAGACCTGTCGCCGGGCAAACCGGACGAAGCATCCCACGGCGTGACCTACGCCGAGATCGACGCCTTCCTGCACGGCGAACCGGTGCGCGAGGAAGCGTTCAAGATCATTTGTGATACGTACAAGAAAACACATCACAAGCGTGTGATGCCGTTCGCGCCTTGATTCTGTCCCCTGTAGAAATGAGCACAAAAAAAGCGTCCCGGGTGGACGCTTTTTTTGTGCGTTTGAATCGATTACTTCAGTGTAACCGTGCCTTTCATCATCGAGATGTGGCCCGGGAACGAGCAGAAGAAGCCGTATTTTTCGGCTGCATTGAGCTTCGACACATCGATGGTCAGAGAGTCCTTTTCGCCAGCGCCGATGACTTTGGTGTGAGCGATGACACGGGTATCACCTTCTTTCAGGTAATTCTTGTCGATGCCAGCCGACAGGCCGTCGGTGGCGATCGGCTGCATGTCAGCCTCTTTGCTGATCACCAGGTTATGGCCCATGACGTTTTTCGGCAGGCTGCCGGAGTGGGTCAGTTCAACGGTGAAGGTCTTGCAGCTTTTGTCGATTTCAATGGCCTTGGTGTTGAAGGACATCTGATCGGTGGAGTCGATGGTCGTTTTGCACTCGGCAGCCATCAATTGGCTGCTGGCCAGTGTCAGCAGGGATACCGCAACAAGTTTGGCAAACATGGTGAATCTCCAAGGCAGGGTTAACAAAAGTGCGAATGGACAGAAGACTGCCTGAAATCTTCGCAAGTTCCTATGACCTGAATCAAAAATTGTATACAACTTTCGGGCTATGACCCCCATCGAAACAATCTACCAGCCAGACGTCTGGGACGGCCCTATCATCAGGGCCATCATTACTCACCTGGAGCGCCTGTCATGTCTTTCAGCAGCTTGTTGAGCAGTTTGTTGGCCGCCTACGCCTGTGGCGCCAGTGGCACTTACGAAACACCTGAACGCGCGGTTTAACCCTTGGTACGATGCGAGCCTGCCTTTACTCTGTGGTCCTGATTGACCATGGAGCAAGGCATGTCTTTAACGTCCGTTTGTGTATTTTGCGGTGCCAGCACCGGCACCAATCCGGCTTATCGTGAGGCGGCTGTCGCCCTGGGGCGAGCATTGGCCGAGCGCAAGCTGACCCTGGTCTATGGCGGGGGCGCCGTCGGGCTGATGGGAATTGTGGCAGATGCCGCACTGGCGGCCGGCGGCGAAGTGATCGGGATCATTCCGCAGAGCCTCAAGGACAAGGAAATCGGCCACAGCGGCCTGACCCGCCTGGAAGTGGTCGACGGCATGCATGCGCGCAAGGCGCGAATGGCCGAGCTCAGCGATGCCTTCATTGCCCTGCCCGGCGGTCTGGGCACGCTGGAAGAGCTGTTCGAAGTCTGGACCTGGGGCCAGCTCGGTTATCACGGCAAACCGCTGGGTTTGCTGGAAGTGAACGGTTTCTACAGCAAGTTGACGTCTTTTCTCGATCATATCGTCGGCGAAGGCTTCGTTCGCGGGCAGCACCGTGACATGCTGCAAATGAGCGAATCACCGCAAACCCTGCTCGATGCACTGGACGCCTGGCAACCCTCGGTACCGCCAAAATGGACCGAGCAAAAACCCAGCTAACGGCTCGGTGCCGATACAGGGCAGAATATGCGCCGCTCAACCTCACCTTCGACCCCAGAGGATCGCCCATGGCTAAACCTAATTATTCCTTCGCCAAACGTCAGAGAGACTTGGCCAAGGAGCAGAAGAAAGAGGAAAAGCTTCAGCGCAAGAAAGCTACAGCTGAAGAAGAAGCAGCAGCACTGAACCCGGATGCAGAAGGTGAAGTGGCGGCAGAAGATGATGTTGAAGCACCGAAAGATCAGGCGCCCGACGCCTGAGACCCTCAGGGCCCGATGATCTGATCAGGCCCACCGGATCTGTGTCCAGGGTCAGCAACGATGTTGCTGGCCCTCACAGGCCAATTTGAAACCCTCCTCCAAAAAACACATTCCCGCATGGGGTCTGCGCTATTCCAATGGCATCACTGTCACCCGAACTTCGGGATCATGGCTGCCACCGCCCAGAATCACCCCGCGCAACGGCGACACATCGGAAAAGTCCCGGCCCCAGGCCAGGGTGATGTGCTCCAGCGCCGGTTGCACATTGTTGGTCGGGTCAAAATCCACCCAACCCAACACCGGGCAAAACACCGATACCCATGCATGCGATGCATCGGCGCCGATCAGCCTTGGCTGGCCCGGTGGGGGCTGTGTCAGCAGATAGCCACTGATGTACCGCGCCGCCAACCCACGGGAGCGCAGGCAAGCGAGCATCAAATGCGCGAAGTCCTGGCAAACCCCACGACGCCTCTCCAGCACTTCCACCAACGGCGTCGCCACTTGGGTCGCCTCGGCGTCGAAGGTGAACTCGCTGAAGATCTTCTCCATCAACGCTTGAACACCCAGCAGCAATGGCCGGCCAGCAGGAAAGCAACTTTCGGAGAACTCGACGAAACTGCGTTTCAAATGCACGTAGGGCGATTCGAAGCGGTAACGGCAGGCTTCCAGCAACGCAGGCGAGAGTGGCTGACCGCTGTAGGTCAGCGCGTTGCAGGTCGCTTCCCAGGCCGGCGATTGATCGAAATCCAGCGACGGCCGCTCCAGCACTTCGACGGTGAGCCGAGCGTTGACCAGCAATTCATCGTGGGGGCGCTCGAACGCCAACCGGGTCAGCGGATTGCCGAACACATCCAGCTCATCCCTGCGTGAAGTCGGCTGGGGACTGATCTGCAACTGCTGTTCGGTGCAGCGCTGCCAGGCACAGGCGCGCGGCCACAGATGCGCCAGTTGCTGGGCCAGGGACACCGGGCTGTCGTAGTGATAATGGGTGTCGTGGAAGATCTGGTAATGGGCACTCATCAGACGGACACCGTGCGCTGGCTGACATCATCGACATGGGCGAAATGGCGCAAGGCCAGGCGATCCGACACCTGTCCGCTGGCATCGGCGATCTCTTGCAGCAGATCCGCCAACCCCTCTATGGCGGCGTGAACACTGGCCTCGCCGAACAGCGAGTTCTCCAGGCAGCCCAGATCGAAGTGCGCCAACCGCTCCACCAACTGCAGCAGACCTGTTTCGCGCGGCGCGCCGAAGTCGTCGTTCAAGCGCTTCAACGTACGGGTCACCAGTTTCAACTGGAACAGCACCGCGTGCGGGTTTTGTTCATCGAGCAGCAACAGGTCAAGCACCGGGATCAATTGCGCCACCGCCAGGTACCGCGAGCGGTAGGTGATGCTGCTGTTACCCAGTTCCAGCAGCCATTCCAGCCCGGCCTGATCGAAAGCCCCGGCACCGCGCAAAAACGCCGCCAGACTGCCGCTGAGAAATTGCAGCCGTTCGATCCGCCGACCGATCATCAGGAAACGCCAGCCTTCGTCCCGGGTCATGTCGTCGAGGGCAAAGCCGGACAGCGCCGCCAGCGACATTACCAACCGGTTGAGGAAGTCCAGCAACTCGCCGAAATCCGGCTCTTCGGTTTCCAGCTCCATGGCCTCGCGCTGCAACTCCACCAGCGCTTGCCAGTTCTCTCGCGAGAGCTTGCCGCGTACTTGCGACGCCGCCCACTGCAAACGCTGTAGATTGGAACGCAGGCTGAACGGCCAATCATCGCCGAGCAGCGCCGCCAGCAATCGCTGCGGCAACTCACCCTCCTCCGGCAACAGATTCAGGCGTTCACCGAGATCGACCGCCGCCTCCAGGGCTTGCGGGTCATCGCCATCGACATAGCGCGCGAGCATGACCCGCAGCAGCCGCGCGCTGTCATCGCAGCGCTCGCAATAACGGCCGAACCAGAACAGGTTCTCGACCACCCGCGATGGCAGATACGGATCACGACGTACCAGATCGTGAACGCCAATGTTGCGCTGGGCTTTCCATTGTTCGCCGCTGGGTGGGCGATCGCCCAACACCCAGGTGTCTTTGCTCGCGCCGCCGCGTTGCATCGACACCGCTTCGGCATCGGCCTCGGCGGCAACCCGGGTCAGGCCACCGGGCAGCACTCGATAACCCTCCCGACTGGCCACCGCATACACGCGCATGCCGATGGCTCGCGGTTGCAACTGTCCGCCTTCGGCCTGCCAGATCGGCGCCTGGGACAGTTGCGCCAATTCTTGCGCAACATAGGCATAAGGCCGTGCCTGCATGCGCTCAGCCAGAGCCTGGCGCTGTTTTTCACTCAAATCACGCCCAAACACCGGTGCAAAGCTCTGCGACGGAAACGCCGGCTTGATCAACAGTTCCGGCAGTTTTTCCAGGGCCTGGGCCAGCACCGGCGCTTCGCCGCACCACCAAGTTGCGATGGACGGCAGGATCAACTCTTCACCGAACAGGAATTGATTGATTTTCGGCAGGAAGCCCAGCAAACCCGGCGACTCCAGCACACCGCTGCCGAGGGCGTTGGCCACCAGCACCCGACCCTGACGCACCGCTTCGAGCAGCCCTGGCACGCCAAGGGCCGAGTCGGTGCGCAGCTCCAGCGGGTCGCAGAAATCATCGTCGAGCCGACGCATGATCGCGTGAACCCGGCGCAACCCGCTCAAGGTTTTCAGATAGACCGTGGCATCGCGCACGGTCAGATCACCGCCCTCCACCAGTGGATAACCGAGCTGACGAGCCAGGTACAAGTGCTCGAAATAGCTTTCGTTGAAACGCCCCGGTGTCAGCAGGACCACCAGCGGCGCTTCATCGTCGCTCGGCGCCTGCCGGGCGAGTGTTTCCTGAAGTGTGCGGAAGAACCCGGCCAGGTGCCGCACCTTCAAGTCGCGATACAACTCGGGGAAGGCCCGGGACACGATGGTGCGATTTTCCAGGGCGTAACCGGCACCGGAGGGTGCTTGAGTCCGGTCGGCGGTCACCCACCAGCGACCGTCAGGCGTGCGCGCCAAATCCACGGCATACAGATGCAGAAAGGCCCCGTCGGGCGGTGCGATGCCCTGGCAAGGCCAGAGGAAGTTGTTATGACCGAACACCAGTTCAGCCGGCAGCAGGCCTTCGGCGATCAAGCGTTGAGGACCGTACAGGTCCGCCAGCACAGCATTGAGCAAACGCGCCCGTTGAGCGATCCCGGCCGAAAGCTGCTGCCACTCATCGGCTGCAATCACATGAGGCAACAAATCCAGCTCCCATGGCCGATCAGCGCCCTTGGGGTCGGCGTAGACGTTGTAGGTCACGCCGTTTTCCTGAATCTGTCGGGTCAGCAGCGCCTGACGCTGCACCAGTTGCGCTGGCGTGCTGCGTTGCAATTGATCGAACAGCCGCCGCCAGTGCGGGCGCACGGCGCCGCTGTTGTCGAGCAGTTCGTGATAGGTGCCCGCAGTCAACGGGTAGCAGTCAAGCAGGTCAGGCATGGAAAGCTCGTCAGACAGCAAAGAACGGTCAGACTAACGCAGGCTCATGACGCCCGGATAGACGAAAAATCCGAGCGTCGCGTACGGTTTAAAAGCGTCGCAAATCGAGTGTCATCGGCAGCTCGTCGTTGATTTCCAGTTTCGGTACAGGAAGTTTCCCAGGCGTGTGTCCGATGCGGAAGAAACGCGCCATCCGCCGGCTCTCGGCTTCATTGGCGTTCACCGGCAGGCTGTCGTAGTTGCGCCCGCCCGGATGGGCGACGTGGTACTGACAACCACCCAGCGAACGCCCCATCCAGGTGTCGAGCAAGTCGAACACCAGCGGTGCGTGGACCGGGATAGTCGGTTGCAGACAGTTGTACGGTTGCCAGGCACGGAAACGTACACCGGCGACGAACTCGCCGACCCGACCGGTAGGTTGCAACGGCACCGGGATGCCATTGCAGGTCAGCAGATAACGTTGCGGCGGCAACCCCGTCAGCTTGACCTGCAAACGTTCCAGGGACGAATCCACATAACGCACCGTACCGCCCGCGCTGCCCTCTTCGCCCAACACATGCCAGGGCTCCAGCGCCTGACGCAATTCCAGTTCGATACCGCTGACGGCGTAGTCGCCGACCTTGGGAAAACGGAACTCCAGATGCGCCGCGAACCACTCGGCCTGCACCGGATAACCGGCGGCATTCAGGTCGACGATTACATCGGCGAAATCCTGCTCGATAAAGTGCGGCAGCAAGAACCGGTCGTGCAGTTCGGTGCCCCAGCGCGCCAGTTTCGGCGGCGCATAAGGCTCGCGCCAGAACCGCGCCACCAGCGCCCGCAACAACAACTGCTGAGCCAGGCTCATGCGCGCATGGGGCGGCATTTCAAAGGCTCGCAGTTCCAGCAAGCCAAGGCGTCCGGTGGCGCCGTCCGGTGAATAGAGTTTGTCGATGCAGAACTCGGCGCGGTGGGTGTTGCCAGTCACGTCGATCAGCAAATTGCGCAACAAGCGATCCACCAGCCATGGTGGGCATTCTTCGCCCGGCTCCGGCATCTGGGCGAAGGCGATTTCCAGTTCATACAGCGAATCGTTGCGCGCTTCGTCCACCCGCGGTGCCTGGGATGTCGGGCCGATGAACAGCCCGGAAAACAGGTAGGACAAGGACGGGTGGTTATGCCAGTAGCTGATCAGGCTGCGCAGCAGGTCGGGACGGCGCAGAAACGGTGAGTCAGCCGGGGTCGCGCCCCCCAGGACGAAATGGTTACCGCCGCCGGTGCCGGTGTGCCGGCCGTCGATCATGAATTTCTCGGTGGTCAGCCGGGTCTGGCGCGCCTCTTCGTAAAGAAACTCGGTACGTTCCACCAACTCGTCCCAGGTAGCGGACGGCTGGACGTTGACCTCGATCACGCCCGGATCCGGGGTAATGCGAAAGTTGCTCAGACGCGGATCGCTCGGCGGTTCATAGCCTTCCAGCAATACCGGGCAATGCAGTTCCTCGGCGGTGGCTTCGATGGCGGCGACCAGTTCCAGGTAGTCCTCGACCCGCTCCAGTGGCGGCATGAACAGGTACAACCGACCTTCACGTGCTTCGGCGCAGAACGCGGTGCGGGTCAGCCAGTCGGCGGACTGGTCGATCTCGGGCACACGTTCGTCGGCCGTTTTCGGTTGAGCGTGATTCCGTAGCTGGTCGGTGTCCGGTAGCGCCGGGAAATCCTGATTCGGGTCCGTGGGATGAATGAATGGGTACTCCGCAGCTTTCACCCAAGGCTGCGAACCGAGCGGCAAGCGATAACCCAGTGGCGAATCCCCCGGCACCAACCGGCAGTGTTCCTCGCGCAGGTACCAGCGACCGCTTTGCCATTGATCGCCCTTGGCGGTACGCGCCAGCGGCAGGACCTGACCGATGACCTTGTCCAGGCCTTGGCTGAAGACTTTGCGCAGGCGCGCACGCTCCAGAGGTTCTTCCAGGCGTGAGTCTTCGGCGCTGACGTTCTGCGGTAAAGCGCCTTCGCGCCAGAGGTAATAGAAATTGTCTTCGTAGGCCGGGAACACGAAGCGTGTCGGAATTTTCAAGCGTTCGGCGACACTCGCCAGGAAACGCCCGGCCAGTTCGCCATCGGCGCCGTAATCTTCCCGCTCGTCGGCAATCAGCGCGCTGTTATGCCAGATCGGCACGCCATCGCGGCGCCAATAGCAGTTCAGCGACCAGCGCGGCAGTTGCTCGCCGGGGTACCACTTGCCTTGACCGAAATGTACCAGGCCCTTGGGCGCGTAATGCTTGCGCATGCGCTGGAACAGTTCGGCTGACAGCCGACGCTTGTCTGGCCCGAGCGCGGCGGTGTTCCACTCGGCGCCGTCCGGGTCATCAATGGAAACGAACGTCGGCTCGCCGCCCATGGTCAGGCGCACGTCACCTTCGAGCAAATCAGCATCGATCTGCCGGCCCAATGCCTGAATCGCCAGCCATTGGTCTTCGGTGTAGGGTTTGGTAACCCTTGGCGCTTCCCAAATCCGCTCGACCGACATTTCGTGGGTGAATTCGCACTCGCACGGTTCCACCAAACCACTGATCGGTGCCGCAGAGGATGGGTCGGGGCTGCACGCCAACGGAATGTGTCCCTCACCGGCAAACAACCCTGAGGTTGCGTCCAGGCCGATCCAGCCGGCACCGGGCAAATAGACTTCGCACCAGGCATGCAGGTCAGTGAAATCCACTTCGGTGCCCGAGGGACCGTCGAGGCTTTTGACGTCGGCGGTCAGCTGGATCAGATAACCGGAGACGAATCGCGCCGCCAGGCCGAGGTTGCGCAGCAATTGCACCAGCAACCACGCCGAGTCGCGGCAGGAGCCGGAGGCCTGTTCGAGGGTGTATTCCGGAGTCTGTACGCCAGGCTCCATTCGAATCAGGTAACCGATGTCTTCGCTCAGGCGCTGGTTGATCGCGACGAGGAAATCCACGCTGGGCAGCGGCGTGCGGTCGATGCCGTCCAGATAGGCCTTGAATGTCGGCGTCAGCGGCAAGGTTTCCAGGTACGGCGCCAGTTCTTTGCGCTCATCCGCTGCATAAGCGAAAGGGATCTTCTCGGCGTAGGGCTCGAGGAAGAAGTCGAAGGGATTGAAGACTGCCATCTCGGCCAGCAGGTCGACCTCGATCCTCAGTTCATCGGTTTTCTCCGGGAACACCAACCGCGCCAGGTAATTGCCCTGAGGGTCTTGTTGCCAGTTGATGAAATGCTGCTCGGGCGAGACTTTCAGCGCATAGGACAGTATCCGCGTGCGACTGTGGGCAGCCGGGCGCAAGCGAACGATCTGCGGACCGAGCTCGACGGCGCGGTCGTAGCGGTAATGCGTGACGTGATGCAATGCGACATGAATCGACACGGCGGCCTCCTGCGAGCCAGGGCATAGACACAAAGCGCGCAAGACTTATGCCAGAGCGGCGGTCATTGCGCTTTATCAACAGACCCGGTGCAGTACAGCACCAAAACGGCGCCGTGGCCGCGGTTATGGTGCGAGAGTTGCACATATTTGTGGCGCACGTGTGAAGGGCGGGGCCCGAATCTACCCAACTAACGGGCTTTGTGCTTTGCAATAACAGCTTGGCGCAAGTGACGTACTTCAAGCAGCTTCTGGCGCATCTCGCGGTGACGCTTGCTGTTGAGCAGCAATAGCGCCAGCAATGGGAACAACAACGTCACAGCATAAGTCAGGGGATGCACCTCATATGCAATGGTGGGCAATACCCCAAGAAAACAAAGGGCCAGAAGCACAACCAGAGGCCGCACCCAATGCGGACGACCGCGCGCGACCATGAAATGGCAGTGCACGACAATGAGGGTCAGCGCGATCCCCCCGAAAAACGAGTACTTGGTGTTGTCAGCCAACGGAAGGCTTCGAAAATAGCTTTCGAAAAACAAAGGCACCGCAAAGACCAGGGTAAAAATTGACGCGAATATTGCCCCCATGAAGACCGGGAAATACTTCGATAGAAAATTGCGAATGCTGGGCAGCTCATTCATTGCTCAGCCTCCTCGTACAGACCTACGGCAATGGTGCGGACATTCCCCGAAATTGCACTGCCGGTAAAACCGATAGCGGCGCCCAAGGCGTCTTTTATCTGAGTGACCGTTGCATTCTTGACCTCGGTGGGTGTGAAACGCTTGGGCAATTCGCCCGACAACTGCTTCAACTTGATCATCTTCGACGTCAAGCGCGGGTCGTTGATGCTCAATAGTTCTTTGGTCAGTTTGGCACGCTCCTGTCGATTCAGCCCCCTGAGCACTTCCCTGACACTTTTCCCGGTCGTGGCCTTATTCAGCCTGACCAGTTTGAGCGCTGTCAGCGTGGATGCGCCTACCCCGACCAAGGACGCAGCATCCAGCGCAATCATGGTGTACTGGTACCACTCTTCGCTGTCGAGCTCATCGTTACGGGCGGGGTTGACGATCTCATTGCGGGTCCGATAGCCGCTGGCAAAACACTGCACTGAGCTGGCAGCCGCAGCGGTATAACCGAGCGCAGCGACCACCGTACTTGCCCCTGCCGAAAACGGAATAGCCACGGAACCACTGAGCACTACGATCCAGCCGATCACTGCACCCGCGCACGATAAGCTGGTGTTGACTGCCTCACCAACCAGGCGCGATTCGCGCGGATTGTCCTGCACCTGCTGGGCGAATTGCGCAGGCGCAATGTACTTCTGCGCCTCGCGCAAAATGATCCGCTTGGGCTTGATGCTGCAAATCGGCTTGAACTCGCGCAGGGTCACTACGTTGAACTCAGCGTCAATGTACACCACGCCCGCGCCGACGATTCCGGGGTCGGCGTCAATGGCGGCGAACAGGCGTGGCAGGTTGATCTGGCTTTCGATGCGTTGGCGGGCCATGAACTGGGAGGGGCTGTAATCCATGCCGATGCCCGGTAAGGGGTTGCTCATGTGAATCGTCCTTGAGAATCGGGGGTGAGATCTTTATTGCCCGTGCCGCCGTCATCGCGGGCGAGCCCGGCTCCCACAGGATTGGGCGTTATACAGGGAAATCGGTTGTCCGGGCAGCCGTTGAAGTGCGCGCCACCTTAGCAAACAGGCCGCACACTCGCTAGAAAACAAAACGCCAGCACTAAGGCTGGCGTTTTGCGATATGGCGCGGAGATTAACGCGGCACGACCGGCTTGCGCGCAGGCTTCGGCCCCTTGCCTTTGGCCGCGTCCTTACGCTCCTTGGCAGCCTGCTGGTTGCGGGCGAATGCCGCCGCCTTGGCCTGTTCACGCTTGTCCCACGGGTTACCGCCATCGCTGGCACGCGGTGGCAGGCCGGTGTGCTGGGTCAGGATCTTGGTGGTCGTTTCCTTGGCCACTTTGTGGCTGCCAGCCGGCGTCGAGTTCTTGCGACGGGCGCTCTGGTAGCTGTCGGTCGCTGGCTGATGCAACGGGATCAACTGGTTCTTGCCCGGCCCGATCAGGTCGGCGCGGCCCATGCGGGTCAGCGCTTCACGCAGCATCGGCCAGCCTTTCGGGTCGTGATAACGCAAGAACGCTTTGTGCAGGCGACGCTGCTCTTCGCTCTTGACGATGGTCACGCCGTCGCTCTTGTAAGTGACCTTGCGCAGCGGGTTCTTGCCCGAGTGGTACATCGCGGTGGCGGTGGCCATCGGCGACGGGTAGAACGCCTGCACCTGGTCGGCACGGAAACCGTTGCCCTTGAGCCACAGGGCCAGGTTCATCATGTCTTCGTCGGTGGTGCCCGGGTGAGCGGCGATGAAGTACGGAATCAGGTACTGCTCTTTCCCGGCTTCCTTGGTGTACTTCTCGAACATGCGCTTGAACTTGTCATAGCTGCCGATGCCCGGTTTCATCATCTGGTTGAGCGGACCTTCCTCGGTGTGTTCCGGGGCGATCTTCAGGTAACCACCGACGTGGTGGGTCACCAGCTCCTTGACGTATTCCGGCGACTCGACCGCAAGGTCGTAGCGCAGGCCGGAGGCGATCAGGATCTTCTTCACACCCGGCAAGGCCCGGGCGCTGCGATAGAGCTGGATCAGCGACGAGTGATCGGTGTTGAGGTTCGGGCAAATGCCAGGGAACACGCATGAAGGCTTGCGGCACGCGGATTCGATTTCCGGGGTCTTGCAGGCGATGCGGTACATGTTCGCGGTCGGGCCGCCGAGGTCGGAAATGACGCCGGTGAAGCCCGGTACCTTGTCGCGGATCTCTTCGATTTCGCGAATAATCGACTCTTCGGAACGGTTCTGGATGATCCGGCCTTCGTGCTCGGTGATCGAGCAGAAGGTGCAGCCGCCGAAGCAGCCACGCATGATGTTCACCGAGAAACGGATCATCTCGTAGGCCGGGATCTTTTCCTTGCCGTACGCCGGGTGCGGAACGCGCGCGTAAGGCATGCCGAACACGTAGTCCATTTCTTCGGTGGTCATCGGAATCGGCGGCGGGTTGAACCAGACGTCTACCTCGCCATGCTTTTGCACCAACGCACGGGCGTTGCCCGGGTTGGTTTCCAGGTGCAGCACGCGGTTGGCGTGAGCGTAAAGCACCGCATCGCCACGGACTTTTTCAACCGACGGCAGACGAATGACGGTCTTGTCGCGAGTCATTTTCGGGCTGGCCAGGATCTGTACGACCTTAGCCTCGCCAGGGTCTTCAACCGGCCCCTTTTCCTGCTCGATGGCGCAGGCGGCGGTGTCCTGGGTGTTGACGTACGGGTTGATGATCTTGTCGATCTTGCCCGGACGGTCGATGCGCGTGGAATCGACTTCGTACCAGCCTTGCGGCGTATCACGGCGGATGAACGCGGTGCCGCGCACATCGGTGATGTCTTCGATCTTGTGGCCGTAGGACAGGCGCTGGGCGACTTCGACGATCGCACGCTCGGCGTTGCCGTAGAGCAGGATGTCGGCGCAGGCGTCGATCAGGATCGAGTTACGCACCCGATCCTGCCAGTAATCGTAGTGGGCGATGCGGCGCAGGGAGGCTTCGATGCCGCCGAGCACAATCGGCACGTGCTTATAGGCTTCCTTGCAGCGCTGGCTGTAAACCAGGCTCGCGCGGTCCGGACGTTTGCCTGCCAGGCCACCGGGGGTGTAGGCGTCGTCGGAACGGATTTTCTTGTCGGCGGTGTAGCGGTTGATCATCGAGTCCATGTTGCCGGCCGCGACACCGAAAAACAGGTTCGGCTCGCCGAGCTTCATGAAGTCGTCTTTGGACTGCCAGTTCGGCTGCGCGATGATCCCGACGCGGAAGCCCTGGGCCTCCAGCAGCCGGCCGATGATCGCCATGCCGAACGACGGATGGTCGACGTAGGCATCACCGGTGACGATGATGATGTCGCAGGAATCCCAGCCGAGCTGATCCATCTCCTCCCTGCTCATGGGCAGGAATGGCGCTGGCCCGAAACATTCGGCCCAGTACTTGGGATAGTCAAATAACGGCTTGGCTGCTTGCATGTCGATAACCGGTGTTGGCTTTCATTGAATTTCGCGGGCGCGGAATATAGCACAAATTTTGACCAATTCCGACGGCTATGGTCGGAAATCGGTGGAGCTGTTTTCGCAAAAATCCCGGGGCTACATATAACCCTTGTGGCGAGGGGGCTTGCCCCCGTTGGGCTGCGAAGCGGGCCCCATAGTTTATCTGTGATACCGCAAATTCAGGATCTACGACTGCTTCGCAGCCGAACGGGGCGGTGCGGCGTTCCGACAGGCCCCCTCGCCACAGTTATTCATCGTCGTCGAAGTTGTAGCTACCCGGCGCCAGGTTTTCAAATCGGGTGTATTTGCCGATGAAGGCCAGGCGGATAAAGCCGATCGGGCCGTTACGCTGCTTGCCGATGATGATTTCGGCAATGCCTTTGTGTTCGGTTTCCGGGTGATACACCTCGTCCCGGTAAACGAACATGATCACGTCGGCGTCCTGCTCGATCGCTCCCGATTCCCGCAAGTCGGAGTTCACCGGGCGCTTGTTCGGGCGTTGCTCCAGGGAACGGTTGAGCTGGGACAGTGCCACCACCGGGCAGTTGAATTCCTTGGCCAGGGCTTTCAGGGACCGGGAGATCTCGGAAATCTCGTTGGTCCGGTTGTCACCACTGGACCCCGGGATCTGCATCAGTTGCAGGTAGTCGATCATGATCAGACCGATCTCACCGTGCTCACGCACCAGACGACGGGTCCGGGCGCGCATTTCCGAGGGGCTGATACCCGCCGTGTCGTCGATGAACAACTTGCGATCATTGAGCAGGTTGACCGCCGACGTCAGGCGTGGCCAGTCGTCGTCTTCCAGGCGACCGGCCCGGACCTTGGTCTGGTCGATACGACCGAGGGACGACAGCATACGCATGATCAGCGATTCGCCTGGCATCTCGAGGGAGTAAACCAGGACAGCCTTCTCGCTGCGCAGCACGGCGTTTTCCACCAGGTTCATCGCAAAGGTGGTTTTACCCATGGACGGACGGCCGGCGACGATGATCAGGTCGGCCGGTTGCAGGCCACTGGTCTTCTCGTCGAGGTCGGTGTAACCAGTGGACAGGCCGGTGATCGAGTTGTCGGTGTTGAACAAGGTGTCGATGCGGTCGATGGCCTTGGTCAGCAGGTCGTTGACGCTGACCGGGCCGCCGGTTTTCGGACGAGCCTCGGCAATCTGGAAGATCTGCCGTTCGGCCTCGTCGAGAATCTCGGCGGCGGTGCGGCCTTCAGGGTTGAAAGCGCTGTCGGCGATTTCGGTACTGATGCCGATCAACTGGCGCAGGGTTGCCCGCTCGCGAACGATCTGGGCATAGGCCTTGATGTTGGCGACGGACGGCGTGTTTTTTGCCAGTTCGCCAAGGTAACCGAGACCGCCGACCTGGGACGTCTGACCTTCCTTGTCCAATTGCTCGGCCAGGGTCACGACGTCGATTGGCTGGTTCTGGTCCGCCAGTTTGGCGATGGCCCGGAAGATCAGGCGGTGGTCATGCCGATAGAAATCGCCGTCGGAGACTTGATCGAGCACGCGTTCCCAGGCGTTGTTGTCCAGCATCAACCCACCGAGCACGGCCTGTTCGGCCTCGATGGAATGCGGCGGCACCTTCAGGGCAGCGGTTTGCAGATCGTATTGCTCGGGAGCGGAGATATCGTTCATGGCCACTTGGTTTATTCAGGAGAAGCAGAGGTTGTGAAAATCAGGAACTGCAGAAAGACAAAGGGCACGACCTGTAAACAGGATCGTGCCCGATGTTACCGGCAAGCACCCGAGGGTGCCAGCCGACAAGTGCTGCTTAAGCTGCTACCACGACAACGCGTACGGTGGCTTCAACTTCGGCGTGCAGGTGCACGGCTACGTCGAATTCGCCTACGTTGCGGATAGTGCCGTTCGGCAGACGAACTTCGCTTTTTGCAACTTCAACGCCAGAGGCGGTCAGTGCATCAGCGATGTCGTGGGTGCCGATCGAACCGAACAGCTTGCCTTCGTCACCGGCGGTGGCAGTGATAGTCACTTCCAGCTCAGCCAGTTGGGCGGCGCGGCTTTCAGCCGATGCTTTACGGTCTGCTGCGGCTTTTTCCAGCTCAGCGCGACGCTCTTCGAACGCAGCCAGGTTGGCTGGGGTCGCAGCGGTAGCTTTGCCGTATGGCAGCAGGTAGTTACGACCGTAACCAGCCTTAACGTTCACTTTGTCACCCAGGTTGCCCAGGTTGGTGACTTTTTCCAGAAGGATCAGTTGCATGTGAAAATCCTCTTAACTTTTAACCTTCACCGTTCGCGCTATCGGCATCTTTCGGTGCCGAACGACCGCGAAAATCAATCAGGCTGTCGACGATGGCCAGAACCACCAGCAACGGATAGATCAGCTGCATGAACAGCAACAGCGTGACGTACAACCCCACCAGCCAGAACTTGGCCAGTCGCTTTTGCGCCACCAGCCCGTGAATCAGGGCCAGCCCGGCGAACACCAGCGGTACGCTGCACAACGGCGTCAACATGGCCATCTGCGGGCCAAGATTTGGCCCCAGAAGCATTAACGCCAGCAGCAACATCGCCGGTCCCAGCGGGATTCGGATGGCGCGAAACTCGCGACCAAAACCACCCGGGTTGTACAACAACGCCTGCCAGTAGCGCCCGACAATCAGGCTCAGCACACTGACGATTTGCAACAACGCCGCAATCAGGCCAGTCAGGACCGGTGCAATCAGGGACGCAAAGCGCGCTTGCTCGTCTACCGACAATTGCTGGTAGACCTCACCGAGTAGCGACGGCATGACTTTTATCAAAGCCTGCGCCAGCATCTCGATCTGGGGCGCAAAAGCCGCCCCCAGCACCACTGAAAACACCAATCCCATCGCTATGCTGACCAGCAGCACGCGGTTCCAGGACTCGCTTGCGCGCAAAACCAACGCAAGGCTCGAAGACCCCAGCAGCACCAGAAGTGCCCGTGGATCATCGAAGAAAAGCCACCAGATCAACGCCGGCAGCAGTCCCAGAGCAAGTACGCCAACGGCGTCCTTCAATCCGCGCCGCAGGAGCACAAGGCATCCAGCGGCAGCACCCAACCAATACAACAACGGCAATGTTGCGCATCCGGCCACTACCAGAGTGGCCTGCATACGGCCGCGCATGATGAACTCAGCTAAGGCGCGCATGCATTCAATCCTTTGCTACGTGTCGACTGCCCGGTCTCAGCGGCCGTGGCTGTCGGTGTAGGCCAGCAGGGCCAGGAAGCGGGCGCGCTTGATAGCGGTGGCCAGCTGACGCTGATAACGTGCTTTGGTACCGGTGATGCGGCTTGGAACGATTTTGCCGGTCTCGGATACGTAAGCTTTCAGAGTGTTGAGATCTTTGTAATCGATCTCTTTCACGTCTTCAGCGGTGAAGCGGCAGAATTTACGACGACGGAAGAAACGTGCCATGTAATAGGCTCCTCAAAAGGTCCGTGGATTACTCGTCAGCGTTATCGCTGTTGTCGCTGTCATCACTGTCAACGCCTTCAGCGTCGGAGTGCTCAGGACGGTCGCGACGCTCACGGCGCTCACTGCGGTTTTCTTCAGCCTTGAGCATCTCGGATTGGCCGGTAACGGCTTCTTCGCGACGGATGACCAGGTTACGGATCACTGCATCGTTGTAGCGGAAGTTGTCTTCCAGCTCGGCCAGGGCCTTGCCAGTGCACTCAACGTTCAGCATCACGTAGTGAGCCTTGTGAACATTGTTGATTGCGTAGGCCAGTTGACGACGGCCCCAATCTTCCAGACGGTGGATTTTGCCGCCGTCTTCTTCGATCAGCTTGGTGTAACGCTCAACCATGCCGCCGACTTGCTCGCTTTGATCCGGGTGGACCAAAAAGATGATTTCGTAATGACGCATGAATGCTCCTTACGGGTTGTAGCCTGCCGCTCAAAAGCGGTCAGACAAGGAGTGAATGACACTTATGGACTTGCTTGCGATAGACACATGCGTGCCTGCCGTCACAGCAAGGGGCGCAATTGTAGAGAAGGGTCGAGGGAGGTGCAAGGCAATTGGTGATTATTTGAACAATCACTTCGACTGGAAAGCCGAACACTTGCAGGAGCCGCCTGCGGCGACTCCTGCAGAGGAGCCTCAGGACTTTTTGGCGGTCCCGGCGGCTTTGACGCCACGCTGGCGCAGCGCTTCGAACAGGCAGACGCCGGTGGCGACGGACACGTTGAGGCTGCTGACGCTGCCAGCCATCGGCAGGCGCACCAAATAGTCGCAAAGGTCGCGAGTCAGGCGGCGCATGCCGCTACCTTCGGCCCCCATGATCAGGATGGTCGGCCCCGTCAGGTCCTGCTGATACAGATCCTGTTCAGCCTCGCCCGCCGTACCGACGACCCACAAGCCGCGCTGCTTGAGTTTTTCCAGGGTGCGCGCCAGGTTGGTCACGGCGACCAACGGAATCACCTCCGCCGCGCCACAAGCAACTTTTCGAACCGTCGGGGTCAGCGTGGCTGATTTGTCCTTCGGCACGATCACCGCCAGCGCGCCGGCCGCATCGGCCGAACGCAGGCAAGCGCCGAGGTTGTGCGGATCGGTCACGCCGTCGAGCACCAGCAGCAAAGGCGCGCCTTCGGTGCGATCGAGCAGCTCGTCGAGCATCGCCTCGCCCCAGACCTGGCTCGGGCTCACGTCCGCCACCACGCCCTGGTGCACGCCTTCAACCCAGGCGTCCAGCTCGCGACGCTCTGCCTGACCGACGGCCACGCGATTTTCGGCAGCGAGTTCGATCAGCGTCTGAACGCGCGGATCGCTGCGGCCTTCAGCCAGCCAGATCTGCTTGACGCGTTTTGGGTGGTGACGCAGCAACGCTTCTACCGCGTGCACGCCGTAGATCTTTTCCAACTGACTCATGACTTGGCCTTAGGTTTACGCGCCCCGCCGCTTCTGGCGGCTGGAGCGGAACCCGCTTTTGGCGGGCCTTTACGGTGTTTGCTCGGTTTGGCTGGCTTGCCGCCGGAGGCCTTGTCAGGCGCCGACCGCCCGGTCTTTCCCCCAGACGCCGCTTTACCGCCGCTTTTCGCTTCAGACAGCAATGCCTGTTTCATTTCACGACTTTTGCGCAACTCGGCATTTTTTGCCGCCGCATCGCTCGGACGATAGGCCTCGACGGCCTTTTCCTTGGCCGGACGACGCCCGGCCTTGGCCAGTACTGGCTCGGCAGCTGTTTTGATAGCAGGCGCCGCGGTTTCAGTGCCGCGCTTTTTGCGACCGATCGGTGCGCTGATGGTTTTTTCAGCCATCTCGAAGTCGATCTTGCGCTCGTCGAGGTCGACGCGCATGACGCGCACTTCAACGGTGTCGCCCAAGCGGAAGCTACGACCGGTACGCTCACCGGCGAGGCGATGGTGCACAGGATCGAAGTGGTAGTAGTCACCCGGCAGCGCGGTGACGTGCACCAGGCCTTCGACGTAAATATCGGTCAGTTCGACGAACAGGCCGAAACCGGTCACGGCGGTGATCACCCCCGGGAACGATTCGCCCACACGGTCTTTCATGAACTCGCACTTGAGCCAGTTCACTACGTCGCGAGTGGCTTCGTCGGCACGGCGCTCGCTCATCGAGCACTGCTCGCCGAGCTGCTCCAGGGTCGCTTCGTCGTACGGATAGATCCGCGCTTTCGGAATGGTCATCGCACCGGCACGGCGAACGTGCGGGGTGTCCATTTTCGAATGGATGACGCTGCGAATCGCCCGGTGCGTGAGCAAGTCCGGGTAGCGGCGAATAGGCGAAGTGAAGTGGGTATAGGCTTCGTAATTCAGGCCGAAGTGGCCCTGGTTATCGGCGCTGTACACCGCTTGGCTCAACGAACGCAGCATGACGGTCTGGATCAGATGGAAATCCGGACGATCCTTGATGCCCGCGAGCAAAGCCTGGTAATCCTTCGGCGACGGACCGTCCTTGCCTTTGTGCAGGGACAGGCCGAGCTCGCCGAGGAAGGCGCGCAGTTTTTCCAGACGCTCCGGCGGCGGGCCGTCGTGGACGCGATACAACGCAGGGATTTCGTGCTTCTTCAGGAATTCGGCGGTGGCCACGTTGGCCGCCAGCATGCATTCCTCAATCAGTTTGTGAGCATCGTTGCGAACGGTCGGACGGATTTCGGCAATCTTGCGCTCGGAACCGAAGATGATCCGGGTTTCCTGGGTTTCGAAATCGATCGCGCCGCGCACGTGACGAGCCGCCAGCAGAACCTTGTACAGCGCATACAGCTGCTTGAGGTGCGGCAGAACGTCGGTGTATTCACCACGAAGCTGACGCGCTTCGGTGGCTTTCGGCGTTTCCAGCATGGCGCTGACCTTGTTGTAGGTCAGGCGGGCATGGGAGTGAATCACCGCTTCGTAGAAGCAGTAGTCGGTCATTTCGCCGGATTTGGAGATGGTCATCTCGCAAACCATGGCCAGGCGATCGACGTGCGGGTTCAGCGAGCACAGGCCGTTGGACAACTGCTCAGGCAGCATCGGCACCACGCGCTCGGGGAAGTACACCGAGTTGCCGCGAACCTGGGATTCGTTATCCAGCGCCGAACCGATTTTCACGTAGCTGGAAACGTCGGCAATCGCCACGTACAACTTCCAGCCACCGGAGAACAGGCGCAGCTTGCCCGGTTTGGCTTCGCAGTAGACCGCGTCATCGAAGTCGCGCGCATCTTCACCGTCGATGGTCACGAACGGCAGATGACGCAGGTCGATGCGCTTCTCTTTGTCTTTCTCTTCGACTTCAGGCTTGAGCTTGGCGGCTTCTTTCAAGACCGCTTCAGGCCAGACGTGCGGAATATCGTAGGTGCGCAGGGCAACATCGATTTCCATGCCCGGTGCCATGTAGTTGCCCACCACCTCGACCACGTCGCCTTGCGGCTGGAAGCGTGGCGTCGGCCAGTGAGTGATCTTCACTTCAACGAACTGACCGATCTGCGCGTTGGCATTGCGACCTGGCGTCACCAGCACTTCTTGCTGGATCTTCGGATTGTCTGCGACGACGAAACCGATACCGCCCTCCTCGAAGTAACGACCGACGATGCTCTCGTGAGCACGGGACACCACTTCGACAATCATGCCTTCGCGGCGACCGCGACGGTCGAGGCCAGAAACACGTGCCAGGGCACGGTCGCCATCGAACACCAGGCGCATTTGCGCCGGGCTCATGAACAGGTCGTCACTGCCGTCGTCCGGGACCAGGAAGCCGAAACCGTCACGGTGACCGCTGATGCGGCCCAGGATCAGGTCGAGCTTGTCCACCGGCGCATAAGTGCCGCGACGGGTGTAGATGAGTTGAGCGTCGCGCTCCATGGCGCGCAGGCGGCGGCGCAGGGCTTCGATCTGGTCTTCTGTGGTCAGACCAAACTCTTCGACCAGCTGCTCGCGGTTAGCAGGCGAACCTCGATCAGCAAGGTGCTGAAGGATCAGTTCGCGGCTAGGAATAGGGTTTTCATATTTTTCCGCTTCACGAGCGGCCTCGGGATCGAGGGACTGCCAATCGGCCATTAGAGAGTTTTCACCTTGTCTATATGCGGGTTAGTTTGGCATAGGCGTAATGAAACGGGAAATTTCAGGCTATGACAGCCCATCTAAAGCCCTTTATCGACACCGCGAAGCTGATTTGAATGCCGCCGGTAAAATTTTCCAGGTTTTTTTGATGACGGGGGTTTACAGTTAAAAAGACGCTCCGTATAGTGCGCGCCATCGACGACGCACTAGCGCTGCCGATACTGCCCAGATGGTGAAATTGGTAGACACGCCAGCTTCAGGTGCTGGTGACCGCAAGGTCGTGGAAGTTCGAGTCTTCTTCTGGGCACCAATTTCGAGCTTGAGATTAGATCAATTTCAAGGCTCACACAAAAACCCGCGAAAGCGGGTTTTTGCATTTCAGGCTTCTGAATTATTAAAATTAAATCAGGGGTTTACAGATCAAAATGCTCTCCGTATAGTGCGCCACATCAACAGCGGCAACGCTGAAGATCATGCCCAGATGGTGAAATTGGTAGACACGCCAGCTTCAGGTGCTGGTGACCGCAAGGTCGTGGAAGTTCGAGTCTTCTTCTGGGCACCAATTCAAATTCAAGGTCACGATCTTGAATTTCACAAAAACCCGCGAAAGCGGGTTTTTGCATTTCTGGCCTTTGAAGCCATAGCCGCCCTTTGTGGCGAGGGAGCTTGCTCCCGCTGGGCTGCGAAGCGGCCCCCTCATTCTTTCAGTCAAACCTTATTGCCCGGTTTTGCGACTGCTCCGCAGCCGAACGGGAGCAAGCTCCCTCGCCACAAAGATCTGCACCAGCCCCTCTAGCAAACCCTCACCCGCCCTGCAAGGCGCACTTGAGAAGCAATATCGTTTATCATTGTTTCAAGTTTTTGCAATGCGACAGTGAGGAACCCTGCGAATGATGCTTCGAAATACCCTGCGCCGCGGCCTGACCATCACCCTCCTCGGCCTGACACTCGCCATGCCCCTCACCCAAGCCGCCGATCCGGTTTCCCTGACACTCTATAACGGTCAACACAAGGAAGTCGGCGACGCCGTCGCCAAAGCCTTCGAAGCCAAGACCGGGATTCACGTCAATGTGCGCAAGGGCAGCAGCAACCAACTCGCCAGCCAGATCGTCGAAGAAGGCGATCGCTCCCCCGCCGATGTGATCTACACCGAAGAATCGCCACCGCTGAACAAGCTCGGCGAACAAGGCCTGCTGGCGAAAGCCGATGCCGCCACACTTGAAGTTCTGCCCAAGGACTACGTTGCCGGCAACGGCACCTGGATCGGCATCACCGCGCGGGTCCGGGTCGTCGCCTTCAACCCTAAACTGATCGACGAAAAAGACCTGCCCAAGTCCGTGATGGAATTCTCCGATCCAAAATGGCAAGGCAAGGTCGGCTTCGTGCCTAGCAGCGGCGCCTTCCAGGAACAGGCCGTGGCGATTATCAAGGTCCACGGGATGGACGCCGCCGAAGAATGGCTGACCGGCCTGCGTGCGTTCGGCAAAACCTACAGCAACAACATGGTTGCACTGAAAGCCGTGGAAAATGGCGAAGTCGCCACCGTGCTGGTGAACAACTATTACTGGTTCGCCTTGCAGCGTGAAAAAGGCCAACTCGATTCGAAACTGCATTACTTCACCGGTGGCGACGTCGGCGGACTGATCACCGTTTCCAGCGCTGGCGTACTGAAATCCAGCAAACATCCAAAAGAAGCCCAGCAATTGCTCGCCTACATGGCCAGCGAAGAAGGTCAGCGCGTGATCACCCAGACCACCGCTGAATACCCACTGCACAAGGGCATGGAATCGGATCGCGGTCTCAAGCCGTTCAGCGAACTGCAAGCGCCGAACGTCACGCCAGCCGATCTCGGCAACGCCGAAGAAGCCCTGGACCTGGAACGTGACGTTGGCTTGAACTGATGAGCGCCTCGTTATCCGCCCCCGCTTCGCATGGGGGTTACATGCCAAGGCGCAAGCGGCCGTCGATCTGGCTGCTGCTACCGGTTCTGCTGCTGGTGGTACTCAGCCTGTTGCCGCTGGCCTATGTCGGCCTCAAAACCTGGCAAGCCGGCTGGGCCGAGGCACTGCATCTGCTGTGGCGGCCCTACGTGTTTGGCCTGCTGCGCAATACCCTGGCGCTGATGCTGGGCGTCACATTGGCCTGCGGTGTGATTGGCTTGTCACTCGCCTGGCTGCTGGAGCGCAGCAATCTGCCGGGACGGCGGTTATGGGGCGTGATCCTGTGCCTGCCGTTCGCGGTGCCGGCATTTGTCAGCAGCTTCACCTGGGTTTCCCTGAGTGCTCACTTCGAAGGGCTGGGCGGGGCGATTCTGGTGATGACGCTGTCCAAGTACCCGCTGATCTTTCTGCCGGTCGCGGCAACGCTGCGCAATCTCGACCCCTCTCTTGAAGAGTCTGCCCGCACCCTGGGGCAGAATCGTTGGGGTGTATTCTTCAAAATCACCCTGCCCCTGCTCTGGCCATCACTGCTGGCCGGTTCACTGTTGATTGCGCTGCACATGCTGGTGGAGTTCGGCGCGCTGTCGATCATCGGCCTGCAAACCTTTACCACGGCGATCTATCAGCAGTTCGAACTGGAATTCAGCAACGCCAATGCAGCGATGCTTTCTGCGGTGTTGCTGGCGCTGTGCCTGGTGCTGCTATGGCTTGAGTTACGCGTGCGCGGCAAAGGCCGTCACGTACGCACCGGCCAGGGCGCTGCGCGGCATGCGGAGCAGGTTCGCCTCGGGCCGTGGACGGCTGTGGGACAACTTTACTGCTTGCTGCTGGCGATCATCGGCAGCGGCATTCCACTGGGAATGCTGGCGTACTGGTTGATGGTGGGTTCGTCGGCAGCGTTCCCGGTGGCCGCGATCAGCGAGGCATTGCTCTCGTCGCTGGCGCTGTCGCTCGGTGGCGCTGCGCTGTGCCTGGTGCTGGCGGTGCCGGTGGGGTTGCTGGTGGTGCGCCATAAAGGCCGACTGGCAATCTGGGCCGAGCGCTTGCCGTATCTGCTGCATGCACTGCCGGGATTGGTGATTGCGCTGACCCTGGTGTATTTCGCCCTGCATTATGTGCCAGTGCTGTACCAGACCTCGACGCTGTTGCTGATAGCCTATGCGCTGTTGTTTCTGCCACTGGCGCAAGCACCGATTCGCACCGCACTGAACAAGGCCGCACCGCAACTGGAAGAGGCCGCACGCACGCTGGGGGCGTCGTCTTTCAGCGCGTTTTGTCGGGTGACCCTGCCCATCATCTTTCCCGCCCTGGGTGCTGCGTTTGCGCTGGTGTTTCTGGATGCGATGAAGGAACTGACGGCGACGCTGCTGCTGAGCCCGACCGGGCTCAATACGCTGGCGACGGAAGTCTGGGCGCATACCGCGAATGTGGAGTTCGCGGCGGCGGCGCCTTATGCGGCGTTGTTGATTGTGGTGTCGGGGTTGCCTGTGTATCTGCTGACGACGCGGATGTATTTGAGTCGTTGAAAAGCTTCGCGGGCAAGCCTCGCCCCTACAAGGATTACGTAGCCCTTGTAGGAGCGAGGCTTGCCCGCGAAGGCACCAGACCTGCGAACGAGAAACCTAAGCCCTGAACTGCCCCAGGCTCGCCTTCAACTGCGCCGCCAACCCATCCAGCACCTTGCCGCTGGCCGTGGTCTCCACGACCGCCTGAGCCGCCTTCTCAGCTTGAGCATGGATGGTCTCAACCCGCCCACGCACGGCCTGCGCACCTTGCGCCTGATGCGCCGCGGCCTGGGTCGCCAGGCCGATCGCCGCATGCACCTGCTCGACCGACGCCTGCACCGACTGTTGCAACCGCGCGCTATCGCGCAACACCAGCAGGCCTTCGCTGGCCTGACGCCCAGCCTGCCCGATTGCCGCGACGGCCTCACGCGCGCCCTGCTGCAGTGCAACGATGTGCGCCTGAATGTCACCGGTGGAGCTCTGGGTCTTGCTCGCCAGAGCCCGCACCTCGTCCGCCACCACAGCAAACCCGCGACCGGTCTCGCCGGCACGCGCCGCTTCAATCGCCGCATTCAGTGCCAGCAAGTTGGTTTGTTCGGCGATCCCGTGAATCACCGTCAGCACCACTTCAATCTGCTCACTCTGTTGCGCCAGGCGCTCGATGACTTTCGCGCCGGTGTCGACCTGTCCGGCCAATGCCTCGATGAGACTACCGACCTTCGCCGAAGTCCGGGTGTTCTCATCCGTGGCCTGACGAATGCCCACCACCTGCTGCAAAGCGGCCTGCATGGCGTGGCTTTCAGACTGAGCCTCGTCAGCCATTTGCGACAACGCGCGCAGGCTTTCGGCCACTTCATCGCGCTGCATGCCAGCCGCCGCATCGGCACCAGCATTGCGCAGGGTCATGGCGCCGATTTCCACGCCGGTACGCTGGGCCACATCGCCCGCCTCGCGCACGATCGGCTGCAACTTATCCACAAAGCGATTAACCGCTGAGGCCATGTCGCCGATCTCGTCCTGGCTGTTGATCTGCACGCGCTTGGTCAGGTCGCCCTCGCCTGCCGCCAAGTCATCCATCGCGACAATGAGCATTTTCAGGCGATTGACCACTCGACGCCCCAGCACCACCGCCAGTAACAGCAGCACACCGAAACCCACTACCGCCAGGCCCATGCCGATGCGCCAGCGCAAAGCCCCCGCGGCTTCCTGCACGGCGCCCGTGGTGTTGGCTTTCATTTCAGAAGCAGTGGACTGCGCCGATTGCAGACGCCCGCGCATCGCCGTTGCGCTGTCGGCCGCCGCACCTTTGAGGCTGTCACCCACCAATTGATCGCTGCTGGCGATCAGCGCCGAGAAGCGCTTGTCCAGCGCCGCCAGATCGGTTTCCACAGAGGCAGTTGAGACCCCCATCAAGACTTTGCCGATTTCCACGCCATTGGGACTGATCGAGGCTTCGAGGTAGTAGACCGACGGATCGCTCTTCGCTGCGTCCAGCACCTTGTCCAACGCCCGCTCGCCCTGGCCTTTCTCCAGAAGCGCCTTGTTGATCGCGTTCTCCCGGTTGAGATAGCGCGTCAGGTGCTGGCCCGTGGCGTCGTCATAGACCACGAACAACACGTTGGGATTGCGCTGGGCGCGGCGAGCGAATTCGGACAGGGTGGGAATGTCGCTGTCCCACATGGCGCGGGGTGCGACCGACGCCAGAAGTTGCGCCATGTCATTGGCCGAGTCCTTCAGGTCCTTCTCCAGCGTCGTACGCAGTTGAGCCTGCTCGTCTTTCAAACGTGAAGACAGCCCAGCGGTCAGGCGCTGACGGGTATTGCTGGACAGGTTATCCAGGCTCGACGTGACTTCACGCCCCGCCTGCTCCAGCTCACCGGAGAGCTTTTGGCTATCGGAGCCCAAGCGCACGCCCAGATCGGTTTCCAGCGCAGTCACCGTGCTCCGGGTCAGAGCGACAGCCACCAGCACCTGCACCAAAAGGGCGATACCAAGGGTAACGAACACGGGCCGCAACAAACGGCTTTGTAACAGTGAGAGAACGGCCGACACAGGAAATCCCTCTACTCTAACGCCATTAAATTGATGGCATTCTGAAGGCAATATTCACAGCAAAGGTCATGCCGTCCAACAGGCATAAACGACAAAGGCCCCGATTAAGGGGCCTTTGTGTTTTACATCAACGACTTATTAAGCGAACGGGTGACGCAGAACGATAGTTTCGTTGCGGTCCGGGCCCGTCGAAATAATGTCGATCGGCGCGCCGACCAACTCTTCGATGCGCTTGATGTAGTTGCGCGCAGCCTGAGGCAGCTCCTCCAGGGTCTTGGCACCCAGGGTCGACTCGCTCCAGCCCGGCATCTGCTCGTACACCGGCTCCAGGCCGATGTAGCTGTCGGCGTCGGTCGGTGCGTCGATCACTGCACCATCTTCGTTCTTGTAGCCTACGCAGATGTTGATGGTTTCCAGGCCGTCCAGCACGTCCAGCTTGGTCAGGCACAGGCCCGAGATGCTGTTCACATCGATAGCGCGACGCAGGATCACGGCATCGAACCAGCCGCAACGACGGGCACGGCCAGTGGTGGCGCCGAACTCGTGGCCACGCTTGGCCAGGAACGCACCAACGTCGTCGAACAGCTCAGTCGGGAACGGACCGGAGCCGACGCGCGTGGTGTAAGCCTTGGTGATGCCGAGGATGTAGTCCAGGAACATCGGACCAACACCCGAACCAGTGGCGATGCCGCCAGCGGTGGTGTTGGAGCTGGTGACGTACGGATAGGTGCCGTGGTCGATGTCCAGCAGGGAGCCCTGGGCGCCTTCGAACATGATGTCCTTGCCGGCACGACGCAGGTTGTGCAGCTCTGCGGTGACGTCGAGCATCATCGGCTTGAGCAGCTCGGCGTATTCCATGCACTCGTCGAGTGTCTTCTGGAAGTCGATCGCTGGCTCTTTGTAGTAATTGACCAGTACGAAGTTGTGGTAATCCAGCAACTCGCCCAGCTTGGCGGCGAAACGCTCACGATGGAACAGATCACCGATGCGCAGACCGCGACGGGCAACCTTGTCTTCGTAAGCCGGGCCGATGCCGCGACCGGTGGTGCCGATCTTCAGCTCGCCACGGGCCTTTTCACGGGCCTGGTCCAGTGCTACGTGGTAGGACAGGATCAGCGGGCAGGACGGGCTGATACGCAGGCGCTCGCGCACCGGTACGCCTTTCTCTTCCAGCTTGTTGATTTCCCGCAGCAGGGCGTCGGGTGCAACCACCACGCCGTTACCGATCAGGCACTGCACACCTTCGCGCAGCACGCCAGACGGGATCAGGTGCAAGACGGTTTTTTCGCCGTCGATCACCAGAGTGTGACCAGCGTTGTGGCCACCTTGGTAGCGCACTACGGCGGCAGCATGTTCGGTCAGCAGATCAACGATCTTGCCTTTGCCCTCATCACCCCATTGGGTGCCCAGGACTACGACATTCTTACCCATAACACTTGTCCTCATTCGCGCAAACTTGGTGCCGGCGGCGGCCGGCAGGAAAACTCAAGAAGCCAGTGGCGATACTTGCCAAAGCCCGTTCTGCTGAATCAATTGCCGGTCGCAGTCCGCTTCACGGGCGGCGGCCAAAGGTTGCCCAGGCAATGCCTGAACGACACGCTGACCCTCACTGCGCAACTGGCAAACCTGCTGCCAGAGTGCTGCATCCGTACTGTCAGGCATCCAGATACCGCCAGACGGTAGCTCGATCTCAGCACGCCCCAGGGTCACCAGGGTTTTCAAATCGGTGGAGAAGCCTGTCGCCGGACGGGCGCGACCGAAGTCGGCACCGATATCGTCGTAACGACCGCCCTGAGCGATGGACTGGCCAACACCCGGCACGAACACGGCGAACACCACACCGGTGTGGTAGTGGTAGCCGCGCAATTCGCCCAGGTCGAAGTACAGCGGTAACTCCGGGAAACGCGTGGACAGACGCTCGGCAATCGCCAGCAAATCGTCCAGGGCCGCCAGAACAGGCGCCGGCGCATTGGCCAGACGCTCGCGGGCAGCGCTCAACACTTCACGACCGCCACACAGGTCGACCAGCGCTCGCAGCATGCCCGACAGATCGGCAGGCAGGCCTTCGGTCAAGGTAATGACCTCGTCGATGGCTTTACGTTGCAATGCATCGAACAACTGTTGCTCGACTTCGCCGGACAAACCGGCGGCGCGGGCCAGGCCGCGGTAGATGCCGACATGCCCGAGGTCCATGTGCACATCCGGCACATCGGCCAGTTGCAGCATGGCCAGCATCAGGCTGATGACTTCCACGTCGCTGCTCGGGCTGGCATCGCCGTACAACTCGGCGCCCAGTTGAATCGGGCTGCGCGAGGACGACAACGCACGTGGCTGAGCATGCAGCACGCTACCGGCATAGCACAGACGGCTCGGGCCTTCGCGACGCAGGGTGTGCGCATCGATGCGCGCCACTTGCGGCGTGATGTCGGCACGGAAACCCATCTGCCGGCCCGACTGCGGGTCGATGACCTTGAAGGTGCGCAGATCGAGGTCCTGGCCTGCGCCGGTCAGCAGGGATTCCAGGTACTCGATATGGGGAGTCACGACAAACTCGTAACCCCAGCTCTGGAACAGATCCAACACCTGGCGACGCGCAACTTCGATGCGCGCAGCCTCCGGTGGCAGTACTTCTTCGATGCCATCTGGCAGCAGCCAGCGGTCTACCGTTGCCATTACGCCATTCCCCTATGATCCGGGCAGCAAGCCTTTGGGCGAGCCTTGAGTGAAGCAGAAAATGATCGGCTCATGTGCATAAACCCCGCGCATGAACAACGTGGCGAAAAGCCTGGAACCGGCTTCGCCAACCACTTTCCTCGAAAAACCTGTCGAGTCATTCAACTCGGGCGCCTGCATGAAAACAGCAATCAAACGTGCAGACGCAAAAAAGCCGGGAATTTCCCGGCTGCCGCATCATACACACGTTTTCCCAAAGGATCACCCCGCCCGAGGCTTTAGCCGCCAGGCGGGGGGATGATTCAGGTCAACGTCGTATCAAGGCTTGGCTTTTTCCAGGTAACGGAAGAAGTCACTGCTCGGGTCCAGGACCATGACGTCGGATTTGTTCGCGAAGCTTTCACGGTAGGCACGCAGGCTACGGTAGAACGCGTAGAACTCCTGATCCTGGCCGTATGCCTTAGAGTAGATCGCAGCAGCCTGGGCATCACCATCACCGCGCACCTCTTCGGATTCACGATAGGCTTCAGCCAGCAGCACGCGGCGTTGACGGTCGGCGTCGGCACGGATGCCTTCGGCCAGCTCGTTACCCTTGGCGCGGTGCTCGCGAGCTTCACGCTCACGCTCGGTGCTCATACGCTCGAACACGCTGCGGTTCACTTCCTTCGGCAGGTCGATGGCCTTGACCCGGACATCGACAACTTCAATGCCCAGCTCTTTTTCTGCCATCTTGTTCAGCGAAGCGGTGATGTCTGCCATCAGCGCATCACGCTCACCGGACACCACTTCGTGCAGGGTGCGTTTACCGAACTGGTCACGCAGGCCCGACTCCAGACGACGGGACAGACGCTCGTCGGCAATCTGCTTGAGGCCGGAAGTCGCGGTGTAGAAGCGCTCGGCATCTTTCACGCGCCACTTGGCGTAGGCATCGACCATCACGGCTTTCTTTTCCAGCGTCAGGAAGCGCTGTGTCGGTGCATCCAGCGTCATCAGGCGCGCATCGAATATGCGCACCTTGTTGACGTAAGGCACTTTCACATGCAGGCCCGGCTGAACATCGGCCTGGACCACGCGACCGAACTGCAGCAACACCGCACGCTCGGTCTGAGCCACGATGTAGAAGCAGTTCCAGGCAACGATCGCCACGACGACGCCGATAATAAGGGCGATCAGCGATTTATTGCTCATCAGCGACTCTCCCTGGTACGTGCCTGCTGTTGCTGCAGATCTGCTGCCGCACGCACATTCACTTCATTGCTGCTGGCTGCTGCGCCGGTCACCGGAGTGCTGGTGCGGCGACCATCCTCGACCATCTTGTCCAGCGGCAGATACAGCAGATTGCTCTGGCCATTCTTGTTGCCGGTCACGAGAACCTTGCTGGTGTTGCTGAAGATTTCCTGCATGGTGTCCAGGTACAGACGCTGACGGGTAACTTCAGGCGCCTTGCGGTACTCGGCCACCAGTTTGGTGAAGCGGTCAGCTTCACCCTTGGCGCGGGAGACGGTCTCGTCGCGGTAACCGTTGGCATCCTCGAGGATGCGCTGGGCCTGACCACGGGCTTCCGGCACGACGCCGTTGGCGTAGGTTTCAGCCTGGTTACGCGAACGCTGCTCGTCTTCACGGGCGCGGATCACGTCATCGAAGGCTTCCTGGACTTCACGCGGTGCAGCAGCGCTCTGTACGTTGACCTGAGTGACGGTGATACCGGTGCGATAGGTATCGAGGAAACGTTGCAGACGCTCCTTGATTTCGCTGGCCATCAATTCACGACCTTCGGTCAGCACCTGGTCCATGGCGGTAGAACCCACCACGTGGCGCAAGGCACTGTCGGTCGCATGCTGCAGGCTGGTTTCCGGCTGATCGACGTTCAGCACGAAGTCCTGCAGGTTGCTGATCTTGTACTGCACGGTCAGCGGCACTTCGACGATGTTTTCGTCTTCAGTCAGCATTTGACCCTGCTTGGTATAGGCACGCTCACGCGTGACGTTTTCCAGGTACTTGCGATCGATCGGCGGGAAATAGATGTTCAGGCCCGGGCCGACGGTTTCATAGTATTTACCGAAGCGCAGCACCACGGCCTGCTCCTGCTCGTCGACCACGTAGACAGCGCTGTACAGCCACACGGCTGCGAGCACGGTCAGACCGATGCCGAGCAGGCCACCAAAGCCGCCACTCTTGCCCGGACCACCACCCTCATCACCGCGTTTCTTGCCACCACCGAACAACCCGTTCAGGCTTTCCTGCAGCTTTCGGAAGGCCTCGTCGAGATCCGGTGGTCCCTTGCGGTCGCCGTTATTGCGGCGCTTGCCACCCCAAGGATCCTGATTATTCGAGTTGCCACCCGGCTCATTCCAAGCCATAGCGCTCTCCATCTGATAAAGCAAAGACGCACCCACGGCGCGCCGACCAATGCTACAGAATGCCTGTCACCGCGGCACAACCGCTTTCTCAGGCTTTTATTGCAAAGTGTGTTGCTCGATGAATTCCATCGGTTGCAGACCTTCGCGGCTCACGAGTCGATTCAATTCGATCCGTGGCAAGCGAACGGCCAGCAGGCTGATGCCTTCTTCGTCGTGTTCTTCTTTTTGCACCGCACCGAGTTCGAAAAACTGCGCACGCAGTCGAGCAAAACGTTGCGGCAAGCGCAAGGTGCCAACAAACAAATCGCTGCCCAACAGTTCCGCCACTGCCTGCTTGAGCAAGTCCAGGCCGGTACCGTCCTTGGCCGACAACCAGACCCGCTGCGGTTTGCCATCGGCATCGCGCTGGATCTGCGGCTCAACCCCCTCGAGCAAATCGAGTTTGTTGTATACCTCAAGGATCGGCAAGTCTTGTGCCCCGATCTCCCCGAGTACCACCATGACCTGTTCGATCTGGGCCATACGATCAGGCTCGTGCGCATCGATCACGTGCAGCAGCAGGTCGGAGTTGCTCGACTCTTCGAGCGTAGCTCGAAATGCCTCGACCAGTTTGTGCGGCAGGTGACGAATGAAGCCCACGGTGTCGGCCAGCACGATCGGCCCGAGGTCCTCGAGCTCGAGTCGGCGCAAGGTCGGGTCGAGGGTCGCGAATAGCTGGTTGGCGGCAAAGACGTCGGAATCGGTGACCGAGTTGAACAGCGTCGATTTGCCGGCGTTGGTATAACCCACCAGTGAAACCGTCGGAATGTCAGCACGCTTGCGCCCGCGACGAGACTGCTCGCGCTGGCTGCGGACCTTTTCCAGGCGCCCCTTGATCTGACGCAGACGAATCCGCAACAGGCGCCGGTCGGTTTCCAGTTGGGTTTCACCCGGCCCGCGCAGGCCGATACCGCCCTTCTGCCGCTCAAGGTGAGTCCAGCCGCGAACCAGACGCGTACTCATGTACTCAAGCTGGGCCAGTTCGACCTGGAGCTTGCCTTCATGGGTGCGGGCGCGTTGGGCGAAGATATCGAGAATCAGACCCGTGCGATCGATCACGCGACACTCGAAAATACGTTCGAGGTTACGTTCCTGACTGGGCGTGAGGATGTGATTGAAAATCACCAGATCGACCTGTTCGGCTTTGACCAGGTCGCGTAACTCTTCGACCTTGCCGCTGCTGATCAGGGTTTTGGCGGTTGGCCGATGACGCGGCACGTTAAAAAACGCGACGGTCTCGGCACCAGCCGAAATTGCCAACTCCTGAAACTCCTGCGGATCTTCGCGCGCCTCAGGGTCCTGACCATCCAAGTGAACGAGAATTGCCCGCTCACCACCACCGTGGCGCTCAAAGAACAAAGGAGACTCCTATCAGGCGTTACCTGGCTCAGCGTCGCCTGCTTCGGATTCGGTTGCGCTAGGCAGACGAATTGGACGAACTGGCACCACTGTAGAGATAGCGTGTTTGTAAACCATCTGGCTGACGGTGTTTTTCAGCAGGATAACGAACTGGTCGAAAGACTCGATCGTGCCTTGCAGTTTGATCCCGTTGACCAGGTAGATGGAAACCCCCACTTTCTCTTTACGTAAAGTATTCAAGTAAGGGTCTTGTAGCGAATGCCCTTTTGACATGTGCCGCACTCCTTTAAGGATTCAATATAAAAAATAGGTAAACAGATGGCTTGGGGCCGTCACACCCCCAAGGATAGACGGCAATTGCAAGGACTCAGCTCAATATGGAGATGGTCCCGAGGTATTTCAAGGCGCGCGGCAGATTGTCGCAATCGAGGCTGTCCAACCAGTGTAAATCAGCCCAACTGCGCAGCCAGGTGAACTGGCGCTTCGCCAATTGGCGCGTGGCAATGATTCCACGCTCCTGCATCTCGGCTTGCGTCAGCTTGCCATCCAGGTAATCCCAGACTTGTCGATAACCTACTGCACGTATAGACGGCAACCCGGAATGCAAGTCACCTCTATCTCGCAGGGCTACGACCTCGTCGACGAATCCCTGTTCCAACATATTTGTGAATCTTTGTTTAATGCGCTCGTGCAGTACCTGGCGATTTGCCGGAGCGATGGCCAAGTTCGCGACAGTATAGGGCAATTGTTGCAGTCCCGAAGCGGCTGCTTCAGTACTTTGCGCAGATTGTCGCAAGCGTAGCTCAGTCATGCTCTGGCCGCTGACGCGATAAACTTCCAGTGCACGACTAAGGCGCTGCGGATCGTTCGGGTGAATTCGCGCCGCGGATTGCGGATCAATCACCGCCAATTGATCGTGCAGGGCTTGCCAGCCAAGGCGTGCAGCCTCTTCTTCGATTTGCGCACGAACGTCCGCATCGGCCGCCGGCATGTCGGCCAGACCTTCGAGCAAAGCCTTGTAATAGAGCATTGTGCCGCCCACCAGCAGCGGAATATTGCCCCGCGCGGTGATCTCGCCCATGGCTTGCAACGCATCGCGACGGAAATCCGCGGCGGAATAACTCTCGGCCGGGTCGAGAATGTCGATCAGACGATGCGGGAATTCGGCCAGGATCTCTTTGGAGGGTTTGGCGGTGCCGATGTCCATGCCGCGATAAACCAGCGCCGAATCGACACTGATCAGCTCGCAGGGCAGGACCTTGGTGAGTTCGATGGCCAGGTCGGTCTTGCCGGCGGCCGTCGGCCCCATCAGGAAAATCGCGGGAGGGAACTGGCTCATCAACGACCGCGCAAGAACAGTTTGTCCAGATCGTCCAGGCCCAGTTGGGTCCAGGTCGGTCGGCCATGGTTACATTGACCGCTGCGTTCGGTGTTTTCCATGTCCCGCAGCAGGCCGTTCATTTCCGGCAAGGCCAGGCGCCGATTCGCGCGAATCGCGCCGTGGCAGGCCATGGTGCCGAGCAGTTCGTTCAGGTGCGCCTGAATCCGGTCGCTGGTGCCGTATTCCATCAAATCCGCCAGCACATCGCTAACCAGTCGGTTGGCCTCGGCCTGTTTCAGCAACGCAGGGATTTGCCGGATGGCCAGGGTTTCCGGGCCAAGGCGCTGCAATTCAAAACCCAGACGCTGGAACCAGGCGACGTTTTCTTCGGCGCAGTCGGCTTCGCGCTGGCTGACCGCCAGGGATTCCGGCACCAGCAATGGCTGACCGCTCAACCCCTCGCTGGCCATGGCGACTTTCAGCCGTTCGTACATGATCCGCTCATGGGCGGCATGCATGTCTACCAGCACCAGGCCTTGGGCGTTTTCCGAAAGAATGTAGATGCCCTTGAGCTGCGCCAGTGCATAGCCCAGCGGCGGAATGTCATCTTGCCCGGCCGGCAGCGCGACCGCATTGGCCTCGGGCAACGGCGCGAAAAACTCGCGATAGGCCGCCTGGGCTTCGGCGACGGGCACGCCGGACTGAGGTCGCGGCGTGTATTGATACTGATAACCGGCACCGGCGCCAGAGCCCGCCGAAGTATTGAAGGACGGCTGGGCCTGAGGCTGCTCCAGCAGCGCATTGGCCGCCAGACGCATCTCGCCCTGCGGGCCGAACTCGCCGGCTTCGATACCGGTTGGCCGGACCACGGCTGTCGCGACAGGCGCGGCCAACTGGTCTTCCGGCCGCACATCACCCAAGGCGCGATGCAAAGTGCCGTAAAGGAAGTCGTGAACCATGCGCCCGTCACGGAAGCGTACTTCGTGCTTGGTCGGGTGCACGTTGACGTCGACGCCCGCCGGATCGACTTCGAAAAACAGCACGAATGTCGGGTGCCGACCGTTGAACAATACGTCGCGATAAGCCTGGCGCACTGCGTGCGCCACCAGTTTGTCGCGCACGGCACGGCCATTCACAAAGAAATACTGCAAATCCGCCTGGCTGCGGTTGAAGGTCGGCAACCCGACCCAACCCCACAAATGCAGGCCATTGCGTTCGATTTCGATCGGCAACGCCTGCTCCAGAAAGCCCGCCCCGCAGATCGCCGCCACACGCCGGGCGCGGGCCGCGTCATCATGGGCTTCGTGCAGGCTGAGGATGGTTTTGCCGTTATGGCGCAGATGGAACGCCACATCGAACCGCGCCAGCGCCAGACGCTTGATCACTTCTTGCAGGTGATCGAATTCGGTTTTTTCGGTCTTGAGAAACTTGCGGCGCGCCGGGGTATTGAAGAACAAATCGCGCACTTCCACCGAAGTGCCCACCGGATGAGCCGCTGGTTGCACGCGAGCCGCCATGTCCCGGCCTTCGGTTTCCACCTGCCAGGCTTGATCGGCGTCGCGAGTGCGGGAAGTCAGGGTCAGACGCGCCACGGAACTGATGGAGGCCAGCGCCTCACCACGAAACCCCAGGCTCATGACCTGTTCGAGGTCTTCCAGGTTGCGAATCTTGCTGGTGGCGTGACGGGCCAGGGCCAAAGGCAGGTCATCGGCGGAAATGCCACTGCCATCGTCGCGCACCCGCAGCAGCTTGACACCGCCCTGCTCCACATCGACATCGATGCGTTTGGCGCCGGAGTCGAGGCTGTTTTCCAGCAACTCCTTGATCACCGAGGCCGGGCGCTCAACCACTTCACCAGCGGCAATCTGGTTCGCCAGCCGTGGACTGAGTAGCTCGATACGCGCCGTGTTGGTCAGCACCTGGTTCATTCTTTGGCCGCCAGTTCAGTGCCTGGAATGGTCAACGTCTGACCAATCTTCAGCTCGTCACTTTGCAAGTTGTTGGCACTGCGCAAGGTGGCCGCAGACACCTGATAACGCACGGCGATCATCGCCAGGGTTTCACCGGGGCTCACGCGATGGTCACGTGGGCCTTGGGCGATCTTGCCGGAATCGCGCAGCCAGGCAATGTAGGTGCCCGGCGGCGGGTTCTGCTGGAAGAATTGCCGCACGCCGCTGCTGATGGAGCGCGCCAGCGCCTGCTGGTGGCTCGATGCCGCGAGTTTCGAGGCTTCGTTGGCGTTGGAGATGAACCCGGTTTCCACCAGGATCGACGGGATATCCGGCGACTTCAGCACCATGAACCCGGCTTGCTCGACACGTTGTTTGTGCAGCGGCGTGACGCGACCGATGTTGCTCAAGACTTTCTGGCCAACGTTCAGGCTGGAAGTCAGGGAAGCGGTCATCGACAGGTCGAGCAGCACGCCGGCGAGCATCCGGTCCTTGTCGTCGAGGCTGACGTTGCCGGCACCGCCGATCAAGTCGGAACGGTTTTCGCTGTCGGCCAGCCAACGGGCGGTCTCCGACGTAGCGCCGCGGTCAGACAGGGCAAACACCGACGCACCGAACGCTGCGGCTGACGGCGCGGCGTCGGCGTGGATCGAAACGAACAGGTCGGCGCCCTTCTTGCGGGCGATTTCGGTACGGCCACGCAATGGAATGAAGTAGTCGCCGGTACGGGTCAGTTCGGCGCGGAAACCTTTCATGCCATTGACCTGACGCTGCAGTTCACGGGCGATGGCCAGCACCACGTCTTTCTCACGCTGACCGCGAGAGCCCGAGGCGCCCGGGTCTTCGCCGCCGTGACCGGCATCGATCACCACGATAATATCGCGCTTGCCAGCCGGTGCGGGTGGCAGCTTGATCGAAGGCTCGGACGGCGTGACGGGTACGGCGGGTACCGTGGCCACAGACGGTGTTGGCGCAGGCGGTGGCGAGGCATCGGCCGCGTTGTCGAACAGGTCGACTACCAGGCGATTGCCGTACTGGGCGTTCGGCGCCAAGGTGAAGCTTTTCGGCGTGACGGCTTTTTTCAGGTCGATGACTACCCGCAAATCGGTCGGCGTACGCTGAGCCGAACGCATTGCCGTGATCGGCGTGTTGGCCGTGGAGACGTTCAGCGGCGAGCCGAGCGTCGCGCCATTGATGTCGATTACCAGCCGATCCGGTGCGGTCAGGGTAAAGACGCTGTGCTGGACAGGCCCCGTCAGGTCGAACACCAGTCGAGTGTTATCCGGCGCCCGCCAAAGGCGAACACTGTTGACCTTCGTCTCGGCCACAGCGTCGACGGTCACCGCCAAAAACAACACCCCTACGGCAGCAACCAACGCGCGAAAGCGCATACCTAACCCCATCATTTATTTGGATTCCAATGCCAAAACGGCACACCACGACTCGCCACGCGAGCCTTGGGGCAAAATTCTCAGCGAACGCCCGCTGTCTTGCGGGCTAATGGTAATGGTCAGGTCGGGCTTTGGCAAAAAGCCTGCACCCTTCTGGGGCCATTCAATAAGACATAATGCGTCGTCATCGAAATAGTCGCGGATGCCGAGGTACTCCAGCTCCTCGGGGTCGACCAATCGATATAAGTCGAAATGGAAGGCGCGGACGGCGCCGATCTCGTAAGGCTCGACCAGGGTAAAGGTCGGACTTTTTACCGCGCCGGTATGCCCCAGGCCACGGATGATGCCCCGGGACAGTGTGGTTTTCCCCGCGCCCAGATCCCCTTCAAGAAAGATCAGACCGTGCCCTCCGGTGGTTTTGGCGATACGTGCGCCAAAATCGCTCATGGCCTGCTCATCAGCCAGGTACAGGGTTACTTCAGACACGGTGCTTGCTCCTCCAACAACTGACGAATGGCTGGAATCAGATCACTGGCCGCCAGCCCGCGGCCTAATTTACCTTGTTGCGCACCGGCATTGGCGTGCAGCCAGACCGCCAGGCAGGCCGCGTCATACGCGTCCAGGCCCTGAGCGAGCAGGGCGCCCACCAGACCGGCCAGCACATCACCCAACCCGGCCGACGCCATGGCCGGATGGCCCTGATGACACAGCGCCAGACGCCCATCGGGGCTGGCAATCAGACTGCCAGCGCCCTTGAGCACTACCACCGCTGTATATTTTTTGCTCAACGCATGGGCCGCGGCCGGGCGGTCAGCCTGTACGGCCTTTGTCGATATCCCCAGCAATCGTGCCGCTTCGCCCGGATGCGGCGTGATGACACTACCTGCGGGCAAGCTCACGCCACCTTCGGCCAACAGGTTCAATGCATCGGCATCCCATACTTGTGGCTGCGACGCGTTGGCCGCGGCCGACAACAGGCTGCGCCCCCAGGCGGCCTGCCCCAGCCCCGGGCCGACGACCAGCACCGTGGCCTTCTCCAGCAAGCCCATCAATTGATTGGCCGACGACGTACCGAGCACCATAGCTTCCGGCAAACGCGCCAGGGCGGCCGGAACATGCTCGCTGCGGGTGGCCACGGACACCATGCCGGCACCGCTGCGCAGGGCACTTTGTGCACTAAGCAGGATGGCGCCGCCAAAACCGCGATCACCGCCAACGAGCAATACGTGACCGAATTTGCCTTTGTGGGCAGTTGGAGCGCGGCCGGTCAGACGCGGCACATTACCGGCCGTCAGGCGACGCGCACTGATCTCGGCCCCAATAAATGTCTCGGGGGCGACGTGCAGATCGTTAAATACCAAATCGCCCACCACATCCGCCGCGTCACCGGCGAACAGCCCCACCTTCAACCCGATGAACGTCACAGTCAGGTCTGCTCGAACCGCAATGCCGAGCTGGCGACCCGTATCGGCGCACAACCCCGAGGGGATATCCACCGCCGCAACCGGGAGCCCACTGGCATTGATCGCGGCGATGGCGCTGGCGAACGGCTCGCGCACTTCACCGGTCAGGCCGGTGCCGAGCAATGCATCCAGCACAATGCCGCGCAACTCGGAGTGCGGGGTCCAGCCTTGAATGGCCACGCCTTCGGCCACCGCCTCGGCATGCGCCGACGCGGCATCGCCCTGCAAACGCCCGGGGTCACCGGCGGCCAGCACCCGCACATGCCAGCCGGCACGTCGGGCCAGCACGGCCACCAGATAACCGTCGCCCGCGTTATTGCCATGGCCGGCCACCACACTCAATTCGTGCCCGGTCGGCCAATGGCGGACCAGCGCACGCCAGGTCGCCCGTGCCGCACGCTGCATCAATTCGAAGCCCGGTGTACCGGCCGCGATCACGCTCGCATCGAGCCCTCGGACTTGCGCGGCGCTATACAGCGCGTCGGGTAATTCATCTTTAGTGTGCGGCATGCGTCTTCAGGCTCCGATGTCTGGCAGAATTATACGCATCTCAGCTCCGGTTTCTCTCGCCTCATGCCCGCTATTACCACAGACCTGCCCGCCCTCGCCCAATCCATCAAGGACTGGGGCCGCGAGCTGGGCTTTCAGCAAGTCGGCATCAGCGGCCTCGATCTGGCCGAGCATGAGCAGCACCTGGAGCGCTGGCTCGCCGCTGGCTATCACGGCGAAATGGATTACATGGGCGCCCATGGCAGCAAACGCTCGCACCCGGAAGAACTGGTGCCGGGCACCCTGCGCGTGGTTTCCCTGCGCATGGACTACCTGCCGGGCGACACGCACATGGCGCAACGGCTGGCCCAACCGGAAAAAGCCTACGTCTCGCGTTATGCCTTGGGCCGCGATTACCACAAATTAATTCGTAAACGCGTGCAACAACTGGCGGAAAAAATCCAGGCGGTGATCGGCCCGTTCGGCTACCGCGCCTTCGTCGACAGCGCCCCGGTGCTGGAAAAGGCCATCGCCGAACAGGCTGGCCTGGGCTGGATCGGCAAAAACACGCTGGTCTTGAATCGCAAGGCCGGCAGTTACTTCTTCCTCAGCGAACTGTTCGTCGACCTGCCGCTGCCGGTGGACCCACCCCACGCCACCGAGCACTGCGGTCGCTGCACGGCCTGCCTGGACATTTGCCCGACCAATGCCTTCGTCGGCCCCTATGTGCTGGACGCCCGTCGCTGCATTTCGTACCTGACCATCGAACTGAAAAGCGCGATTCCTGAAGATTTACGACCGCTGATCGGCAATCGGGTGTTCGGTTGCGATGACTGCCAGATTGTCTGCCCATGGAACCGCTTCGCCCGGCCTTCCGGGGAAAGCGACTTCAAACCCCGGCACAACCTGGACAACGCCGAACTGGCCGAACTGTTCATGTGGGACGAAGAAAAATTCCTCAGCAGCACCGAAGGTTCACCGTTGCGTCGGGCCGGTTACGAGCGTTGGTTGCGCAATCTGGCGGTCGGCCTGGGCAATGCGCCGTCGAGCATTCCGGTGCTGGAAGCGTTGAAGGCACGGCGGGACTATCCGTCGGAACTGGTGCGCGAGCATGTCGAATGGGCGCTAAAACAACACGGGCTTATGTAGTAGCTGCCGAAGACTGCGTTCGGCGCGACTGCGAAGCGAGCCCTTCGGCCTCGAACGCAGCCTTCGGCAGCTGCTACAGGGACTGCGTGTAAATCAGGCTTCGTCGTTATAAACGAACTTGGGCATTTCCCAGTGGAAACGGATCGCCAGCAAGCGCAGCAGGAAGCCGCCGAATAGCGTGATCAGGATCGCCTGTTCACCCGGCAATTGCAGATAGATACAGAATAAATAGCACCACGCCGCAGCAAACGAGACGCTGGCGTAGAGTTCGCGGCGGAAAATCAGCGGGATGTCGTTGCAGAAGATGTCCCGCAGAATGCCACCGAATACCCCGGTGATCACGCCGCTGACCGAGGCCACCAGCATGCCGTGGCCCATTTCCAGGGCGGTCATGCAGCCGATCAGGGTGAACGCCACCAGGCCCGCGGCGTCGAGCACCAGAAACAGCGAGCGCAGATGGCGCATCCAGCGCGCAGCGAAGACGGTGAACATCGCAGCGATCGACGTCAGCACCAGGTATTCCGGGTGTTTGACCCAGGTCAGCGGGTAATGGCCAAGCAACACGTCGCGCACCGAACCGCCGCCCAACGCCGTGACGCATGCAATCAATACCACGCCAAACCAGTCCATGCCGCGACGGCCCGCAGAAAGGGCGCCAGTCATGGCTTCGGCAGTAATGGCGATCAGGTAGAGCATCAGCAACATGGTGGCGGTCCTTACGAGAAGGCGCGCAGTCTACTCAGATCGTCAGGGCACCAAAAGGGGGCAAGGGTACCTGTGTCGAGGGAGCTTGCCCCGCTGCGCCGCAGAGCGGCCCTATTTGCTGAGAGAGCAACTCTTCAAATAGACCACGCCGGCTGACTATACGACTGCTACGCAGCCGAGCGGGACGGTGCGGCGTTCCGACAAGCCCCCTCGCCACAAAAACCCTCGTTGCCACCCAATCAGAACTTGATGAAATTCTTGCGGTAGTGCTGCAGCTCGGCGATCGATTCGCGGATGTCGTCCAGGGCCAGGTGGGTGCTGCCCTTTTTGAAGCTGTCGCGCACGTCCGGTGCCCAACGCGCGGCCAACTCCTTGAGGGTCGACACGTCGAGGTTGCGGTAGTGGAAATAGCTTTCCAACGACTTCATGTGGGTATAAAGGAAGCGACGGTCCTGGCAGATGCTGTTGCCACAGATCGGCGACTTGCCCTTCGGCACCCATTTCTCCAGGAAGGCGATGGTCTGGGCTTCCGCTTCGGCCATGCTGATGCGGCTGTCGCGAACCCGTTGGGTCAGTCCGGAGCCGCCGTGTTGACGGGTATTCCACTCGTCCATACCGGCGAGGATCTCGTCGCTGTGATGAATGGCGATCACCGGACCTTCAGCCAAGGTGTTCAAATTACTGTCGGTGACGATGGTGGCCATCTCAATGATGACGTCGGTATCAGGGTTCAGCCCGGTCATTTCCAGGTCGATCCAGATCAGGTTCTGCGGGTTCTGCATATGTCGGCTCCTCGGCGTAGGTTCGCAGTTTAGCCTAGGGAGGCGGCCGGGCGTGCTAAACTCGCGACCGTTTTACCTAATCGCTGCATTCTCGATACGGAACACCCATGGCCAAACGCCAACTCAATCGTCGTCAAAACTGGCGCATCGAAAAGATTCAGGGCGAGCGCGCTGCCCGCGCCGCCAAACGCGAGTCCTCGGCTGTCGAGGCACTTGAGGGTGGCGACCTGGGTCCGGAACAGACGGGCCTGGTGATCGCGCACTTCGGTGTACAGGTTGAAGTCGAAGCCCTCGATGGTGAGCTGGCCGGCCAGGTATTCCGCTGCCACTTGCGCGCCAACCTGCCGGCGCTGGTGACCGGCGATCAGGTCGTATGGCGTGCCGGCAACCAGGGCATCGGCGTGATCGTGGCGCAACTGCCGCGCAAAACCGAGCTCTGCCGCCCGGACAGTCGTGGACAGCTCAAGCCGGTGGCGGCCAACGTCGACATGATCGTCATCGTCTTCGCACCGCTGCCAGAGCCTCATGCCAACCTGATCGACCGCTACCTGGTTGCCGCGGAACACGCGGGTATCCGCCCGTTGTTGCTGCTGAACAAATTCGACCTGATCGACGAGCAGAACGCCCCGGCGCTGAATGCCTTGCTGGCGGTTTACCGCACGCTGGGCTACCCGGTGCTGGAAGTGTCGGCGCACCACGGCAACGGCATGGAACAACTTCAAAAACTGTTGGACGGGCACATCAGTGTGTTCGTCGGCCAGTCCGGTGTCGGCAAATCATCTTTGGTCAACAGCCTGTTGCCGGAAGTCGAAACCCGCGTCGGCCCGCTGTCCGAGCTGTCGGGCCAGGGCACCCACACCACCACCACCGCGCGGTTGTTCCACTTCCCCGGTGGCGGTGAGCTGATCGACTCTCCGGGTATCCGCGAGTTCGGCCTGGGTCACGTCAGCCGTGCCGACGTCGAAGCCGGCTTCATCGAGTTCAACGACCTGCTCGGCACCTGCCGCTTCCGCGACTGCAAACACGACCGCGAACCGGGCTGCGCCCTGCTCAAGGCCCTGGAAGATGGCCGCGTGCAGCAGCAACGGATGAACAGCTACCGGTCGATCATCGCCAGCTTGCCTGAAAACAGCTATTAAACAGACGCGCCAGCCGCCCCGACATCAATGGGACGGCTGGCTGCTCGCAGCAGCCTACAAAAACCACCCATCGACTTAAACATCAGATATTTCTGTAGGGCATCCGCACGCCTGTTTGAAGGGTACTTCTCTTTAACCGTAAAGGCCTTGTTCCAGCCCTTCAACTGCATACATTCAAGCCCTCTTCGCATATTAGCGATACTGAGGGACAGCCATGCCAACCTATCACTTGTTCATCGTTCACTCGTGGAACCGTTCAGGCGCCCATTACCGCGAACTCGCCCTCAAGGGACACTTCTGATGCCTGTATTCATCAGCTATCGTCACGCGGATCGCCCCTACGCGATCGCCATCAGCAGCCGTCTGATACAGGCCAACATCAAGACCTACTTCGACGTGCTGGATCCGGAATCCCAGACCACTGACGACATCACCGGGGTCATCACCCGCTACATCAGCGCGAGCACGCATCTGATAGCCGTTGTCTCGGGCAAGACCGTGCCGCCATGGTGGGTACCGTTCGAAATCGGCGAAGCGACAATCAGCAACCGGCGGATTTGCTCATTCCAGACCGAACCGGCGGAACTGCCGCTGTACTTCGATAAATGGCCGAAGCTCAGCACTGACAAGGACCTGGATTTTTTCATTGAGGCCTACCGTGAAGAAGTGGCGACCAAGCGTTCAATGACACTGGATTCAATCAGCGAATCCCTTTGCGGCAGCTACAGACGCAATGCGGAACTGTTCCACGACCAGCTCAAGAGTCGCATCCGACGGGGTTTCTGAGAGGTGCAAAAAAGCCGCGTTCATCGCGGCTTTTTTTGGCCTCAGGAAACCGCTGCCGGCGGTTTCGGCTCGACGCTCTTCAGGCCAGGCTTCTGGAACGGGTACAAGTGCTGGCGCAGGATACCGCCCGGCAAGTCCTTGCCAAAAACCCCGTAGCGCGTCGGCCACTCCTTGGGTGGCAACTTGAAGGTGCCAAACAGCATATCCACCAGCGGCGTATGGATCGCATAGTTCTTGTAGATGTAATCCTTGTGCCGGGCATGATGCCAATGGTGATAGCGCGGCAGGACCAGCACATAATTCAGCCAGCCGCCGTTGATCCGTACATTGGCGTGGGCCAGCACTGCCTGCACCCCGACCAGAATCACGTAGGCGTTCAACGCCTGGGGCGCAAAACCCAGCAGCATCAAAGGCACCAGCACGCCGGTACGGGTGAGCAGAATCTCGATGAAGTGGACACGCGAACCGGCGAGCCAATCCATGTGCGTGCTTGAGTGATGTACGGCATGCATGCGCCATAACCATGGCACGACGTGATACAGCCGATGCAGCCAGTACTGACCGAGGTCAGCCACCAGTACCGCCAGCAAGAACTGCACAACGATCGGCAGGCTTTGTACGCTGGCCTGCAAATCCGCCGACACGGCCCAGCCAGCCATAAAGCTCGACGAGGCAGTGATGAAAATCAGGATGAACTGCACCAGCATATGACTGACAAAAAAGTAGGTCAGGTCAGTTCGCCAGTGCGGACGCAGAATGTTTTGCTCAGGGTCCTTGGAATAGAGTTTTTCCAGGGGGATAAAGACGATGGCCGACACCAGCAGAGCCAGGACGAACCAGTCCAGCCCCAGCGAGTACGGTGTCTGCCCAATCGAGCTGATCTGCACATTGGTGCCGCCGAGAAACACCGCCAGCCCCGAGGCGACAAGTCCGGTAATCCCCAAGCGCTTTCGCTTGTTGAGCAGGATATTCAGGGTGCCCAGGCTGAAAGACAGTACCAGCCCAAGCAATAGCGTGGTGCGCGCAAACTGTTCGTCGTACACCTTGCGCAGTTCGGCGGTGGTCAGCCATTCGGGAAAGAGAAAGCACAATACCGCCAGCAGGCTCAATAGCCCGAGCGTGGCTGAGATGTAGCCACTGACCCGCCCTTCACCAAACTTGAAGGGTGCATTGCCATGCTGCTGAAAATAGGACTTGAGTCTTTCCATTACTGATCTTCCATGATTCCGAAAACAAACTTGCAGTGAGTCGAGTCAGTGCGACGCTGCAGTGACGCAGCCAGAAACAGAAAAGCCACTCATGGTGGCTTTTCTGCAGGTTATTGCTTGGGCGGTACAGCGGGTTTGGGCGGTTCGCCCGGCTTCGGCGCCGGATTATCAAACAGATTCAAACGCTCACGAAGTTCGTGTGCCGGCAGCGGTTCCTTATCCGCCGGCAATGCGTTCGGATCGGCTGGCGGCGCATGCACTTCGCCCGGGCCACCCTGCCCTTGCGTCGGCGCTGGCGCCGGTTCGGCACCTTGTTCACCTTCGATGGCGCGCTGGGCTTTCTTGGTCAGCACCACGATGTCGATCCGGCGGTTGACCGGATTGAACGGGTTCTCCCTGTCGAACAGCGCCGACGAGGCATAACCGACGACTCGCGCGACCTGGGCATCCGGATAACTGCCGGCGACCAATGCACGACGAGCCGCGTTGGCGCGATTGGCCGAGAGTTCCCAGTTACCGAAATCGCCGGTGCCCGAGTACGGCTTGGCATCGGTGTGGCCGCTGATGCTGATCTTGTTCGGCACCGCTTTGATGGTATCGGCCATGGCCAGCAGAATGTCTTCGAAGTACGGCTTCAGACGCGCACTGCCGGAGTCGAACATCGGGCGGTTTTCGGCGTCCATGATCTGGATGCGCAAACCATCCTGGGTGATCTCGAAGAGGATCTGGTCCTTGAATTTCTGCAATTGCGGGTTTTCATTGACCTTGTTCTGCAACTCTTGCAGCAACAACTCCAGGCGTTCCTTCTCGACCTGCTCGGCCATGCCTTCAACCTGCTCGGCGTCGATGGTCACCTTGTCTGGCTGCGGCTGAGATTTCACCTCCGGGTTGAGGGTGTTCTCCGGCGCCAGGGTCGGCGTGCCGCCCAGGTCGATGATGTACGGTGTACCGCTTTCGGAAAACCCGACCGGGTCCTTGAAGTAACCGGCGATGGCGATCTTCTGTTCAGGCGTCGCGGTGGACAGCAGCCACAACACCAGGAAGAACGCCATCATCGCCGTCGCGAAGTCCGCGAAGGCGATTTTCCAGGCGCCCCCGTGATGCCCTCCGGCGATGCGCTTGACGCGCTTGATGATTATCGGCTGGTTATTTTCCATGACTTAACGACCGCGAACCGCTTGTTCCAGCTCAGCGAAGCTAGGACGGTGCGCCGGGTACAGAACCTTGCGACCGAACTCCACCGCCAGCGACGGCGGCATCCCGGAAGCCGAAGCCACCAGCGAAGCCTTGATGGCTTCGTAGGTGTTCAGTTCTTCCTTGGCATCGTGAGCCAGGGAGTGGGCCAGCGGACCAAAGAAACCGTAGGCCGCGAGAATACCGAAGAAGGTACCGACCAGTGCCGCACCCACGTGCAGACCGATGGACTTCTGGTCGCCTTCGCCCAGGGATGCCATGGTCACCACGATCCCCAATACCGCCGCGACGATACCGAAACCGGGCATGGCGTCGGCGATGCCGTTCACCGCGTGGGACGGGTGCTCGAGGTCTTCCTTGAGGCTGTAGAGTTCCATGTCGAACAGGCCTTCCAGCTCATGGGGGGCCATGTTGCCGGAGGACATGATGCGCAGGTAATCGCAGATGAACGCGGTCATGCGTTCGTCTTTGAGCACCGCCGGGTACTTGGCGAAGATCGGGCTCGCGGCGGCATCTTCGATGTCGCCTTCGATCGCCATCATGCCTTCGCGACGGCTCTTGTTGAGGATCTCGTAAATCAGCCCCAGCACTTCCAGGTAGAAGGTGTGGTTGAAACGCGAGCTGAACATGCCCAAGGACTTCTTGAGCACGTGCATTGTCATGTGGCCGGGGTTGGCCTGCAGGAAGGCGCCAAGGGCCGCGCCACCGATAATCATCACCTCGAAAGGCTGGATGAGAGCGGCAATCTTGCCGTGGGAAAGCACGTATCCGCCGAGCACGCTCGCGAATACGACGATGATGCCGATAATTTTAGCCATAGGTAGGAGAGCACTTACTGAGTCGGGTTCAAGGTCATATTCGGAAGTTAAAAAATCTCTTCTTCTACTTATCGGCAAAACTGCGCCAGACTATAGCCAGTTAAGGCGAAAAGCTAATTTGACCCGTTCAGGGCATAGGTAAAGCAGACGATGATCGCGTCCAGACATGGCTAACGAAACGAACGTCCCAACGCCAAAACCAACCACGCTTGAAGGCTGGGTCAAGCTTCTCGATGGCGTGCGCCTGCCGGTTCCGCAAGCCAGCCACGACCGGGTCTGCAAAGCCATCCGCGATAACCGCAGTTCCCTGCGCGACATCGCCGAACTGATGCAGGAAAGCCCGGCCCTGGCCTTGAGCGTGATTCGCGAAGCCAACCGTCACACCCATGGCAGCATGACCGAGCCTGCTGAAAACCTTGAGGTGGCGATCAATCGCCTCGGTTTGAAACGCACCGAAGAACTGCTCGACCGCCTGCCCGCCGAACCCCAATTGCAAATCCCCGTCGCCCTGCGCCAGCTTCAACTGATCAGCCAGCACGCCACTCAACAGGCCAACGGCTTTTTCGCCAGTCGCCTGGCGCGACTGTGGCAGGACATCCACTGGGGCAGCCTGCTGTTTCTTTCGCCACTCTGGCCCATGGCGCTGACCCACCCGCAGTTGCTTGAAGAATGGGAGCTGCGGGTTATCCATAAAGGCGAGTCGGCACGCAAAGTCGAAAAGCAATTGTTCGGCGTGCGCCTGCTGGACATCTGTCTGGCACTGGTGGACGTCTGGCGCCTGCCGATCTGGGTACAGCAAGGTTATCGGCTGCTGCGCAGCGAACAACGTGAGCTGGTGAAAGTCCTGCGCATCGCGCGCGACAGCGACCACCCATTGCGCCAACAGAACCGCCTTGATGACGACCCGACGTTACGCCGCTGGCTCAATCAGCCTGCCAATACCGTGCTGCTGGCCAACGGTCTGGCGTTGGCGGCACAACAGGCCTGGGACAGCCCCCACTGCGAGCGCTGGCAGTACCTGACCAGTCTTTACCTGCAAATGCCGATGGATGAGGTGCAACAACAATTGCACCAGCAGGCCGCCAACAGCGCTCGTCAACACGCTATGCCGGACCTCTGGCACGCGGCCGAATCGCTGATCTGGCCACCGGGTGCGCACCGCGTGCATGCCGGTTTGTTGCCCGCACCGGCACCGACCACCGAAGACCTGGCGAAGTGGCGCAAGCAATGCGCCGAATTGCTGGTGGAGCCGAGCCGCTTTACCAATGCCATGCACTTGACCACATCGGCCCGGGACGCCCTGGTGGCGTGTGGCATGCGCCGGGTGATGATTCTGATGGCCGATCGCACGCACGCCAATTTGCGTGTGCACCAGACCGCCGGGCTGCCCAAGGAAGTGGCCGGCCTGAACCTGGTGGTCAGTCAGAGCACCGTGCTGCAACGCCTGCTCGCGCAACAGGCCCAGGTGCGCCTGACGCCGGCCAACAACGCACAATTCTCGGCCCTGCTGCCAGCCAGCCTGCGCTCACAGTTCAGCGGCGAACACCTGCTGCTGCGCTCACTGGTCAACAACGGCCGGGTGATCATGATCGTGGTAGCGGATCAGGGCGGCGGACCGTTCTCGGAAATCACCGTGCAAGCGTTCGGCAAAACCTCTCAATGCATCGAAAAGGCCCTGCACAGCTTTAGCCACCGCTAGGGCCTGTTATCAGTTATTTCCTGCCCCAAAATAACTGATAACAGGCCCTCATGACGCTGCGCTACAATCCTCCCCTTTGTGCTCTGGAGACCTCACATGTCTGACTTCTCTGGCTTGGCGCTGGTGATCGAACCGAGCGACCTGCTCCCGCGTCTCGACTCCCGCGAACTGATTCTGGTGGACCTGACCAGCAGCGCCCGCTATGCCGAAGGGCATATCCCCGGTGCACGCTTTGTCGATCCAAAACGCACTCAGCTGGGGCAGGCACCTGCGCCTGGCCTGTTGCCGACCCACGCCGCGCTTGAAGCATTGTTCGGCGAACTGGGGCACAACCCCGATGCAGTCTATGTCGTCTATGACGACGAAGGCGGCGGTTGGGCCGGGCGCTTTATCTGGCTGCTGGATGTCATCGGCCACAGCAAATATCACTATGTCGACGGCGGCCTGCCGGCCTGGCTGGCGGAAGGCTTGCCCATGTCGATCCAGATCCCGCCGGCAGTCGGCGGCCCGGTCGCCCTGACCCTGCACGACGAACCTGTCGCCACCCGCGAATACCTGCAAAGCCGCCTCGGCGCCGCTGACCTGGCGATCTGGGACGCACGCGGCCCGCTGGAATACTCCGGCGAGAAAGTGCTGGCGGCCAAGGGCGGGCACATTCCCGGCGCGGTCAATTTCGAGTGGACCGCTGGCATGGATCAGGCGCGCAACCTGCGCATCCGCACCGACATGCCGAAAATCCTGGAACAACTCGGCATTACCAAAGACAAAGAAGTCATTACCCACTGCCAGACACACCATCGTTCTGGCTTCACCTATCTGGTGGCCAAGGCGCTCGGTTATCCGCGGGTCAAAGGCTACGCCGGCTCCTGGGGCGAATGGGGCAACCACCCTGACACGCCCGTAGAGATTTAAGTTTTTCAAGGACAGTTAATGAATCAGCGTTTGTTTATCCTCAGCCAATACCTGCTGCCCCATCACTTGCTCTCGCGACTGGCCGGCTGCATTGCCGAATGCCGTGTGCGCTGGTTCAAGAACGCCTTTACCGCCTGGTTCGCCAAGCGTTATCAAGTGGACATGTCCCAGGCGCTGGTCGAAGACCTGACCGCTTACGAGCACTTCAATGCGTTCTTCACCCGCGCCTTGAAAGACGGCGCTCGCCCGCTGGATCAAACCCCGGGCGCGATCCTCAGCCCGGCTGACGGTGCCGTCAGCCAGCTCGGCCCGATCGAACACGGTCGCGTTTTCCAGGCCAAGGGCCACAGCTTCAGCGTGCTGGAACTGCTGGGTGGCGACGCAGCCAACGCAGCGCCCTTCATGGGCGGCGATTTCGCCACCATTTACCTGTCGCCGAAAGACTATCACCGTGTGCACATGCCGCTGGCCGGCACTCTGCGCGAAATGGTCTACATCCCCGGCCGCATCTTCTCGGTCAACCAGACCACCGCTGAAAACGTTCCGGAACTGTTCGCCCGCAACGAGCGTGTAGCGTGCATTTTCGACACTGAACGCGGCCCGATGGCCGTGGTACTGGTGGGCGCGATGATTGTGGCGTCGATCGAAACCGTTTGGGCTGGCTTGGTCACACCGCCAAAACGCGAGCTGAAAACCTTCCGCTACGACGAAGCGGCCCGTGCGCCGATTCACTTGGAAAAAGGTGCGGAACTGGGTCGTTTCAAGCTCGGTTCTACGGCGGTCGTGCTGTTCGGGCCGGATCAAGTGAAATGGACTGAAGGGCTGGGCGCCCTTTCGCCAGTGCAGATGGGCCAGGGCATCGGCCTGCCAACCTCCTGATCCCTCGATCCGATCCCACGAACGCCTTTCGTGGGATCGGGCATTTCCTCCCGCTGCGCCCCCTCCTCCAGCGTTCATAGCTGCTACAGTCAAAGTCATTCGTTGCCCATTTCACGGTCGGAGTTTGTCCACGGCATGAATGAGACCAATCCTGCCCTGCTGCTACGCGCACCGATCCCGACGCAGTCGCGCCTGTCTTTCTGCGAAGCCACGCCACGCGACCTCAAGCGCTGGATCGCCAACCTGCCCAAAGCCAACATCGGTGAAACCGCTCGCCAGTTGTATCAAGGCCTGAGCGAACTCAACCAGTTGCTCACACCCAGCGACAATCGCCTGCAATTGCTCGAATTGCTGCGGCCCGAGGTGTATTACGTCTGCAAGCACCTGGAGCGGCATTTCCTGCATCAGGCCATTGTGCTCGACGAGCGTTCGCGCAAAATCGCCAACCTTTGCCAGGCGCTGCAGAGCCACTTGGCGATCGGCTACAAGCAGATCGTCGTCCGCATCGCACCGCGCTTCAGTAAAGACCGTGCGCCGCTGCTGACCCAGTCATTGCAACGTGCCGTCCATTGCTTGAACGGTACTTTGATCCGCGCAACTGAGCTCTATTGCCCGGCGCCCGAAGGGCTGTGGCTGGAACTGCATCAGCTGTACCGGATCGGCTGCGAACATCAGCTGCAACGTCAGAGCGTGCGCGATGAACTGGCCAGCCAGACGCAAAGCCTGAGTATCGAGCAGACCTACGTTGTCGCCCTCCTGCTGGGTGCTTCACGCTGCAATCAACTGCGCCAGAACCAGATCGCCCGGCTCGCCGAGGTGCTGGAACCCTGGAGCCAATGGATCAAGCTGCAACCCTTTAAACCGGACAACGGGCTGTTTGCCATCGTCCCGGATCTCGACAGCGGCCCGCGTTATCGCGTCAAGTTCCCGGCCGAACACCAGGAGCGCTTGTTGGGGATCGACCCGCAGCCCCTGGTCGCCGCCATCGAAACCCATCTGCAACAATCGGCCGACAAGGCATCGCCGCTGCCGGTTCCGATGGGCCTCAATCTGGATACGCTGCAACACCTGCATGCCGCCTGGGGGCAGGCCTCCGAGCGCGGCTTCCAGCGCACCGTCGGCCACGGCACGTTGACCCTGTGCGTGGGCATGAGCGCCCTGCACTTTTATCTCGGTGGCAAACGCCCGTTCAACGACATCCTGAAAAAACCCGGCGCCCGTCCCGCGCAGTTCTCGGCAACCGAGCCGACAGGACGCGCCAAGGACCAATGGAAACAGGCCTTCGACGCCGCCCCCCATGGCACGGCAGACACGCTGCTGCCCTACGAAGAGATCGAATATCCACACCTTCAGAAACATGACAACCACGAGGCGTCCGGCCAACAGCATTTCCCGACCTACGCGCTACCGGTGATCAATCACAGCCCTGGCGGTTATTGCCTGGCCTGGCCCGGCGCAGTGCCTGCCGAACTGCAGGCTGGCGAAATGGTCGGTATCGAGGATACGGCCGGTCAAGGCTGGAGCGTTGCCGTGGTGCGCTGGATCCGCCAGGTACGGGGCGGTGGCACGCAGATGGGTATCGAGCAGGTTGCGCCTTACGCCGAGCCCTGCGGCCTGCAACTGATTCGCTCCGACGACGAACACAGCCAGTACTTGCGCGGGCTGTTACTGCCCGCCATCAGCGCCATCGACCTGCCGGCCACCCTGCTCACCCCGCGCCTGCCGTTCCAGGAAGGGAATAAGGTGCTGATCAACACCAATGGCCAGGAACGCCCGGCCGAGCTGGAGCGACGGATGACGAGCACCAACAGCTTCAATCAGTTTGCCTACCGCTCCCTGGAGGTAGCCAGAAACGAAAACGCCGCGGAAGGCGGCGTGATCGGGGTAGCGCAAGAGTTTGATTCGTTGTGGAAGTCGCTATAACGGCGGGGCCCAGAGACCGAGGCGCCCCCATCGCGAGCAAGATCGCGATGGGGGCGCCCGGACGGTCGAAAACTCAGAGCTGCCCGTCGCGATCCCGGAAGCCCAGCAGATACAGCACGCCATCCAGCCCAAGGGTGGAAATCGCCTGCTTCGCCGATTGCTTGACCAATGGTTTGGCGCGGAACGCTACGCCCAGCCCGGCAATTGCCAGCATCGGCAGGTCGTTGGCACCGTCACCGACGGCAATCGTCTGCTCCAGACGCAAACCTTCTTTATGCGCCAGCTCACGCAGCAAATCCGCCTTGCGTTGCGCATCGACAATCGGCTCGACCGCCACGCCGGTGACCTTGCCGTCGACCACTTCCAGTTCGTTGGCGAACACATAGTCGATGCCCAGCTTGGCCTGCAGTTGCTTGGCGAAGTAGGTGAAGCCGCCCGACAGAATCGCGGTCTTGTAGCCCAGGCGCTTGAGTTCGGCGAACAGGGTTTCGGCGCCCTCGGTCAGGCGCAGGGAAGCACCGATGGCGTCCAGCACGCTGACGTCCAGCCCTTGCAGCAAGGCCAGGCGCTCCTTGAAGCTGGCGCGGAAGTCCAGCTCGCCGGCCATCGCCCGCTCAGTAATCGCGGACACCTGGTTGCCAACGCCGGCGGCCTTGGCCAGTTCGTCGATGACCTCGGCTTCAATCAGCGTCGAGTCCATGTCGAACACCGCCAGACGACGGTTACGGCGGAACAGCGAATCTTCCTGGAAGGCGATGTCGACGTTCAGCTCTTGCGCAACGCTGAGGAATTCAGCCCGCAGCGCTTGCGGGTCAGCCGCTTCGCCACGCACGGAAAACTCGATGCAACCCTTGCCCTTGTCGGCCGGGGTGTCCAGCGGCATGCGCCCGGACAGACGGTCGATATGGTCGATGTTCAGACCGTATTTGGCGGTGATCGAACTCACACGCTGCAATTGCTCGGCGGTCACTTTGCGGGTCAACAGGGTGACGATGTGGCGTTTCTTGCCCTGGTTGCCGACCCACTGCTGGTAATCCTCTTCGGACACCGGCGTGAAACGCACTTGTTGCTCAAGCTCATAGCCTTTGAACAGGATGTCTTTGAGCACCGAGTTGCCTTGCTCGGTGTCAGGAATTTCAACCAGGATGCCGAACGACAGGGTGTCGTGGATCACCGCCTGACCGATGTCGAGAATGTTCACACCACCCTGGGCCAGAACGCCGGTTATGGCCGCAGTCAGACCCGGACGGTCGACTCCCGTGATGTTTATCAGGACGATTTCGCGCAAGGCGCACCCCCGCAGGTGGAAAAAAACCGCATTCTACCCATTTTCAGTGACCATCGGGCACCGCGAGCGCTTTGACGGCCTAGGGCCTGTCGCTATACTGCGCGTCAACTTCACGGACAAAGAGCCGAGCTCAAGTGAACCGGCCCACGCCAGTAAAAACCGATAACTTCTTTCTGCTGATCTTCCGGGCACTGCGTCATCGCCGTGTACCGATCGCATTACGCATTGCCAGCCATAACGTGATCCTGGTCGCTCTGGCCCTGGTGATCTATGCCTGCGTGATGGGTTTGCAGTTCAAGCAGGCCATGCACGAGCAGGCGGATGCCCTGGGCGAAAGCCTGACTACCCAGACGGCTACGTCGGCCACGGAGCTGTTGGTGTCCAACGACATCCTCAGCCTGAATGTGCTGCTCAACAACCTGACCAAGAACAAGCTGGTGGCCCACGCTGCCATCTACAGCGTGGATAACCGCATCCTCGCCGAAGCCGGTCAGCGTCCCAAGCACGGCCTGCTGGGCGAAGCCGAAGGCATGTACCAGAGCAAGATCACCTTCCAGGACGTGACCGCCGGGCAACTGCGCATCAGCCTGGACATGGATCAGTTCCAGCAGCCGATGACCATCAGCCTGCAAAGCATGGGCATTCTGAGCGCGATTCTGCTGGCGCTGTCCCTGGCCTTGAGCCTGCGCCTGGGCCGCAATATCTCCACGCCGCTGCTGCAATTGCGCGTGTGGCTGCGCAATATCGACGAATACACCCCGGCCACCGAGCGTCAGGATGAAGTCGGCGATCTGGCTCGTCAGCTGCACGCCAATTTCGCGCCGGAGCCGGCCGAACCCGAGCCCGTTCCAGAGCCCGAGTTCAACGACAGCGATGACGACGAAGAGACCGATCCGGCCTTCGAAGTACGCAACCTGCGTGATCCTAGCTTCGATGAAAGCCGACCGGTGGCAGGTCTCAAGCCTGCTCCGCGGCGCATTGTCAGCACGGTCGAAGACGACGAGGATGACGAAGACCCGTTTGCCGATCTGCGTGACGACTCGACAGACAATGCGCCGAAATCCATCGCAAAGCCGCAGGTATCGAACGTACCTCAACACAGCGCGGTACTGGCGGTACAACTGGGCGCGCAGGATCAACTGCGTCGCCTGCCCCGCGCACGTCTGGAAGAGCTGCTCAAACGCTACCGCGATTGCCTCGATCAGGCGGCGTCGCTCTACCAGAGCGAACTGCACACCCTGAACGATGGCAGCACACTGATGCTGTTCCACACCGAAGACAGCGGCGATGACTACCTGACCAACGCCATCTGCTGCGGTGAGCTGCTGCGCGCCCTGGGCCATCAATTGCAGATCGAAGTCGCCGACAGCGGCATCACCCTGCAATTGCAGTTGGGCCTGACACTGGGCGACGAACTGTTCAGCTTGAGCCAGATCGACCTGCTGCTGACCGAAACCGCTCAGGATGCGCTGGCCCTGTCGCAACACAGCCGCAACCTGCTGCTGGTGGAGCGCAAGATCAGCGATGACGCGCTGATTCGCCAGCGTGCGCGGATCCGCCCGATTGCAAGCCCTGAGGGGGCGTGCTGCGTAGAACGCCTGATGGAGCCTTATCCATCGATGCTGGAGCGGCAACTGGCGCGGATGCACGAACGCCGGGCATAACCCGTAACCTTGTGCCCGCTATAGAGAAGCCCGCAGATGAGTGATCGTCTGCGGGCTTTTTGTTGTCCCTTAACTCTTGTAGCAGCTGCCGAGCCTGCGAGGCTGCGTTCGGCTGCACAGCAGTCGTAAAATCAGGCGATGGGCACGGTCAGGCAAAACGCACCAACAAGGTCTGCGAGGACTTCTTCCTCGAACGCAGCCTCGCAGGCTCCGCAGCTGCTACAACCAACCCGCAAAAACAACAAAGCCCGCACAAGGCGGGCTTTGTTCTGGACTCAATCCAGGCTCAGAACCTGAACACTTCCATATCCGTACGAATCGGCGAGGCCATCGGGATCTTTGGCTGTTTCTCGGGCTCTGCTGCCGGTGCTGCCGGTTTGGCAGCCGGTTTGCGCGGCGCTTCAGCGATCGGTGGCTGGTTGGCCAGTGGCTTGAGCGCTGTGGACAGTTGCTCGGCCAGACGCTGCAGCAACACACCCTGGGCCTGAACCTGGGACGCCGTGCCGCCGGAGTGCTGCTCCTGCAGATGAACGATACGGTTATCACGCACCTGACCACGACGATCGATCAGGCGCCATTGCGCGTCCAGGATCGCCGGTTGCGACACACCCGAGTCCAGACGGGTGATGGTCAGCAGAACCTGAACATCCGGCGTGAAGCCCACTGTCGCAGGTGCCAGGACAACGCGTTGGCTGTCCAGATGACCAGCGACCTGACGCAGCAACAGCTGATCGATGTCCGACGACAGGCTGCCCGCCCAACGACCGTCGGCCGATGCTTGAAGGCTGCCATCCGGCTGACGCTGCAACAAGGTTTCGCGTTGCAGGTAATCAGCAACCGTTACCGGGCCCAACAATACCGCCATGCCCGCGCTTTGCGCAGGCTGAGCCGGACTTCCGCTGTCCAGCTGATACAGCGACACCGGCTGGTGCACGCTGCAACCCGCCAGGCCAAGAACGCCAGCGAGCATCAAAATAAAAGGAAGGCGCAGAGCAGTCATCGTCCCATCCAGGTGGCTGCCACAAGGCTCACCACAGTGAAAATACTCAAAAAATATGAAGAACACTCGGCTACGCCGGCGCTTGAAAGGCCATATCATCCGTGAATATGCGTTCCGACTCCAGCGCCAAAGCGTCGATCTACGCGTCAAATCGTAGATCGAGCGCTCTAGGACGCTTAATTGAGGTTTTCGACGAACAGCGCATCCACCCTCTGGAAGCCCCGTGGCAGTTTGTTACCGCGACGCCCACGCTCACCTTTATAGTGTTCAAGGTCGTCCGCCTTCAGTGACAAGGTACGTTTGCCGGCCTGCAGCACCAAAGTGGCGCCCTCCGGCAAAACAGCGATGTCCGTGACATATTCTTCGCGACTGGCAACACGCTCACCGGGAATCCCGATGATCTTATTCCCTTTACCTTTACCTAATTGTGGCAGATCGCTGATTTTGAAGATCAGCAGGCGACCCTCGGTGGTCACCGAGGCCAGCCAGTTGTGTTCACGGTCGGCCACCGGACGCGGCAGGATGACCTTGGCGTTGTTCGGCAGGCTCAACAGGGCCTTGCCCGCCTTGTTCTTGGCTTGCAGGTCTTCGCCCTTGACCACGAAACCGTAACCGGCGTCGGATGCGATCACGTACAGCGCATCGTCTTCAGGCATCAGCACGCATTCGAAGCTCGCCCCTGGTGGCGGCGTCAGACGACCGGTCAGCGGTTCACCCTGGCCACGGGCCGACGGCAGTGTGTGGGTTGCAACCGAATAACTGCGGCCGGTGGAGTCGATAAACACCGCAAACTGGTTGGAACGCCCGGCCGCCGAGGTCTTGAAGCCATCCCCGGCCTTGTAGGACAGCCCGGTAGCATCGATGTCGTGACCTTTGGCGGAGCGAACCCAGCCTTTTTCCGACAACACGACCGTCACTTTCTCGTTCGGCAGCAGATCGTGCTCGGTCATCGCTTTGGCTTCGGCGCGCTCGACGATTGGCGAACGACGGTCGTCGCCATAGGTTTCGGCGTCTTTGATCAGCTCGCTGCGTACCAGTTTCTTCAGCTTGGCTTCGCTGCCCAGCAGGGCTTGCAGCTTGGCCTGCTCCTTGAGCAGTTCGTCCTGCTCGGCACGCAGCTTCATTTCTTCCAGTCGCGCCAACTGACGCAAACGGGTGTCGAGAATGTAATCGGCCTGGATCTCGCTCAGGGCGAAACGCTCGATCAGACTGGCCTTCGGATGCTCCTCGGTACGGATGATGTGGATCACTTCATCCAGGTTGAGGTAGGCAATCAGCAAGCCGTCCAACAGGTGCAGGCGACGCTCGACCTTGTCCAGACGGAATTGCAGGCGTCGACGCACGGTCCGCACGCGGAATTCCAGCCATTCCACCAGCAATGCACGCAGGTTCTTGAGCTGCGGCTTGCCGTCGAGGCCAATGATATTGATGTTGACCCGGTAGCTGGATTCCAGCTCGGTGGTCGCGAACAGGTGCTGCATCAGCGCTTCGTGATCGACCCGGCTGTTGACCGGAATAATCACGATGCGACAAGGGTTCTCGTGGTCCGACTCGTCGCGCAAGTCCGCGATCTGCGGGGCTTTCGACGGTTTGGCCTGCATCATCGCGGCAATCTGCTCGAGCACTTTGGCACCAGAGACCTGGTGCGGCAGCGCCGTCACGACGATGTCGCCGTCTTCGACGTGGTAAACAGCGCGCATGCGCACCGAACCGCGACCGGTTTCGTAGATTTTCAGCAGGTCGGCGCGCGGCGTGATGATTTCCGCTTCGGTCGGATAATCCGGCCCCTGAATGTGTTCGCAGAGCTGCTCGACCGTGGCTTTCGGTTCATCCAGCAAGCGCACGCAAGCGGTCGCGACTTCGCGCAGGTTATGCGGCGGGACGTCGGTGGCCATGCCCACGGCGATACCGGTGGTGCCGTTGAGCAGGATGTTCGGCAAACGGGCCGGCAACACCAGAGGTTCTTCCAGGGTGCCGTCGAAGTTCGGGCCCCAGTCCGCCGTGCCCTGGCCCAGTTCGCTGAGCAGCACTTCGGAATAACGCGACAGCCGCGCTTCGGTGTAACGCATGGCCGCGAAGGACTTGGGATCATCCGGCGCACCCCAGTTACCCTGGCCGTCGACCAGCGTGTAGCGGTAGCTGAACGGCTGGGCCATCAGCACCATGGCTTCGTAGCACGCCGAGTCGCCGTGGGGGTGGAATTTACCGAGCACGTCACCGACGGTACGCGCCGACTTCTTGTGCTTGGAATCGGCGTCCAGCCCCAACTCGCTCATCGCATAGACGATGCGTCGCTGTACCGGTTTCAGGCCGTCGCCGATATGCGGCAAGGCACGGTCCATGATCACGTACATGGAGTAGTTGAGGTAGGCATTTTCGGTGAAGTCAGCCAGTGACCGGCGTTCTACACCGTCCAGGCTGAGATCAAGGGAGTCGCTCATGCGGGCCTCATTATTTCGTGGTCTGGCGCAGCAGCATGGTGCCACCGCGCTGGGTAAATTCAAGTTTGTTCAGTGCGCTCATGCCGAGCAGCACTTGATTGCCGTGCAAACCGGGCGCCACCAGCGCGCGAACGTCACGCAGCACGATGGCGCCCAGTTGCAGCCGGTCGAGGCGGGTCCGATAACCCTCACTCAAGCCATTGGCCGTGCTCAGGGTCACCCCGAAGCCTTTTTCCAGTTTCAATCGTTCAGCCATTTCGGCCGGGATCGACACATCGGTTGCGCCGGTATCGAGCATGAACTCCACGGGCTGGCCGTTGATCTGGCCGGTGGCGACAAAATGCCCCTGGCTGTTACCGATCAGCTTCACCTCGATAAAACCCTGGCCCTGCTCAGAGCTGACGACGGTGTTGGGATTCTGTTGACGCTCCTCCCATTGACCGAAGAACCGCGTTGCCAGAAACAGCGCGGCGCCCCAGGCCAGCACCATCAACACCCGACCGGCGCGTTTGCCCGGCGGTTGCTGACTCATGGCTTGGCACTCCAGCCACCTTCAGGCGCGGCAAAGCGCCACACAATCGGCCGTACTTCACCGTCGGCGCGCGCACCGTAGTTGTTGTCGATACCGATCCAGGCACCGTCGACGTCCACGATCAACGCTTCCGCCAGCCCAAAGGGCTGTGAATAACGACGGTTTTCCTGCAAGGCCTCGGCAGCAAACGACCAGCAGCGCTCGACCTTGGTCGTCACCGCATCACGGCGACAGATCTGAAAGGCGTTGCGCTCAAGGGTAAACAGCTTGCCGTCGAACAATGACAGATCAGAAAAATCCCGAGGGCGCGCTCTGGCGCGGGGAAATTGCGCTGGCTGCATTTCCACCCCGCCTTCACTCAGCAGCACACAGCTACCGTCGCAGTCCCACACTGTTTGCTGGCGCTTGATCAGCAACAAACCGCGGCGCTCACGTTCGGCGGCCAGCCACAGCGTGTCACCGGCCGGATTGATCGCCAGGCCTTCGAACAACGCATTGAAGTGCAACAACATGCCGCTCGCCCGCGCTTCGCGCACCAGCATCGGCGAGATTTTCAGCCAGGACGCAGGCCCGGTTGGCGGTACTTGCAACACCGCGGCGTGGCCTTCGCTGACGATATAACGATTGCCCGCGCTGTCACAGGTGATGCCTTCGAAATCCAGATCCCCGCCCCGCACGAACGATGCCGCCCAAGTCCGCGCACGCAAGCCCCAAGGCAAACCGGTGTCGGGCACCAGGGGTACGTCAATGTGCACGGTTTCGGCTTGCCAGGTGGGGTTGCGGGTGTCGAGGCGATAGATTTGATCATCGTCGCGATCCGAAACGGTCCACAGCTCCTTGCCACACTGGGCCAGCCCCGACAGATTGCCGCCGCGCATGCCGTCGACGGCATGTTCGGACAACAGGCGCAGCTCTGGCGCGGGTTCCGCGCAAATCGTTACCGAAGTCAGCAGCAACGCGCACGCCAGGGCCCAGCCAAAGCGCATCAGCCCAGAACCTCGGCCAGGTTGCCTTTGGATTCCAGCCAGGTCTTGCGATCGCCCGCGCGTTTTTTCGCCAGCAGCATGTCCATCATTTCCGAGGTCTCGGCGAAATCTTCACCCAGCGTCAGTTGCACCAGACGCCGCGTGTTCGGGTCCATGGTGGTTTCGCGCAACTGTGGCGGGTTCATTTCACCCAGGCCCTTGAATCGGGTGACCTGCGGCTTGCCGCGTTTCTTCTCGGCCACCAGGCGATCGAGGATGCCGTCGCGCTCGGCCTCGTCGAGGGCGTAGTAGATCTCTTTGCCCAGGTCGATACGGTACAGCGGCGGCATCGCGACGTAGACGTGACCAGCCTCCACCAGTGGGCGGAAATGCTGGACGAACAAGGCGCAGAGCAAGGTGGCGATGTGCAGACCGTCGGAGTCGGCGTCGGCGAGGATGCAGATCTTGCCGTAACGCAACTGGCTCATGTCCGCCGCGCCCGGGTCGACACCAATCGCCACGGCGATGTTGTGCACTTCCTGGCTGGCCAGTACTTCGCTGCCGTCGACTTCCCAGGTGTTCAGGATCTTGCCGCGCAACGGCAGGATCGCCTGAAATTCTTTGTCCCGCGCTTGCTTGGCCGAACCGCCTGCGGAGTCACCTTCCACCAGGAACAGCTCGGAACGCATCGGGTCCTGCCCGGCGCAGTCGGCGAGCTTGCCCGGCAATGCCGGCCCTTGGGTAATGCGTTTGCGCTCGACCTTCTTGCTGGCCTTCAGACGACGGCCGGCGTTGTTGATCGCCAGCTCGGCCAGCAACATGCCGGTTTCCGGGTTGGCGTTGAGCCACAGGCTGAAAGCATCCTTGACCACGCCGGAAACGAAGGCGGCCGCTTCACGGGATGACAGGCGCTCCTTGGTCTGGCCGGAGAATTGCGGTTCCTGCATCTTCATCGACAGCACGAACGCGATACGCTCCCAGACGTCTTCCGGCGCCAGCTTCACACCACGCGGCAACAGGCTGCGGAACTCGCAGAACTCGCGCATGGCGTCGAGCAAGCCCTGACGCAGACCGTTGACGTGAGTACCGCCCTGGGCTGTCGGGATCAGGTTGACGTAGCTTTCCTGAACGCTGTCGCCGCCCTCGGGCAACCACAGCAACGCCCAATCGACGGCTTCCTTGTTACCGGCCAGGCTGCCACAGAACGGCTCGTCCGGCAGGCGTTCGAATTCGCTGACGGCGTCTACCAGGTAGGAGCGCAGGCCGTCTTCGTAATGCCATTCGACTTTCTCGCCGGTGGCCTTGTCTTCAAAACTGACCAGCAACCCCGGGCACAGAACGGCCTTGGCCTTGAGCACGTGCTTGAGGCGGCTGATGGAGAATTTCGGTGAATCGAAATACTTCGGGTCCGGTGCGAAGAACACGCTGGTGCCGGTATTGCGCTTGCCGACGGTGCCGACTACTTCCAGCTCGGTTTTCTTGTAACCGTCGGCGAAGGTCATCTGGTATTCGTTGCCGTCGCGTTTGACACGCACCCGGACTTCGGTCGACAAGGCATTGACCACGGAAATACCCACCCCGTGCAAACCGCCGGAGAACTGGTAGTTCTTGTTGGAAAACTTGCCGCCCGCATGGAGTTTGGTGAGGATCAGCTCGACGCCCGAAACACCTTCTTCCGGGTGAATGTCCACCGGCATGCCACGGCCGTCATCGCTGACTTCCAGGGAGTGATCGGCGTGCAGGATGACCTGCACCGACGTCGCATGCCCGGCCAAGGCTTCGTCGACGCTGTTGTCGATGACTTCCTGGGCGAGGTGGTTCGGCCGACTGGTGTCGGTGTACATGCCGGGGCGTTTGCGCACCGGGTCGAGGCCCGAGAGGACTTCGATGGCGTCTGCGTTATAAGAGCTAGCGCTGGGAGTGGCCATGGGGTCTCGTCGTCAGTGTTCAGTGAAAATAGGGGGCAATGATCACAGTGCTGTGAAATCGATCGCCTGATACAAATCTGCGCCGATGCCGGCAAAACTCAATATTGCCGGCAGTTGCGCGGCAAAACCCTGGAAACTATGGTCGCCGCCGGCCTGAATGCGCAAGGCACAGGCCCGGTAATATTGCTGGGCGAGGCGATAGTCCAGTGTTTCATCGCCAGTTTGCAACCATACCTGAAACCGCTGCGGATCCTGGGGCGCCGGCACTTCCAGCTCGGCCAGGGCCGTCACGTGGTCGTGGGTCATTTCCCAGGTCTCATCGGTATACAGGTTTTTCTGCGTCCCCAGAAACCCGTCGAACATCCGGTGCGGGCTGACGGCCGGGTTGATCAACAGGGCTTTCAAGCCATGGCGCTCGGCCAAGTGAGTCGCATAGTAGCCGCCGAGTGAGCTGCCGACCAGCAGTGGCCGCCCCAGCTCCACAATCGCCTGTTCCAGCTGAGCGATGGCCTCGCGGGGATGGTGATGCAGGGCCGGTACACGCAACTGATCGCTCAAGCCCAGCCGTTCCATCACATTCATCAACTGACAGGCCTTTTTCGACGCCGGCGCGCTGTTGAAACCATGGATATAAAGGATCGAACCAGACATTTGAGCTCCCTGTGCGTCGGGTAAAGAAGGCGGAGTTTACAGGGACTCGGGGGGAATCGGGGACATGCGTGGGATTCATGTCGCCTGAGCGAATGCCATCGCGGGAAAGCTCGCGATGGCCACCCCTCGGTCTTTGAAAATGACAAAGAAATCAGTAGCCGTTGGAGCCGTAATCAATCTGGAAATCGAACCCGGTGACGCGCTCAACGCCAGTTTCAAGCTGACCATCGGGCAACAGCCGCAACCACCGATACCCCGGCGCCTGCTCACTCACCTTGAAATCGTCGCTGCCCGGCTCGAACTGGATGCAGGTTGAGGGCGATGCGATCAGGCGAACACCGTTGCGCACTTGATCAATCTCCTGATGAACATGCCCCCAAAGCACCGCACGCACCTGCGCAAATCGATCCAGCACCGCGAACAACGCCTCTGGATTGCGCAATCCAATGGGCTCCATCCACGCACACCCGATCGACACCGGATGATGATGGAAACACACCAGATGATGCCGCTGCGGCGCCTCGCTCAACGAGCGCACGAGCAATTGCAACTGCTCATCCTGCAAATACCCCGGTACTGAACCCGGCACCGCCGAATCGAGCAACGTCACCCGCCAGTTGCCGATGTCCACCACCGACTCCAGCAATGCACTGTGCACCGCCGCCTCGGCCATGATCCGCGGCTCGTCGTGATTACCGGGGATCCAGCGCGCCGGGGCATCGATCTGCCGGGTCAGGTCGCGAAACAGCTGGTACGACTCCAGCGTCCCGTCCTGGGACAGATCGCCAGTGGCAATCATCAGATCGATCTGCGGTTGCTGCTTCAATACCAACTCAATCACCTGTTGCAGGCTGTCGCGGGTATTCATGCCCAGCAACGTCGCGTCCGCCTCGGCAAACAGATGACTGTCGGAGAGTTGCACCAGCAACGCCGGATCGGCGGTGGTCAAAGTGGATACGCTCGGCAAGGCGTTCTCCCAGGGCGTGATCACGGGATTGGAAAGTGCCGCAATTATGCTGGGGGACGATCAAAAGAGGAAACCTGTGAACCGGAAGCAGTTCACAACTACACAGCACTCTTAGCGCACAACGGCGTACTCGTGTCCGCAAGCCAGGCAATGACTCAGCCATTCCCCCAGGAACAGATTGAGTTGAGCCTTTTCGTCCGGCTGATGCATCGCGGCGTTCGGGTAAGGATAGATGCCGCGAAAGCGTCGTGCATGTTCGGCACTGATAACTTCAGCCATGCGCGCGTCGTGATACACCTGCACTTCCAGTTGCGGCACCGGCAACCAGGGCAGGCTGTGTTCCTGACGCACTTGCAGGGTGGTGGTGTATGGACAGGCTTGCAGCACTTCCAGGGCCAGCACGCCCAGCATCTGGTCACCCTGGGTCACGGCAATGCGCCGGGCCGCCGGATCGTTGCGCATGTCCGGCAACAGTCGCATCAGGCGCGCGTAGTTGGCCTCGCAGGAAGCTTGCAGCCCCACGAGATCAACCCGATAGCGATCGCGCAGCTTGTTTACGACCATAACCCCCTCACTTCCACGCGGTTCAAAGCCAACCACTGCAAGGCAATGATGCTCGCTGCGTTGGCAATACGTCCGTCACGCACGGCTTGCAGGGCATCTTCGAAAGCCCAGACCGTGACGCGAATATCTTCAGCCTCTTCCTCCAGCCCATGCAGGCCGCCAACCCCGGCACTGTCACAACGCCCCAGGTACAAGTGCACAAACTCGTTACTGCCACCCGGCGATGGAAAATATTTGGTCATCGGCCAGAGCGCCCCGAATACAAGTCCAGCTTCCTCCTGCGCTTCGCGGTGAGCAACTTCTTCCGGTATTTCATCCTTGTCGATCAGACCGGCGACCAGTTCGATCAGCCACGGATTGTCAGTCTTGCCCATGGCGCCGACGCGAAACTGCTCGATCAGCACCACTTCGTCGCGCAGTGGATCATAAGGCAGCACACACACCGCATCGTGGCGCAAGAACACTTCACGATTGATCTCGCGACTCATGCCGCCGTCGAACAATTCGTGGCGCAAGTGCACGCGGTCGAGCTTGTAGAAGCCCTCGTAGCACTTTTCGCGCCGAACGATATCAACGGCGGTCGGAATGGCGTTGGCAAAATCAGTCATGACAATCCTCGTTTACTGCAAATCCGTTACGAGGCTCCTTTTGGTTACTTGCAACCTCGACTTCGCGCCATCCTAACGCGCCCGCGATGTTTGATGCAGCCCCTTTACAGTCAGCGGGATAGACGGTGAGGGCGAAACCAACTCTAATTAGCTTAGTGGCGAACTGACTGCCTCGTTGAGAGTCGAAGCGGGTAACTTTTCGCCTTCCCCTGTTTCATTAAGGACGCCCATGTCGCTTTTCAAGATCGCCTCCGTGGCCGCCATCGCCCTGACCTTGGGTGCGTGCCAGAGTCTTTTCCAGCCCAATTACCGGGCGCCGCTGGAAACCACCCGCGACGCTTCCGAACAGCTGAAACCGGGTTGCGCCAACCCTGACTGCCCGCTGGTGAACATCGATACGCTGCACTTCCCGGCTGAGCTTGCGCTTGACGGCATCATCGAAAAACGTTTGCTGCAAATGACCCGCACCTCACCCGACGCCCCTGTAGCGCCGACGCTGGCAGCGTATCGCGAGCAATTTCTGAACAGCGCCGAGCCGCGCTACAGCAGCTACTTGCAAGCCAAGGTACGTGAGCAGCATGACGGCTTGGTGATCATTGAATTGTCCAGCTATCTGGACAGCGGCGGTGCCCATGGCACGCCGGGCCGCGGTTTCATCAACTACTCGCGTCAGCAGCATAAAGTGCTGACGCTGTCGGATATGGTGATCCCGGGGCAGGAAGAAGCGTTCTGGAAAGCGGCCCAAGTGGCGCACAACAGCTGGTTGATCAGCACCAAACTCGATCAGGAGCCAGAGTTCGTCAAGAGCTGGCCGTTCGTGAAAACCCAGAACGTAGCGTTGACGTACGGCGGGGTGATCCTCAAGTACGAGGTGAGCACCCTTGCGCCTTACGCATTGGGCCACGTCGAACTGAAGATCCCCTACCCACGCCTGAACGGCATTCTCAAGCCTGAGCTGTTTCCCGGCCGTAGCTGAAGGCTCGACCAAGCACCAGTTGCAGCAGCCCTGCCAGTACCAGCGACGGCAGGGTTGCGCCGATGTCCGGATAGAGATTGGCCAGCAAGTGATAGGTGCTCACCCCGCCCAGCCAAGCGAGCAACGCCGGCCAGCGCAAGGCAGCCGATGCCACACGGGCACTGCGTTTGCGCAGGATGAAGTGATCCACCAGCACCACGCCGAACAGCGGCGCAAACACCGAACCGATCAACAGCAGGAAATTCTGGTACTGGGCCAATGGCGCCAGGCATGCGATCAGCGTGCAGATCACGCCGATGGCCAAGGCCAGATGCTCGACTTTCAAGCGCAACAGAATCCCGCTGGACACCGCCGCCGAATGAATATCGGCAAAGGCATTTTCTGATTCATCCAACAGAATCAGCAGTAACGGAATCCCCAGGCCCGCACCGGCCAGCGCCAGCAGCAAGGCATTCACTTCACCACTCGGCGCGAACGCCAGGGTGTACGCCACGCCCAGGCTCATCAGCCAGAAGTTACCGATAAAGAAACCCAACGCCGTACCGCCGAAGACATTCTTCGCACGTTTGCCGAAGCGTGAGTAGTCGGCAATCAGCGGCAACCAGGACAGCGGCATCGCGATCGCAATGTCAAAGCCCACGGCGAACGGCATCGAACCATCACCGGCCTGCGCCCACAACGCCGCCAGGTCGGCCTTGGCGAACAGGTTCCAGGTCAGCCAGATGCACGCGGCCAGCAACAGCCAGATGCCCCACTTGCGCAGGATCTTGCGCACGAACGTCAGCGGACCGCTGACCGCCAGCAAGGTGGCCAGTGCACCGAAGAACAGCGTCCATAGCAGCGGGTTCGACCACAGGCTGCCTTCGCTGAATGCACGGGCGCCGAGCAGGCTGGCGGCGTCGCGCATCACGATGATTTCGAACGAACCCCAACCGATCAGTTGCAGCAGGTTCAGCACCGCCGGAAGGCTCGCGCCTTTTGCACCGAGGCTGAGTTTGAGCGCGGCCATCGATGACAGGCCGGTGTCACTGCCGATCACGCCGACAGCGGCCAGCAACAGCACGCCGACCAGCGTGCCGAGAAAAATCGCCAGCAATGAACCGGACAGGCCCAGACCCGGCGCGAGCAACGCGCCGGTCTGCAATACCATCAGGCCGATGCCGAGGGAGAACCACAGGGAAAACAGATCCCGACCGCCGAAGACGCGCTTGTCGGTCGGCACGGCGGTATCCGGGGAGTAAGTGCTGGGTTGAATGCTCAAAGGGTGTTATCTCAGAGGAACATGTGTTGTGGTGTTGACCACCCTTTGTGGCGAGGGAGCTTGCTCCCGCTGGTCTGCGAAGCAGACCCAAAACAAGTCACCGCGGTCTGACAGTCAGGTTGCGATTACCGATTTTACGACTGCTTCACAGCCGAGCGGGAGCAAGCTCCCTCGCCACAAGGGTAAGCGGCGCACCCGAGTGCGCCGGTCAGATCAAACCTTCTTGTACAGCTGACTGCCTTCCTGCTTGAACCGCTCAGCCTGTTCCGCCAGTCCCTTGGCGACTTCGGCATCGACGGTTTCGATCCGCTGGTTGGCCGCATATTCACGGACTTCCTGGGTGATTTTCATCGAGCAGAATTTCGGCCCGCACATGGAGCAGAAGTGCGCGACCTTGGCCGAATCCTTCGGCAGGGTTTCATCGTGGTACGAGCGCGCGGTGTCTGGATCGAGGCCCAGGTTGAACTGGTCTTCCCAGCGGAATTCGAAACGCGCCTTGCTCAAGGCGTTGTCGCGAATCTGTGCCCCCGGATGCCCTTTGGCCAGGTCGGCGGCGTGAGCGGCGATCTTGTAGGTGATGATCCCGGTCTTCACGTCATCCTTGTTCGGCAGGCCCAAGTGCTCCTTCGGCGTCACGTAGCAGAGCATGGCGCAACCGAACCAGCCGATCATCGCCGCACCGATACCGGAAGTGATGTGGTCGTAGCCTGGGGCGATGTCGGTGGTCAGTGGGCCGAGGGTGTAGAACGGCGCCTCGTCGCAGCACTCCAGCTGCTTGTCCATGTTCTCTTTGATCAACTGCATCGGCACGTGGCCCGGGCCTTCGATCATGCACTGCACGTCATGCTTCCAGGCGATTTTGGTCAGCTCGCCGAGGGTTTCCAGCTCACCGAATTGCGCTTCGTCGTTGGCGTCGGCAATCGAGCCCGGACGCAGGCCATCGCCCAGCGAGAAGCTGACGTCGTAGGCCTTCATGATTTCGCAGATGTCTTCGAAATGGGTGTAGAGGAAGTTTTCCTTGTGATGCGCCAGGCACCACTTGGCCATGATCGAACCACCACGGGAGACGATGCCGGTCACGCGCTTGGCAGTCAGCGGCACGTAGCGCAGCAACACGCCGGCGTGGATGGTGAAGTAGTCGACGCCCTGCTCGGCCTGTTCGATCAGTGTGTCGCGGAACAACTCCCAGGTCAGGTCTTCGGCGACGCCATTGACCTTCTCCAGTGCCTGATAGATCGGCACGGTACCGATCGGCACCGGCGAGTTACGGATAATCCATTCGCGGGTTTCGTGGATGTGCTTGCCGGTGGACAGGTCCATGACCGTGTCCGAACCCCAGCGAATGCCCCAGGTCAGCTTCGCCACTTCTTCTTCGATGGACGAACCCAAGGCACTGTTGCCGATGTTGCCGTTGATCTTCACCAGGAAGTTGCGGCCGATGATCATCGGTTCCAGTTCGGTGTGGTTGATGTTGGCCGGAATGATCGCGCGACCGCGGGCGATCTCTTCACGGACGAATTCCGGGGTGATGATTTTCGGCACGCTGGCGCCAAAGCTGTGGCCGGCGTGTTGCTGGTCCAGCAGGCCGGCGGCGCGGGCCACTTCGAGCTTCATGTTTTCGCGGATGGCGACGTATTCCATCTCGGCGGTGATGATGCCTTTACGGGCGTAGTGCATCTGGCTGACGTTGGCACCCGGCTTGGCGCGGCGCGGGTTGTTGACGTGGGCGAAACGCAGCTTGGTCAGTTCCGGATCGGCGAGGCGTTCCTGGCCGAAGTTGGAGCTCAGGCCGGACAGGCGCTCGGTGTCGCCACGGGATTCGATCCACGGCGACCGCACATCGCCCAAGCCTTTGCGCACATCGATGGTGACATTGGGGTCGGTGTACGGGCCCGAGGTGTCATATACCACCACTGGCGCGTTGATTTCGCCGCCGAAGTCGGTCGGGGTCACATCCAGGCTGATTTCGCGCATCGGCACGAGGATGTCGGGGCGTGTGCCCTGAACATAGATTTTTTGCGAGCGGGTAAACGGCTGAACCGATTGCTGATCGACCTTGGCCGAGTCACTCAGGTTGGTTGCGCTTTTTGATTTTGTAGTCATCACGGGCTCTCCAGACACACATCCAGGCGGTGGATTTTTGTCGGAGCGAACCTGTAAACGAATGGACGCACGGGCGCTGGAAATTCCAGCAGGTGCTGTGCTCGATGCTCGAGGGGTGTTCGATTGTCGAACAACATCCCGGACGAAGCACAAGAGGACTCGCCGGGTGACGAGAAATCTTGTTCCCTACGCAGGCGCTAACCTGATCAGGTTCAACGGGATCCGAAATTATTCGATCTCAGCCTCATAGCAAGGCACCCCGACAAGAACCCGGCCAGTCTAGACATAACCGGCAAAGAACGCCAACACCACGGTAAACACCATGATGAATGGCGCAATCAGCGGATTGTTGCCATGCCTGCGTGCATCTACACTCGCTACGCCGTGCCGCGCCTTGACGCTGCAGGGCGCCGCGCCGTAGCCTTGGCGTTCAAATTATCAGCATAATTTTTTAGGGATGGCCTCATGCTGCGCAAACTCTCACTGGCCCTTGCCGTGTCTTGTGCGTCCAATGGAATGGCCTGGGCAGCAGAAGCGCCCTTATCGACCAAGACCGACCTGGTCAGCGTCTATCAAGAAGCGGTGGACAACAACGCCGATATCGCCGCCGCCCGCGCCCAGTACGGCGCCCAGAAGGAAGTCGTGCCCCAGGCCCGCGCCGGGTTGCTGCCCAACCTGTCGGCCGGTGCCAACATGAACGACACCCGCACCGCGCTCGATCAACCATCGGTGACCTCGAACCGCAGCGGCACGGTGTATCAGGCGACCTTGTCGCAACCGATTTTCCGCGCCGACCGCTGGTTCCAGTTCCAGGCCGCCAAGGACGTCAACGAACAGGCCGCCTTGCAACTCTCGGCCACTGAACAAAACTTGATCCTGCAAAGCGCCGAAAGCTACTTCAACGTACTGCGCAGCCAGGACAACCTGGCCTCGACCAAGGCCGAAGAAGCAGCCTTCAAACGCCAGCTCGACCAGTCCAACGAGCGCTTCGACGTCGGCCTGTCGGACAAGACCGATGTGCTGCAATCCCAGGCCAGTTACGACACCGCGCGGGCCAACCGAATTGTCGCCCAGCGTCAGGTGGATGACGCGTTCGAAGCGCTGATCACCCTGACCAACCGCCAGTACAACTCGATCCAGGGCATCGTCCACACCTTGCCGATCCTGCCGCCGGCACCGAACGACGCCAAGGCTTGGGTCGACACCGCCGCCAAGCAGAACCTCAATCTGCTGGCCAGCAACTACGCGGTGAGCGCCGCCGAAGAAACCCTCAAGCAGCGCAAGGCCGGGCATGCCCCCACCCTGGATGCGGTCGCGCAATACAGGAAAGGTGACAACGACGCCCTCGGTTTTACCAACCCGAGCGCGACCGGCGTGCATTACGGCGGCGATGTCGAGCAGCGCACTGTCGGCCTGCAATTGAGCATTCCGATCTACAGCGGCGGGCTCACCAGCTCCCAGGTGCGTGAGTCTTATTCACGGCTGGATCAAACGGAACAACAACGCGAGGCGCTGCGTCGCCAGGTCGTGGAAAACACCCGTAACCTGCACCGCGCCGTGAACACCGACGTCGAGCAGGTGCAGGCGCGTCGGCAGTCGATCATTTCCAACCAGAGCGCGGTGGAAGCGACCGAAATCGGTTATCAGGTGGGGACACGCAACATCGTCGACGTGCTCGATGCCCAGCGTCAGCTGTACACCTCGGTGCGCAACTACAACAACACGCGCTACGACTACATCCTCGACAACCTGCGCCTGAAGCAGGCCGCCGGCACCTTGAACCCGGGGGACTTGCAGGACCTGACCCGTTATCTCAAAGCCGACTACAACCCGGACAAGGACTTCTTGCCACCAGATCTGGCGAAGGCTGCGGCGGAGCAGTTGAAAGCGAGGCCTTAAACAGCAAAAGATCGTCCGAAGGCTCGGGCCGCGTTCGGACGATCTTTTTTGTTCGCGCGACTCGGTCTACCGCTCGATCAACCTGCCCAACCCGTCCAGCAACCGCTGCAACGCACCCTGATTGGTGCGCATTACCTTCAGCCCCGCCTCCGCCATCCGCTGTGCATCGCGCGGCAGTTCGAACAGCCGCTGCACCGCCAGTGCCAGGCCTTCAGCATCGTCGACCTCGGCCAGCGCCCCGGCGCTGCGCAACTGCGCGGCGATTTCGAGGAAGTTGAACAGGTGCGGCCCACTGAGCACCGGTTTGGCCAAGGCCGCCGGTTCCAGCAGGTTATGGCCACCATTGGGCACCAGGCTGCCGCCGACGAAAGCGCTGTCGGCCAAGGCGTAGAGAAACAGCAACTCGCCCATGGTGTCGCCCAGCAACACCGAAGTATCTGCGGTCACCGGCTCGCCCGTCGAACGCCGCACCGTGGTGAAACCTTTTTGCCGGCACAACTCAAACACCGGGTTGAAGCGCTCCGGATGACGCGGTACCAGAATCAACAAGGCATCGGGATGATTGGCCAACAGCCGACGATGGGCATCGAGCACCACTTCGTCTTCACCTTCATGGGTGCTCGCGGCGATCCACACCGGGCGATCCTGCGCCTGCCATTGCCCGCGCAGCTCGGCAGCACGCTGCAGCAGTTGCGGATCGATAGTCAGGTCGAACTTGATCGAACCGGTCACTTCAACCGTTTCCGGGCGCGCGCCCAAATCGCGGAAACGCTGCGCCTCGGCTTCGGTCTGCACTGCGAACAGGCTCATCTCGGCGAGCATCGGCCGGGTCAGGTTATGGAAGCGGCCATAACCTTTGGCCGAGCGCTCAGACAGTCGCGCATTAGCCAGGGCCACGGGAATTCCACGCTTGGCGCACTGATGGATATGGTTGGGCCAGAGTTCGGTTTCCATGATTACTGCCAGTTTCGGCCGGGCCCGATCAAGGAATCGCGCCGCAGCGCAAGGCAAGTCATAAGGCAAATAGCAGTGCTGGATGCGCGGCTCGTTGGCAAACAGCGCCTGGATGCGCTCAGACCCGGTCGGGGTCATGCAGGTGACGGTGATCGGCAGCGTCGGATATCGCTGCAGCAAGGCACGGATCATCGGCGCCGCGGCGATGCTTTCGCCTACCGACACCGCGTGCACCCAAAGGCCGTCCGGCTTCATCGCCGGTAGCGCGAGGGAGAAACGCTCGCCAATGCGTTTGGCGTAAGCCGGCGCCTTGCGCGCCCGCAGCCAAAGCCGAATCGCTACCAATGGCAGCCCCAGGTAAAACAGCGCGGTGTAGAGGGTTCTATTCATGGCGGCGGAGTTTATCGGTTTTTTAGCCAATCGCCTGCAAGTGCACGGCAAAACGTTCCGCCAGCCAACGGGCTGCCGGGCCGAGGGGCTCGTCGCGGCGCCAGACCAGCTCCACAATCAATGCCGGCGGCGTCCATTCGCTGGTCAGTTCGACCATCAGATTCTGATACGCCGGGTACTGCACCACATGGCGCGGCAACCAGGCCCAGCCGAGGCCGCGCATCACCCATTCGGCCATCACATAGAAACTGTCGGCCCGCCAGACCTGCGGGCTGGCTGGTTCACTGCCGGGATAGACGCTGGACTGCGTGGACATCAGCAGCTGTCGATGCTGCGCCAGTTGCTGGCAATTGACCTGCGTCTGCTGCGCCAATGGATGCCCCACGCCGCACACCGTGACCATTTCAACGCTGCCCAGCACTCGGCGCTCAAGGGCTTCGGGAATCTGCTCGTGATAAAACAGCAAGCCCAGGTCGGCCCGACGCTCCACCAGTTTGCGCGCGACATCACCCTGGGCAGCGCTGGTCAGTTGCACTTCGAGGCTGGGAAATTGTTCGGCCAGGGCTTCGAAGCTTTCAACCACTGCCTGATAAGGCATTGCCTCGTCCTGAGCCACCCGCAAACTCGCTTCCTGACCGCGCATCATCGCCAGTGCCCGGCCATTGAGGCGCTCACATTGGCGCAGCACTTCCCGCGCCTCTTCAAGCAGCGCGGTGCCGGCTTCGGTGAGTTTCGGCTGGCGACCACTGCTGCGATCGAACAGGCTGACGCCCAGGTCTTCTTCCAGCAGCGCAATCGAACTGCTGACCGCCGACTGCGCCTTGCGCTGATCCCGCGCCACCGCGGAAAAGGAACGTTGTTCCGCGACACTGACAAACAAGTGCAGCTGTTCCAGACTCCATTGCATATTCATGGCTCAACCCATCTCCAGAACAGATAGGTAATGACTTTACCGCATCTGGCGGATCTCTAGAATGCCGACCTCAGAAAGCAACACTTCATACGAGGATTGACCCATGACCGCTTACTACTACCTCGCCATTGCCATCTGCGCCGAAGTGATCGCCACCGTTTCGATGAAAGCGGTCAAGGGTATCAGCACGCCACTGCCGCTGCTGCTGGTCATCGTCGGTTACGGCATTGCTTTCGGGATGCTGACCCTGGTGGTGCGCAGCGTTCCGGTCGGCGTGGCCTACGCGGTGTGGGCCGGCATGGGCATCGTGATGGTCAGCGTCGCGGCGCTGTTTATCTACGGGCAGAAACTGGATGTGCCGGCAATGCTGGGGATGGCGCTGATTGTGCTGGGCGTCGTGGTTATTCAGCTGTTCTCCAAGACCGCGGGACATTAAAACCCGAAGCACTATCTTACTGTGGGAGCACCGCACCGCCGCTCCCACAGGTTTTGCATCCGCTCTATTGATCACCAACAAATCTCCTGCGCATCGAGTCTGTATACTGCGCCCTCGTCTTGAACACTGAGGTCGCTGCATGCCATCCGTTATTTCCACCGACGTTCTGATTGTCGGCGCTGGTGTCGCCGGCCTCTGGCTGAATGCACGCCTGCGCCGCCAGGGTTTCTCGACCGTGCTGGTGGAAAGCGCCAGTCTCGGTGGCGGGCAAAGCCTGAAGTCCCAGGGCATCATCCACGGCGGTGCCAAATACGCGTTGCACGGTGCCCTGACCGGCGCCTCGGAAGCCATTGCCGACATGCCGCGTCGCTGGCGTGAAGCACTGGCCGGCGACGGCGAACTGGACCTGTCCGGCGTGCGCGTATTGTCCGATGCCCATTACCTCTGGTCCCCCGGCACCCTCGCTGGCAACCTCACCAGCTTTTTCGCCAGCAAAGCCGTGCGCGGGCGGGTCGATCAGGTCAAAGGCGATCAACTGCCGCCGGCGCTGCAAGACAAGCGCTTCAAGGGCAAGGTCTATCGCCTGACGGAACTGGTGGTCGACGTGCCGAGCCTGATCCAGCGCCTGGCCGACCTGGCTGGCGACGGCCTGCTGGCCGGTCAGCACATCGAACCGCTGCTGGAGAATGGTGAACTGGTCGGTTTGAAAGTCGACGAACGCGAAATCCGCGCCCAGCGCATCGTTCTCAGTGCCGGTGCCGGCACCGCTGACCTGCTGACCGCGCTGGGCCTGAGCCAACCGGCCATGCAGCGCCGTCCCCTGCACATGATCATCGTCAAAGGCCCGAGCCTCAAACCGCTGTACGCCCACTGCCTGGGCGGCGGGCCGAAGCCGCGCGTCACTGTGACCACTCACCCGGCCGCCGATGGCCAGTGGGTCTGGTACGTGGGCGGCGACATCGCCGAAGCCGAAGGCGTGGCCCGCGAGCCAGCCGCGCAAATTGCCGCCGCCCAGAAAGAACTGGGCCAACTTCTGCCGTGGATCGACCTGAGCACCGCACAGTGGGCGACCTTGCGGGTCGAACGCGCCGAGCCGCTGCAATCGGGCTTGACCCGCCCGGACAACGCCTTCCTCGCCGAGAAGAATCGTCTGCTGGTGGGCTGGCCGACCAAACTGGCCCTGGCACCGGACTTCGCCGACCGCGTCTTCGCCACACTGCAACGCGACGGTATTCAGCCGAGCCATCCGGCCACGCTGCCGGAACTGCCGAAACCGCCGATAGGGACCCCTGCCTGGGAGCAACTGCTGCCATGAGCCAACCGACCCTGCATGACCTGCATCGTCCGCTGGGCAGCACCGGCCTGCTGGTATCGCCCCTGGGCCTGGGCACAGTGAAACTTGGCCGCGATCAAGGGGTGAAATACCCCAACGGCTTTCAGATCCCCGGCGACGACGAAGCCCGCATGCTGCTCAAACTCGCGCGCGACCTGGGCATCAACCTGATCGACACCGCCCCGGCCTATGGCCGCAGCGAAGAGCGTCTCGGCCCGTTGCTGCGTGGTCAGCGTCAGGACTGGGTAATCGTCAGCAAGGTCGGTGAAGAGTTCGCCGACGGTCAGTCCCGCCATGATTTCAGCGCCGCGCATACCCGGCTCTCAGTGGAGCGCAGCCTGCAACGCCTGGAAACGGACTTTATCGATCTGGTGCTGGTGCATTCCGACGGCAACGACCTGGCGATCCTCAACGACAGTGAGGTCTATGCGACCCTTGCCGAGCTCAAGCGCGAAGGCAAGATTCGCGGTTTCGGTTTTTCCGGTAAAACCGTCGAAGGCGGTTTGAAGGCTCTGGAACAAGGTGATTGCGCAATGGTCACCTACAATCTGAACGAACAGAACGAGAAGCCAGTCATTGACTATGCTGCTGCTCACGGCAAAGCGATCCTGGTCAAAAAGGCCCTGGCCAGCGGCCATGTGTGCCTGAGCCCGGGCGTTGATCCGGTGCGTGCCAGCTTCGAGTTGTTGTTTGAACACCCGGGGGTGGCCAGTGCTATTGTCGGGACCATCAATCCGCTGCACCTCGCCCATAACGTCGCGACCGTTGCCCAGGTCCTTCGTAGCCATTGATGCCGCCCACGCGGCCTTAAGCAGGAGCCGACATGCCGCGTACGCTGATCAGAAAGAACCCGAGCAACTTCAAGACCCTGCCGCTGTTCGTCGAAGCCACACCCGAAGGTTTGAGTTATCAGAGCGTCGGGATGCCGTTGAATTTTTCCCAGACCCTGCAACGCCGCCGTCCGGTGACGGTGGCCGACAGCGAGCGGTTTGCCCTGGAGCTGGCGAACCTTGGGGTCTCGGTGCGCCTGACCCTGCATTGGCAGAATCGCGATTACTGGGTGTTGGTGCGTCAGCGTCGGCAGGATCGCGGCGACGTGGTGCTCAAGCTGATCTCCGGCTACGTGCCGGCCCATGAGCTGAACCTGCCGCTGCACACGGCGACCCAGGAAATTGCCGAAGAGTGCCTGCTGGAAACCCCGGAGGGCTGGCTCAGCGGGCGTTTCAACGAAACCTGGCTGCCAGCGCCCTACTCGGCAGCCCTGCATTACCGCGAAGCCCTGCCGTTTCGCCTGACACCACTCTCCGGCTCGGCGCGGCCGGTGCGCTGCGCGAACATGCCGCTGATCGAACGTCCCCGGGCCTACGTGCACTTGCCGACAGCCTCGCTGCAATTGATCTACGATTTGCGCCTGGACGTGCCCAAGGAAGCCAAATCCCTGAGCCTGTTCCATGTCGACGAGCGGCTGGAGGGCGATCAACTGGTGGCCCGGCTCGATCGCAAACGTCCCGATTTGTACCTGATGCCACTGCAGGACGGTCAGCCGATGGCCGAGCTCTATACCCTGAAAAAGGATCACCTGTACCCGGCAAGTACCCGCGGGTTGTATCTGGCGGAGAGTTTTGCCCGGCAGGAAGGCTGGCTGGTGAGGGATGAGCGGATTCGCTGGAAGGATTGGGTGCGGCAGCAGGGTTTGACCCCACCGGGGAAGGATTCGGGCCTGGCCCGGTTACGCGGGAAGGCGAAGCAACTGCTGAAAAGAATCGTGCCGCGCAAGAAAGTCAGCTCTTGAAGCATCACAAAAGCAAAAGATCGCAGCCTTCGGCGGCCCCTACAGGGTCATGTGTATACCTGTAGGGGCCACCGATGGCTGCGATCTTTTTTATGGCTTTACTCCGGCTCTGATTGGCGAATCTTCTCGACAATCGCCGTGGTCGAGCTGTTTTCCACCAGCCCCAGCACTTTCACGGTCCCGCCGTAAGCGCTGACGATGTCCGCGCCAACCACTTGGTCGATCCCGTAATCACCGCCCTTGACCAGTACATCCGGCTTGACCGCACGCAGCAGGTTTTCCGGGGTGCCTTCAGAGAAGCTGATCACCCAATCGACGGCGCCTAAACCTGCCAGCACCGCCATGCGACGGTCGACGCTGTTGATCGGCCGACCCGGCCCTTTCAAGCGACTCACCGACGCATCGTCATTGACCGCCACGATAAGGCGATCACCTTGGGCGCGCGCCTGTTCGAGGTAAGTCACGTGGCCGGCATGCAGGATGTCGAAGCAACCGTTGGTGAACACGATCTTCTCTTTGTGCGCTCGCGCGTCATCGACCGCCAGCAGCAACTGCTCGAGGCCCAGCACACCGCGCTCGGAGCCTTCCTCACGCTGGATCGCACGACGCAGTTCCGGTGCGCTGATGGCCGCGGTACCGAGCTTGCCGACCACGATGCCCGCCGCCAGGTTGGCCAGGGCCACCGCATGGGGCAGCTCTTCGCCAGCGGCGATCGCCGCCGCCAGGGTAGAAATCACCGTGTCGCCGGCGCCGGTCACGTCGAACACTTCACGGGCACGGGCCGGCAGGTGCAGCGCCGGATGATCCGGGCGCAGCAAGGTCATGCCGTGCTCGCCACGGGTTACCAGCAATGCACCGAGGTCGAGGTCGTGCATCAGCTGCGCGCCCTTGCTCACCAGTTCGTGCTCATCGGCGCAACCGCCGACGATGGTTTCGAACTCGCTGAGGTTCGGGGTGATCAGGCTCGCGCCACGGTAGATCGAGAAATCCTTGCCCTTGGGATCGGCCAGCACCGGAATGCCACGGGCACGGGCGGCCTGGATCAGCACCTGATGGTTTTTCAGCGCTCCTTTGCCATAGTCGGACAGCACCAACACCTTGATGCCTTCGAGCAATTCGTCGACTTGCTCGCCCAGCGCCAGGGCGTCAGTTGCGAAAGGCTCTTCGAAGTCGATACGCAGCAATTGCTGGTGACGGCTCATGACCCGCAGCTTGACGATGGTCGGCTGGTGCGCAATGCGCTGGAACAACGCCCGCACGCCGGCACCCTTGAGGCTATTGACCAGGCTGTCGGCGGCTTCGTCGTCGCCGGTCACGCCGACCAGCGAGGCCGGCGCACCGAGCGCGGCAATGTTCAAGGCAACGTTGGCGGCACCGCCCGGGCGGTCCTCGATGTGCTCGACCTTGACGACCGGTACCGGCGCCTCAGGGGAGATCCGTGAGGTACCACCATGCCAGTAACGGTCGAGCATGACATCGCCGACCACCAAGACAGGGGCTTGATTGAATCGCGGCATGGACAACTTCATGGAGCAACCCACATACAAAATGAACAGGGGCGCGATATTAACACAGGGTTGGCGCTGGCTTGCGGGGCGGCTGCAACCGGATGAATCGGCAGGGAATTCTGTTCATTTATTGAGCAGAAATTGCGATAAACGATGGCAAGCGTCCTCACGTTGCAGCACCTGGGTGTCGATCTCGCACTCAGCCGTCAGCGGTGCCTCATAAGGGCTGTCGATGCCAGTGAAGTTCTTGATCCGCCCTTGGCGGGCCGCTTGATACAAACCTTTGGGGTCCCGTTGCGCGCACACCGCGAACGGCGTGCTCACGTATACCTCGATGAAATCGCCCTCAGCGAACAACCGACGAGCGGCATCACGCTCTGCGCGAAACGGCGAGATCGCCGCAACAATCACAATCAAACCGGCGTCGACCATCAGCCGTGCCACCTCGGCCATGCGCCGGATGTTTTCCCGGCGACACTCAGCACTCATTCCCAAGTCACGACACAGGCCATTGCGCAGGTTGTCGCCATCGAGCAGGAACGTGTGCAGCCCGCGCCGATTGAGTTGCAACTCCAGTGCATTGGCCAGGGTCGACTTGCCCGCGCCCGACAGGCCCGTCAACCACAGGCAACGCGGGTGCTGGAATTTGATTGCGGCGCGGTCGCGGTTCGACAGTGACAGATCGTAAGGCCTGATCTCTGGAACAGGTATCGACAGGGGCTCATTCATAACCGAGCATTTCGTAATCGCGCTGGTACACCCGCCGCACCAGCCGACGGGTACGCACCGAGCAGAAATCGCGGGCAAGCATCGGACGCCGCTGTTGCGAGCCGTTGACGTGAGGCAACACCGCCCAGTGACCCACCTGTTCGCAGACCAGGCGAAAATCCCGCTCCAGATGCTCCTGGTAGCCAATGAAGTCCAGGGCCAGATGCCCCAGGGAGTCGGTCAGAAAATCCGTTTGCGCGGCAAAATGCATTTGTCGGCTGATGGTCTCCGAATGCAGCCAGCGAGCGACGAAATCATCGAAGTCGCGGTAGTGGCAGACCAGCCTCTGCGCCGCCTGATCGCGCCGGCCCAACTCATTGCCGCGCAAAAAAGCATAAGCCGAGTAGGCCCTTTCCAGCGGATCACGAACGAAGGCGAACTTGAAACTGGCGGCAAACTGCTCGGGAAATTGCTGCTCGTACCAGTACAACGGCAAGTGCCCGGGGCTCCACCCATCGAACATCGCCGCACATACGCTGCTCCCGGCACACTTGGGAACATGAATGAATAGACAGGAACGCTGCTCGAAGGCCCGTGGGAAGCTCAGGCTGGCCGACATCGACTTGTTGATCACCTGACGGTCCACGACCGACAGGCGTCCCAGCAGGAAAGCCCGCTGCGGCTTGGGCAAGAGCTTCCAGAGATAACGTTGCAGCATGGCAGTACCCGCGCGAAAGGGTTGCCCCCCTCGATTGAAGTCAAAGTTCGTTCAGGAACCTTAACAAGCGCGTTGCCGAGATTTATTCCGGTTTGGTCAAGAAGCGTAAAGGTCTGGATACAATCCACCGGACGCGTTGCACGCCGGTGAACGCAAGGGTGAGCAGGGCTCACCCTTGCATCGAATCAGGCGATGTCTTCAGCCGGGGCGTCGAGGCCCATGGCGTTCAGGCGGGCGTAGTAGCCATTCTGCGCCAGAAGCTCGGCATGGGTGCCGCGCTCGACGATCCGGCCCTGATCCATGACCAGAATCAGGTCAGCCTTCTCGATGGTCGACAACCGGTGAGCGATGACCAGCGTCGTTCGACCTTTCATGACCTGATCCAGCGCAGCCTGAATATGCCGCTCGGATTCGGTATCGAGGGCCGAAGTGGCTTCGTCGAGAATCAGCAACGGTGCATTCTTCAGTAAGGCCCGGGCAATTGCCAGACGCTGACGTTGACCGCCGGACAGCAACACGCCGTTCTCGCCGACCTGGGTGTCCAGGCCTTCGGGCAACTGCGCAATGAAGTCCATCGCGTAGGCGTCTCTTGCCGCTTTCTCGATGTCTTCGCGGGGAGCCCCAGCCAGATCGCCATACGCAATGTTGTTGGCCACGGTGTCGCTGAACAGCGTCACATGCTGGGTCACCTGGGCGATGTGCCTGCGCAGGTTCAGCAGCTTGTACTGTTCCACTTCAACGCCATCGATCAGGATCTCGCCCTTGTCGTGGTGATAGAAGCGCGGAATCAGGTTGGCCAATGTCGACTTGCCGCTGCCCGAACGCCCCACCAATGCCACCATTTGCCCCGGCTCGACCGAGAAACTGATGTCATCGAGTACCTGGCGATCGGTGCCCGGGTAAGTGAAGCTCAAGTGACGCACATCCAGACGACCGCTGACGGCATCGCGCTCGATGGTGCCGTTATCGACTTCGGGTTCGACGTCCAGTTGCTCGAAGATACTCTCGGCGCCGGCCACACCTTTCTGGATGGTCGAGCTGACTTCAGACAATTGGCGGATCGGCTTCGGCAGCAGGCCTGCCAGAGTGATGTAGGCCACCATGTCACCGGCGGACGCATCTCCGCGCAGGAACAACACCAGGAACATCAGCACCGCCATGGCGGTGTAGATCACCAGCTGCAACAGCGGCGTATAGATAGCGCCGGTGCGAGTCATGCGCAATTGCTTGTCGGTGTTGCCCTGGCTGGCATTGAAGAAGCGCCTTTCTTCATAGACTTCGCCGCCGAAGCTGCGCACCACGCGATAGCCCTGGATCGTTTCCGAGGCCACGTGGGTCACGTCCCCCATGGCAGCCTGGATCTTCTTGCTCTGTTTACGGAATTTCTTGCTGGCGGTGCGCACCATAAAGGCGATCAACGGCAGGATCGCAACCATGACCAGCGTCAGGCGCCAGTTCATGAACAGCAGCGAGGCGAACAGGAACGCCACCGTCATGCCTTCACGGATTACGACCTTGATCGCATCTGTAGCCGCCCCCGTGACCATGGTTACGTTGAAGGTGATGCGCGAAATCAGATGACCCGAGTTATGCTTGTCGAAATAACGGTTGGGCAAGACCAGCAGATTGTTGAACAACTGCACACGCAAGTCGTGGACAAGTCCGAGGGAAACCTTGGCCAGAAAGTAGTTGCCCAGATAAGATCCGAGCCCCTGCCACGCTGCAATCAGGATGATCAGCAAAGGCACGGCCTGCAGCAGTTGCAGATCACGCAGGTACGGTACGGTTGGAAAGAGCGCCGCTTCGGGATTGGACAGGCCGTCGACGAAATACTTGAGGATGTACCCGAGCATTGGCTGAGTCGAAGCGAAAATCAGAAAACCGACAATGCTGATCAGGAACAGGCTGATGTACGGCCGGACATAGCTGAGCAGGCGGAAGTAAATTTTCAAGCTCGATGGGCTTGCGGAGAGACTGGAGTCGGTCATATCACGCGAATGTCGATAAAAAGGACGCTGACTTTAGCACAGCTTCTTCAGGGTTCTGGCAATCGCATAAAGGCTGTTATTGTTAAGCGTCAGAATTCAACATCAAATAGCCATCACCCCAAATGGCCGATCAACTTCAGGATTGAATCTCTCAGCATGCAACTCAGTGGCTTCAACAACACATCCAATCGAGTCTTCGATTTCATTTGCCTCTGGATTCTTCCACTCGGCTACTTCCTGCTGCTGTGCGCGATGTTCTTTCTGCCTGGTCGCAGCCTGCATCACAAGATGTTTTATGGCCTGTTCAGCATCCCATCGTTTATTGTCCTGTGCCTGCGCCCCCGCGAACTCAAAGAGTTGCTGCGCGAACCGATCTTCGTCGCGGTGCTGTTGTTCGCCGCCTGGGCCTTGCTCAGCCTGAGCTGGGGGCCGCCGATGGATCAAAGCGTCACCGGTCAGTTCAAACCCGCTTTGCACACCCTGCTGTTGTTCGCTGGCTGCTACCTGCTGGTGCGCTACCGAAGCGAGATCATCCAGCCCCTGCTGTTCAGTGCCGCAATGGTCGGGCTGATCGCGTCGGCCTACAACCTGTTCATGTTTACCCGCCACTACGAGCCGGGCATGCGCCTGATCGGGAGCGGCGCATTCGACAACCCACTGCTCAGCTCCCACGTATTCGGCTTTTTTTGTACCTACTGGCTGAGCGTGAGCATGACCTGCAAGCGTCGCCAGATGCTCTGGCTGAGCATCCCGGCGATGGCGATCATGTTCGCCACGGTGATCGCCACCGGCTCCAGAACCCCGCTGGTTGCTTTGACACTGGCTGCGTTATGGCTGAGTTTCATCAGCTGGAACCGTCGTTCTTTCATATTGCTGGGTACCCTGTTGATCGGTGGCGCAGCGGTTGCCGTACTGTTTTCGCAGATGATCGTCGAGCGCGGCGACTCCTATCGCTTTGAAATCTGGCAGCTGGCCCTGCAAAAAATTGCCGAGCACCCGTGGATCGGTCATGGCTACAACGCCACCCTGACTCTCGACCCCGGTATCGGCTACACCTTGCAGGAGCCTCATAGCTTCGCCTTGGGGGTGCTCTATTACGTTGGTATTTTCGGCTTGCTGCCGTGGCTGTTCTTCCAGGTCCGGTGCTTGCTGAATAGCTGGCGGTATCGCCTGCAGCCGTTGTTCATCATCGCCTCGACCTGGCTGGTATTCGGCATCGGCGCCGGCCTGACCGAAGGCGGCGGTATCATTTCCCGGCCCAAGGAGCACTGGTTTTTGCTGTGGATTCCGCTGGCGCTGGTCGCCGCATTAAGCATCAACCAACGGGCCAGGCGCCTATTGGCAATGCCGATCAGGACCTTGACGCCGGCCGCCCTGCAACAGTTGACCGCCAGTGCCCAGGTGATCGAGGAAGACGGGCTGGGGCCAAAAGTCCTGCGCCTGGTCGATGGCAGCTTCCTCAAGTTGTTCCGCCGCCGTCGCTGGTACACCTCGGGTAGCTTCAACCCCTATTCCGAACGGTTTGCCGCCAACAGCGAGCAATTGCGCAACCTGGGTATCCCGACCCCGCAAATTCTGGACCTGTATCGACTCAAGGACGGTAGCAGTGCCGTACACTATTCGCCGCTGCCGGGCAGCACTTTGCGTCAGGTTCTTCAAGGCATCACCGCGCCCGCGGTGCGTCAGGCGCTGGTTGAGCGTTTCGGCAAGTTCATGGCGCAACTGCATGAACAAGGTGTCTATTTCCGGTCACTGCACCTGGGCAATGTACTGGTACTGGATGACGGTGAGTTCGGCCTGATCGATCTGGCGGACATGCGCATCTACCCGTCATCGCTGAGCCTGTCCCTGCGCAAGCGCAATCTGCGCCATATGCAGCGTTACGCCGTGGATCGACGCTGGCTGTTCGAAGACCACTTTGGCGCGCTACTTCAGGGCTACGCCGTGATGGCGTCGAAATCTGCAGTGGATAACCTACACAGGCAAGTACTGACCGGGAGTCATCCCGCCCGGGCTCATTAATAGTCGAAACCAACCCGTTCATTGCGCTGGCGGCCTACCTGCTGGCCATCGTGACCGCCGCCCTGTTCCCGACACCTCAGGCATGCCGGTGAGGGCCGCTATACCGGCATCGATGGCTGCGCGTCTCAGGGTGGGCTCAGTCTTTTTCCAGCGGTGAGAAATACAGCCGCCCCAGGCCGCGCCAGGTCTTCTTGTTCCAGGCCTTGAACGGTATCTGCGCCAGCAGTTCGCGCGCCAGCTTGCGGTCGCGATTGGAGGTTTTCAGGAACATCGAGCTGAGGAATTTGTAGCGCACCTCGTCGTACAACGGATGATCGCTGAACAGCGCGTAGGAACGCAGGATGTTGTCGATCATGAAGCGGTTATTCTTGTAGGAGTTGGTGGCGTGCTTGCGATAGCGCGCCATCAGCACATTCAGGCCATCGATGAAGTAGCCGGCGCGGGTCACCTTCAACTCGATCAGCAAGTCCTCCAGGCGAATGTTCGGATCGAAGCCGCCTACCTTGTCCAGCGCTTCACGGCGAATCATCAGGGTCGGCGCCGGCGGATAAGGCTTGCGCTCCAGGAACATGTCATCGAAGTCCAGACGACGGAACGGCACATCGCGACGCTGACGATTCTCCGGATAGAGATTGCCGTCGGCGTCGATCAGTTCGATGTTGCCGGCGCAGATCCCGACCTCGGGCTTGCCATCCATATACGCCACCTGGGTGGCGATGCGCTCCGGCAACATGATGTCATCGGACCCGAACGGCACGATCAAACTGCCCTTTGAGCGCGCAATGGCGCCGTTGAGGGTGTTGGTCAGCCCCTGGTTCTGCTGGACCCGGAAATCGAAATCGTGCTGCGCCTGCAAGGCATTGATGCGCTCGACGCTGTCATCGCTGGAGCCGTCATCGATGACCAGCAACTCGATATTCTTGTAGGTCTGGGTGAGGACGCTGAGGATGCTTTCCTCGATATAGCGACCGTGGTTGTACGACGCGATGATGACCGTGACGAGAGGTTGCACGTCGTTCATGGTTGCTCCCTGCGGGCTTGACTCAAGCCGGAGTCGATCAGGTTCAGGTACTCCTGGCGGAATACCTCGATGTCGTGTTGCTCCTGGAGATAGCGGTAGGCCTGTTCACCCTTGGCCTTGAGCTCGTCATCCGACAGCCCCAGGTAGTTCTCCAGCGCTGCGACCAGCGTCGGCACGTCCGCCGGGGTAATTGCCAGACCGCCCGCGCCCTGAATCAGCGGCAACATGGCCGGTACGTTCGAGGCGATTACCGGCAGGTGCCCGCTCATGCCCTCGAGCAATGCCAGCCCCAGGCCTTCAGCCAAGGACGGCATGGTCCAGATGTCGAACGCCCGAACATACTGCAAGGCGTTTTCCTTGAAACCCAGCAAATGCGCACGACCGGTCAACCCAAGGCGCTCGATCTCGGCGGCCAGGCGCGACTCTTCACGCCCCGCACCAATGATTGCCAGTTGGGTGTTCGGGTATTTGTCCTTGAGGGTGGCAAAGGCCTGCAGCAGGTAGGTGTGGCCCTTGACCGGCACCAGCCGGCCCAATGCACCGATCAAGCGCACCGACGGTTCGATGCCCAATAACTCGCGAGCACGCTCGCGGCTGTGCTGCAAACCTTCAGCCTGCTCGATGTCGATGGCGTTGGTGATCGCGTAGGTATTCTGGTCGGTAAAGCCGCAGTCGCAATCGAGCAGGTACTGTTTGACCGCTGGCGACACGCCGACAAAGCGCCAATGGCGATCGATCAGGCGTTGGGTCTGGCGGCGCCGGTAAAACCGGTCGTACTCGCCAAAACCGTGGGAGATGCCGATGCACAGCGGTACTTTCAACCAACGGTTGAGCGCCAGCATCATGTTTACCGGTTTGAAGCGATTGCAAATCACCACGTCGAATTTTTCTGCGCGGCAAAACTTGTACAACTGCCACATGGCGCGCAGGCGCATGCCCTTGAGGGACTTGTCGGAAAACTCGAAATACACCGAACGGTCGGCGCGACTTACGGCCTCGCCAGGCCCGGGCTTGCCACGCAGGAACGCCGCGGTCACTTCATAGCGATCGCTCGGCAGGGCCTTGACGATCTGCTCCGCGAGGTCGGCAAAATCATGGGCTTTGACGTTGTAGTCCGGCTGCAACTGCAGAACCTTTGACCGTTGACTCATAACTCTCCCCGGTGAAAACCAGTCGCATCGATGACCCATGCCGGCTCGGCGGCGAGGCGCCTGATCTCGGCTGGATCGGGTGGGGGCAACCGTGACCATTCGTTGCGTTTCCAGCAGACGAAGTGGAAATACGGATACCGGCGGTCGCCATCGCGATCGTTACTCAAACAGCCATTGCGCCAATACCAGTGCTGCGGAAAATCATTCGTGCCGTCGTGCCACTTGATGCAACCGCCCGGCGTACTGAACGCCTCGATGAATTCGCTGCGGCGGCGCCACGAATTGAGCTTGCCCAACAGAGAGAACAGTGGCTCGGGAAAATTCTTGCGCCAGAGGAAGATCCGACTGAATGCGCCTTCATCCAGCGCGTGATGCGCCTGATCGGTAAAGCGTGTTTGCCAGTCCTTGATCTGCATGAACAACTCACGTTTGCGGGCAGTGTTGCGCATCAGACAGAGATGGCCTGCCACCCGCCGCTCGTGGGTAGAGAACAGGTCATAACTGGCCAACCGATCAGCGGTGAAATAACTTCGCAGGTCACCAAATACCAGATCAATATCGCCGAACGCCCAGAAATCATAGCCTTGCAGGCGGTCGACATGAATATGCCCCAGGGCAGGCTTGATGTCGCAGAGCTTATAAGGCGCGTCCGGCACAAAGTCGATATTCAGCCGCTGTGACACCAGCGCGCAGTACTCGCTGAAACTCATGGCTTCAACAGTCACGTTGGGCGGCAGGTTCTCAGGAGTACCGCAATCACTGAACAGCAACCAGTCGATATCGGCGTTGCGTCGGCAACTCTCGAGGAAAAACGGCATCCAGAACGGCCAATGACCGAAATACGGAATCAGGAACAGGATGCGCGGGCATGGATTGATCACAGAAATACTCACTGCTGCGTGGATACGGCGCCATGCTAGGCCGCGCGATACTTCATTTCTGCCTAACAGATGTTTCACCATGCTTCAGAACCCAGAACAACTCATGCTGCCTGACCGCCTTGCGAAAGAACTCGTTCTCGCCATAGACGGGTGGCACCCTACTGGCCAGAAGCCACTGTATCAACCGTCGTAAACGTCGCTTGAACGGCATGGGCGGTTGCAGGTCGTGCATCATGCCCAACGCCATTGCTTTATCACGCTGACGCGCCAAAGGCATTCGCAGACAGCAGGGCTGCATCGGCGTTGTCGAATCGAACGTCGGTGGCAGGGCGATGCCATGACCCGCATCCCCCATAGGCCAACGATCATTGTCATGCAGATGGTTGGCATAGCCAAGCACGGTGGTCGGCTGCCACTCCAGCCCGCTCAACGCTTCGAGAACCGCTGCCTGGGCACAGATGTGATCCGGGTGCGGGTCGAGGGACGGATGCGGCAATACGATCACTTGCGGACGCGCCCTCAGCAACAGTTCACGCAGATCGGCCAGTAAATTATTCCAGGTCGGCGCACCATCGACATCGCCCGGCAGGGCAAATGGATTCAACTGACGAAATAACCGGGTGTCTCCCAAATCCGCTTCGCGCGAACCTACCGGTGTGGCCGGCGCGGCCTGCATCGCCGCCAGTTGCAGGCAAAAATACCCCAACTGCACGCAATGGGCCTCAGGCACCCCGGCCCAGCGCGGTACGGCGATGCTATCCCAGGCCCGCAAACGGCCTTTGAGACGAGCCGCCTCGACCGTGTTCAGACCCATCTGTTGATAATGTTCGGCTTCAATTTCACCGGCGGTCAGGGTGACGATCCAGGCTTCGTCGGCCTGGCTGTACAAACCGTATGCGGCCAATTCAGCGTCGTCGGCATGGGGTGCAATCACCATCACTCGCTGACGGCGGTAGTCCGGTTGCTCGAACGCCCAGAGCACAGGCTCGCCGAGCAACCGACAGAAACGCCCGCGCAGACGCAACTCGCCTTGCGACAACACGTTTGCCTGACCACTGAGATTGAGGTAACGCAGGCCGTTTACACCGCGCTCGAAGGTTTGCCGGTCGGGGTTATCCCCCCCCAGCAACTCGACCACCGGATCGATAAAGCGCCCCAGCCAAGTACTTTTCACCCGCAGCGCCAGTATCAGCGTGGCGTCATCGACCAGCATGACACCCTCATCCAGCCGTAGCCGTTCACCGTCCAGATGAATCTTGGGTTGCGGGGTATACGGCGGGAAGCTGTATTGGTAATCGTCTTGGGGAGAATAAAACAGATGGTCGGCAAACCACGCCTCGTGGGCGATCCAGCCCAGCACCGCAAGCACCAGCGGCAGCCACCAGGCCACCAGCACGCCGATCGCGATCAGCAGCATCAACGCAATCAACAGGCCGATGCGTTTGTTGCGCCGATGGCGCTTGAGCAGTTGCTGTTTGCGGCTCATGGGTTGGCTCATACCGTGAAGACCGGCACAGAATTGCACCAACGGTCCTTGTACTCACGGTCGGTTCGACCAAAGGAAAACCGTAGGGGTTTATCCAACGCGCGTGCATGTTCCCAGGCGCTTTGGGTGTTGAGGAAGCTCAGCACGCTGCCCGGGCTGAATTCGCGGGTCTCGGGATCGACACCGCCGTTGACGTATTCGATGCTGATCCATTCCGGCGCCTCGACGCGGTACACCAGTTGAGTCGCAATCGGTGCGTCGTTGAGGAAAATCACCGAGCCGATCAGCAACTCGCGCAACAACTCGATCACCTCGCCCATGCGCTCGGCACCGGTGGCCGGAAAGCCCCAGCGACGCTGGAACAGGTCGCAATAGATCGCCGCCAGCTCACTGCTGGAAAACTCGGTAACCGGCCGCACCACGCCGCCCGCCTCTTCCAGCAGACGCAACTCGCGGCGCTGGTTGTAGCGAAACTTTTTCGACAGTTCTTCAGGCGTGCGGGCCAGCGCCAGTTGTTCTGTCTGCAGCTTGATACCGGTAAAACGACCTTCGCTCAGCGCCGACAGGTAACGCCCCCGATGGCGCAACGGTGCCTGGGCATCGGCGGCGGCCGGCAGGATCAGTTCGGCATTGCCGAGGTCGAACAGGCCTTTTTTACCCGTGCGCTTGAGCACGTCCTTGGACAGCGCCAGGTCGCGCCCCCAGGTCGGGATGGCGGCTTTCACTTCGCCGTCCTGCTCCCAAGCCAGGTAACGCACCGGGATGTCGGCCAACTGTGCCAGACGTTCGACCACCAGAGGATGAGTCGCGACGCTGCCGCCAAAACGCTGCCAGGTTTGTGCATAAGTCGAGGCGTCGACCTGCACCCAGCCACGCTCGCGCCAGCCTTGAAATCGGTTGAGCATCAGCCCCTCGGTGCCAGTTCGGTAACGTGCGGCAAATGCCAGAAAGCATCGCGCACCGCGCGATCGGAGAAGCGCTCACGCAAGCGGTCGAACATCAGCTCGGCGCACTGGCGGCGTTGCTGCTCGTCCATCGCGGCCAGATGTTGCAGCCCTTGAGCCAGGTGCCCGGCATCGCCCAGCGGAAATAGAATGCCCACACCTTCGACCACTTCCCTGGCGCCACCACACGCGGTGGCGAGCAACGGCACACCGGCGGCCATGGCCTCCAGCAATACCATGCCGAACGGTTCATGATCGGAACTCAAGGCAAACACATCGAAAGCACGGAAGTAGCGACGCGCCTCGGGCACCTGGCCGAGGAACAGCACGCGATCGCCAATACCCAGTTCACGCGCCAGGGCCTTGAGGTCCTGCTCCAGCCGACCGCTGCCCAGAATCACCAGCTGACTGTTGGCCGGCAACCCCGGCAATGCCGTGGCAAAACCATGCAACAACGTAGTCTGATCCTTGTCCGGATGCAGGCGCCCGACGTTGCCGACAATCCAGGCATCCATCGACAGACCGAGGGTTTCCCGGGCCTCGCGAACCGACACCTGACTGGCCTGTAACGCCTGTACATCAATCCGGTTATAGAGCGTCTGAATCCGCGCCTGCGGCCATTTCGGCAAGCAACGGCGCATGTCGTCACGCACCGCATCGGAGACGCCGAGCAGGCTCAGGCGTTTGCGGAAAATATGCGCGAACAGTTTGCGGGTGCGGCGCTGGTAATCACCAAACGCGTGATGCACGCCAATCACCGGCAACGAAGTGCCGAGCAGGGCGATGTAGATCGGTTTGAAACGGTGAGCGATGCAGAAACTGAAGTTGCGCGACGCGGCGATCTTGCGCAGATCGCCGATGGCGCCCAGCTTCAGGCCACGAATGGCCTTGGAGCTGTACTCCATGAACAGCACCTCGTCGGACGCACAGTTCGCGGCGACTTGGCTATCTGCAGCACCGGTCAGGAACACCGTGGTCACGCGATAACCGGTCCCCGCGAACAGGCTGGCGTACTGCCGGGCGCAGTCCAGAAACGGCCCGTCATAGCCGTGACAGAACTGCAGCACATGGCGTTCAGCCGAGCGAGTCATAAGCGTCCGCGCCTTCTTTGACCACCAGAATGTCTTCCATGATCAGGTACTGCAGGTCGGAACCGAAGAACATGTTCAAGGCGTCGGTCGGCGAGCAGATCATCGGCTCGCCACGACGGTTGAGCGAAGTGTTCAGCGACACACCGTTGCCGGTCAGTACTTCCAGCGCCTTCATCATGTCGTAGTAGCGCGGGTTGTATTCGCGCTTGAGCACCTGGGCCCGGGACGTGCCGTCTTCATGGACGACTTCCGGCACGCGGGTTTTCCACTCTTCAGCCACTTCGAAGGTGAAGGTCATGAACGGTGCAGGGTGATCGATCTTGATCATTTGCGGCGCAACGGTGTCGAGCATCGACGGGCAGAAAGGCCTCCAGCGCTCGCGGAACTTGATCTGATGGTTGATACGGTCCGCCACGCCGGCCACGCTCGGACAGCCAATGATCGAACGACCGCCCAAGGCACGCGGACCGAACTCCATGCGACCCTGGAACCAGGCCACCGGGTTGCCATCGACCATGATTTTGGCGATCTGCTCCGGCATATTGTCGAGCTTGCGCCACTTTGGCTTGTCGGCGTGACGGGCGCAGGCCGCGATCACGTCTTCATTGCTGTAGGACGGGCCGAGGTAGACGTGTTCCATCTTCTCGACCGGTACACCACGGGCATGAGACACATAAGCCGCTGCACCCACCGCGGTACCGGCATCGCCGGACGCAGGCTGGACGAACAGTTCTTTGATGTCGTCGCGGGCAATGATCTTCTGGTTCAGCTTGACGTTCAACGCACAACCACCGGCGAAGGCCAGCTTGCCGGTTTCCTTGAGCACATCGCCCAGGTAATGGTCGATCATCTGCAACGCCAGTTTCTCGAACAGCGCTTGCATGCTCGCGGCGTAGTGAATGTAGGGCTCGTCGGCGATATCGCCCTCGCGCTTCGGCCCCAGCCACTCGATCAGCTTCGGCGAGAAGTAGAAACCCTTGCCCTTCTCTTTATAACGACGCAGGCCGATGACGTTGGCGTAGTCGGTGTTGATCACCAGCTCGCCGTTTTCGAACGAGGCCAGGCGCGAAAAATCGTATTTGCTGGCGTCGCCGTACGGCGCCATGCCCATGACCTTGAACTCACCGTCGAGCATCTCGAAGCCGAGGAACTCGGTGATCGCGCCGTACAGGCCGCCGAGGGAGTCCGGATCGAAGAATTCCTTGATCTTGTGGATCTTGCCGTTTTCGCCATAACCGAAGAAAGTCGTGGCGTACTCGCCCTTACCGTCAATCCCCAGGATCGCGGTTTTCTCTTTGAAACCGGAGCAGTGGTAGGCGCTGGAGGCGTGGGCCAAGTGGTGCTCGACCGGCTCGATCTTGATCTTTTTCGGATCGAAACCCAATTGCTCGAGGCACCAGACAATCTTGTTGCGATAGCGCTTGTAGCGACGGTTACCCATCAGGATCGCGTCGAGGGCGCGGTCCGGGGCGTACCAGTAGCGCTTGGCGTAGTGCCAGCGAGCCTTGCCGAACAGGCTGATCGGCGCGAATGGAATCGCCACCACGTCAACGTCGGATGGCTTGATGCCCGCCTGCTCGAGGCAGAATTTCGCCGATTCGTAAGGCATGCGGTTCTTTGCATGTTTATCGCGCACGAAACGCTCTTCTTCAGCCGCCGCGACCAGCTTGCCGTCGATGTACAAGGCTGCGGAAGGATCATGGCTAAGGGCGCCGGACAGGCCAAGAATCGTCAATGCCACAGGGGTCTAGCCTCTTTAGTCTGCATGCAGGCGCAACGCGCCTCAAAAATTAATGTGCCCTCGCAAGGGGCGAGAGACAGCTAAAGGGCGGGATTATAGCGTAAACGTGGCGGGAATGACCCTGCCCTAATCGGCGCCGTGAAGATGACGTCGAGCCCAAGCGTTCGCCTTTGCTCATCCGCGACCCGGCCGCCAGTAAATCCTGATGTTTCCGTCGGCAGCTTGCCGGTAAATCGTATAGGGCAAGAAAACCGTGTCGAATACACCCGAAAGGGTCAAGTCCAGCAATACGAACGGCACCAGAATACCCGTGGGATCGGGCGGCGCGTGCAGGAGACAAAAGTCGTGAGCCAGACCGCTGTAGATGCGAGGAATGGACTGACAGTAGGTCTTTTGCTTTCTGAGGCCACGAGCGGCGTCTTCGTCATCCTGCAGCACCGTGACAGCGGTCCCGCAGCCAGACAACGCCAGTGAAAAAGAGCTCAACATCACAGCCATTTTTATCGTCAAAATCTGCCCTCCGAGAACGTCAGGCAAACTAGCATCGTGGCTATTCAGGGCACAGTTCATGGGTTCTGCAGATCATGTAGGACGATTCACAAGAACTTGTCCGCCAGTTCTCGGGAGACTGATCTGGCGCCATCGCGGGCAAGCCCGCGATGGCGTCGAAGACCCGCGTCAAGCAGCGCTAGAAATATCTTTGGGCAGACGCTGATCAATCACTTGGTACAGCGCACTGCTCTCGGGCCAGTTGCGCATGAACCGCGCCCTATCCCGCGCATACGCAGGGGCAAAGCTGCTGAGCGAACCATGCTGACACATCGAATCCAGGTCGATCAGCGCCCAGCGATCCTGTTGCCAGAACAGGTTATGGCCCTTGAAATCGCCATGGCTGATCCGCTCGCCAATCAGCTCGGCAAACAGGTAATCCAGAGCCTGCAGCTCAGCCTCTGGCGCATCCCCGCTCTCAACGTACGGCGCGAAGCGCTCGATGATGTCCGGCCCCGGCAAATACTCGGTCACCAGGTACGCCCGGCTGCGCAGCCAGAGAAAACGCTTCTCCAGCAACGCCAATGGTTTTGGCGTGGCAATACCGAGGAACGCCAGGCGATTGCCTTCGCGCCATGAGTGCCAGGCGCGGCTCGGGCGCCAGAAACGCTTGAGCCAGTGGGTAAAGCCTTTGATGTTGTAACGCTTGACCACCAATGTGCGCCCGGCCACCTCGACCTTGCCGACGCTCGCCGCGCCGCCGGTCTTGTACAGATGCCCCTGATCGAGCAAGGCGTCGGCCTGTGCCAGCACCGGCAGCATCGCCGCCTCTTCCTCACGGCGAATCGCCCGCAAGCCGAACGCACCACGCTGGACGCTGAACAGCGTGCATTCGCGGCCGACCTTGATCAGAAAGTCCTTCAAACGCCAGCGACGGACCTTGTCGATCTGTTTTTGCAACGCCTCCATCGGCAACGCGTGTTCGCCATTACTCAGCAGGTAATACACCAGCAACTCTTCGGTGAAGGGTTCCAGCACTTTGGGCAACTGGGCGAAGAACACCCCGAGGTTTTCCAGGACTTTCTGTTGCGACAGCGGCTTGCCCGCCGTCTCGACGCAGATACCGGCGCCATCGATCAAATACAACTGACCGCCATGGCGCAGCAGGTTGTCCAGGTGCAGGTCTTCCTGCCACAGGCCTTTGCTGTGCAGTTGGCCGATGGCGCCCAACGCCTCAGCCAGCACCGCGGATTGTTCATCCGCCAATGCGGGCAAGTGTTCGACCTGCTTCCAGGCATCCCCCAGGCTCTCGGCACCCTCAAGGAAATCGAACAACAGCCAACCGCCCTCGCCGTCCTTGAGGCCATCGGCCAATAACAACGGCGTGGTCAGCCCCTGAGCGGCCAGCAAACGCACACCGTCCAGTTCGCGTTGAAAATGCCGCGCCGCTTTGCCACCGACCAACAACTTGGCCAGCACCGGCCGGCCGCGCCAGACGCCAGCCCCAACATAACGCTGTCCCGGCAACACCCGCAGCAGACTCAGCAACTGCAAATCGGCAGGCCCCGCGGCATCGGCCAGTGGAATACTCAGCGGCAGGCTCGGGCTGCGGCCGGCGTTTTTCAGCTCGGACAAACGCATCAACGCGTCTCCTTGTTACTGCGCCGCGCACTCAGGCGCGATACCCAACGGTCCACCCGCGAACTGTTCAGCGGCTGATCCAGATAAACCGCCAACAATTCGCGCAGCTGGCTGTCGCTCCATTCCGGCGCCCGACGCAGCAGCGGCTCCAGATCCTTGATCCGATCACGCCGGCCGAAAAACAGCGGCCGGGTTTTTTCCAGGTCGATCAATTGCGCCTGATAGCCGTCGCCGGTGGCCTGAAGAAAAATGTGCTTGGGGTAGAAGCAACCGTGGACCTGGCGCCTGCCGTGCAGGCGTCGCGCCAGTTGCCCACAGGCCTTGAGAATGGCCGAGTGCTGTATCGCGCTCAGCTCCGACCAGCGCTGCAACAGCGAATCCAGATCATCCCAACCGTCCAGTGCGTGAGTCAGCAGAATCGCCCGAACTTCGCCATCGACCTTGCGCTCACCAAAAAACGCCGCCTGCAGCGCCGGAATACCCAGCGCCCGATAACGACTGATGTTGCGAAATTCACGGGCAAAACTCGGCTCGCCAAAGGGCGAATGCCGGGAGCGCGTCAGGTAGTTGCTCTGGCGCTTGAGGTAGTAGCCATGACCGTCCAGATCCAGCCGAAACACACTGCTCCAGCCACCCCGACCGGTATTGGGCTCGTCCACCGCGTCGAGCTGTTTGGCCCAAAGCGCGTCGAAGGTGCCGAGACCATGACGCTCGAACAGCGCGCGGTCTTCAGCAGCCAGAAAATCAGTCATTCGCGCCCCTCAAAAAATCTCACCACGTGCCGAATGCGTTTCTTGTCCGCGGCATCGAGCCGGGCGCATTGGCGGTATTGCAGGTAAAAGCGCAGGCGCTGGGTCGCCGACAGGTGATACTTGGCGACCTTGTCGAGGCAGGCCAGGTCTTTGGTGATGCGGTATTTGAGCCAGAAGCCGCGCCAGAAATCGCCGTTGGGGCAATCGATCAGGAACAGCCGGGCCTCATCGTCGACCAACAGGTTGCGCCACTTCAAATCATTATGAGTGAAACGGTTGTCGTGCATGGTCCGGGTGTAACCGGCCAATTGGCGACTGACGGTATCAACCCAGGCGCGGTCCGCCAGTTTCGGATCATGCCGATTAGCCAGGACCGACAAGTCTTCGGTATGCGGCAGTTCGCGGGTGATCATTGCCCCACGGGCGTACGTCACACCGTGCCGCTCCAACCCCCAGGCCACAACCTCTGCGGTGGGAATGCCCCACTTGGCGAAACGCTTGAGGTTCTGCCATTCGGCCTTGACCCGAGGTTTGCCCAGGTAGCGCCGCAGGCCTTTGCCGGCACTGACGTAGCGTTTGACGTAATAGTTGACGCCTTTGCGCTGGACGCGAATAACTTCGGACAGCGGATCATGGGTCAGTTGCTCGCCCTCGAGGGCAAACACCGCATCAAGACTGCCGAAATCTTCTGCCAGATCGCTGTAAGCCGGCTCCAGTGTCCAACCCGACATCAGAGCGCATCCCCGTAGCGCTGTTTACGCTCGTAGAGCTTGTTGGCCTTGCCTTCGAGCCACGCCAGTAACCCGGCTTCTTCAACCAGTATCTGGCGCAGGGGCTGCTGGAAGTACCCCTTGAGGAAACGCAGTTTGTCGCGACGGGTCAGGCCGATCTCCAGCGCCGAAAAATACAGCGCCGCCAGGTCCTTGTTGCGCCAGCGCCGGGTAATCGTCGGGCGGGCCTGGGCGCGGTGCAGGTCGATCACCGACAACTTGAGGTCATCGCAGGTCACCGGCTTATCGGTGTGCAGCAGGAAGTGGCAGATGTAGCAGTCGCGATGGTTGACCCCGGCGCGGTGCATCATGCCGGTCATGCGCGCGACTTCGGCGATCAGCGCGCGCTTGAGCTTTGGCTCCGGCGGGTGCTTGACCCAGTCGATGCTGAAATCTTCAAGGCTGACGGTGGGCGCCAATTCTTCAGTGACGATGAACGAATGCTGATCCGCCGGGTTGCTGCCCTTTTCGCCATAAGCGACGGCAGTCATGGTCGGCACGCCGACTTCTTGCAGGCGCTCAATGGCCTTCCACTCCTGGCCCGCGCCCAGCACCGGCAGCTTGGCGGTCAGCAGGTTCTTGAAAATCTCACCCCAGCCGATACCCCGGTGGATCTTCACGAAGTACCCGTGGCCGTCCACTTCAGTTCGCAGTGTCCGGCGCGCTTCGAGCTCGCGGTACACCTCGCCCTTGAGGCCCTCGACTTCGGCGAACGGGTCGCGTCCGGCCCAGAGGCTCTTGAACGGTTCAGCCAGCATCAACTTCATTAAGCGTGCTCCGCCAGAATCACATCGGCCGCGTGCTGCGGCATGCTGTAGAGGTCGGCCGTCTCGGCGAAGGCCAGACCGTTGCGGCTCCAGGCCGCCCGTGCATCAGTGTCGTTCAACATGCCGGTCAGGTACTGAGTCAGTTGCGCCTGATCGAAGGGTTCGTCCAGCACCAGACCCGCGTCGGCCTCGGCGATGTAATGGGCATACCCACACACCGCGCTCACCAACACCGGCAAACCGGCTACCAGGGCTTCAAGCAATACCGTCCCGGTGTTTTCGTTGTACGCCGGGTGGATCAGCAGATCGGCACCGAGCAGGAAGCGCGGGATATCGCTGCGGCCCTTGAGGAATTGCACGTTGTCGCCGAGCCCCAATGTGGCGCTCTGCAATTGGAATACTTTGGGGTCGTCCTGGCCAATTACAAACAGCCGGGTGCGTTTTTTCAGCTCGGCGGGCAGCGCGGCCAGTGCCTTGAGGCTACGGTCCACGCCTTTGGTCTTGAACCCGGAACCGATCTGCACCAGCAGCAGCTCATCGTCCTTCAGGTTGAATTCGGCGCGGAACCCGGCGCGAATTTCATCCGCGTTCGCGGGGCGACGACGGTCTTGGGCAATGCCCGGTGGCAGCAAATGGAAGCGCGCCAGCGGTGTGTCGTAATGCTTGATGAACAGCGGCTGCTGGACTTCGGAAATCATCAGCACTTCGGTCTTGGCATCTTTGGCGAACACCGCGCGCTCGTACTCGGCGAAGTGCCGGTAGCGGCCCCAGCGACGGTACAGCGAGTTGCGCAGGTTTTGCGCCTTGTCTTCGAAGCAGCCGTCGGCGGCGTAGTAAACGTCCAGGCCCGGCATTTTATTGAAACCGATCAGGCGATCCACCGGGCGCTTGGCCAGGTCGGCCTCCATCCATTCGGTGAGTTTCTCGTTGCGCCGATGATTGAAGAACGCCTTGACCGGCGCCACCAACACTTCGAAGCCCGGCGGGATGTCGCCTTCCCAGATCAACGTGTAGACACGAATTTGATGGCCGCGCTGCTGGCATTCAAGGGCGATGCGCATGAAGTCACGCTGCAAGCCGCCAAAGGGAAAGTACTTGTACAGGACAAATGCCAATTGCATCAGCGCAGCTCCTCAGCCAGTAACAACGTGCTCAGTCGGCTCGCGACACGCTCGGGATTCAGACGCGTGAAGCACAGGGGCCACTCGCGTTTCAGGTCAAACCGACGGGCATCGTCGGCCGTCGGTTGATAGGTGCATTTCTTTTGCAGGCACGGTGCGCAAGGGAAGTCGCTGGCCATGTGAATCTGCGATTTGCCATAGGCGCCGGTCAGGCCCGGATTGGTCGGGCCGAACAGCGACAGGGTCGGCACGTCCAGCGCCGCAGCCAGGTGACCGAGGCCGGTGTCCACCGCCACGCACGCCTGCGCGCCGGCCAGGACTTTGCCGACACCCGCCAGGTTCAGCCTGGGTAGCACTTCGACGTGTTTCATGTCTTTGGCGATGCGCTCGGCGCGGGCTTTTTCGACCGGGTTGCCCCATGGCAGCTTCACCGCCACGCCGAGATAACCCACCCGCTCGGCCAGCTCGCGCCAATAGGCTTCGGGCCAGTGCTTGGTGTCCCAGGTGGTGCCGTGGAGAAACACCACGTACGGATTCTTGCGCGGCAATTCCACCAGCCGCTCGACGTTCAGGCCGTAATCACCCAGGCCTTTGGGCAGGTCGTAACCCAGGGCCACTGCGAACAGCTGACGCACTCGCTCAACCGCGTGCTGCCCACGGGCCACGGCCAGACGCCGGGAATAGAAGCGCGCGGCGATCGGTTCGCGGGCCGAATTCTTGTCCAGTCCGGCCACCGGCGCTTTGGCATAGCGCGTCAGCAACGCACTTTTCAGCAGGCCCTGGGCATCGATCACCAAGTCGTATTTCGTCGCGCGAACGCTTTGCTTGAAGCGCTTCCACTCGCCACTCTTGATGGTCTGCCAGATGTTCTTGCGCCAGCGACGGATCGCCACCGGAATCACCTTGCCCACGGCCGGGTGCCAGGTCGGAATCTCGGCGAAACCTTCTTCCACCACCCAGTCGAACTTGATGCCGGGGATCGCCCTCGCCGCATCGGTCAACGCTGGCAACGCGTGAATCACGTCGCCCAGCGAAGAAGTCTTGATCAACAGTACCCGCAAACTATTTGACCTCGACCACAGTGCCCAGCAACCGCTGCAAGGCTTCGTTCACCGCTTTGGGCATGAGCTGGCGCAAGCAGTTGTAATGACCGAAACGGCAGGTGCGATCGAAGCACGGACTGCATTCGATGCCCAGGCGCACGATCTCGACATGCTCGGCCAGCGGTGGCGTGAAACCCGGCGACGTCGAGCCGTACACGGCCACCAACGGGCGGTTCAGCGCGGCAGCCACGTGCATCAGGCCCGAGTCGTTGGAGACCACCGCGTCGGCGCAGGACAGCAGATCGATGGCCTCGGCCAAGGAAGTGCCGCCACTGAGGTTTACCGACTCTTCACGCAGCCCCGGAATCAACCGCCCACGAATGTCTTCGCCCACCGCGTGATCGTTTTTCGAGCCGAACAGCCAGACTTGCCAGCCTTCACGAATCTTCGCCTCGGCGACCTTGGCATAGTGCTCGGACGGCCAGCGCTTGGACTCGCCAAATTCGGCGCCAGGGCACAGCGCCAACACCGGACGGTCAAGGGCCAGGCCGAACTTGGCCAGTGCGCCGTCGCGAGTCACCGGATCGATCTGCAAGCTCGGCCGTGGATAAGGTTTCGGCAGCTCGATGCCAGGCTCAAAGGCCAGGGCCATGAAGCGCTCGATCATCAACGGATAACGCTCTTTGTCGAGCGTGCGCACATCATTGAGCAGGCCGTAGCGGAACTCGCCACGCCAGCCGGTGCGTTTCGGGATGCCGGCAAAAAACGGCACCAGGGCCGATTTCAGCGAATTGGGCAGCAGGATGGCCTGGTCGTACTGACCGGCCAGGGATTTACCGATGCGCCGACGCGTCGCCAGTTCCAGCACGCCGTGGCCGAGCGGGAAGCTCAAGGCCTGGCGTACTTCGGGCATGCGCTCGAGGATCGGCCGGCTCCACTCGGGGGCCAGCACGTCGATTTCGCACTGCGGGTGGCGTTGTTTGAGACACTGAAAAAGTGTCTGCGCCATCACCATGTCACCGACCCAACTGGGCCCAACGATCAGAATTTTCATGTGGTTTCCAAAAACGAACCGGGGAGGCATACGCCTCCCCGCCTCGAGAATCCAGCACCTGCGGGGTGAGCCGCCAGGTCATTTGGACGAGCCTGTACAGGCTCGTCAGATCAATTTTTGCACATCCAGTGCGTGCAGCTTAGCCAGTAAATCTCTTGGGCTGACTTGTTAATGTGGCGAGGGGCTTGCCCCCGCTGGAGTGCGGAGCACTCCCAAAATCTTCAACCACTTACACATATTATCGAGTGTAACGCTTTGCGACTGCTGCGCAGTCGAACGGGGGCAAGCCCCCTCGCCACAGCAAGCTCCCTCGCCACAAAAGCCTGCCACACTCTTGTCAGCTTCAGCTTAACCCCAGCTCACGCCAGATCCGCATGACCTGCCGTCGCTCATCCACGAACTGATCGCCCGGTATTACCCCGGAGTCCTTCTGCAAGGCCTCCCGGTGAGCGGCGGAGCGGTAGGCTTTATAAGCCTCACGCAACAGGCTGGCGTCTTCGGCGGGTATCAACCCTTCCTCCTCCAGCCCTTCCAGAATGCGGATATTGTCGGTATAGCGCAGCAATGACGGATGTGTTTCAGACCACGCCAGAGCCGCGTATTGCACCATAAATTCAATATCGACGATACCTCCAGCGTCCTGCTTGAGATCGAACGGCGCCGTGGCCTCAAAGGCATTTGCCGCCGTGCCTGCCGCAGTGCTCTTGCTGCCGAGGTTATCGCGCATCTTGGCGCGCATCTCGCTGACCTCCTGGCGCAAGGTCGACAGGTCCCGCGATTTGGCCAATACCGTCGCGCGAACCTTCTCGAACGCTTGGCCGACATCCTGACTACCCACCAGCACCCGCGCCCGCACCAGCGCCTGGTGCTCCCAGGTCCAGGCCTCGTTCTCCTGATACCGGGCAAACGCGCCCAATGAACTCACCAGCAAACCGGAAGCACCGGACGGCCGCAGGCGCATGTCCACTTCATATAGCTGACCGGAGTTGGTCTGAGCCGTCAGCAAGTGAATGATCCGCTGCCCGAGCCGGGTAAAGAACTGTGCGCCGTCGATGGGTTTCGGGCCGTCGGTTTCCGCTTGCGGATCCGCGTCATGGATGAACACCAGGTCCAGGTCCGAACTGTGCCCCAATTCCAGACCGCCGACTTTCCCGTAACCGACAATGATGAATCCAGGGTCGCACACACTGCCATCGGTGCGCAGCGGTGTACCGTACTTGGCCACCGTCTGGCGCCAGGCCAGGGCCAGCACTTGTTCGAGGATCGCTTCGGCAAGCCAGGTCAGGTAATCGCTGACTTTCATCAACGGCAGGCTACCGGCAATTTCCGAAGCTGCGACACGCAAGCGGTGCGCCAGTTTGAAATGCCGCAGGGCTTCCATTTGTTGTTCGAGGTCGTCTTCGGGAATCCGCGTCAGACGCTCGCGCAACTCGGCCGCCAGCTCCGGCGCCAGCGGCGGCTTGAACAGCCGGCCTTCGTTGAGCAATTCGTCGAGCAGCAACGGGAAGCGCGTGATCTGTTCGGCAATCCACGGGCTCGCCGCGCACAGTGTCAGCAGACGGCGCAGCGCACCGGGGTTTTCGGTCAGCAGCACCAGATAGGCGGAACGCCGCGCCACCGCTTCAACCAGTGGCAGCACGCGCTCCAGCACCAGATCGGGATTGGCGTGCTCCACGGCCTGGGCCAGCAAGCGCGGTATAAAAGCATCGAGGCGTTCCCGCCCCAGGCGCTGCATGGCACGCAATTGCGGACTGCTGCGCAGACTGGCCAATGCTTTCAGCGCCTTGGCGGCATCGGCGAAACCGCCCTCTTCGAGCTGGCGGCACGCGGCTTCTTCGTCCTGGGCTTCTTCCCACAGCGGCAGCCATTCCCCGCCGACCACCACTTCGCTCTCGGTGCCCTGCTCTTCATCGGGATCGGCAATCACCTGACCAAAGTGCCAGGCCACCCGGCCACGCCAGTACATCAGTTGTTCGTGGAATGCCGTCCAGTTGGCAAACCCGAGCATGAAGGCAATGCGCGCCTGATCCTGCGGGCCGTCCGGCAACATCTGGGTCTGGCGGTCGGCAATTGCCTGAATCGCGTGCTCGGTGTAACGCAGGAATTCGTAGCCTTCGCGCAGTTCGCTGACCACCGCCGGCGGCAGATAGCCCTGCCCCTCCAGGGTGCTCAGTACTTTTAATAGAGGACGCTGCTGCAGGCTCAGGTCGCGACCACCGTGAATCAGCTGGAAGGCCTGGGCGATAAACTCGACTTCACGGATGCCGCCGGAGCCAAGCTTGATGTTGTCGGCCATACCCTTGCGCCGGACCTCCTGCTGAATCAACTGCTTCATGGTGCGCAGCGCTTCGATGGCCGAGAAGTCCAGGTAACGCCGGTAAACGAACGGCCGCAGCATCTCGAGCAACTGGGCGCCAGCCACTTGATCACCAGCCACCACCCGCGCCTTGATCATCGCGTAGCGTTCCCAGTCACGGCCCTGATCCTGGTAATACTGCTCCAGCGCATTGAAGCTCAGCACCAGAGCGCCGGACGAACCATAAGGCCGCAGCCGCATGTCGACGCGGAACACAAAACCGTCGACAGTCATCGGGTCCAGCGCCTTGATCAGACGCTGGCCGAGGCGAATGAAAAACTCCTGGTTATCCAGCGAACGCTTCACGCCGACGGTTTCGCCGCCCTCGGGGTAGGCAAAGATCAGGTCGATGTCCGACGACAGGTTCAACTCCACCGCGCCGAGCTTGCCCATGCCGAGGATGACCATCTGCTGCGGCTCGCCGCTGCGCCGCCCGGTGGGCACACCGAACTGCTGGCAATGCCGCGAGTACAACCACTGATAGGCCTGATCGATGCTGGCATCGGCCATGTCCGAGAGGTCGCGACAGGTCTGCACCAGATCGGCCTGGCGAGTCAGGTCGCGCCAGATGATCCGCACCTGGTGACGATTACGCTGGCGGCGCAAGGCACGGCCTAGCTGGTCGTCGGTTTCGGCGGCGCTCACCGCCATGGCGATCTGTGCGCACAACTCGCCCGGTGCCAAGGCGCGGTCCAGTTCGCCGGACTGCACCAGTTCCAGCAACATCAAAGGGTCACGCAGACTCTGTTCAATCACAAAATCGCTGGCAGCGGCGACGCGGGCAAATTGCGCCCAGCGCTCAGGCGTCCAGGCAGACAGGCCATGGTCATCGGGAAGGACCCCGACCGTCGTACGAAACGACTGCTCGGCGCGGGTGACTAACGGCAGGAGCCCATCGGGCAGTTCGGCAAGCGAAGGGAGGCTCATGGTCTATCCTTGATCGGCGTGTGAAGGGCTGCATGTAGTGATTCGTGAAAACACGCTACGCGACTGACTGTCGAACAAAGGTTAGAAATAGCTGAAATTTCTTTTTTTTTGGCAGCGATCATCAAGCTTCCACCTTTTTCGATTGGCAAAAGACCAACCTTAACGATTATTCTCACAACGCAGCCGGAGGCCACAAGCCAATCATCTGTAGTTTTACTACTCGTCTATACATTCGAAAGGCTGAAATGCCCGAAGATTTGTAGTAAAACTACACGCCGCCGGAACAACCTATCGGCAATCCAAGAATTTATATCGTCTGCCCACAAGGCCAGTCGCAAACTCAGGCAACCGATTCTGGAAGCCTTTCCGCCCTGGAGCAAGCCATGCAAGACCTCGATCCCGTCGAAACCCAGGAATGGCTGGACGCCCTGGAATCGGTTCTCGACAAAGAAGGCGAAGACCGTGCTCACTATCTGATGACCCGTATGGGCGAACTCGCAACCCGTAGCGGTTCGCAATTGCCTTACGCCATCACCACGCCATACCGCAACACCATTCCCGTTACCCACGAAGCACGCATGCCTGGCGACCTGTTCATGGAACGCCGCATTCGCTCGCTGGTACGCTGGAACGCGATGGCCATGGTGATGCGCACGAACCTGAAAGATTCTGACCTGGGCGGTCACATCTCCAGCTTCGCCTCCAGCGCAACCCTGTACGACATCGGCTTCAACTATTTCTTCCAGGCCCCGACCGACGAACACGGCGGCGACCTGATCTACTTCCAGGGCCACACCTCGCCAGGCGTTTACGCCCGTGCATTCATGGAAGGCCGCATCACCGAAGACCAGATGAACAACTTCCGCCAGGAAGTCGACGGTCAGGGCCTGTCGTCCTACCCACACCCATGGCTGATGCCTGACTTCTGGCAGTTCCCGACCGTATCCATGGGTCTGGGCCCGATCCAGGCGATCTACCAGGCACGCTTCATGAAGTACCTGGAACACCGTGGCTTCATCCAGCCAGGCAAACAGAAAGTCTGGTGCTTCCTGGGCGACGGCGAGTGCGACGAGCCGGAATCCCTGGGCGCGATCTCCCTGGCCGGCCGCGAAAAGCTGGACAACCTGATCTTCGTCATCAACTGCAACCTGCAGCGCCTCGACGGCCCGGTTCGCGGCAACGGCAAGATCATCCAGGAACTCGAAGGCGTGTTCCGCGGTGCTCAGTGGAACGTGACCAAAGTCATCTGGGGCCGCTTCTGGGACCCACTGCTGGCCAAGGACGTCGACGGCATCCTGCAACGCCGCATGGACGAAGTCATCGACGGCGAGTACCAGAACTACAAAGCCAAAGACGGCGCGTTCGTGCGTGAACACTTCTTCAACTCGCCAGAACTCAAGGCGATGGTTGCCGATCTGTCCGACGACGAGATCTGGAAGCTCAACCGTGGCGGCCACGACCCGTACAAGGTCTACGCGGCATACCACGAAGCGGTCAACCACAAGGAACAACCGACCGTCATCCTGGCCAAGACCATCAAGGGTTATGGCACCGGTGCCGGCGAAGCGAAAAACACTGCGCACAACACCAAGAAAGTCGATGTCGACAGCCTGAAGTTGTTCCGCGATCGTTTCGACATTCCGGTCAGGGACGAAGAGCTGGAGAACCTGCCATTCTTCAAACCGGAAGAAGGCAGCGCCGAAGCCCGTTACCTGGCCGAGCGCCGTACCGCACTGGGCGGTTTCGTGCCTCAGCGTCGCGCCAAGAGCTTCAACATCCCGACCCCTCCACTGGACACCCTCAAGGCGATCCTGGACGGCTCGGGCGACCGCGAAATCTCCACCACCATGGCCTTCGTGCGGATCCTCGCGCAACTGGTCAAGGACAAGGAAATCGGCCCGCGCATCGTACCGATCATCCCGGACGAAGCCCGTACCTTCGGTATGGAAGGCATGTTCCGTCAGTTGGGCATCTACTCCTCCGTCGGCCAGCTCTACGAGCCAGTCGATAAAGACCAGGTGATGTTCTACAAGGAAGACCAGAAGGGCCAGATCCTCGAGGAAGGCATCAACGAAGCGGGCGCCATGAGCTCCTTCATCGCTGCCGGTACTTCGTACTCCAGCCACAACCAGCCGATGCTGCCGTTCTACATCTTCTACTCGATGTTCGGCTTCCAGCGTATTGGCGACCTGGCCTGGGCCGCTGGCGACAGCCGTACCCGTGGTTTCCTGATCGGCGGCACCGCCGGCCGTACCACCCTGAACGGTGAAGGCCTGCAACACGAAGACGGTCACAGCCACCTGCTGGCCGCGACCATCCCGAACTGCCGCACCTACGATCCAACCTACGGCTACGAGCTGGCGGTGATCATTCAGGACGGCATGAAGAAGATGACCGAAGAGCAACAGGACGTCTTCTACTACATCACCGTAATGAACGAGTCCTACCAGCAGCCAGCCATGCCGGCCGGTGCCGAAGAAGGCATCAAGAAAGGCATGTACCTGCTCGAGGAAGACACCCGCGAAGCGGCGCACCACGTTCAGCTGATGGGCTCCGGCACCATCCTGCGTGAAGTCCGTGAAGCGGCGAAGATCCTGCGTGAAGAGTTCAACGTCGGCGCCGACGTATGGAGCGTTACCAGCTTCAACGAACTGCGTCGCGATGGCCTGGCCGTTGAACGCACTAACCGTCTGCACCCTGGCCAGAAGCCTAAGCTGAGCTACGTGGAAGAGTGCCTGAACGGCCGTAAAGGTCCGGTCATTGCCTCTACCGACTACATGAAGCTGTTCGCTGAACAAATTCGTCAGTGGGTCCCGTCCAAGGAATTCAAAGTCCTGGGCACCGATGGTTTCGGCCGCAGTGACAGCCGCAAGAAGCTGCGTCACTTCTTCGAAGTAGACCGTCATTTCGTGGTGTTGGCAGCCCTGGAAGCCTTGGCTGACCGTGGTGACATCGAACCTAAAGTGGTGGCTGAAGCCATCGCCAAGTTCGGCATCAACCCGGAAAAACGCAACCCACTGGACTGCTGAGGAGACACTCTGTGAGCGAACTCATTCGCGTACCTGACATCGGCAGCGGTGAAGGTGAAGTAATTGAACTGTTTGTGAAGGTCGGCGACCGTATCGAAGCCGATCAGAGCATCCTGACGCTGGAATCGGACAAGGCGAGCATGGAAGTGCCTGCGCCTAAGGCCGGCATCATCAAGAGCCTGAAAGTGAAGCTGGGCGATCGCCTGAAAGAAGGCGACGAACTGCTGGAACTGGAAGTCGAAGGTGCCGCTGCTGCGGCCCCTGCGGCTGCCGCTGCGCCAGCTGCCAAAGCTGAAGCCAAACCGGCTGCCGCACCTGCGCCGGCGGCGCCTGCTGCCGCGCCGGCTGCTGCCAGCATCCAGCAAGTGCACGTGCCGGACATCGGTTCGTCGGGCAAGGCCCAGATCATCGAGATCCAGGTCAAGGTCGGCGACACCGTCGAGGCTGATCAGTCGCTGATCACCCTGGAATCCGACAAGGCCAGCATGGAAATCCCTTCGCCCGCTGCTGGCGTGGTCAAGGCCATCAGCGTCAAGCTCAACGACGAAGTCGGCACGGGCGACCTGATTCTGGATCTGGAAGTGGCGGGTGCTGCGGCCCCTGCTGCTGCCGCTCCTGCCCAGGCTGCTGCGCCTGCTGCCGCTGCTCCGGCGCCAGCCGCCGCGGCTCCGGCTGCACCGGTTGCCGACAGCGTTCAGGACATTCACGTCCCGGACATCGGTTCGGCGGGCAAGGCCAAGATCATCGAAGTACTGGTCAAGGCTGGCGACACTGTTGCCGCCGATCAGTCGCTGATCACCCTGGAATCCGACAAGGCGAGCATGGAAATCCCATCGCCTGCCGCTGGCGTGGTGGAAAGCATTTCCATCAAGCTGGATGACGAAGTCGGTACCGGCGACCTGATCCTGAAGCTGAAAGTCAAAGGCGCGGCACCTGCTGCAGCCCCGGCTCCGGCTGCCGCTGCCGCGCCGAGTGCTCCAGCGCCTGCCGCTGCCGCTCCGGCTGCTGCCCCGGCTGCTGCTCCTGCCAAGCCTGGCGCGAAAGTTCACGCCGGCCCTGCCGTGCGTCAACTGGCTCGCGAGTTCGGCGTCGAGCTGAGCGCTGTCGGCGCCAGCGGTCCGCACGGTCGCATCCTGAAGGAAGACGTTCAGGTTTACGTCAAGGCCATGATGCAGAAGGCCAAGGAAGCTCCGGCCGCTGCAGCTGGTGCAACCGGCGGCGCGGGCATCCCGCCGATTCCGGTCGTGGACTTCAGCCGCTTCGGCGAAATCGAAGAAGTGCCGATGACACGCCTGATGCAGGTCGGCGCTGCCAACCTGCACCGCAGCTGGCTGAACGTGCCGCACGTGACGCAATTCGACTCGGCGGATATCACCGAGCTGGAAGCGTTCCGTAACGCCCAGAAAGCCGTTGCAGAGAAGGCCGGCGTCAAGCTGACCATCCTGCCGCTGCTGCTCAAGTCCTGCGCACACCTGCTCAAGGAACTGCCGGACTTCAACAGCTCGCTGGCACCAAGCGGCAAAGCGATCATCCGCAAGAAATACGTGAACATCGGCTTCGCCGTCGACACCCCGGATGGCCTGCTGGTACCGGTCATCAAGAACGTCGACCAGAAGAGCCTCCTGCAACTGGCTGCCGAAGCTGCTTCCCTGGCTGAAAAAGCCCGGACCAAGAAGCTTTCGTCGGACGAGATGCAAGGCGCCTGCTTCACCATTTCCAGCCTCGGCCACATTGGCGGCACCGGCTTCACGCCGATCGTCAACGCGCCGGAAGTGGCGATCCTCGGTGTTTCCAAGGCAACCATCCAGCCAGTCTGGGACGGCAAAGCCTTCCAGCCGAAACTGATGCTGCCGCTGTCGCTGTCCTACGATCACCGTGTGATCAACGGCGCCGCTGCTGCACGCTTCACCAAGCGTCTGAGCGACCTGCTGGCGGACATCCGCACCATCCTGCTGTAACACCGACTGGCCCTCCCCTCACGGAGGGCCAATCGCGTTCCACGTTTTCCGAGCGCCACGCTCGTACCTCAACCCCGTCGATTTGGCGGGGCTTTTTTTTGCCCTGAAGAAAGCCCTCCGCGTTTCAGCATCCTATGTAGCAGCTGTCGAGCTTGCGAGGCTGCTGCTACGGGATTGACCCTCTTCGTGCCTTATTCCTACATCTAAGGCTTACGCCACCTACAACCCCAGTCCACTTCTGCCCGATATTTTTCTCCAGCCAATAACTAGGCTTAGTTCGGAGATTTCTAATAGAAACCTCGATGACTTAATTTGCTTAGTTAGCATTACCTCGAATGGATTCGAACATGTTCAAACCAACTGTCGGCCCAATTATCGGCCATACCACAACTAACCATGCGCGTATTTTCTTGCGCGGTGAATTACAGAACGACGCCTTGGTATTTGCGGGCATCCGTTATCGACGCACAGGCGAGAAACTCTGGTCCAAAGGCGTATTTGCAAAACTGTCCGTCTTGCGCGACATGTCCGATGTCATTGCACTCAATGACCTGGTCACCGACACCGACTATGAGTACCAGGCAGGCTGGTTCAGCCCCATGAGCCCGGTGCATACCGTGGAGACAGTTCAGGAACTGCCGCTGCAATGGCCACGGGAGATTTACCGCTTTCGCACGCAGTCCAGCAAAATCAGCCAGCCACGGGCCTATATCGTCGGCTCGTGTCGTTACCTGCGAATGACCGCCGGCATTGCGTCGGCCCCACAGTTGGGCGACCGGATTTTTGCCTCGATCAACAGCTTGGCGGACAGCGCCGAACCGCCCGTCAGTGCCATGCTGATGACTGGCGATCAGATTTACGTCGACGACTTGAACCTCGTGGCCCCCGACCGGGAATACAAGGACATTCTCAAAAAATACCGCACAGCCTTTTCGCAGCCTCATATTTCCAAGTTAATGTCGGGCATGCCGACTTACATGATCCTCGACGACCATGAAATAGAAGACAACTGGCCCGCCAACAAAAGTAACGCCGATGATTACTTATACAAAAACGCCATTGCAGCATATGAGTTATATCAAGCCAGTCACAGCCCCACGTATGAGCTGCTGGCCAATGGGCAAGTAAGCAAAAGACTGGAAAAGTATTGGTATCAGTTCTCCGAGGGTGATATCGGGTGGTTTGTCACCGACAGTCGAACCCGACGCAATCTGTCGGCCAACGACCGGCGGATCCTTGACGAAGAACAGGAACAGGCGCTGCTCAAATGGCTGATCAATAGCCCGGCCCGGGTCAAATTCGTGGTCACCAGTGTCATGTTCTATCCCGACCGTAAACTTCACGGCGATGACGCTTGGAAAGCTTTCCCGGAGCAACGCCTACGGCTGCTGGAGACGATTCGTACACGCGGTATCAAGAACGTCTTGTTCATCTCCGGCGATGTTCACGGCTCCCTCACCAGTCGCCTGACCCACAGCGAGGACCCGGATTTCGAAGTCCACACCATCGTGTCTTCACCGTTGTGCAACAGCAAACTGCTGCCGTACGCCAAGGCATCGACCTTCATCCTCGATCAGACCCTGGCCCGAACAGCGGCAGGCGACTATCGGCATGAACTGACCAGCGAGGTGATCAGCCAGGACAACTTCGCGCATCTGATCGTCGAGGCCGAGCAGGTTCGCGTCAATTATCACGATCGGGATGGCAAGCCATTGCAGTCGATCAGCATCAAATTTCGTTGATCCCTCGAAAAGATCACAGCCTTCGGCAGCCCCTACGGGCTGCAATCTTTTGGCCCACAACATTACTTTTTGACGCCTCGCTGGAGAAAACTGTGCGCCTGCCGACATATTCTTATAGCACTTGGCCTTCATGTCTCTTGTCAGTCGGTGTCGCAATGATGCAACCTTGCCGCAGGCAACAGTAAAGAGGGCGAGAGCCCGGCGCGATCAGCATATTCGAAGCGAGTTTCCTTCAATGAAAAGCCAACCCGATGCCGCCAGCCGTATGGTGGCCGAGGTAGTGACGCAGTTGCCTGTGCCCTCGCGGCTCGGCATGCTGCGTTTCGAACGGCTGAATGAACCAAGCTGGGCGCTGCTGTTTCTCGATCCTAATTGCGAACGACAGTTCGGCCTGCCGGCGGTGGAGCTTTGTGCTCTGGTCGGCTCGCCCTACGCCAGCCTGATGGAGCCCGAAGCGCGCTATCAACTGCATGACACGATCCAGCAGCAACTCACCGAAAGCCCGCATTACCTGATCCGCTACACCTTGCACACCGCCGCCGGCGTTCTGAGCCTGCTGGAACTGGGCGAAGCCTACAAACAACACAATCGGCACCTGCTGCGCGGCTACCTGATGGTGGTGGACGGCCTGTTCGACGGCGAACCCTTGCTGCCGGCGCTGGATCTGGAAACCCAGAACTCACGCCTGCAAATCGCCCTGGAACTCAATCAACGTGCCCAGCAGGAACAACTGCAGCACCTGGACCGGGTGCGCGCCCAGCAAGACCTGATCCTGCTGCTGACCCGCCAGCGCTATAGCACCAACAACTCCCTGCAAGAAGCCGCCGAACTGATCACCCGCAGCGCCTGCGACATCTATGAAATCGACTGCGCCAGCCTGTGGAACCTCGATGGCTCGCTACTGACGCCGATCTCGGCCTATCACCGTGCCACCCGCAATCACCAACTGCCGAAGCCGATCGACGCCAGTGGTTTTCCCGATTACCTCGAGGCCTTGCACACCGGCCGCGCCATCGACGCCCACAACGCCATGCGCGACCCGCGCACCCGGGAAATCGCCGAGTACCTGCGCCCGCGCGACGTCAACGCCATGCTCGACGCCAGCATCCGTGTCGATGGCCAGGTGGTCGGCGTGCTCTGCCTGGAACAGATCGGGGCGACCCGCGCCTGGCAATCGGACGAAATCGCCTTTGCCGGCGAACTGGCGGATCAATTCGCCCAAGTCATCAACAACCACAACCGCCGTACCGCCACCAGCGCCCTGCACCTGTTCCAGCGTGCGGTGGAACAAAGCGCCAACGCCTTTCTGCTGGTCAATTGCGACGGCGTGGTGGAGTACGTCAACCCAAGCTTCACCGCGATCACCCAGTACACCACCGAGGAAGTCCACGGTCAGCGGCTGTCGGAACTGCCGGCGCTGGAAAACCTCAGCGAACTGCTGTTCGACGCTCCGTCGGCGCTGGCCAAAAGCAACAGCTGGCAGGGCGAGTTCAAGAGCCGGCGTAAAAACCTCGAACCCTACTGGGGCCAGTTGTCGATTTCCAAGGTCTACGGCGACAACCGTGAGCTGACGCACTACATCGGCATCTACGAAGACATCACCCAGACCAAGCTCGCCCAGCAACGAATCGAGCGCCTGGCTTACACCGATAACCTGACCAACCTCGGCAACCGCCCGGCGTTCATCCGCAACCTCGATGAGCGCTTCGCCCGAGACAGCGATACACCCATCAGCCTGCTGCTGGTGGACATCGACAATTTCAAGCGGATCAACGACAGCCTCGGCCACCAGACCGGCGACAAACTGCTGATCAGCCTGGCGCGGCGCCTGCGCAACAGCCTGAGTTCGAGCGGCAGTCTGGCGCGCTTTGCCAGTAACGAATTCGCGGTGCTGTTGGACGACACTGACCTCTCGGCGGGCCAGCAGGTTGCCAATCAATTGCTGGCAACCCTCGACAAACCGATGTTCGTCGACAACCAGTTGATCAGCGTCACCGGCTCCGTGGGCCTGGCCTGCGCGCCGCTGCACGGTCGCGACCCACAGACGCTGATGCGCAACGCCGGCCTGGCGCTGCACAAGGCCAAGGCCAACGGCAAACACCAGGTGCAAGTGTTCACCGAAGCGCTGAACGCCGAGGCCAGCTACAAACTGTTCGTCGAAAACAACCTGCGCCGAGCCCTGACCCAGAACGAGCTGGACGTGTTCTACCAGCCCAAGCTGTGCCTGCGCAGCGGTCGCTTGCTGGGCATGGAAGCGCTGTTGCGCTGGAACCATCCGGAAAAAGGCATGATCCGCCCGGACCAATTCATCAGCGTGGCCGAAGAAACCGGGCTGATCATCCCGATCGGCAAATGGATCGCCCGTCAGGCCTGCCGCATGAGCAAAGACCTGACCGCCGCTGGCCTGGGCAACCTGCAAGTGGCGATCAACCTGTCGCCCAAGCAGTTCTCCGACCCGGACCTGGTGGCATCCATCGCCAATATCCTCAAGGAAGAAGCGCTGCCGGCGAACCTGCTGGAGTTGGAACTGACCGAAGGCCTGCTGCTGGAAGCCACCGAAGACACGCACTTGCAGCTCGATCAGCTCAAACGTCTGGGCCTGACCCTGGCGATGGACGACTTCGGCACCGGTTACTCGTCGCTCAGTTACTTGAAAAAATTCCCGATCGACATCATCAAGATCGATCGAAGCTTCATCCACGAAATCCCGGACAACCAGGACGACATGGAAATCACCTCCGCCGTGATTGCCATGGCCCACAACCTGAAACTCAAGGTCGTGGCTGAAGGCATCGAGACTGCCGAGCAACTGGCCTTCCTGCGCCGCCACCGCTGCGACGTCGGCCAGGGCTACCTGTTCGACCGACCGATCCCGGGCTCCGAGCTGATCGAAAAGCTCAAACGCTACCCGCGCGGCCCAATCGCCTGACAGCGACGTAACACTCGGGCAAACTGGCAGTCTGTATTTACATCTCAACCTGACTGAGAGGACTGATCATGGTTCTGCGCTCGGAAATTCTGGTGAACAAAAACGTGCTCCCGACTAAAGAACAAGCTCTGCCTGGCCGCGAAACCCCGATCAAGGTTCCGGAGAAACACTTCGTCAACGGCAACCCGCTGCTGGGTCCGTTTCCGGGCAACGTAGAATTCGCAATCTTCGGCCTGGGTTGCTTCTGGGGCGCGGAACGCAAATTCTGGCAGCGCGAAGGCGTGTTCAGCACCTCGGTCGGTTACGCCGGCGGCTTCACGCCGAACCCGACCTACGAAGAAGTCTGCTCGGGCCTGACCGGGCACACCGAAGTGGTGCTCGTGGTGTATGAGCCGGAAAAAGTCAGCTACGAACAGCTGCTGAAAATGTTCTGGGAACTGCACAACCCGACCCAGGGCATGCGCCAGGGCAACGACATCGGCACCCAGTACCGCTCGGTGATCTACTGCACCAAACCGGAACAACTGGAAGCGGCGAAGAACAGCGCGAAAGTGTTCCAGGCGGAACTGACCAAAGCGGGCAAAGGCATCATCACCACTGAAATCGACGAAGCCCCGACGTTCTACTACGCCGAGGCGTATCACCAGCAGTACCTGGCCAAGAATCCTGAGGGGTATTGCGGGATTGGCGGTACTGGCGTGACGTGCCCGATCTAAATTTCGGACGCTGAAAAGCTTCGCGGGCAAGCCTCGCTCCTACGGTCACACCGACCTGTAGGAGCGAGGCTTGCCCGCGAAGGCGTCCGACTAGACGCCACACATGCAACTGATTAACTCTCGGCGATCAACCAATCCATCTGCCAGCCACCCTGGGTCTGCCCCAACTTCTTGGACAACCACGGCAGCAACTCACGTAACTCCTCTTCCAGCCCCCACGGCGGATTGGCAATCGCCAACCCCGAACCGTTCAGGCTGTTCGGCGTATCCAGCGGATGCACCAGCAACTCCACCCGCAACAACTTAGGCGCGCCCGTTCCCGCCAAATCCTGATAGAAGCGCCGCAACGCCCGCTGATCCTTCACCGGATACCAGATCGCCGCCACCGTCTGGCGCATACGGCCAATCGCCTCTTTCAACGACGCCGCACAACGCTGCATCTCATCAAGCTGTTCGAACGGCGGATCGATCAACATCACCGCCCGCTTCTCCGGCACCGGCAGCAGCGCACGCGGCACATGCCAGCCTTCGCCCAGGTGAACCTTCACCCGACGATCGCCCTTCATGTTGTCCTTGAGCAACACACCGTCTTCCGGGTGCTTCTCATTGAGCAACACACGATCCTGCGGCCGGGTCAAACGCCGCGCCAACTCCGGCGACCCCGGGTAATAGCGCAACTGGCCATCCGGGTTCATCTCGTGCAACACCTTCATGTAATCGGCGGTCAGCGCTGGCAAATCCGGCTGATCCCACAACCGCGCGATGCCTTCCAGGTACTCACCGGTACGACTGGCCTGATCGCCCTGCAGGTCATACAGGCCGATGCCGGCGTGAGTGTCGAGATAGGCAAACGGCTGCTCCTTGCGCGACATCAAGGCGATGAGGCGGGTCAAAGTCAGGTGTTTGAACACATCGGCATGATTGCCGGCATGGAAGGCGTGACGATAATTCATGGCTGCTCCTGCGAAGGCCGGGAAGTTTACCCTGTACGGCGCAGGACGTCAGGGGTTGGTGGCTGAGCGGGCAAGTACAACCCCAATACCGCGCCAATCCATAAACCCTGTGGCGAGGGGGCTTGCCCCCGTTGGGCTGCAAAGCAGCCCCAAAATATCCAGACCACCCCATAACCTGTGGCGAGGGAGCTTGCTCCCGCTCGACTGCGAAGCAGTCGCCAAACCAAGCCACTCGGTACAGCTGACAAAACGGGATCGCAGGTTTTGGGACTGCTACGCAGCCCAACGGGAGCAAGCTCCCTCGCCACAAAAGCCTCTCGACGTTATTCCGAAGGCCGAGCCCGCAACCGCCGCCCCACCACATCCAGCACATCACACCCATCACGCAATGAAATGGCACAGAGCAAGGCAAAATCACTAAGAATGAAAGATTCACACTCGACCGAACCGCGCATGGACATGTTTTCCAGCACCTGAGTGACGGCGCGAATTCGGTAGCTGGCAGTGTCGGTCAAGATATCCAGTGGCGCGTGGGTGTCGACGAACAAGGTGGGCATGTCGGTGCAGTTGCCGGTGAGGGCCATGAAGCGGTTTTCGGGGTGGGGGATTGGTTTTTCGTAGGGCGGATCGGGTGTCAGTGTTTTCATTTTTTTAGACCTTGGTGATTGAATTAAAGCTACCAACGGCCTTTCCTACGGGCTTGGGTGGCAGCCGTACGCGGGAGTAGGAAACTGAGCAACTCACCAAACTCAGCCACGCCGTAGCGTGCCCCGCGCACAGCCGCCGCAAACGATGTTACGGACACAAGTTAAGTGCCGCAATCAAACGACAGCGCTGATGCGCGGTGAGTTGTCCAGGGTTCCTACACCCTGCCACTGCATTTGCAGCGACAGCCAAAGACTATCCATGGATCTCACTTCGCACCAGTTCATGGAAACCGATACGGCTTGAAGGAAACTTCCGACGACCTTGCCCAGAAATTTCGCTCAAAAAAGCAAACGTGGCGAAAGGCTTCACTGAAGCTTGGCTTGATTTCGCCACCTGTTGAATCCACCACCTATAGCTGCCGCTCAGCAACGACAGAATTCGGCCCAGAGTGTGTAAAACGCCTGTAACTCTCTTGCCGCCGACTTCAGACGGAGCAGAATGCCAAGCTATCAAGATCGATCTCGGCGTAGCTCCCCAAATCGCCCTTGTAGAGATGGATCTTGGACACCCCTAGTTCGGTTTGTAAGAATTCAACAAGCTTTCTAAGGTGGCCGTTTTTAGACATCGTAGTCGGACGTACTACCGTTGCCTGTACGGGTTCGTCATCGTAAATTCTGATCAGATACACATCCTCTTCGTTCTGTATGTCGTAGTTATAACCACGGTACTCATATCCAAAATCGTGGTCAACATCATCGAAACGGGTAGATTCCACTATCTTCAAAGTAGCAATCCATTAAAACACCATTGACAAAATCAACAAACACAACAATTAAGCATTAAATTTATCTCTAGTTTAAGCACTACCCTCACCAAGTTGAAATATCCTCCTGGCTCGCTTTATACAGATCATCAACCCACGCTTCGGATAACTTGAGGTACACATCTTCAAAAAACGCCCTAGGATTTTCCATTTCATTCCACCCAGGAGGGAGCGAGGAGGGAGACATCGGATCATGTTCCAAAATCTCAGAAAAAACACTCGAGTCACCCTCAAGAGACTCTCCCAACACAAAGAACAAAACAAACTTGTGCCGATAACTCAACGCAGCGAAGCGTTTGACAATAAACCGGGATATTAAAAACTCTCTATCTGAAGGACACTCAGGATCGTACGCCGACAACTCAACCCCAAGACTCTCCTCGCGATCATATATATCGAACCCACCGAGAAAGTGCTCTACACTTGGATTATATGGAACGTTAAGATACGGATGCATCAGCATTAGATTTTCTCTATCGGATAAAGCGCTATAGGCTTCAATGTCTCAAAATCGAATTTCATCTCAAAGGCATTCATCTGAGGAATGAAACGCGGATTTTCTGGGTCTAAAGGATTAGGTTCATATCCCTGACCTACATTTTCAGCCTCCATTCTTACTACCAAATTTCCTTTACTATCCTCCCCAGTAAAACGAGACATTTTTCTAGTCTCCCTTGTCATCGCTTCATTATAAGCACTCAGCTGCGCTGTATAGCTTATAAATTTAGAACTTGGAACGGCTCTCCACCTCTTGCTGTCACCATGAAGTTCGCAGCTAGTGGTTTGTCGCTGAACAGCAGAACCCGAACTCTCCGCCCGATTCTTATACGTAGCTCGCACTATAGCAATCCATTTTCTAATAGCTATTAACAACATCATTCGTCAAAAACCCACCATAACGGAACACAATAAAACACCAAAAAGACAAAGCAAAAATGGGATAGATTTATTTATAGCCCCTATCAATACTAACAACACCTTTGAAGTTGGCAGCAAATAAATCCGCCCCCTTTGTTGGTCCCTTTGTTGCAATTTACCTGTTCAGACATTAGACCTTCTCCTTCTACAGAAATTAATTATTGCCATTTCCTTGGCTTTGATACCACTCCAAACAACCAAGGAGAACTTTCATAAATTGTCTTTGATCTTTAACGCCATCATCAAAATACGTATCCATTTTTGAAAAAACCTCATCAAAACTATTACCCACCTCTAAAAAATAAGACAAAGTTTCGATTAATGAAATGCGCTCTTGCTCACTATAAATAAAAAATTCCGGGCGTAGCAAGATATCAAAAAGTTCGGCAAGTTCTTTGTTATCATTCACATTTTTCGAAACGATAATCTCCTCCCGCTCCAAATCATGCGTATTTTCAATATCAAAAACAAAAAGCAGACCGCGTATACTCCACAGTGTGTAGGGCCTATTCATCAGTCAAACTCCGTGTATGAAGTTTTAGCTTTACCATTTTTGTCCAGTATGACAACCGCTCTAGTTTGCTCACCATACTGCAATCCCTCCCTTTTAAATCCTTCACCTATTTTTTTACCCATTTCAATAGGTTGTCGTGAAGCATCTATACCACTCTGCCTAAAAATTAACTGAGCACGTTGTATTGCATTAAATTGATCACGATGACTGAGAAAACGCGTCGCGGCCGAAGGAATGACAGGCTCGCCTTTTTTCTTTCCTTTCTCGTACCTTTCTATTTCGCCTGTCGTGGGATTTTTGCCTTCCTTCACCCGATCAAGCTGGGATTGCAGGGTTGTTTGTGCACCATGTTTCTGCTGGAAGTGGGCACCATCAATCGATTCTTCCATTTCCTTTAAACGCCTATAAAAAACCGACTCTGATAACTCATCAATTTTTGCCCGCCGCTGCTCACCCGTCAGCTTCGGCAGTAGCGGCTCACCCTCATCAACCCTAGCGCCAGTCGTATCATCCGGCGCCCCACACCCAGGCTTATTCGGTGGCGGACAATTCCCGCTCAACCCCAACGGATCAACCCACCCCGTCGGGTTCGGCGTGTACTGGTACTGGTTCAGCCCACCCGCCAACTTGATCGGATCCGGTGTCAGATACCGACCAACCTCTGGATCATAGTACCGATGCCGGTTGTAGTGCAGACCACTCTCGGCGTCGAAATACTGCCCCTGGAAACGCAGTGGTTGCTCGAGCTGCTCGCCTCCACCGAGTGCCTGATGCGTGAGCTTGCCGTAGGCGTTGTACTTCGCCGACCAGACAATCTCGCCACCGAAATCCGTCAGTTCCTGCGGTGTGCCCAGGTGATCGAGCTGGTAGTAGAACGGGCAGGCCTTTTTCGGGCCTTTGCCGTCGAGCATGGCCAACGGGCGGAAGTTGCCCGGCTCGTAGACGTAGCTGCGGTAGTGCTCTTTGCTGCTTTCAGCGACGACTTGGTCGCCCTGCCAGAAGAACTCGGTAGTTTGGCCGTCGACGGTTTTGGCGATGCGGCGGCCGAAGGCATCGTAGCGATAGCTCGCGCAACTTCCATCCGGCAACGTGACGCCGACCAGCCGATGCTGGCAGTCGTAGCGGTATTCGGTGACGAGTTTTTGCGCGGTGCCACGGCGTTCGCGGATCAGGTTGCCGAAGGCGTCGTAGTCGTAATGGCGGTCGCCTTGCATCAGCAGGCGATTGCCTTTGACGGTCGTCAGGCCGGGGCGGTCCTGCATCAGCAGGTTGCCGGCGGGGTCGTGGGCGAAGCTTTCCGGTGGGTCGTCGCGGGTGTGGCGGACGCGGGTCAGCCGGTTCAGCGGGTCATACTGGTAACTGCGCTGGCCGTGGCGGGTGTCGGCGATGTGGTCGAGATTGCCGTTGAGGCTGTAGGCATAGTCGCGGCGGTACAGGCTTTTTTGCTGTTGACTGACGGCGTGGGCCTTTAGCCGGCCCTGTTCGTCGTAGGCATATTCGCTGAGCAGCAGGCCTTGCTGGCGCTGTAGTTCTCGACCGGATTTGTACGTGTGGTTTGTAAGACGTGTGCCATTAAGGTCGATAGCCGTCAGCGCACCACCCTTGGCGTGGTGGTAGTCGAGTTTGCTGCCATCCGGCAGGCGCAGGCGGTTAAGTTGGCCGCAGGCGTCGTAGGCATAACGCAGCGTGCCCCAGCCCTGATGCTCGGTGATCAGCCGGTCCTGCTGGTCGTATTCGAATTCCAGCGGATGGTCGTGGCCGTCGTCGACGCTGACCAATCGACCGAGGCTGTCGTAGCGGTATTGGACCTGGATGCCGTCGGGCAAGGTTTTGACTAACAGCCGTCCTTCCGCATCCCGCTCGTACCCGGTAACCAGCTGCGAGCCGTCATCGCCGAATTCGGTTTTCTCCAGCAGATGGCCGTTGAGGTCGTAGACGTAGGCGGTGCGGCGGCCGTCGAAACCGGTTTCCTGTCGGATCAATCCGCTGGGCGTGTAGTCCAGCCGATAGTGTTCGCCGGATTCGTTTTCGATTTCCGTGAGCAGCAGCTGCGCATTGTCATAGCGGTACTGGAGCTGGGTGCCGTCGGGATTGATCCGGCGGCTGACCAGGTGCAATTCGTCGACGTATTCGTAGTGGGTGACGCGGCCCAGTTCATCCCGTTCAGCGGTGATCTTGCCGTAGGCGTTGTAGCTGAACCCACGGGTGGCGCCGGTCGGCAATGTCGCCTGGACCAGTCGGCCGACGGCATCCCATTGATACTGGGTGAGCGCACCGTGTTCGTCCTGACGAGTCGTCTGCCGTCCCAGCGCATCGTAGGAAAACGTTCGCTGCCCACCATCTGGCAGTGTTTCCTCAAGCAACTGACCCAAGGCATTCCAGACAAAGACATGCCGACTGGTGTCCGGGTAGCGGACCGACAGCAACCGGCCCTGAGGGTCGTAGTGGTAATGGGTGACCTGACCGTCGGGATCGGTCGCCTCGGTGACATCACCCTGAGCATTGCGCTGGTATTTCCACACCGCCTGACCGCGATAGCGCGCATGCAGGAAACCGTTGCGATACTCGTAGGCCGTTGGCTCGTCGTCCGGTGGAATCAGCGCCACCAAGCGTCCGACGTCGTCGTAGCGGTATTCAGTGACGGCCCCGAGTGGATCCTGCTCGGCCACCAACCGGCCCTGCTCGTCGTAGGCCTTGAGCTGTTCGCCGCCATCCAGCCCAACCCGGCGCACCAGCCGCGCCTGGTCGTCATGGACGTAAACCTCTTCGCTGCCGTCGATGTTCCGGACGGTGACGCTGCCCTGGTCGTCCCAGACATAACGCGTGTCCATCTGCGCAAACGACGCCCAATGCCGCACGCAGCGCGCCGACTTGCCAGACCGTTCCCACTCCCAGAAGAAACTCGCGCCACCAGCCAGTTGCCGCTGCAGGATCACATGTTGATCGTCGTAGTCGTAACGCTCGCTTTCGCCGGCGGCGTTGCTCGCTTCGATCAGTTGATCGCGTTCGTCGTAGTGGTAACTGACCAAGGTTTGTTCGGTGTGCCAGGCCTCGGCGAGGGTCTGGGCCTGGCGAAAACTTTGGTAGTCGACAGCGATCAGGTGGGCACGGTCGTAGCGCAACAGCAAGGCACGACCGGCGCCGTTGTCGACGCGCTGGATGCGCTCCTGACGATCGCGGGTGATGCGCAAGCGGTTGTCGTAGGCGTCGCTGATCGCCGTCAGCCGACCATTGTGAAAGTGGTAGAACCGCGTGTCGTCACCGGCCTGGGCGAGGATCAGTTCTTCGGGGTCATTGCCCAGGTAAATTGCCGCGCGCGACAGGCTGTTGTGGATCGCCGGGCGTTCGCTGCTCGGCAATGGAAACGTGGTGCGGCGGTTTTCGTGGTCGATCCAGATGACCTGGTCGCCGTCGATTTCCAGCCGATGGGCGAGCGAATGGCTCCAGCCAAAGCCGAGGCCGCAGTCGATCTCGGCGGCGCTGGTGCGATAGAGTCGGGTGAAGTCGAACGGCAGGATGCCGTCCAGCGCACCGTCGGTGAGGGTCAGCAGTTCTTCGCCGGTGACCATCGACACCGGGCATTGGTTGGTCGCGGTTTTGTCGACTGAGTCGGCGCTGTCGCCGTTGGGGTTTTTCGCCTGATCCGGGGAGTCGTCGTGGTGTTCGTTTTGCTTGAGCGTGGTGTTGCGTTTGGCATCCCAGCGCAGTTGCATCCGGCCTTTTTTCAGGCCCGCCGCAACACCGCGCGCGGCGACCTTTTTGTAGCGATCAACGTACTCCATGAAGTTGTTGATGATCGCAACCATCGACTTCACGAAGCCCATGGCGGCCTGAAAAATCTGTGCGCTGTACTTGGCCAGGCGCACGGTCAGCCAGGCAATGCCAACCCCGACCACACTCAGTACCAAACCAATCAACAGGTCGATGACCAACCCAACCACGACCTTGGAAATCGCTTCAGCCGAAGACCCGGCCAGTTGCGAAGGTGGCAATGCTTCCAGCCACAAGGTCGCAGTGCGCATCAGCAAGCACAGCGCCGCCTCGTCGCTGGCCAGCAACATGGCCTTTTCCATCTTGTCTGGAGCGGTTACGGCCAGATCGGCAAGTCTGCCGGCGCTTTCACCCAGCTTCTCGGCATAGGCGTTGGGGTCTTTCAGGATGTCGGCGAGTTCACCCATGCCATCCCAAACCGCCTGAATCGCCGCCCAACCTCCCGCGAGCACTCCGTTGCCCACCGCCGCCAACGAAGCGGATGCCGATTGCTGCGACCACTGTGGCTTGAACCCTTCCCATTCCTTGCGCAGCCAGCTTTCCAGCTCCTGGGTCAGGCCGTCGTAGGAGGAGAAAAGGTCATCGATTTGAGTCGGGGTAACTTCACTGTGGACATGAACGCGGTAGAACTTGCCGGGTGTGCCTTTGAACTGCCCCTGACCGTTTTCATCGAGTGTTACAGGTGTACTTTCACCGCCATCATTGGCAATCACATCGACCTGAATGCTCCCCAACGGAATGTCGTAGACCGATTCAAACTTGCTCTCGATCTCCAGTATTCCGCTCGCAGGACACCGCGCTAAACCCGAGAAAAAATCATCGTCACGACTACTCACCGCTGTAGTCGTAGTGCCGAGTTTTATCACCCGCTCCATGTCCAACAGCGAAGGCATGTCCATCGCCCGGCTGACCCTGTCCGCATTCCGGCTCAAGAAGTTGCCAAGCTGCTGGCGATACAAAACCAGTGTGTCTTTGAAACCGTCGAGCTCCTGCTCGATCCGTACGATCTGATCCATCAGTCCAGCTCCGTCATCAGGTAATCCACCAACGCTGATTTCGGCGCTTGAGGCAGGTCTGGCATCTCAAGAAAGCTCGCGACTTTGTGCCGCAACACGCTTTCGGAGAACGCCTCATAAAGATCAGGGCGGTCCTCGCTCAACCACTTCAGCAGGTTGTTGATATGCGTTGTCGCGGACTCGGTGGCGAGGTGGTTGAGCAGCGATTCAGATACTTCCCACCAGGGGAAAACCCTGGCGCTCTTCAGCGCGCTGCCACCGATATCCAGCGGTTGGCCATTGATCAGGCAACGCCCGATCACCGGCATCAGTTGCGCAGCGTTAACCTCGGCAGATTGCAGAATCGGCAGCACATAGCGCCCATCCCAATAGCGGAAAAACACCGCGTTGCCGTTGGGCATCAGAACGTGTGTGAGGCTGCGCAAATGCTCGACCAACGCCTCTTGAGTGGCGCAAGACACCGCCAGCCAACCCCAATCGCGGGACTCAGTGACGGCGACCCAATCCAGAAACTCACTGTCAGCGGTGACGATTCCGACATAGGGCATCACCGCTTCCCACTCGGCGTAGGCAGTGCCGGCCCAGATCGGGCTTGGCGCTTGTGCAGTGATCGAGCGTTGCCAGGTTTTGAACGGTTCAGCGGCACTGGCGCTGCTGAAAATCGCGAACAGTTGCTCCGACGGTTGCAGTGGCTGGCGCTCCAGCCAGGCGCGAGGCGACAAAACATCAGGCAGCACAGACACCGCCCTTGCAGCGCTCACACTCTTCGCAGAACGGCGCGTCGCTTTGCAGGCTGAGAATCTGCGCGGCACTGAGCAGCGCCGCCGGGGCTGCTGCAAGTTTCAACGGCATATCCGGCAAGCTCGGCGCGGAAGCCATGGCCGCCATCGGTGCCCCACCGACCTGAATCGGCACGCTGCTGAAAATCCCGCCGGGGCCGATGTTGATCCACTGCCCGCCCGCCTGAATGGTCGCGCTGGCGCCGCCGTCGATGACCACTTGTTGGCCGGCGCTGACGTGGAATTGCTGACTGGCATTGAGGGCTTGATTGCTCACGCGAATGTGCCGGTCGCCGACCACCACCAGGTGATCGTCCAACCGCACTTCGGTCTGGCGCTGGCCATGGGTGATGCGCTTTTCGTCGGCCTTCAACTCATGGCGGGCGGTGCCGGTGACGACGATGCTGCGCTGGTTATCAACCTGCACCTGTTGATCGTTAAGGACGTGCTGAGTCCAGTTGCGCTGGGCGCGCAGGTAGATTTCCTCGGCCCCTTTGCGATCCTCGATGCGCAATTCGTTGTAACCGCCGCCACCGGGACTGCTTTGGCTGCGGAAAATACTGCGGGTCTTGTCCGCCGGCAGATCGAGGGGCACAGGCGTCGCGGCGTTGGGCAGGCAGCCCATCACCAGTGGCTTGTCGGCATCGGCATCGATAAACCCCACCAGCACTTCCATGCCGACGCGCGGAATCATCACGCTGCCGTAGCGGTCATGAGCCCAGCCAGTGGCGACGCGTAGCCAACAACTGGAGTGTTCGTTGAGCTGACCGTCACGGTCCCAGGCGAGCTGAACCTTGACCCGACCGTACTCGTCGCAATGGATTTCGCTGTCCGTCGGGCCGGTGATTACGCCGGGTTGATAGCCGAGCATCCGTGGCTTTTCCGGGCCCAGCGGTGGGCGAAAAGAAACGTCCCACGGCGTCGCCAGAAACGTATTGCGATAGCCCTGGAAATCATCCGGGCTGTCGCTGGTGGCTGACTCCTCCAGTACCTGCGGTTGACGGCCGCGGTGTTCTATTTCGGTGATCAACCACAGGTCATTCCACGCCTGACGCGGGTGTTCGGCCAGGTATAGGAAATGCCCGCTGACCAATGCGGATTCGTCGCCACGACCTTCGGCCTGACGGTAATCCGCGTTGTGCCGCTCCAGCGCTCGCTGAGTCAGGTGTTTGCCGTGTTCACGGTCGGTGAATTGACCGGGAAAGTGGTAGTCCTCCAGCGCCGGCCGCTGTTCGCTGTCGAGGCGGCTTTCGAGTTGCAAACGCGGTTTCTGGAAGTCGTAGTCGCGACGGGTGACTGCGGTGGTCCGGGTTTCCAGCCGTACATTGAAACGCTTGATCGCCGGCGCATCCGCAGCCATCCCGCTGCCCGGCAGGTACAGCGTCGGCTCGGGCAGACGGGGGAAAACCGTCTGGTCATCGCCGAACACCAACAGGTGCCCGTCGGGGCTGTGCTGGAAGTGATAGTGAATGCCGACCTCGGCACACAGGCGCTGGATGAACGCCAGATCGCTTTCAGCGTATTGCACGCAGTACTCGCGATCGGGGTAGTCACTGCCGAGCCGGAACTCGAAGGCATCGCGCTGGATGCCATGGTCTTTGAGGATTTGCGTGACGATCGTCGGCACACTTTTGTGCTGGAAGATCCGCTGATTGATACGCCGGTCGAGATACGCCAGACGCGGTACGAGACTGATCTGGTAACCCGTCAGACGGTGCCCGGAATCGCTTTGGCCGACGCGAAAGATCTGACCATGAATACCGGAACCTTGCGCATCGAAACTCAGAAACGCCTGACGATGCAGCAGGCTTTCGAGCTCTATGTCGGGTCGCTCGCTGACCAGTTCCAGGTCAAAACGGTAGGGTTGGCTGATGGCTTCCTTGCCCGTGAACTCAAGCACCTTGAGCTCATTCTGGACGCCGTCGAGGGTCAACGTGAAACGCGGTTGATTGGCAGGCGCGAACATCCGATGTGTCTCTGCAGAATGAAGGCGGGCGATTCTGCATGAGCGACAAGGGGTGTTGATGGAGGGACAAGGAAATCAGATTTACCCTGCTTTTTTAGGGATTTTTCCTTCAAAAAACTGGATAAAGCACTACAGACATTCCTGTCAGAAGCACCACCAAACAAATGTGGGAGCGCAAAAAAACGGCCCGCCTCCAAAAGGAAGCGGGCCGTTTTCATGTTCGGCGAAAGGTCAGAGCATCAGCTCATCCCCCTCACTGGTTCAGGCGGAAATCCTTTTCGGCTGCAGCGAAGCGCGAAAGCATGCCGCTGGTCGGTGCGCCCATTTTGCTGACGATGTAGATCGCCAGGCTGGCGAAGATGAAACCAGGGATGATTTCGTACAGGCCCAGCAGTTCGAAGTGTTTCCAGACGATCACAGTGGTCGCGCCGACCAGGATGCCGGCCAGTGCGCCGTTGCGGGTCATGTTTTTCCAGATCACGGAGATCAGGACAACTGGACCGAATGCAGCACCGAAACCTGCCCAGGCGTAGCTGACCAGGCCCAGTACACGGTTTTGCGGGTTAGCCGCCAGAGCGATAGCGATCAGCGCAACCAGCAGCACCATGGCACGGCCGACCCAGACCAGCTCAACCTGGGAAGCACTTTTACGCAGGAAGGTTTTGTAGAAATCTTCGGTCAGGGCGCTCGAGCACACCAGCAGTTGGCAGCTCAGGGTACTCATCACCGCCGCCAGAATGGCCGACAGCAACACACCGGCAACCCATGGATTGAACAGGATTTTTGCCAGTTCGATGAACACACGCTCGTGGTTTTCGCTCACCGGCAAGGCCAGGGCTGGGTTTGCCGAGAAGTAAGCAATGCCGAAGAAACCTACGGCGACGGTGCCGCCCAGGCACAGGATCATCCAGGTCATGGAGATGCGACGAGCGTTGGCGATCGACTTGACCGAATCCGCCGCCATGAAACGCGCCAGGATGTGCGGCTGGCCGAAGTAGCCAAGACCCCAGCCCATCAGCGAAATCACGCCGATGAAGGTGGTGTTTTTCAGCATGTCGAAGTTGCTTGGGTCTTGCGCTTCAATGGCCAGGAACGTGGTGTCGATGCCGCCAGTGGCCAGCAGCACGATGATCGGCGTCAGCAACAGGGCGAAGATCATCAACGTGGCTTGTACGGTGTCGGTCCAGCTCACTGCCAGGAAACCACCAACGAAGGTGTAGGCAATCGTCGCCGCAGCACCGGCCCACAGCGCGGTCTCGTAGGACATGCCGAAGGTGCTTTCGAACAGACGGGCACCGGCCACGATGCCGGAAGCGCAGTAGATGGTGAAGAACACCAGGATCACGACCGCGGAGATGATCCGCAGCAGGCCGCTTTTATCTTCAAAACGGCTGGAGAAGTAGTCCGGCAGGGTCAGCGCATCGCCGTTGTGCTCGGTCTGCACACGCAGACGGCCGGCGACGAACAGCCAGTTCAGGTAAGCACCGACGATCAGGCCGATGGCGATCCAGCTTTCGGAAAGACCGGACATGTAGATAGCGCCCGGCAGGCCCATCAACAACCAGCCGCTCATGTCGGAAGCACCGGCAGAGAGTGCGGTCACGACGCTGCCCAGGCTACGGCCGCCCAGAATGTAGTCAGAAAGGTTGTTGGTGGAGCGATAGGCCATGAAGCCGATCAGCACCATTGCTGCGATGTAGATCACGAACGTGATCAGGGTTGGATTGCTTACGCTCATTGAGTTACGCCCTGGCATTGTTTTTATGTAGCGGCGGCTGGTGAACCGCTCGCAAACGATGACGTTTGACAGACGATTCGGGGGCCCGCGCATTTATGACTGATGTTTCCCCAGGAAAGCCATCAGCCGGTGCTCCGATTTTTTGACCGGTTGCACCTTGGCCGCGAATGCTATTCAACAATGCAAATAAGGTGCAACCAGTTTCGTTCGAATAAGTTGCACCTAATCGGATTTACCTGAAAACAGTCGGTTTTTGCTCCTTTTTAGGGCGTTTTCCGGATTGCACTAGAAGTAAAAGCACCAAGCAGGAGCGGTCCGGGTGTACCAGAATTTATTTCCTGACGAGCTGCTTATTATTCCGGCAAAAAAAGGGTTGCACCCGGTTGCACCTCAACCAGCGCACAGCTAATCTTGCCGTCAGCTGATGCCACGCGGTCGTGGCAAACATGAGGATAAAAATATGGCTACCACCACCCTTGGGGTCAAACTTGACGACCCGACCCGCGAACGCCTCAAGGCCGCCGCGACCTCGATTGATCGCACACCGCACTGGCTGATCAAGCAGGCAATTTTCAATTACCTGGAAAAACTCGAGGGTGGTGCAACCCTGTCCGAGCTGAACGGTTTGAACGGCAAGGAAGTTGACGAGGTGGGCGAGGTCCACGTCGATCACGCGCACCAATGCTTCCTGGAATTCGCTGAAAGCATCCTGCCGCAATCGGTGCTGCGCGCCTCGATCACTGCCGCTTACCGTCGCCCGGAACCTGAAGTGGTGCCGATGCTGATCGAACAGGCTCGCCTGCCGGCACCGATGTGCGACGCCACCAACAAGCTCGCTGCCTCGATTGCCGAGAAACTGCGCAATCAGAAGAGCGCCGGCGGCCGTGCGGGGATTGTTCAGGGCCTGTTGCAGGAATTTTCCCTGTCGTCCCAGGAAGGCGTGGCGCTGATGTGCCTGGCCGAAGCGCTGCTGCGCATCCCGGACAAAGGCACCCGCGATGCCTTGATCCGCGACAAGATCAGCACCGGTAACTGGCAGCCACACTTGGGCAACAGCCCGTCGCTATTCGTCAACGCCGCCACCTGGGGCTTGCTGCTGACCGGCAAACTGGTCGCCACCCACAACGAAGCCGGCCTGACCTCCTCCCTGAGCCGCATCATCGGCAAGAGCGGCGAGCCGATGATCCGCAAGGGCGTCGACATGGCCATGCGCCTGATGGGCGAGCAGTTCGTCACCGGCGAAACCATCGCCGAAGCCCTGGCCAACGCGAGCAAGTTCGAAGCCAAAGGCTTCCGCTATTCCTACGACATGTTGGGTGAAGCCGCACTCACCGAGCACGATGCGCAGAAGTACCTCGCCTCGTATGAACAAGCCATCCATGCGATCGGCAAAGCCTCCCACGGTCGTGGGATTTACGAAGGCCCGGGCATTTCGATCAAGCTGTCCGCCTTGCACCCGCGTTACAGCCGCGCCCAGTACGAGCGCGTGATGGACGAGCTGTACCCGCGCCTGCTGTCGCTGACCCTGCTGGCCAAGCAATACGATATCGGCCTGAACATCGACGCCGAAGAAGCCGACCGCCTCGAGTTGTCGCTGGATCTGCTGGAGCGCCTGTGCTTCGAGCCGCAACTGACCGGCTGGAACGGTATCGGTTTCGTGATCCAGGCTTACCAAAAGCGCTGCCCTTACGTGATCGACTACGTGATCGACCTGGCTCGCCGCAGCCGTCATCGCCTGATGATTCGCCTGGTGAAAGGCGCGTACTGGGACAGCGAAATCAAACGCGCCCAGGTCGAAGGCCTGGAAGGCTATCCGGTCTACACCCGCAAGGTGTACACCGACGTTTCCTACATCGCCTGCGCGCGCAAACTGTTGTCGGTGCCGGAAGTCATCTACCCGCAATTCGCCACGCACAACGCCCACACCCTGTCGGCCATTTACCACATCGCTGGCCAGAACTATTACCCCGGTCAGTACGAGTTCCAGTGCCTGCATGGCATGGGTGAACCGCTTTACGAACAGGTTGTAGGCAAAGTCTCCGAAGGCAAGCTGAACCGTCCGTGCCGCGTGTACGCTCCGGTCGGCACCCACGAAACCCTGCTGGCGTATCTGGTGCGTCGTCTGCTGGAAAACGGCGCGAACACCTCATTCGTTAACCGCATTGCCGACCAGTCAATTTCGATTCAGGAACTGGTGGCCGATCCGGTGGCCAGCATCGAGCAGATGGCGACGCTGGAAGGCGGTTTCGGCCTGCCGCACCCGCGCATCCCGCTGCCACGTGACCTGTACGGTGCCGAGCGCGCCAACTCCAGTGGCATCGACATGGCCAACGAACACCGTTTGGCATCCCTGTCGTGCGCCCTGCTGGCCACCGCGCACAACAACTGGAAAGCCGCGCCGATGCTCGGTTGCGCCTCCAGCACTGAAAGCCCTGCGCCAGTCCTGAACCCTTCCGATCTGCGTGACGTGGTGGGCCATGTGCAGGAAGCCACCGTCGAAGACGTCGACAACGCGATCCAATGCGCCTTGAATGCTGCGCCGATCTGGCAGGCCACGCCGCCGGCCGAACGCGCCGCGATCCTGGAACGTGCCGCCGATTTGATGGAAGGCGAGATCCAGCCGCTGATGGGCCTGTTGGCTCGCGAAGCCGGCAAGACCTTCGCCAACGCCATCGCCGAAGTGCGTGAAGCGGTGGACTTCCTGCGTTATTACGCGGTGCAGGCGCGCAACGATTTCACCAACGACGCCCACCGCCCGTTGGGCCCAGTGGTGTGCATCAGCCCGTGGAACTTCCCGCTGGCAATCTTCAGCGGCCAAGTCGCTGCCGCACTGGCCGCTGGCAATCCGGTACTGGCCAAGCCTGCCGAACAAACCCCGCTGGTCGCCGCTCAAGCCGTGCGTCTGCTGCTCGAAGCCGGGATTCCGGAAGGCGTGCTGCAACTGCTGCCGGGCCGTGGCGAAACCGTCGGTGCCCGCCTGGTCGGCGACGATCGGGTCAAAGGCGTGATGTTCACCGGCTCCACCGAAGTCGCGCGCCTGCTGCAACGCAACATCGCCGGTCGCCTGGATGCCCAGGGCCGTCCGATCCCGCTGATCGCCGAAACCGGCGGCCAGAACGCGATGATCGTCGACTCCTCGGCACTGACCGAACAAGTCGTCATCGACGTGGTGTCGTCGGCGTTCGACAGCGCCGGTCAACGCTGCTCGGCGCTGCGGGTGCTGTGCTTGCAGGAAGATTCCGCTGATCGTGTCATCGAAATGCTCAAGGGCGCCATGGCGGAATGCCGTCTCGGTAACCCGGAGCGCCTGTCCGTGGACATTGGCCCGGTGATCGACGCCGAAGCCAAGGCCGGCATCGAGAAGCACATCCAGGCCATGCGCGACAAAGGTCGCAACGTGTACCAGGTGGCGATCGCCAACAGCGAAGAAGTCAAACGCGGCACCTTCGTCATGCCGACCCTGATCGAGCTGGAAAGCTTCGACGAGCTGCAACGGGAAATCTTTGGCCCGGTGCTGCACGTGGTGCGCTACAAGCGCAAAGACATCGACCAACTGATCGGCCAGATCAACGCATCCGGCTACGGCCTGACCCTCGGCGTGCACACTCGCATCGACGAAACCATCGCCAAGGTGATCGACAACGTCAACGCCGGTAACGTCTACGTCAACCGCAACATCGTTGGTGCCGTGGTCGGCGTGCAACCGTTCGGCGGCGAAGGCCTGTCGGGGACCGGTCCGAAAGCCGGTGGTCCGCTGTACCTGTACCGCCTGCTGTCGACGCGTCCTACCGATGCGATCGTACAATCCTTCGCTCGCGGCGACGCTATCGCAGCGCCGGACGTGCGTCTGCGTGATGCCATGAGCAAACCGCTGACCGCGCTGCAAGCCTGGGCCGACAGCAACAAGCTCACGGACCTGAGCGCCCTGTGCGTGCAGTTCGCGGCGCAATCGCAAAGCGGGATCACCCGCGTGCTGGCCGGCCCGACCGGCGAGCGCAACAGCTACGCCATCCTGCCGCGCGAACACGTGCTGTGCCTGGCGGACGTCGAAGGCGATCTGCTGACTCAACTGGCGGCGGTATTGGCCGTCGGCGGCTCGGCGGTGTGGCCGGACGCGGAACCGGGCAAGGCCTTGTTCGCACGTCTGCCGAAAGAAGTGCAGGCACGGATCAAGCGGGTGGCCGACTGGACCAAGGACGAAGTGGTGGTTGATGCCGTTCTGCATCATGGCCATTCCGATCAGCTGCGCGCGGTGTGCCAGCAAGTGGCCAAGCGGGCGGGGGCGATTGTCGGGGTTCATGGTTTGTCCCAGGGTGAAACCAACATTGCGCTGGAGCGCCTGGTGATCGAACGGGCGTTGAGCGTAAACACCGCCGCGGCGGGTGGTAATGCCAGCTTGATGACTATCGGTTAAACCGTAATAAAGCCGGGCGCCTGCAATGGGCGTCCGGTTTTTTTGAAGCAAGATCTTTTGCTTCTCCATCACCAAGATCAATCATCCTGTTCAGCCTCTATTCCCACGCCTAGACTCGGTCCATCCCAAATAAAGGTAGGCCGCCATGTCCGAGACGTTGCTCAGTTCCCGCAATCTGGCTTTCGAGCTGTATGAAGTCCTTGATGCCGAGGGCCTGACCCAACGTGAGCGTTTCGCCGAGCACAATCGCGAGACCTTCGATGCCGCCATCGGCACTGCCCGCAATATCGCCGAGAAGTTCTTCGCCCCGCACAACCGCAAGGGCGATGAGAACGAGCCGCGCTATGAGGACGGTCAGGCGATTCTGATTCCGGAAGTGAAACCGGCGGTGGATGCCTTCCTCGAAGCCGGTTTCCTCAACGCCGCGCGCAGTTTCGATGCCGGCGGCATGCAACTTCCTACGCTGCTGTCCCAGGCTTGCTTCGCGCACTTTCAATCGGCCAACGCGGCATCGACCTCCTACCCGTTCCTGACCATGGGCGCGGCCAACCTGATTGAAAGCTTCGGCACCGATGAGCAGAAGCAGCGTTTTTTGCAACCGATGATCGACGGTCGCTTCTTCGGCACCATGGCGCTGACCGAGCCCCACGCCGGCTCGTCACTGTCGGATATTCGTACCCGCGCCGAGCCGGCGTCCGACGGCACCTATCGACTCAAGGGCAACAAGATCTTCATCTCCGGCGGTGATCACCCGCTGTCGGAAAACATCGTGCACATGGTGTTGGCCAAGTTGCCGGACGCGCCGGCCGGGGTGAAGGGGATCTCGCTGTTTATCGTGCCCAAGTTTTTGGTCAACGATGACGGCAGTCTCGGCAAGCGCAACGATGTGCTGCTGGCCGGGCTGTTTCACAAGATGGGCTGGCGCGGCACCACCTCCACCGCATTGAACTTCGGCGATAACGGCGAGTGTGTCGGTTATCTGGTGGGCAAGCCACACCATGGCTTGAGCTACATGTTCCAGATGATGAACGAGGCGCGGATCGGCGTCGGCATGGGCGCGGTGATGCTGGGTTACGCCGGGTATCTGTATTCCCTGGAATACGCCCGCGAGCGTCCGCAAGGTCGGGTGCCGGACAGCAAGGATCCGACCACCGCACCGGTGGCAATCATTCAACACGCCGACGTCAAACGCATGTTGCTGACCCAGAAAGCCTACGTCGAAGGCGCGTTCGACCTCGGGTTGTACGCTGCGCGGCTGTTCGACGACACCACGACGCTTGAAGGCGAAGCCGAGCGCAAACAGGCCCACGAGCTATTGGATCTGCTGACGCCGATCGTCAAATCCTGGCCGTCGGAGTTTTGCCTGAAGGCCAACGAACTGGCGATCCAGATTCTCGGCGGTCACGGCTACACCCGCGAGTATCCGGTGGAGCAGTATTACCGCGACAACCGCCTGAACCCGATCCATGAAGGCACCCACGGCATTCAGTCGCTGGACTTGCTGGGGCGCAAACTGGCGCAAAACGGTGGCGCGGGGCTCAAGCAACTGATCCGCCTGATCGCCGACACCGCTGAGCGGGCGCAGGCGCATGAGTCGCTGACTCCATTGCGTGAACCGCTGGAAAAACTGGTGGCTCGCCTGCAAACCGTGACCATCGGCCTGCTGACTGATCTGGCCCAGGGCAAGGTCAACAGCAGCCTGGCGAACTCGGCGCTGTACCTGAAAGTGTTCGGTCATACGGTGATCGGCTGGCGCTGGCTGGAACAGGCGATTCGTGCCGAGGAAGGGTTCGCCAAGGGTAATGCGGTGGATGTGAGCTTCTATAAAGGCAAGCTACAGGCGGCGCGGTATTTCCTGACGTGGGAAGTGCCGGGTTGCCACCATGAACTGGCGATTCTTGAGGCGCGGGATGATGTGTGTCTGAGCATGCAGGATGAGTGGTTCTGACCCGCTGACACCGATCGTTCCCACGCTCTGCGTCACGGCCGCGGAAGGGACGCGGAGCGTCCCGGGCTGCATTCCCACGCAGAGCGTGGGAATGATCAGTTAGCTCAACTTGAACCCACCCATCTGCCGCGCCAAATCATCGGCCAGACGCTGCAACGTCTGACAGTCTTCACGACAAGCCCTGACCTCCCCCGCCGTGGCCCGTGCCAAATCGGAAATCCCCTGCACGTTGCGGTTGATCTCTTCCGTCACCGCCGATTGCTCTTCAGTCGCTGTGGCCACCTGATGGTTCATGTCGCTGATGTGCTCGACCTGCCCGGTAATCGCCGTCAACGACGCCCCGGTGCGCTGGCTTGACTCAACCCCCGTGCCGGTCGCCGCTTGCCCGGCGTGCATTGAAGACACTGCATGCTCCGCACCCTGCTTGAGGCTGCCGATCATCTGCTGGATCTCGTCGGTGGACGACTGAGTCCGTCGCGCCAGGGTCCGCACTTCATCGGCCACCACCGCAAAGCCGCGGCCCATGTCCCCGGCCCGCGCCGCTTCGATGGCGGCGTTGAGCGCCAGCAGATTGGTCTGCTCGGAAATCCCGCGAATCACCGCCAACACTTGATCGATCGACGCCACCTGCTGGGCCAACTCACCCACCGCTCCGGCGGCGACGCCAATTTCGTCAGACATGCTTTCTATATGCCGAATCGACCCACCCACCACTTCCCGCGCCTGCAGCGCTTCATCCCGCGCGGTTTGCGAAGCGACCGCCGCATTGCCAGCGTTCTGGGCGATTTCCTGCACGGTCAGGCCCATCTCATGAACGGCGGTGGCAACCATGTCGGTCATTTCCTGCTGACGTCCGGAACGCTCGGCGGTGTTGTCCACCACCCGCGCCACCTGACCGACTGCCGTGCGCAAATGTTCACTGGTGGTCAGCACTTCGCCGATCATCTCGCGCTGACTTTCCAGGAACCGATTGAAGCCGCGAGCCAGGTCACCCAGCTCATCGGCGCGGCTGGAATCTAACCGGTGGGTCAAATCTCCACCACCGCTACCGATGGCAACCAACGCCGCTGTTACCTGACGAATCGGTCGCACCAATCCACGAGCCAGCAACACCACCAATAAAAGACAAACCAACGCCACCGCCAGACCAATGCCGCCGCTCATCCACATAGCCCGGCGAGCCTCGGCGTAGATCTGCGACTGCGGCACTTCGGCCACCAGGGTCCAGCCCAAATCGCGCAGCGGCAGGCTCAACGCCAGAAACTCTTCACCATCGCGGGCAAAACTGCTGCTGCCAGACGCGGTGGAGGTCATCACCGCTTGCGCCGCCGAGGCGCCGATCTGTTCGACCAGCGTACGTTTGCCGCTGAACTGCGCCTCGGGATGAACCTGGATCAAACCGTCGGAGCGCACGAGATAGACCTTGCCGCGCTCCCCAAAGTTGAAGTTGTGGATCAGCTCCGAAAGCTCTTTCATGCTCAGCCCCAGCCCGGCCACGCCCACGACTTTGCCGGCCTGCTCGACCTTGAGGTCGATGAACAGCGCCAACTCGCCGGTGGCAGTGTCATTGTCGATATTGAGGGTGCGCGGTTGATTACTGTCGAGGAACGAATAGAACCAGGCGTCATTGGGATTGGAGCGGCTGAGCGTACGGTCCAGGCCCTTTTCGGTGAAGTAATGGTTTGAAGCGGTGCCGATGATCAACGCGGTAAAGGCTTTGTGCTCGGTCCGGATGCCTTCCAGGTAACTGACGAAGGCCGCGGTCTGGGCAGTGTTTTCGCCTCCGGCCAACCAGTCGCGCACCATGCTGTTACTGGCGATGTCCTTGGCGGCGGTGAGGGGTTGGACGAGGATGCGTTCAATGTCGTTGCGCATTGCTTCGATGCTCGACGGCAACGCCTGCTCGACCAGATAGCGCTGGGCGAGGCGGTTGACCACGAGGGTATAAATGCCAACCACGATCAGAATACTGACCAGCAGGGCAGTGCCCATGCTCAGGATCAACTGCCATTGAATACTGCGTCGCCAGAACTGCATGGAGCACCCCCAAAGAATAAAGGGCTGAAACACTGCAACAGCCATGCCGATTGTATACAACCAAATCGACAATTTATTCTTTGGTTGTGCGCAAAGCCGCTCAGGCCTGGTTGATCGTCTTGGCGATCACTTCAACCGTGGCGCTGACTTGCTCTTGGTAACGGTCGAGTTCCTGCTGGTGACGCTTTTGCATTTCGATCTGCTGCGAGCACAGATTCATCGCCGCCAGCACCAGCAAGCGGTCACCGATCAGTGCCGGGTATTTCTTTTTGGTCTCGGCCAGAGCGGCCTTCAACATTAAGGCGGCGTCCAGCAGGGTCTGCTCTTCCCCGGCCGGCGCCTTGATTGAATAGTCTTCACCCAGAATCGAGACGACTTTTACCCCTGCGGCGCCGTAACTCATGCGCTGACAGGGCCGGCGCTGACGCGCTCAACCAAGGCCTGAATGCGTGCAACGGTGGCGCCTTGTTTCTCTTCCTGTTCCATCAGGCTCAGTTGCAAGCTTTCGTTTTCATCCTTGACCTGGGCCAGCTCCGCACTCAGGGATTGATTGGTGCCGAGCAGCGCCTGGTTCTGTTGCACCAGGTCGCTGACCAGTTGTTCCAATTGGCTTAGGGTTGCTTCTAACATTTTGATTTCCGGGCATTTTCAAAGGGCGCGTACGATAAAGAAAAGTCACTGTGGAAGCCAGGGGTATGCAGGCGCAAGGCCTTGATTTTCCTGGCGGTCGACCTTCCTCGCGAACTTTAAAGACTGTGATTGGCGGTTCTGGTTCCTGCACTTCGTCGTCGCGGCCCTTCTGCGACAAATACGCGCAGCGACTCAAGACTTTAGTCGCATGACCGATAAGTCATCCATACAACAGTCTCAGCCTCGCACGGAGGCGCTTTTTTCGGTGAACACCATGTCCCTAAGAAATATGAATATCGCACCGCGGGCGTTCCTCGGTTTCACCCTGATTGGCGCCATGATGCTGATCCTGGGTGTGTTCGCCCTGAACCAGATGAGCAAGATTCGCAGCGCCGCCGAAGAGATCACCTCGAACAGTGTACCGAGCATCAAAAGCCTCGACGAACTCACTCAGATAACCCTGCGCCTGCGTGTGCTGTCTTATCGCCTGTTGGTGAATCGTGAGCCGGACGTCCAGCAGAAAACCATCGAGCTGCTGGAAACCCGTAAACAGCAGATCCGAGCGGCGCAGACGAGCTACGAAAAGTTGATCGCCAGCCCGCAGGAACGTGCAGCCTATGATCAGTATGTGCAACTGCTGGGTCAGTACCGCCAGATCGAAGACCGGATGAAGAGCCTGTCGCGCAACAATCAGGTCGACGAACTGCGCACGCTGCTCAACACCGATTTACTGAACAACGTTGAAGCCACCAACGCAGCGCTCAACCGTTTGCTGGAGATCAACACTCAGCAGACCATCGACACCAACCAGCAAGCCGCCGACCAGTACTCCTCGGCGTTCAACCTGGTGGTGACCCTGCTGGTCATCGCCACTGGCCTGACCCTGCTGTTCGCCTGGCTGCTGACCAACAGCATCACCAAACCGATCGCCAACGCCCTGAGCGCCGCCGAAGAAATCGCCGAAGGCAACCTGACACGCCCGATCACGGTTGACGGTGCAGACGAAGCCGGTCGTCTATTGGCCGCCATGGAGAAGATGCAGGACAAGCTGCGCGACACCCTGCAACGGATTTCCGGTTCGGCCACGCAACTGGCATCCGCTGCGGAAGAACTGAACAGTGTCACCGACGAAAGCGCCCGCGGCCTGACCCAGCAGAACAACGAAATCGAACAGGCCGCCACCGCCGTCAACGAAATGACCAGCGCCGTGGAAGAAGTCGCGCGCAATGCCGTGAGCACTTCCGAAGCCTCGAAAAACGCCACCACCTCGGCGGGAGACGGTCGTGACCTGGTACAGGAGACCGTCAGCGCCATCGAACGCATGAGCGCCGATGTGCAGAGCACCGCCACCCTGATCGGCGATCTGGCCAACGAGTCGCGAGACATCGGCAAAGTGCTGGACGTGATTCGCGGCCTGGCCGACCAGACCAACCTGCTGGCGTTGAACGCCGCCATCGAAGCGGCCCGTGCCGGTGAAGCCGGTCGTGGTTTTGCGGTGGTTGCCGACGAAGTACGTGCCCTGGCCCACCGCACCCAGCAGTCGACCAGCGAAATCGAACGCATGATCGGCAGCATCCAGAGCGGTACCGAACACGCCGTGGACTCGATGCGCAACAGCACCGAGCGCGCCGAGTCGACCTTGAACATCGCGCGCGGTGCCGGCCTGTCGCTGGACACCATCAACAGCGCCATCGTCGAAATCAACGAGCGCAACCTGGTGATCGCCAGCGCGGCCGAAGAGCAGGCGCAAGTGGCCCGTGAAGTGGACCGCAATCTGGTGAACATTCGTGACCTGTCGGTGCAATCGGCCACCGGTGCCAACCAGACGAGTGCGGCCAGCAACGAACTGTCGCGCCTGGCGCTGGACCTGAACAACATGGTTGGGCGGTTTAGCCTGTAACGGCTCCCCTCTGTGGCGAGGGGGCTTGCCCCCGTTCGGCTGCGAAGCAGTCGCAATTGACCCACGCGTTGAACCTGGCGCACCGCAGCGCCGGCTTTGGGGTCGCTGCGCGAACCAACGGGGGCAAGCCCCCTCGCCACAGGGGATGATCGCCGTCAAAAGCTTTTTGACAGCATCACATTTCAACAGGTTAGAATCGCTGGCACGCGGACTGCATGGTCAGTTTGCGCCCGCCTTTACGCTTCCGGAGTACTGCCCTTGAATGCGACGACCATCAACAGCCTGTTCTTGATCGGCGCGTTGCTGGTAGGTGCGAGCATTCTGGTGAGCTCACTTTCATCGCGCCTCGGGATCCCGATTCTGGTGATCATCCTCGCGGTGGGCATGTCGGCCGGTGTCGACGGCGCCGGCATTATTTTCGATAACTACCCCACGGCTTATCTGGTCGGTAACCTCGCCCTGGCAGTGATCCTGCTCGACGGCGGCTTGCGCACCCGGGTGGCGAGTTTTCGCGTGGCGTTATGGCCGGCGCTGTCGCTGGCCACGGTCGGGGTGTTGATCACCACCGGGCTGACCGGGATGGCGGCGGCGTGGTTGTTCGACCTGAACCTGATTCAGGGCCTGCTGATCGGCGCCATCGTCGGTTCCACCGATGCCGCGGCCGTATTCTCGCTGCTCGGCGGCAAAGGCCTGAACGAACGGGTGACCGCGAGCCTGGAGATCGAATCCGGCAGCAACGACCCGATGGCAGTATTTCTCACCGTCACCCTGATCGACATGCTCGCCAGCGGCCAGACCGGCCTGCACTGGAGCCTGCTCGGGCACTTGCTGCGTGAGTTCGGTATTGGCGGCGTCATCGGCCTCGGCGGTGGCTGGCTGATGTTGCAACTGGTCAACCGCATCCACCTGGCCACCGGCCTTTATCCAATTCTGGTGATTGCCGGCGGCCTGGTGGTGTTCGCCCTGACCAACGCCCTGCACGGCAGCGGCTTTTTGGCGGTGTACCTGTGCGGCCTGGTGATCGGCAACCGCCCGGTACGCAGCCGTCACGGCATTTTGCATATGCTCGACGGCATGGCCTGGCTGGCCCAGATCGGCATGTTCCTGGTGCTGGGGCTGCTGGTCACGCCCCATGACCTGCTGCCGATCGCTTTGCCGGCGCTGGGCCTGGCGCTGTGGATGATTCTGTTTGCCCGTCCGCTGTCGGTGCTGGCTGGCCTGCTGCCTTTCAAGGCGTTCCATGGACGCGAGAAGGCATTCATTTCCTGGGTTGGCCTGCGCGGCGCCGTACCGATCATTCTGGCGGTGTTCCCGCTGATGGCGGGGCTGCCCAATGCTCAACTGTATTTCAATCTGGCGTTCTTTATCGTGCTGGTGTCGCTGTTGGTGCAGGGCACAAGCCTGCCGTGGGTCGCCAAGCTTTTGAAAGTGACCGTCCCCCCAGAGCCCCTGCCGATCTCCCGATCGGCGCTGGAAGTGCATGTCACCAGCGAGTGGGAACTGTTCGTGTATCGCCTCGGTGCCGAGAAATGGTGCATCGGTTCACCCCTTCGCGAACTGAAAATGCCCGAAGGCACACGTATCGCAGCCCTGTTTCGTGGCCAGCAACTGCTCCATCCGTCGGGTAGTACGGTGCTCGAAGTCGATGATTTGCTCTGCGTGATCGGCCATGAACACAACCTTCCGGCCCTCGGAAAACTCTTCAGCCAGGCACCGCAACGGGGGCTGGATTTGCGCTTCTTCGGCGACTTCGTACTCGAAGGAGACGCCCAGCTGGGCGCGGTTGCTGCCCTGTACGGATTGAAAGTCGAGGGCATCGATCCGAACATGTCCCTGGGCCACTTCATTGCCCAGAAAGTGGGCGGCGCTCCAGTCGTCGGTGACCAGGTGGAGTGGAACAACACCCTCTGGACCGTCGCGGTCATGGAAGGGAACAAGATTGGGAAAGTGGGCGTCAGATTCCCCGAAGGAAGTCGCCCCGGCCCCGGCCTGTTCCTCTAAACTCCACACTTCGTCTCGTTTTCGATCGGTCTCTATGTCAACTCTGCGTACCTTTTTCATCATGGCCCTGCTGGGCTTGAGTCTTTCCATCAACACGCTGCAAGCCGCCGAGCCGCCGTCCAGCGAAGCCGTGCAAGCGAGCCTGGACAAGATCGCCGACCGCAAACTGCCGGAGGCCGATCAAAAAGCCCTGCAAGCGGTCCTGCAGAGCACGCTCACCCAGCTCAACAACCGGCGTGATTACGACCAGAAACTGATCGATCTCAAGCAGCAGTTGACCAACGCTCCCAGGCAGAACATCGAGAACCAGCGCGAGCTGACCCGCCTCAAGGCCACCAAAGTGGTGCCGGTGGGGCAACGCTATACCAAAGAGACGATCCAGCAGCTTGAGCAACTGCTGACCGAACGCTCCACTCAACAAAGCGACCTGCAGAAAGCCCTGGCCGAAGCGAACAGCCTGATCATTACCGCCCAGACCCGCCCCGAGCGCGCCCAGGCCGAGATCTCTGCCAGCCAGACGCGCATCCAGCAGATCAACAACATCCTCAAACTTGGCAAGGACAGCGGCAAGACCCTGACCGCCGAGCAACGCGATCAGCTCAACGCCGAACTCGCGGCACTGAACGCCTTGATTCCGTTGCGTCGCCAGGAACTGGCCGGCAACAGCCTGTTGCAGGACCTGGGCAACAGCCAGCACGACTTGCTGTCAGAAAAGTCCGATCGCCTGGATCAGGAGATCCAGGACCTGCAAACCCTGATCAACCAGAAACGCCTGGCCCAGTCACAAGAGACCGTGACCCAGCAGTCCATCGAGGCGCAGAAGGCCGGCGGCAGTAGCCTGCTGGCCACCGAAAGCGCGGCCAACCTGAAGCTCTCCGACTACCTGCTCAAAAGCACCGACCGCCTCAACGAAGTCACTCAACAGAACCTGCAGACCAAGCAGCAACTGGACAGCGTGACCCAGAGCGACTCGGCGCTGGACGAACAGATCAACGTGCTCAAGGGCAGCCTGCTGCTCTCCAAGATTCTCTACAAACAGAAACAGGCCCTGCCGCGCCTAAGGCTCGACCGCGACCTGGCCGACCAGATTGCCGACATTCGCCTGTATCAGTTCGAAGTCAGCCAGCAACGGGAACTGCTCAGCAACCCGATCACCTACGTCGATAACCTGCTGGCGACTCAACCACCCGAGCAAGTCACCCCGCAACTGCGCAAGAGCCTGCTGGACCTGGCCAACACCCGCGCGGACCTGTTGGAGCGCTTGAATCGCGAACTGAGCGCGGTGCTCAACGAATCCATCACGCTGCAACTCAATCAGAAACAACTGCTCAGCACCGCGCAAAGTCTGCGGGCTACGCTGGACGAGCAGATGTTCTGGATTCCCAGCAACAAACCGCTGGATCTTGAGTGGATACACAGCGTGCCGGAACGCCTGCAACGCCAGGTCACTACCCTGCCGTGGGCTTCGAGCCTGAGCGAATTGACCGATGGCCTGACGCAACGACCGCTGCTGTTCCTGCCACTGGCCCTGTTGATCGGCGCGCTGCTGTGGCGCCGCAAAAATCTCTATTCCCGCCTGAACAAAGTTCACCAGGACATCGGCCATTTCAAACGCGACAGCCAGTGGCACACCCCGCAAGCGATTCTGATCAACATCCTGCTGGCGATGCCGGTTTCCCTGGGCCTGGCCTTGTGCGGCCTGGCCTTGCAGATCGACGCCCGCGGCCAGAACGCCAACATGGGCGCAGCGCTGTTGCAGATGGCCCAGGCCTGGCTGGTGTTCTACACCGCCTACCGCATCCTCGCGCCGGGTGGCGTGGCCGAACTGCATTTCCGTTGGGAAAAGCCCCAGGTCGAATTCCTTCAAGGCTGGATTCGCCGGCTCGGGCTGGTGGTGATGGCCCTGGTGACTGTAGTGGCGGTCGCCGAGCTGCAACCGGCGGCGCTGGCCGATGACGTGCTTGGCATGCCGGTGGTGCTGACCTGCTACGCCTTGATGACCTGGCTGCTCAGCCGCTTGCTGGTCAGCAGCCCAAACCATGAAAACGCCTCGCTGTTCCGCAAGGCCGTGGGAATCATGTTCACCGTCCTGCCGATCGCGTTGTTCGTCGCCGTGTGCTTCGGCTACTACTACACCGCGCTGAAACTCAGCGACCGGTTGATCAACACCCTGTACCTGCTGATGTTCTGGCTGGTGATCGAAGCCACCTTCGTGCGCGGCCTCAGCGTTGCGGCACGGCGCCTGGCCTATCAGCGCGCCCTGGCCAAACGCCAGGCTGCGAAAGAGGCTGGCGACGGCGAAGCCGTGATCGAAGAGCCGACCCTGGACATCGAGAAGGTCAACGAGCAGTCGCTGCGACTGATCCGCCTGGCCCTGCTCGGCGGTTTCATCGCGGCGCTGTACTGGGTCTGGTCGGACCTGATCTCGGTGTTCTCGTACCTGGACAACATCACCCTCTACGAATACACCAGCGGCACCGGCGCCAACATGAGCATGGTGCCGATCAGCATCGGCGACATGCTTGGCGCGCTGATCATCATCGGCATCACCTTCGCGCTGGCGCGCAACTTGCCGGGTCTGCTGGAAGTGTTTGTGCTGTCCAAGCTCAACCTGGCCCAGGGCAGTTCCTACGCCACGACCACGTTGCTGTCCTATGTGATCGCCGGTGTCGGTTTCGTCTCGACCCTGTCCACGCTCGGCGTGAGCTGGGACAAGTTGCAATGGCTGGTGGCAGCGCTGTCGGTGGGTCTCGGTTTCGGGATGCAGGAAATCTTCGCCAACTTCATCTCCGGCATCATGATCCTGTTCGAACGCCCGGTGCGGATCGGCGACACCATCACCATCGGCAACCTGTCGGGCACGGTGAGCAAGATCCGCATCCGTGCCACGACCATCACCGACTTCGATCGCAAGGACATCATCGTCCCGAACAAGACGTTCATCACCGGGCAACTGATCAACTGGTCGCTGACCGACACCATCACCCGGGTGACCCTCAAGCTCGGCGTCGACTACGGCTCGGATCTGGACCTGGTGAAAGAACTGTTGCTCAAGGCCGCACGCGATAACCCGCGTGTGCTGAAGGACCCGGAACCCCACGTGTACTTCCTGAACTTCGGCGAAAGCACCCTCGACCACGAGCTGCGCATGCATGTGCGCGACCTCGGTGACCGTAACCCGGTGCTCGATGAGGTCAACCGCTTCATCAACCGCGAGTTCAAGAAGCAGCACATCAACATCTCGTTCCGGCAGATGGAGGTCTATCTCAAGAACCTTCAGGGCCAGGAATACAAAATGGTCCCGGTTGAGCCGGAAACCAAAACCATTGTTCCGGCACCCACCAGCAAACCGCGGCAAGAGCCACCGCCTGTCGAACTCGACTAAGCGCGCTATCCCTAGCAAAATGCTCGGACATTCTGCTGGAGATGGCCGTTGAAAGCCCTCGACGAACTGACCTTCGACAATCGCTTCGCCCGCCTGGGCGATGCGTTCTCAACCCACGTACTGCCTGAGCCCATTGCGGCTCCGCGACTGGTGGTCGCCAGCCCCGCCGCCATGGCGCTGCTGGACCTGGACCCGGCCGAGGCCGAAACGCCAGTGTTCGCCGAGCTGTTCGGCGGCCACAAGCTGTGGGCCGAAGCCGAGCCGCGGGCGATGGTCTATTCCGGGCATCAATTCGGCTCCTATAACCCGCAGTTGGGTGACGGTCGCGGCCTGTTGCTGGGCGAGGTCTATAACGAAGCCGGCGAGCATTGGGACCTGCACCTCAAGGGTGCCGGTCAGACGCCTTACTCACGCATGGGCGATGGACGGGCAGTGCTGCGCTCCTCGATCCGCGAGTTCCTTGCCTCCGAAGCCCTGCATGCCTTGAACATTCCCACCACGCGCGCACTGTGCGTGATCGGCTCCGACACGCCGGTCTGGCGCGAGAAACAGGAGCGCGCGGCCATGGTCCTGCGCCTGTCGCCGAGCCATGTGCGTTTCGGGCACTTCGAATTTTTCTACTACACCAAGCGCCCCGAGCAGCAGAAAGAACTCGGTGAGCACGTGCTGGCCATGCACTTCCCGCACTGCCTGGAGCAGCCGGAGCCGTACCTGGCGATGTTCCGCGAAATTGTCGAGCGTAATGCCGAACTGATCGCCAAATGGCAGGCCTATGGGTTCTGCCACGGCGTGATGAACACCGACAACATGTCGATCCTCGGCATCACCTTCGACTTCGGCCCGTTCGCCTTCCTCGACGACTTCGACGCCCACTTCATCTGCAACCACTCCGATGACCAGGGCCGCTACTCCTTCAGCAACCAGGTACCGATTGGCCAGTGGAACCTCAGCGCCCTCGCCCAGGCCCTGACACCGTTCATCAGCGTCGAAGCCCTGCGCGAGACTCTCGGCCTGTACCTGCCACTGTTCCAGGCCCACTACCTGGACCTGATGCGTCGCCGCCTCGGCCTTACTACCGCCGAAGACGACGACCAGAAACTGCTGGAGCAGCTGCTGCAACTGATGCAGAACAGCGGCGTCGATTACAGCCTGTTCTTCCGCCGCCTCGGCGATGAGGCACCGGAGCTGGCCGTCGCCCGGTTGCGCGATGACTTTGTCGACATCAAGGGTTTCGATGCGTGGGGCGAGCTCTACGCCGCCCGGGTTGCCCGTGAAGGCATGATTGATGAGGAGCAGCGCCGCAAACGAATGCATGCGGTCAATCCGCTGTACATCCTGCGCAATTATCTGGCGCAAAAAGCCATCGATGCGGCGGAAAGCGGCGACTATTCAGAAGTTCGTCGCTTGCACGCGGTATTGAGCAATCCGTTCGAGGAGCAGCCTGGAATGGAGAGCTACGCCGAGCGGCCACCGGAATGGGGCAAGCATCTGGAGATCAGCTGTTCGTCGTGAGGCTTGTCAGATAAAGGTCTCTACGGACACACCAAAGCGCTCGGCCAACCAGCGAACCTGCCGCAGGTTGAGCTGGCGCTTGCCGCTTAAGATCTCCGAGACTACCGATTGCGTGCCCACACCGGGCAGCTCGCTCTGGCTCAGGCCGTGTTCGCGCATCATATAGCCAAGAACCTCTGCACCAGAGGCTTCGCGCATGGGGTGATGGTTGCGATCCCACTCCGCAATCCAGTCACCGATGATGTCCACCAAGCTCATCAACGGATGCGACTCATCATCGCCGGTCATCTCAAGCAATTCATCGAGTGCCCGCGCCAACATGTCATAGTCGTCTTCGTTTTTCGGTTTTCGAAGCAATGGCGAGACGAACTCCCAATGCTCAGCAGCTTTTTTGATTAGGACACTCATACCCTTCCCTCCTTCCATTTACCGCGGTCATATTCGCTATGATCCAGCACATGCTTGATATAAAGCTTTTGAGACCGATACCTGACAAAAGCGATAAGCCGCAATTTGTTGCCACCGATGTCGAACACATGAAACTCGCCGACTTTGTCGGTTGCGGGAAAAATAGACTTCATCGCCGCGAAGTCTCCCGGGCTACTCCCTTTGGCGAGTCGATACCACTGCTCCAATGCATTGGCTGCCCGCTGCCACTTTTCCTTGGCCTCACGAATTGGTTTTTCAGTAAACACATGCATGCAACATCCTTATCGCATTCTGCTATGGGGAGTTAAACACAGATCAAAAATATCGCAAGTTGCGATAGCTCTCGGCAGACCAACGGTCTCGCTCAGTACGATTCAGCCTAGTTTCATCGCCAGACGCTGCACGATTGAAAATATGAGCAAACGTCTCCACATAGGAGTGATCGGCTTCTTAACAGGACCTCCTTCATGACCGACCCACTCCTCATCCCCTGCCCCCACTGCAACGGCCTGAACCGCATCCCCGCCGAACGCCTCAACGATCATCCAAAGTGCGGCCGCTGCAAGGCCGAGGTCCTGCTGAGCAAGCCGTTCGAACTGAAGCAAGGCGATTACGCCAGTCAGATCAAGGGTGACCTGCCGTTGCTGGTGGATGTGTGGGCTGATTGGTGCGGGCCGTGCAAATCGTTTGCGCCGGTGTTCGAGCAAGCGGCGGGGCAATTGGCAGGCAAGTGTCGGTTGGCCAAGCTGGACAGCGAGGCGAATCAACAGTTGTCGGCGCAGCTGGGGATTCGCTCGATCCCGAGCCTGATTCTGTTCAAGAACGGCCGGGAAGTGGCTCGCCAAAGCGGGGCCTTCCCGTTACCGCAGTTGATGAGCTGGTTGCACAGTCAGGGGATCTGATTGCCTTTCAGGCATTTTCCAGCAGGTTGTGCAGTTCGACGAATTGCTGGGTCAGCTTGTGCCGCGGGTCGAGGTGGATCAGCGGCGTGTTGGCCTGATGGGATTCGCGCATGCGCACCGAACTTGCCAGGTACACCGGCAGTACCGGCAGCCCTTCGGCGATCAGTTCGTCGAGAATTTGCTGCGGCAGACTGGCGCGGGCCTGGAACTGGTTGACGACAATGCCTTCGACTTCCAGCCCTTCATTGTGGTCGTCCTTCAACTCTTCGATTTCCGCCAACAGACCATACAACGCCTGGCGCGAGAAGCTGTCGCAGTCAAAGGGAATCAGCACACGATCAGCGGCGATCAACGCCGAGACGGCATAGAAATTCAGCGCTGGCGGGGTGTCGAGGTAGATCCGGTCGTAATCCCCGTCCAGCTCCTCGAGCAATTTGCGCAGCTTGTTGATCTTGTGTTTGGCCTCAAGCTTGGGCTGCAAGTCTGCCAGCTCGGCGGTGGCAGTGATGACATGAAGGTTGTCGAACGGAGTTTCGTAGATGTCGACCTGACCTTTCTTCGAGAACGGCCCGGAGGACAGGGTCTGCTTGAAGAAGTCGGCGATACCCATTGGGATATCCTCACCGGTGAGCCCCGTCAGGTATTGAGTGGAGTTGGCCTGGGCATCGAGATCCACCAATAACGTGCGATAGCCTTCGCTGGCGCTGACCGCCGCCAGATTGCAGGCAATGCTTGATTTGCCCACGCCACCTTTCTGATTGAACACCACGCGCCGCATGTCTAAACCTCCGTGTATCAAAGAATGACCGAGTGTAGTAGTCCACATCGCTGCTTAGCTACCTCGCCAGCATCTAGACTACACAGTCATAGGCAAATCTCTGGCCGGAACAGCTGCCAACTCGTCCATTGATAGCCGACAGTGCCGACAGACATGTCCGCCGCATTGTGGATAATGGCCAAACGACAGCTTTTCGCGAACCAGACGGTACATTTCGTTGCGCAAAATGTAACCAGCATTTGCTACACGCCCGCAGCACCGGGATAATGCGCGCCACTCGGCGTTAAGCGCCACGTCAGGTCAGCCGCGGTTCTTGCGACTCACCGCGTTAAAGGAAGCCCGCAGGGGCGGGATGAATGTCTGTGATCAACTTCAACATCGCCCAATGGCGCGCTTGGGCCCCTGGGCTTGAAAGCGTGGATGATTGGCAGGCCTGGAGCCGACAACCGGTCGTGCTCGAGCCCAGCGATGCCGCCCCGGATGTGTCGTTTCTGCCGGCCATGCAGCGTCGGCGACTCAGCCGTCTGGCGCGGATGGCGTTCAGTGTCGGCTGGCCCTTGGCCGAAGGTCATCCGGATTTACCGTTGGTCTTTATTTCTCGCCACGGCGAAACCCCGCGCACCTTCGAAATTCTCAGCGATCTGGCGACCGACCAACCGTTGTCGCCCACCCAGTTCAGCCTGTCGGTGCACAACGCGGTCATCGGCCTGTGGTCGATCATGCGTGGCGAAACCAGCGAAATGACCGCCCTCGCCGCCGCCGGCGATGGCCTTGAACACGGCATGCTAGAGGCCGCGGCGCTGCTTGAGGAAGGCGCGCCCGCGGTACTGCTGATCGTCACTGAAGAGCAACCTCCCGCCGCCTACTCGGCCTGGATAGATGATGTGCCTTTCCCTTATGCGGTCGGCCTGTTGATCACCCCCGGTAATCAGTGGCAACTGTCGCTGAACAGCGACCCGCACACGTTGTCCAAAGCCCGCTGGCCCCATGCTCTGAATCTGTTGCGTACGCTGCTCGGCCAGCAAACAACCTGCCAACATGCCTGGAAAAATCGTGTATGGACCTGGCAACGCAACCCGTAACCGATAAAAACCGCGACGCCTACTACTGGCGCCTGCTGGCCACCGCCGCAAGCTTTACCCTGTTCGGGTTGAGCAGCCTGTGCCTGCGACTGGTGGTGTTCCCGCTGTTGAACTGCCTGCCAGGAGACGCTCAGGTCCATCGTCAGCGCGCGCGACATACGGTCAGCCGGTGTTTCTGGTTTTTCATTCGGTTCATGGCGCGCAGTGGCGTGCTGACCTATGACATTCAGGGGGCGGAAAAGCTCGGGCGCCCAGGCCAAATGATCGTCGCCAACCACCCCTCGCTGATCGATGTGGTGTTTTTGATCGGCCTGGTGCGCCACGCCAACTGCGTGGTCAAGAAAAGCCTCTGGGAAAACCCGTTCACTCGCGGTCCGCTACGCTGTACCGAATACATCAGCAACGATGGCAGCATGGACATGCTCGACGCCGCTGCCGACGCGCTGAAAAGCGGTCAGACCCTGATCATCTTTCCCGAGGGCACCCGGACCCGACCCGGCCAACCGCCGGCCTTTCATCGGGGGGGCGCGGCAATCGCGCTGCGCGGTGCGAGAATCCTCACCCCGGTGATTATCAAGGTCAACCCGACCACATTGACCAAGGCCGAACCCTGGTATCGGATCCCCAAACGCCGCGTGCACTTCAGTTTTCGCGTCGGGGCCGATATAGACCCACAGGCCTTCGCTACGCAAGGCCCTGCACCCCAGGCCTCGCGCAAGCTCAACGACTATTTGCACTCTTACTTTATCAAGGAGCTCGCCGAAGATGAGCGATCAGAACACCGTTAGCCTGATGCAGGAAATCAAAGAGCTGATCATCGAAGCCCTGGGCCTCGAAGACATCAGCGTCGACGACATCGGCGACAACCAGACGCTGTTCGGCGAAGGCCTGGGCCTGGACTCGGTAGACGCGCTGGAACTCGGCCTGGCGATCCAGAAAAAGTACGGCATCAAAATCGATGCCGACGCCAAGGACACCCGTAATCACTTCAGCAACGTGGCGAGCCTTGCGGCGTTCGTCACTGCAAAACAGGCAGCTTGAGACCGGACCATGCAAACTCGTGACGATATTTTCAACACCCTGCGCGATGCTCTGGTCGAACTCTTCGAGCTGGACCCCGAGCGCATCAGCCTGGAATCCAACCTGTACCAGGATCTGGAAATCGACAGCATCGATGCGGTCGACCTGATCGATCACATCAAACGCCAGACCGGCAAGAAAATCGCCGCCGAAGAATTCAAATCGGTGCGTACCGTCAGCGACGTGGTCGAGGCGGTTTACCGTCTGGTTCAGCCCGCCGCATGAGCCGACTGATTGGCCTTGGCCTGCTGCTCGCAGGCCTGCTGTACCCCTTTGCGGTGTATTTCGGCATGGAGCATTTTGCCCCGTGGCAGTTCGGTCTGCTGCTGGGCAGCCTGTGGCTGGCGCGAGCGCTGACCGGCGAACGGCGCCCCGGCAGCCTGTGGATGTCCACGGTCGCCATCGCGTTCTGCCTGCTGCTGGCAGCGTTCGACAGCCCGGTGCTGCTGCGCTGGTACCCGGTGCTGATCAGCGCGTTCATGCTGGTGCTGTTCGGTCTTAGCCTGAAATACGGCCCGCCGATGGTCGAACGCCTGGCCCGCCTGCGAGAACCGGATTTACCGCCCAGGGCCATTCGCTACACCCGCCAGGTGACCATTGCCTGGAGCGTGTTTTTTCTCTGCAACGGTTTGTGCGCCGCCGCCCTGACCCTTTGGGCGCCGCTGAGCTGGTGGATGTTGTACACCGGCCTGATCTCCTATGGATTGATCGGCCTGATGTTTGCCATTGAATGGCTGATACGACAACGGGTACGAGGCCACCCATGAATTGGATAAAACTTGAGCAACTGCTGCTCAAGGCTCAGCCGGAGCGTGCCGTGACGGCCGAGCCGGCGTTGAATCACGCGCAATTGTGCGACCGGGCCCTGAGCCTGGCTGCCGGCCTGCAAGCCCAGGGTGTGCAGCGCATCGCCGTGCACCTTGAAGACGCCGCCGACCTGGCCATTGCCCTGCTCGGCGCCTGGCGTGCCGGGATCAGCGTACTGCTGCCCGCCGACCTGCAAGCGCAGACGCGCCAGCGCTGGTCGACCGAGGTCGATCTGTGGCTGACCGATCAGACCGACGATGCGCACCTGAGCGATTATCGGCATCCGCCGCTACCAGCCCACCCGCTGGACCTGGATCGTTGTCAGCTGAGCCTGTGCACCTCAGGCTCCAGTGGCGAACCCAAGCGCATCGACAAAACCCTGCGCCAACTGGCCAATGAAGTCGAAGCGCTGGAGCACTTGTGGGGCGCAGATCTGGGCGAAGCCTGCATCATCGGCAGCGTCGCCACCCAGCACATCTACGGCTTGCTGTTTCGGGTGCTGTGGCCGCTGTGCGCCGGGCGTTCGTTCGTGCGCAAGCAACTGGCTTTCCCGGAAGACTTGCAACGCGCCAGCCGCGAACACCCGGCCTTCGCCTGGGTCGCCAGCCCGGCATTGCTCAAGCGCATGGGCGACAACCTCGACTGGCCAGCGCTGAGCGCAGTGCGCCGAGTGTTCTCCTCCGGTGGCGCGTTACCCGCCGAAGCCTCGCAAAGCCTGTACGAACGCCTGCAACAATGGCCGACCGAGATCCTCGGCAGCTCGGAAACCGGCGGCATCGCCTGGCGTCAAGGCCAGGATCTCTGGCAGCCCTTCAACGGTGTGGAGCTGAGCCAGGACAGCGATGGCGCCCTGCTTATCGCATCGCCATACCTGCCGGCAGGTCATATCGAACACACCGCCGATGCCGCGCGCATCGCAGCCGACGGCCGTTTCGAGCTGTTGGGGCGGCTGGACCGGATCGTCAAACTGGAAGAAAAACGTATCTCGCTACCCATGCTCGAACACGCGCTGATGGCGCACGCCTGGGTCGCCGAAGCGCGCCTGGGAGTGGTTCAGGAAAACCGCGCCTCATTGGGGGCGTTGCTGGTGCTCAGCGAGCGAGGTATGCACGCGTTGCGCAATCAGGGACGACGCAGCCTCACGCAAGCGTTGCGTCAGCATCTGAGCCAGCACTGTGAAACGCTGGCCCTGCCACGACGCTGGCGCCTGTTGCGGCAGTTGCCGCTGAACGCGCAGGGCAAACTGCCCCAGGCTGAGGTTGAAGCCTTGCTGCTGGCGCCCCGCCCAAAGGCGCCGCAAGTGCTGGAGCAGGTCGAAGCCGATGGTGAGTGGAGCCTGCAACTGGCCGTCCCGCCGGACCTGGCGTATTTCAGCGGACACTTTCCCCGGGCCCCGGTATTGCCCGGCGTGGTGCAAGTGGAGTGGGCAATGAGCCTGGGCCAACAATTGATGGACCTGCCGGCAAAGTTCGCCGGCATGGAAGTGCTGAAATTCCAGCAACTGGTGCGCCCTGGCGATGAAATCCAGTTGCACCTGCGCTTCGACCCGGTGCGCGGCAAATTGTATTTCGCCTATCGCAACGAAACCGCCACCTGCTCCAGCGGGCGGATTTTGCTGGAGGCTGCCAGCGATGCATAACCCCTGCGCCATAATCCCGGTCTACAACCACGAAACCGCCATCACTGCCGTGGTCGATGCGCTGCTTGCCTGTGACCTGCCATGCATTCTGGTGGACGATGCCAGTAGCCCCGCCTGCGCCAAGGTACTCGACCAACTGGCGCAGCGCGACAGGGTTTATCTGATCCGGCTCACCATCAATCAGGGCAAGGGCGGCGCAGTGATGACCGGTCTGCGGGAGGCTTCGCGCCTGGGCTTCAGCCATGCCTTGCAGGTGGACGCCGACGGCCAGCACGACCTGCAAGACGTCAAAGTCTTCATCGAATACTCACGCAACCATCCCGAGGCGGTGATCTGCGGCTATCCGCAATACGACGCCAGCGTGCCGAAAGGTCGTTTGTACGCGCGCTACCTGACTCACGTCATGGTCTGGATCAACACCCTGTCACTGCAGATTCGCGACTCGATGTGCGGCTTCCGTGTCTATCCGTTACCGCCAACCCTGGCACTGATCGACTCGGCCAGGATCGGCAAGCGCATGGACTTCGACTCCGACATCCTGGTGCGCCTGGCCTGGCGCAATCTGCCGATGCAGTGGCTGAAAACCAGGGTCCATTACCCTCTGGATGGCGTTTCACATTTCCGTCTGTTCTACGACAACGTACTGATTACGAGCATGCACACCCGGCTGTTCTTCGGCATGTTGCTGCGAGCACCGGTGATCCTCTGGCGACGGTGGCGGGCATGAACGGCAACGCAGACAAACAGCACTGGGCCGACCGCCAGGAGCGTGGCAGTTTCTGGCTGATGAAGTTCACCGCATTCTGCGCAAAGGTCCTGGGCCGACGCCTGCTGAGCCCGCTGCTCTACGGCATCGTGCTGTACTTTTTCCTGTTCGGACGCAGCGCCCGCCAAAGCGCCTGGCAATACCAGCAGCGGCTCGCCGACTGGAGCGGGCGCAGCGAATTGCGTCCGACTCATTGGCGGGTGTTCGGCCAGTTCATGGCCTTCGCCGATTCCATGCTCGACAAACTCGACGTGTGGAACGGCAAGCTGAGCATCGAGCAGATCGAAATCATCGACCCGGCGCTGCTGCGCAATAAACTGCGCGGCACACGCGGGCAGATGCTGGTGGGCGCGCACCTGGGCAATCTCGAGGTTTGCCGGGCACTGGCCGAGATCGGCGAGAAAGTCACCATGAACGTGCTGGTGCACACCAAGCACGCCGAGCAGTTCAACCGCCTGCTGGGCGAAGCCGGGGCAACCAATCTGCGGCTGATCCAGGTCAGCGAGCTCGACCCGGTGATCATGTTGCAACTGCATGAGCGCCTGGAGCGCGGCGAGTGGCTGGCAATTGCCGGCGACCGCGTGCCGCTGCATGGCGGGCGCAGCGTGACGGTGGATTTTCTCGGTCACCAGGCAGCGTTCCCGCAAGGCCCGTGGCTGCTGGCCGGTTTGCTGAAATGCCCGGTCAATCTGCTGCTGTGCCTGAAGAAACCCACGGGCGACTATCGACTGACCCTCGAACCGTTCACCGAGGCGGTGGTGTGGAAACGCAGCGAACGCGAACAGGTCATTCATCAGTGGGCTTCGCGCTATGCCGAACGCCTGGGTCACTATTGCCTCGAAGCGCCCCAACAATGGTTCAACTTTTACCCTTTCTGGAAGACCGATGACGACGCCAACGCTTGAGCCGGTAACCTTCGGCGAACTCCCTTTGTGCATCGAAGACGTGCTGGCCCTGGCCAACCGTCAGGTGCCGACGCAGTTGCAGGGCAACCCCGAGTTTCGCCAGCGCATTGCCAAGGGTCCGCAGTTCCTTGACTCCCTGCTGGACAAGGAAGGCGTGATCTATGGCGTGACCACCGGTTATGGCGATTCCTGTGTGGTGGCGGTGCCGCTGCACCACGTCGAAGCCCTGCCTCGTCATCTGTACACATTCCACGGCTGCGGCATGGGCAAACTGCTCGATGCCCAGGCCACCCGTGCGGTGCTGGCGGCACGTTTACAGTCGCTGTGCCAGGGCGTGTCCGGGGTACGCGTGGAGTTGCTGGAGCGCCTGCAAGCGTTCCTCGAACACGACATCCTGCCGCTGATTCCGGAAGAAGGTTCCGTGGGCGCCAGCGGTGATCTGACGCCGCTGTCCTACGTCGCCGCGACCTTGTCCGGTGAGCGCGAAGTGATGTTCCGCGGCGAACGCCGGCAAGCGGCTGATGTGCACAAGGAACTGGGTTGGCAACCGCTGGTATTGCGCCCCAAGGAAGCCCTGGCGCTGATGAACGGCACCGCCGTGATGACCGGCCTTGCGTGCCTGGCTTACGCCCGTGCCGATTACCTGCTGCAACTGGCCACGCGCATCACCGCGCTGAACGTGGTCGCTTTGCAGGGCAACCCGGAGCACTTCGACGAGCGCCTGTTCGCCGCCAAACCCCATCCAGGGCAGATGCAAGTTGCCGCGTGGCTGCGCAAGGATCTGGCGATCGACGCGCCGACCGCGCCGCTGCATCGCCTGCAAGACCGTTACTCCCTGCGTTGCGCACCACACGTGATCGGTGTGCTGGCCGACAGTCTGAACTGGCTGCGCTCGTTCATCGAGATCGAACTCAACAGCGCCAACGACAACCCGATCATCGACGCCGAAGCCGAACGCGTGCTGCACGGCGGGCACTTCTATGGCGGCCACATTGCGTTCGCCATGGACAGCCTGAAAAACCTGGTGGCCAACGTCGCCGACTTGCTCGACCGTCAACTCGCGCTGCTGGTGGACGAACGCTACAACCATGGCTTGCCGAGCAACCTGTCCGGCGCCACCGCCGACCGTGCGATGCTCAATCACGGCTTCAAGGCCGTGCAGATCGGCACCAGCGCCTGGACCGCCGAAGCCCTGAAAAACACCATGCCGGCCAGCGTCTTCTCGCGCTCCACCGAGTGCCACAACCAGGACAAAGTCAGCATGGGCACCATCGCTGCCCGCGACGCCATCCGCGTGCTGGAGCTGACCGAACAGGTTGCCGCCGCCACGCTGCTGGCCGCCAATCAAGGCGTGTGGCTGCGCGGCCAGGCTGAAGACGCGCGTCCACTGCCACCGGCCCTGGCCGCGATGCACGAGGAATTGGCCAAGGACTTCCCGCCGGTCATCGAAGACCGTGCCCTGGAAGGCGAATTGCGCCTGTGCCTGCAACGCATCGCCGAGCAACACTGGAGGCTGCATGCGTAGCAAGGGAGTGCTTCACACCGATACGGAAATCCTCGTCCCGTTCTTTGACGTCGACACCATGAACGTGGTCTGGCACGGCCATTACGTCAAATACCTGGAAGTCGCCCGCTGTGCGCTGCTGGACAGGATCGGCCACAACTACGACGCCATGGTTGCGTCGGGTTACGCCTGGCCGGTGATCGACTTACAGTTGCGCTATGTACGCGGCGCCGTGTTCGGCCAGAAGCTGAATGTGCGCGCCAGCCTGGTGGAATGGGAGAACCGACTGAAGATCAATTACCTGATCAGCGATCTCGCAACCGGCGAACGTCTGACCCGCGCTGTTTCAGTGCAGGTTGCCGTCGACATGAGCAGCCGCGAAATGCAGTTGGCTTCGCCCAAGGTGTTTACCGACGCGGTTGAAAGGGTGCTGCCATGAATTTGCGATTCCTTTGTAGCAGCTGGCGAAGCCTGCGTTCGACTGCGCAGCAGTCGCCACCGGATATGCCTGAACGACGGCTTCGCCGCCGGACGCAGCCTCGCAGGCTCGGCAGCTGCTACGGGATTGGTGTGAGCTTGATATTTATGCTGGGCTTTTCATCGTTGGCCCAGGCCTTCGATCTCCAGCAACTGAGCGATCAACTGGCCAAACCCGATGTGATCCACGGCAACTTCATCCAGGAAAAACACCTGCGCGCCCTGCCCCAGCCGCTGACCAGCAAGGGCACCTTCGTTCTGGCGAAAAATCACGGCCTGCTCTGGCTGCTGAAAACGCCGCTGCAACAGGATTACCGCATCAGCGACAAGGGCATTGCCCGGCGGGATGCCAGCGGCTGGCAAATGCTGCCGAACAAGAGTGCCGGCGCCGAACAGAACCGTTTGTTCCTCGCCGTGCTGCAAGGCGACAGCAGTGGCCTGCAACGGGATTTCGAGCTGTCGTTGAGTGGCGATGCGCAGAACTGGAAACTGACCCTGACCCCGCGTTCGATGCTGCTCAAACAGGTGTTCAATCAGATCAACATTGACGGCGGCGAACTGGTGCACAACATCGAACTGCTCGAAACCCAGGGTGACCGAACCCTGTTGCGCATGCAGGACAGCACCAGCGCCCAACCTTTGAGCGATGCGGAGCAACATGACTTTGCCGAGTGAACGGATGCTGCCGCGGCTGTTCCTGGTCCTGCTGCTGGCGGTGCTCGCACTCGCCGGTTGGCAGTGGCGCGACGGCACTCCGCTGTCGGCCAACCTGATGGAACTGGTGCCAGGCACCGCGCCGGACGCACTGGAGTTGCGCGCCGAACAACGCATGCAAGAACCGCTGAACCGGGAAATGCTGGTGCTGGTCGGCCATAAAGACCGTCAGCAAGCCATCGCCATGGCGCAAAAACTCGGTGAACAGTGGCAAGCCAGCGGCGTGTTCGAAAAGGTCCAGTGGAACCTGCAAGCCGACTTGCCAGCGCTGCGCACGCAATTGCTGCAAGGCCGACTGGCGATGCTGTCCGCGGCCGACCGTCAGCAACTCATCGAGCATCCCGACGCCTTTATCCAGCAACGGGTACAAGCCCTGTTCGACCCCTTCACCGGGTTCAGCCTGGTGCCGAGCCAGGATGACTGGCTCGGCCTGACCGGACGCATCCAGAACAGCCAGCCACAGCGCGGTTCGGTGCAGTTGGACATCGGCAGCGGCGTGCTGGTCGCCGATGCCGACGGCAAGAGCTGGGTGATGCTGCGGGCGCGAACCGTCGGCAACGCATTCGACATGAACCTGCCGCTGCAAGTGGCTGACCTGCTCCAGCACAGTCGCGAAGAAGCCGCCCAGGCGGATGTGCAACTGCTCGCTGCCAGCGGCCTGCTGTATGCCGCCAGCGGTCAACGGCAAGCCGCGCGCGAGATCACCTGGGTCGGTGGCGGCGCCACGATGGGGATTTTGTTGCTGCTGTTGCTGGCCTTCCGGCGTTGGCGGGTGGTGCTGGCGTTCGTCCCGGTGCTGGTGGGCATGCTGTTCGGCGCGGTGGCCTGCGTGGCACTGTTCGGTCAGATGCATGTGATGACGCTGGTGCTGGGCTCAAGCCTGATCGGCGTGGCGGTGGATTACCCACTGCATTACCTGTCGAAAAGCTGGAGCCTGAAACCCTGGCACAGTTGGCCGGCGTTGCGCCTGACCCTGCCAGGGCTGACGCTGAGCCTGATCACCAGTTGCATCGGCTACCTGGCCCTGGCCTGGACGCCGTTCCCGGCCCTGACCCAGATTGCCGTGTTCTCCGCCGCTGGCCTGCTCGGCGCTTATCTGTCAGCGGTGTGCCTGCTGCCGGCGCTGCTCAAGGGCGCGCAACTGCGTCCGGCGCAATGGCCGATGCGCATTGCCGAGTCTTTGCTGGCGCTGCGTGAATCGCTGCTCAAATACGTACGCACGCCGGTGCTGCTGGCGCTGCTGATCGCATTCTGTGTCGGCGGTCTGTTGCAGCTGCAGACCAAAAACGACATTCGCCAATGGATCGGCGCACCGCAACAACTGACGGACGAAGCCCAGACCATTGCGCGCATCACCGGCTATCAACCCACCAGCCAGTTTTTCCTGGTGCGCGCGGTCAATCAGCAGGAGTTGCTCGAACGCCAGACGGCACTGAGCGAGCGCCTGGATCAGTTGGTCAACCTGGAAAAACTCCAGGGCTACCTGTCGCTCAACCAGTTGGTCAGCCCGCCGAGCGAACAGCGCAAAGTGCGTGATGCTCTGGGCAAGCTGCCGCAGTTCTGGCAACCGTTGCTCGAGCTTGGCGTGCCTGCCGACGCGCTGCAAGCCGAGTTGGTGAAGCTACAGGCGCTGCCCACCGAAGATATCGATGCGGCCCTGGCCGGCCCATTGGCCGAGCCCTACCGCACCCTGTGGCTGGGGCCGACCGATAACGGCGTGGCCGCGATGGTCAGCCTGCAAGGTTTGAACAATCCGGCGTTGTTGCGGGTCCAGGCGCTGGACTTGCCGGGTGTGCAACTGGTCGACCGCCTCGGCGACCTGAACAAGGTATTTGCCGCAACTCAAATCAGCGCCGCTGAATTGAAACTCGCCTCCTGCGTATTGATCGTGCTGGTGCTGATTCTGCCATTCGGTCTCGGTGGCGCACTGCGAATTGTCTCCCTGCCACTACTGGCGGCCCTGTGCAGCCTGGCAAGCCTCGGCTGGCTCGGGCAGCCGCTGACGCTGTTCAGCCTGTTCGGCCTGCTGCTGGTGACAGCCATCAGCGTCGACTACGCGATCCTCATGCGCGAGCAGATCGGCGGCGCCGCCGCGAGCCTGCTGGGCACCATGCTGGCAGCCGCAACCACATGGTTGTCGTTTGGCCTGCTGGCGGTATCCAGCACACCGGCGGTGAGCAACTTCGGCCTGTCGGTGAGCCTCGGCCTGGCATACAGCTTCATCCTGGCGCCGTGGGCCGGACGCCAAGTCCACACCGCCCCGGTTGCGGAGCCAGCAGCGTGATGGTCGCGGCGTTCTGGGTCATGGCCCTGGTGTTGTTCGCCATGGCCACCCACGTCGGTCGACGTTTCGGTCTGATTCCGATCGTCAGCCAGTTGTTGCTGGCAACCTTCGGCCTGCCGCTGCTGATGTATTTCTGGATCGAACCAGGCTGGCATCTCAGCGGTGCCGACCTGATCTCGCCGAGTTGGCTGAAGAACCTCTACAGCCTGAGCTTTGCCTTGCTGCTGGGGCACATCCTCAGCGACGTGATCGACCTGCGACTGGATCGCCAGAGCCTGAAAATCGCCCTGCCGAGTTTCTGCATTCCCTTTGCCTGCGGGCTGGCGACAGCGGTCTGGCTACTGCCGCCACAGCCGTGGATCAGCTCGCTGGCGGTCGGTCTGTTGTTCGCCATCACCGCGATTCCGGTGTTGTACCTGTACCTGCGACACATCAACTACCCGCCCGCCGCCACCCGACGCCTGGTGCAGACCGCGATCCTGATCGACCTGACTTGCTGGACCCTGTTCGCGTTCGCCCAAGGCAGCCTGCACCTGAGCAGCCTCTTGCTGCCGCTGGCAGGCGCCTGTCTGCCGTTATTGCTGCGACTGCTCGGGTTGCGCCAACCGTTGCTGCACAGCGGCTGCTTCTTCGCGCTGCTGGTGGTCGCCGAGCACTTCAAGCTCAATGCGCTGATTTTCGGCATCGGTTACCTGCTGTGCATGGCCGCGCTCAAGGTGTCGCTGGTACTGCCATTGCCAACGGCGTGGATGAGTCGTTTGCAGACCTGGATCGCCATCCCGTTGATCCTCACGTTCGGCATCGTGCAGATCAACGTGCACAGCGCCCTCGACAGTCTCGGTGGGGTGCAACTGGCCGCGCTCCTGTTGTTGCCGATCGCCAGCAAATTGTTGGGCAACTGGCTGGGCCTCGGCTGGGCCGGCGTCTCGTTTGAAGGTGCCAGCCGCTGGCGGGAAAGCCTTTTACTGAATATCCGCGGCTTGAGCGAAATCGTCTTTCTCAACCTGCTGCTGCAACAACAACTCATCAGCCCCGAGCTGTATTTCGCGCTGATGTTGATGGGCCTGGTCGCAACCCTGCTGCCGGCACTCGCCGGCATGCACCGAATCCCTTTGAACATCGCCGCCCCGGCAAGGAGCACCCGTGCCAACAGTTGAAATGGAACGTCGTCAGGTGGTGGTGATCGGTGCCGGCCCCTCGGGCGCCATCGCCGCCGCGCTGCTCAAGCGCAAAGGCCATGATGTGCTGATGATCGAACGCCAGCATTTCCCGCGGTTTTCCATCGGTGAAAGCCTGCTGTCCCACTGCCTGGATTTCGTCGAAGAAGCCGGCATGCTCGACGCGGTCAATGCGGCCGGTTTCCAATTGAAGAACGGTGCGGCATTCGCCTGGGGCGATCAGTACAGCACCTTCGATTTCGGTGAGACGTTCAGCAACGGCAAGCCGACGACCTTCCAGGTCCAGCGCGCCGACTTTGACAAACTGCTGGCCGATCAGGCTGAACTGCAGGGAGTCGACGTCCGTTACGGCGAAGCCATCGTCAGCGTTGATTTCAGCTTGGCGAAACCGCAGCTCGATGTGCTTCGCGAAGATGGCAGCCAATACCGCGTCGAGGCCGATTTCGTGCTCGATGCCAGCGGCTACGGTCGCGTACTGCCACGCTTGCTGGACCTTGAGGCACCGTCGAACTTTCCGGTGCGCCAGGCGGTGTTCACCCACGTCGAAGACTGTATCGACAGCCCGGCTTTCGAACGGGAAAAAATCCTCATTACCACCCATCCGACCCAGCGCGACATCTGGTTCTGGACCATCCCGTTCAGCAACGGTCGCTGCTCGGTGGGCGTCGTGGCAGCCGCCGAACACTTCGCAGGCCGCACCGAGAATCTGGACGACTGCCTGCGCGGCTTTATCGCTGAAACGCCAAGCCTGGCCGGGGTGCTGAACAATGCGGTGTGGGATACCCCCGCGCGGACCATCGGCGGTTATTCGGCCAACGTCAAAACCCCGCATGGCCCTGGCTTCGTCTTGTTGGGCAATGCCGCGGAATTTCTCGACCCGGTGTTCTCCTCCGGCGTGACCATCGCCATGCGTTCGGCGAGCATGGCCGCCGGGGTGTTGCACCGCCAACTGCAAGGTGAAAGCGTCGACTGGCAGACCGAATTCGCCGAACCGCTCAAGCGCGGCGTCGATACCTTCCGTTGCTACGTCGAGGGCTGGTACGCAGGGACTTTTCAGGATGTGATTTTCTATCAGGGCGGTACAGAGGATATTCGCCGCATGATCAGCTCGATCCTCGCGGGTTACGCCTGGGATGAACGCAACCCGTTCGTCAGCGAAGCCAAACGTCGACTGCGGATGATCTCAGACCTGTGCGCCAGGGAAGCGACATGAGTTATTTGAGCGACAACTACGTCGAAGAAACCCGTTTCGGCTTCTGGTTCCTGCGCAGCCACACCTGGCAGCACCATGTATTGCGAGTGGCGATCAATGACTTGCGCAGCCTGTTCAGCACACCGTTGCCCAGCAATCCGGTCTTGCTGGACGCCGGGTGCGGCCAGGGCAAATCGTTCCAGTACCTGCGCCAGACCTTCGCGCCCAAGCATCTGATCGGACTGGATGCCGACCCTCACAGCCTGAACCTGAGCGGCGAAGAAGCGGCCCGCCAGGGCATGGAGGTAGAGCTGATCGGCAGTGACTGCGCGAGCATTAAAGTGCCGGACGCCAGTGTCGATCTGCTGTTCTGCCACCAGACCTTCCATCATCTTGTCGAGCAGGATCAGGCCCTGGCCGAGTTCTATCGGGTGCTCAAGCCGGGCGGTTATCTGCTGTTCGCCGAGTCCACCGAGGCTTACATTGATACGTGGGTGATTCGCTGGTTGTTCCGCCACCCGATGCACGTGCAAAAGAGTGCCGCCGGCTACCTGGAGATGATTCGTCGGCAGGGTTTTGAATTTAGCCCGAAAAACGTGTCTTACCCTTACTTGTGGTGGAGTCGCGCCAAGGATTTCGGCCTGCTTGAACGCTTCGGCTTGCGCCAGCCAAAACCCTTTGGCCAACGGGAAGAAACCCTGGTCAATGTGGTCGCGCGCAAGCCCCTTGAAGAGAGTGTCTGATGATCCGTTTGCTGCTTCTGGGTTGTGTCCTGCTGCTGAGCGCCTGCGCCAGCCAGACGCCGCTGCCCGAGCGAACCCCGAACCTGGCGTTGCCACTGCAACTGCATATCGAACGGCAGATGGCCGAGCAGCGTCAGGACTGGCTCCTGGTGATCCAGCGTGAAGGCCCGGGCATTCGCTGGTCGATGATGGACCCGTTGGGGATTCCCGTGGCACGACAGAAACTGATCGATGGCCAATGGCAAGCCGACGGTCTGCTACCACCCAATCCGGAAGCCCGGGAGCTGTTCGCCGCCCTGTTGTTTGCATTGACCCCCGAAGGCGAGTTGCACGGCAACTATCCCGCCGCCCGGCAGCATGACGGGCAACGGTCATTGTCAGCGCGCTGGAACATCCGCTATTCACAACCAAGTCTTTCGCAACCACCGAGCTTTGAATTGAACGTGTCCCAAGGCCCGCATTATCGCGTCACCCCGTTAGGCGAAAACACGCCATGACCGCTTACCTGAATGCCCTCGGGGTGATCTGCGCCCTCGGCCGCGACAAGCAGGAAGTCGCCCGCAACCTGTTTGCCGGCGATTGCTCGGGCATACGCAACGAGGCCGGCTGGGTCGCGGAGCGCTCGTTGCCCGTGGCGGCGGTGCGTGGTGAGCTGGCACCGATTCCGGCTGAGCTGGCTCATCAAAGCAGTCGCAACAACCAATTGCTGCTGGAGGCCGCGCTGCAAATTCGCCAAGACATCGAGCAGGCGATCCAGACCTACGGCCGCGACCGTATCGGCGTCATTCTGGGCACCAGCACCTCAGGCATCGACGAAGCCAGCCGCGGCCTGGCCCATTACATCCGCGAACATCACTTCCCGGCCGATTATGACTATCAGCAGCAAGAGCTCGGCGCTCCGGCGACGTTTCTCGCCGACTGGCTGCAATTGAGCGGCCCGGCCTATGTGATCTCCACCGCCTGCACCTCCAGCGCCCGCGCGCTGATGAGTGCCCAGCGGCTGCTCGACCTGGGCATGTGCGATGCCGTGTTGTGCGGTGGTGTCGACAGCTTGTGCAAGCTGACCCTCAACGGTTTCTCGGCCCTGGAAGCGGTGTCCGAGCAACGCTGCAACCCGTTTTCGGCGAACCGCAACGGCATCAATATCGGCGAAGCCGCGGTGCTGTTCCTGATGAGCAAAACCGCCGGCAGCAGCCAACCGATTGCTTTGCTCGGCAGTGGCGCCAGCTCCGATGCACACCATATTTCCGCGCCGGAACCCACCGGCCGTGGCGCCCGGCAAGCCATGCACAAAGCCTTGAGCCGCGCAGGCCTGCAACCCCAACAGATCAGCTATCTGAACCTGCACGGCACCGCCACCCAACACAATGACGCCATGGAAAGCCTGGCGGTGACGGCGCTGTTTCCACAAGGCGTGCCTTGCTCATCGACCAAACCGATGACCGGCCATACCCTCGGCGCCGCTGGTGCCCTGGAAGCGGCGTTCTGCTGGTTGAGCCTGAGCGCGGATAACCACGAGCATGCCCTGCCGCCCCATCTCTGGGACGGGCAGCCCGACCCCGAGTTGCCGGCGTTGCATTGGGTGACCCCGACCGACCACCTGACGTCCATTGCACCCCGCTACCTGATGAGTAATTCCTTTGCCTTTGGTGGCAATAACGTCAGCTTGATTATCGGAGACGCCTCATGATTACCTGGCCGCTCGCCGAATTGCTGCCCCATGCCGGCGACATGATCCTCATCGATCAGATCCTGTCGTTCGACGACGAGCAGATCTATACCCGACTCACCGTCAAACCCGGCGGCCTGTTCAATCGCCCCGACGGCAGTCTGCCGGCCTGGGTCGGCATCGAGCTGATGGCCCAGAGCGTCGCCGCTTATGCCGGTTGCCATGCGCGCCAGAAAGGCAATGCGGTGGAACTGGGCTTCCTGCTCGGCAGCCGCAAATTCGAATGCAACGTGGAACACTTCCCCGCCGGCACCGAGCTGACTATCCACGGGATACGCTCGCTGGAAGACGATAACGGCATGGGCGTATTCGAATGCCACATCACCGCCCCCGGCATCCACGCGACCGCTCGGTTGAACGTGTTCCGCCCGCCTCAAGCCGCTCAATATCTGCATGAATCCCAAGGAGTCGAGTGATGACTGAATCCGTACTGGTCACCGGCTCCAGCCGTGGTATTGGCCGCGCCATCGCATTGCGTCTGGCCAGGGCCGGGCATGACATCGTGCTGCACTGCCGCAGCGGCTTGGCGGACGCCGAAGCCGTCAAAGCCGAAGTGGAAACCTTGGGCCGCAACGCGCGCATCCTGCAATTCGACGTCAGCAACCGCGCCAGCTGCAAAGCGATCCTTGAAGCCGATGTCGAAGCCCATGGCGCCTATTACGGCGTGGTGCTCAACGCTGGCCTGACCCGCGACGGTGCTTTTCCGGCCCTGAGCGAGGAGGATTGGGATGTGGTGATGCGCACCAACCTCGACGGTTTCTACAACGTGCTGCACCCGGTGATGATGCCGATGATCCGTCGTCGCGCCGCCGGGCGGATTGTCTGCATTACTTCGGTGTCCGGGCTGATCGGCAATCGCGGGCAGGTCAATTACAGCGCGTCCAAGGCCGGTCTGATCGGCGCGGCCAAGGCATTGGCGATTGAGCTGGGCAAGCGCAAAATCACGGTTAACTGTGTCGCACCCGGCCTGATCGACACGGCGATGCTCGATGAAAACGTGCCGGTGGAAGAACTGATGAAAATGATCCCCGCACAACGCATGGGCACCCCGGAAGAGGTGGCCAGCGCAGTGAATTTCCTGATGTCGGCGGAAGCTTCGTACATCACCCGGCAGGTTCTGGCCGTCAACGGAGGCCTGTGCTGATGAAGCGCGTCGTCGTCACCGGCATGGCCGGCATCACCTCACTGGGCAGCGACTGGGACACCATCGCCGCCAACTTCGCCGCCAACCGCAGCGGCATTCGTCGCATGCACGAGTGGGATCGCTTTACCGAACTCAATACCCGCCTGGCCGGGCCGATAGACGACTTCGAGGTGCCCGGCCACTGGACGCGCAAGCAACTGCGCAGCATGGGCCGGGTATCGCGGCTGGCAGTCGGCGCTGCAGAACAGGCCCTGGCGGACGCCGGGCTGCTGGGTGATGAGTCGATCAAAGACGGGCGCATGGGCGTGTCCTGCGGCTCGTCCACCGGCAGCACCGACGAGATCAAGGCGTTCGGCAAAATGTTGCTCAATTCGGTGGCCGAAGGCCTGAACGCCAACTCCTACGTGCGGATGATGCCGCACACCACGGCAGCGAATATCAGCATCTTCTTCGGCCTCACCGGCCGACTGATCCCGACCTCCAGTGCCTGCACCAGCGGTAGCCAGGGCATCGGTTACGCCTACGAGTCGATCAAGTTCGGCCGCCTGCCGCTGATGCTCGCCGGCGGCGCCGAAGAGCTGTGCCCGACCGAGGCCATGGTGTTCGATGCGCTCTACGCCACCAGCCTGAAAAACGATGCCCCGCAAACCAGCCCGCGCCCTTACGACAGCGGCCGCGATGGCCTGGTCATCGGTGAGGGCGGCGGCATGCTGGTACTCGAAGAGCTCGAACACGCCCTGGCGCGTGGCGCCCGCATCCACGCCGAGATCGTCGGTTTCGGCAGCAACGCCGACGGCCAGCATGCCACCCGCCCCGAGCTGATCACCATGCGCCGGGCCATGGAGCTGGCTTTGGAAGACGCCGGGCTCGACCCAAGCGCCATCGGCTATGTAAATGGTCACGGCACCGCTACAGAGCAGGGCGACATTGCCGAAACACTGGCGACCAACAGTTTGTTCGGCGAACACATGCCGATCAGCTCGCAGAAGAGCTTCCTCGGCCACACCCTGGGAGCCTGCGGCGCGCTGGAGTCCTGGTTCAGCATCGAAATGATGAACCGCGACCTGTACGTGCACACCTTCAACCTCGACGAGGTCGATCCACAGTGCGGCAAGCTCGATTACCTGCGCGGCGAATTCCGGCAGATGAGCAACCAGTATGTGATGAACAACAACTTCGCTTTTGGTGGGGTCAACACCTCGTTGATCTTCCGCCGCTGGTCGTAAACGAGCCACGCAGGGGCGATCATTACCGGGGTTGCGCTGAAAGGGGATTTGGCGAAGGTTCAGTAACGCCAGAATCGACAAAGGGCGCCTTTCGGCGCCCTTTCACAAACAGGTCGGCTTGTCATCGCCCGGTACCTGCCTGGCTCTGCGATGGCTGGTTACCCAGGATCCTCAGAGTCTCACAAGCCCCTTTCGGGAACGCGGGCAGTATTGCTTGAAACTTAACGGGAGACAACGGGTGGCGACTCGCCCAACTGTGCCACCTCTGATGGCATCACAGGCCAAGAGCGTTGCGTACCGCGGCTTTGATTGCGTAAAACTCAGATAAATCACTAAGACGGATCCATTACTTGAAGTGACCTGAGTGCGGTGATTTGCTCGCTTTCACTTCCCTTCAACCTTACGCGTCAACAACTCCACAAACGCCTTGGCCATCGGCGACTTCTGATCCTTGCGCTGCACCAGCCACACCGCCGAAATCGCCTCTGGATCGAGCAATGGCCGATACACCACGCCATCAATGCGCATCCGCTGATAAGACGCCGGCAACACCGATACCCCCAAACCCGCCGCCACCAGCCCGATGATGGTCATCGCCTCGCCCGCCTCCTGGGCAAAGTGCGGGCTGAAGCCGGCGTCCCGCGCCAGAGTGAGCAGTTGTGCGTACAGACCGCTGCCATAGCTGCGCGGGAAAAATACGAACGGCTCGAGGGCCAGAGCGGACAGGAACAGACCTTCTTCGCTGCCATCCACCAGCGGATGCTTGGAGCTGAGCACCGCCACCAATGGCTCACGCATCAGTTCCACCACGCTGAGGGAGTCCGGCAAGCCCAACGGTCGCATGATGCCGACCTCGATCGACTCGTCCACCAGCGCATCGGCCACTTGGGTGCTGCTCATTTCCCGCAGGTTCAGGTGCACCGCCGGGAAGCGTTGGCGAAATGAGAAAATCGCCTGGGGAATGGTCGAATTGAACGGCGCCGACGAGGTGAAGCCGATCTTCAGTTCACCCAATTCACCAAGTTGTGCCCGCCGAGCCACATCCGCCGCTTTGTCGACCTGCGCCAGCACCAGCCGCGCCTCTTCCAGAAACAGCCGACCGGCCTCACTCAACTCGACCCGACGATTGGTCCGCTCGAACAGACGCGCCCCCACTTCCTGTTCCAGCGCCTGAATCTGCTGGCTCAGCGGCGGCTGCGAGATGCCCAGCACTTGGGCGGCGCGGCCGAAATGCAGTTCTTCGGCGACGGCAATGAAGTAGCGCAGGTGACGCAATTCCATGAAAACTCCATTAGGTCGTTAAACCTATCAAACAGGTCGAACAATATATTGGATAGAAACATTAGCCAGCTATATGATTTTTTCATTGCCTGACCGGCTGCGTCCTCCGAGGTCCGAAGTGAAAACTGCTGTCGCCCCACTCGCCCATGAAATCCCGCCCGCCGCGCTGAATGATGTCGTCGCTGAACACAACGAGATTTACATCGAGAAAGGCACACCGATGTTTATGCGCACGGTGCTGGCGCTGTTCTCCGGAGGCTTCGCGACCTTTGCCCTGCTCTACTGCGTACAGCCGATGATGCCGCTGCTGTCCCGCGAGTTTTCCATCAATGCGGCCCAGAGCAGCCTGATCCTGTCGGTCGCCACCGGCCTTCTCGCCATCGGCTTGCTGATCACCGGCCCCATCTCCGATCGCATCGGGCGTAAACCGGTGATGGTCGCCGCACTGTTCGCCGCCGCACTGTGCACCATGGCCAGTGCGATGATGCCGAGCTGGCAAGGCGTGCTGGTGATGCGGGCGCTGGTCGGGCTGTCGTTGAGCGGTCTGGCGGCGGTGGCGATGACTTACCTGAGCGAAGAGATCCACCCGCAGCACATTGGCCTGGCCATGGGCTTGTACATCGGTGGCAATGCCATCGGCGGCATGTGTGGACGCTTGATCGTCGGGGTGCTGATCGACTTCGTCAGCTGGCACACGGCAATGCTGGTCATCGGCGGCCTGGCGCTGATTGCCGCCGCGGTGTTCTGGAAAATCCTCCCCGAATCGCGCAACTTCCGCGCCCGCTCGCTGCACCCGCGTAGCCTGCTCGACGGCTTCACCATGCACTTTCGCGACGCCGGCCTGCCGCTGCTGTTTGTCGAAGCGTTCGTGCTGATGGGCGCGTTCGTTACCCTGTTCAACTACATCGGCTATCGCCTGCTGGCCGAGCCGTATCACATGGACCAGGCCTTCGTCGGGCTACTCTCGGTGGTGTACCTGTCGGGCATCTACAGTTCGGCGAAAATCGGCGCCCTGGCCGACCAGCTCGGCCGGCGCAAAGTGCTCTGGGCAACCATTGTGGTGATGCTCGCGGGCCTTGCGTTGACGATGTTTACGCCCCTGCCAGTAGTGATCTTCGGCATGCTGGTCTTCACCTTCGGCTTCTTCGGCGCGCATTCGGTGGCCAGCAGCTGGATCGGTCGTCGCGCGACCAAGGCCAAGGGGCAGGCGACGTCGTTGTACCTGTTCAGCTATTACGCCGGGTCGAGTATCGCGGGTACGGCGGGCGGTATGGCCTGGCATCTGGGTGGCTGGAACGGGATCGGGCTGTTCATCAGCGGATTGCTGGTGATTGCGCTGTTGGTGGCGTTGAAATTGGCGAAGTTGCCGCCGTTGGAGAATTTGAAAGCTTAAGGCTGCGATCTTTTTGATTTTGATGCAAAAACGCCCGGCAAATGCCGGGCGTTTTTTATCGGGCGACGATCACTCGTGATACTGCGCCGACAGCTCATGCACCGCGCGCAAGAAAGCGCCTGCGTGCTCCGGATCGACTTCCGGGGTAATGCCATGGCCGAGGTTGAACACGTGGCCACTGCCCTTGCCGTAGCTGGCGAGAATCCGGCCGACTTCGGCGCGGATGGCTTCGGGCTTGGCGTAAAGCACGGTCGGGTCCATGTTGCCTTGCAGGGCGACTTTGTTGCCGACGCGTTGACGGGCCTCACCGATGTCGCAAGTCCAGTCCAGGCCCAGCGCATCAGCGCCGGCGTCGGCGATGCTTTCCAGCCACAGGCCGCCATTCTTGGTGAACAGGATGACCGGCACTTTGCGGCCTTCATGTTCGCGGATCAGGCCGCTGACGATTTTGCGCATGTAGGCCAGGGAGAATTCCTGGTACGCCGCCGCCGAGAGATTTCCGCCCCAGGTGTCGAAGATCTGCACTGCTTGTGCGCCGGCCAGGATCTGGCCATTGAGGTACGAGGTGACCGACTGCGCAAGCTTGTCCAGCAGCAGGTGCATGGCTTGCGGGTTGTCGTAGAGCATGGCCTTGGTCTTGCGGAAGTCTTTCGACGAACCGCCTTCAACCATGTAGGTGGCCAGGGTCCATGGGCTGCCGGAAAAACCGATCAGCGGCACACGGCCGTTCAGTTCGCGGCGGATGGTGCTGACTGCGTCCATGACGTAGCCGAGGTCTTTCTGTGGATCAGGAATCGGCAAGGCTTCGATGTCAGCCAGGGTGCTGACGACCTTTTTGAAGCGTGGACCTTCACCGGTCTCGAAGTACAGGCCCTGGCCCATGGCATCGGGGATGGTCAGGATGTCGGAGAAGAGGATCGCCGCGTCCAGTTGTGGATAGCGGTCGAGCGGTTGCATCGTGACTTCGCAAGCGAACGCCGGGTTCATGCACAGGCTCATGAAGTCACCGGCCTTGGCACGGCTGGCGCGGTATTCCGGCAGGTAGCGACCGGCCTGACGCATCATCCACACTGGGGTGACGTCTACGGGTTGCTTGAGCAGGGCGCGAAGGAAACGGTCGTTCTTCAGGGCAGTCATGTCGGCATCCGGAAAAAAAGTGCGGGCATTTTCTCAGAGCGCGACGCAAAAGGCACGGCAAGAGCCGATCCTTTTGTCTATCGGGTCAATTTGTCGCGGTGAAATGCAGACTTTGCAGCACCACAAAACCCTGTAGGAGCCGGCTTGCTGGCGATTCAGACGACGCGGTGTATCAGGTACACCGCGTTATCGTTCATCGCCAGCAAGCCGGCTCCTACAGGGTCAGGCGTCGATCAGACGCCCAGGTAATCCAGGATCCCTTCAGCGGCATTGCGGCCTTCGAAGATCGCCGTCACCACCAGGTCGGAACCGCGCACCATGTCACCACCGGCGAAGATTTTCGGGTTGCTGGTCTGGTGCTTGTACTGGCCTTGCTCCGGCGCCACGACGCGGCCCTGGCTGTCGGTCTGGATGCTGAACTGCTCGAACCACGACGCCGGGCTTGGACGGAAACCAAACGCGATGACCACGGCGTCGGCCGGGATGATCTCTTCGGAACCCGGGATCGGCTCGGGGCTGCGACGGCCACGGGCATCCGGCTCGCCGAGACGGGTCTCGACCACCTTCACGCCTTCGACACGGTCTTCACCGACGATTGCGATCGGCTGGCGGTTGTAGAGGAATTTCACGCCTTCTTCCTTGGCGTTCTTCACCTCTTTGCGCGAGCCCGGCATGTTCGCTTCGTCACGACGATAGGCACAGGTCACCGCCTTGGCGCCCTGACGAATGGAGGTACGGTTGCAGTCCATCGCCGTGTCGCCGCCACCCAGCACCACCACTTTCTTGCCTTTCATGTCGACGAAATCTTCCGGCGACTTTTCAAAGCCCAGGTTGCGGTTGACGTTGGCGATCAGGAAGTCCAGCGCGTCGTGCACGCCTGGCAGGTCCTCGCCGGCGAAGCCGCCCTTCATGTAGGTGTAGGTGCCCATGCCCATGAAGACCGCATCGAACTCTTCGAGCAGTTGTTCCATGGTCACGTCCTTGCCCACTTCGGTGTTCAGGCGGAACTCGATGCCCATGCCGGTGAAGACTTCGCGGCGATTGCTCAGCACGGTCTTTTCCAGCTTGAACTCGGGAATGCCGAAGGTCAGCAGACCGCCGATTTCCGGGTTCTTGTCGAACACCACCGGCGTCACGCCGCCACGCACCAGCACGTCGGCACAGCCCAGGCCCGCAGGGCCCGCACCGATTACCGCAACACGCTTGCCGGTCGGCTTGACCTTGGACATGTCCGGGCGCCAGCCCATGGCGAACGCGGTGTCAGTGATGTACTTCTCGACCGAACCGATGGTCACTGCACCGAAACCGTCATTGAGGGTGCAGGCACCCTCGCACAGACGATCCTGCGGGCACACCCGGCCGCAGACTTCCGGCAGGGTGTTGGTCTGGTGCGACAGCTCGGCGGCCTGGAGGATGTTGCCCTCGGCCACCAATTTGAGCCAGTTGGGAATGAAATTGTGCACCGGGCACTTCCATTCGCAATACGGGTTACCGCAGCCCAGGCAGCGGTGGGCCTGGTCGGCCGACTGCTGGGGTTTGAACGGTTCGTAGATTTCCACGAACTCTTTCTTGCGTTGACGCAACAGTTTCTTCTTCGGATCCTTGCGCCCGACATCGATGAACTGGAAGTCGTTATTCAGACGTTCAGCCATAGTTAAAACCTCATCAAACTCTTCAGGCGCATATCACTGCGGGTTGGCACGGGTGCTGGAAAGCAACGATTTCAGGTTGGCAGCCTTGGGCTTGACCAGCCAGAAACGACGCAGATAGTCATCGAGGTTTTCAGCGAGGTTACGACCCCACTCGCTGTCGGTTTCCTCGACGTATTCGTTCAGCACGCGTTGCAGGTGGCTGCGATAGGCTTCCATCGCCTCACCGCTGATCCGCTGAATTTCCACCAGTTCGTGGTTGACCCGGTCAACGAAGGTGTTGTCCTGGTCGAGCACGTAGGCGAAACCACCGGTCATGCCTGAGCCGAAGTTGTAACCGGTCTTGCCCAGAACGCAGACGAAACCACCGGTCATGTACTCGCAGCAGTGATCGCCTGTGCCTTCCACCACAGTGTGAGCACCGGAGTTACGCACCGCGAAACGCTCGCCAGCGGTGCCGGCGGCGAACAGCTTGCCGCCAGTGGCGCCATACAGGCAGGTGTTGCCGATGATGGCACTGTCCTGCGTCTTGTAGAGGCTGCCTTTCGGCGGAACGATGACCAGTTTGCCGCCGGTCATGCCTTTGCCGACGTAGTCGTTTGCGTCGCCTTCCAGGTACATGTTCAGGCCGCCAGCGTTCCACACGCCAAAGCTCTGACCCGCCGTGCCTTTGAAGCGGAAGGTGATCGGCGCGTTAGCCATGCCCTGGTTGCCGTGTTTGCGAGCGATTTCACCGGAGATCCGCGCGCCGATGGAACGGTCGCAGTTGCAGATATCCAGGGCGAAATCGGCACCGCTCAGGTCGTTGATTGCCGAGGTGGCCATGTCGACCATTTTCTCGGCCAGCAGGCCTTTGTCGAACGGCGGGTTGCGGTCGACCTGGCAGAATTGAGGCTTGTCTGCCGGGATGTGATCGCTGCCGAGCAACGGAGTCAGGTCCAGGTGGTTCTGCTTGGCGGTCTGGCCTTCGAGGACTTCCAGCAGATCGGTACGACCGATCAGCTCTTCGAGGGAGCGCACGCCCAGCTTGGCCAGCCACTCACGGGTTTCTTCGGCGACGTAGGTGAAGAAATTCACCACCATGTCGACGGTCCCGATGTAGTGATCCTTGCGCAGCTTCTCGTTCTGAGTCGCAACGCCGGTGGCGCAGTTGTTCAGGTGGCAGATGCGCAGGTATTTGCAGCCCAGGGCGATCATTGGCGCGGTGCCGAAGCCGAAGCTTTCAGCGCCGAGAATGGCTGCCTTGATCACGTCGAGGCCGGTTTTCAGGCCACCATCGGTTTGTACCCGGACTTTGCCGCGCAGGTCGTTGCCACGCAGGGTCTGGTGGGTTTCGGCCAGGCCGAGTTCCCACGGCGCACCCGCGTATTTGATCGAGGTCAGTGGTGATGCACCGGTGCCGCCGTCGTAGCCGGAGATGGTGATCAAGTCCGCGTAGGCCTTGGCCACACCGGCCGCGATGGTGCCGACGCCCGCTTCTGCCACCAGCTTCACCGAAACCAGCGCATTCGGGTTGACTTGTTTCAGGTCGAAAATCAGCTGCGACAAGTCTTCGATCGAATAGATGTCGTGGTGCGGCGGAGGCGAAATCAGGGTCACGCCCGGCACTGCGTAACGCAGCTTGGCGATCAGACCGTTGACCTTGCCGCCTGGCAACTGACCACCTTCGCCGGGCTTGGCACCCTGGGCGACTTTGATCTGCAGCACTTCGGCGTTGACCAGGTATTCCGGGGTCACACCGAAGCGGCCAGTGGCGACTTGCTTGATTTTCGAGCTCTTGATGGTGCCGTAGCGCGCCGGGTCTTCGCCGCCTTCGCCGGAGTTCGAACGCGCACCGAGGCGGTTCATGGCTTCGGCCAGGGCTTCGTGGGCTTCCGGCGACAGGGCGCCCAGCGAAATACCAGCGGAGTCGAAGCGCTTGAGCACCGACTCCAGAGGCTCGACTTCGCTGATGTCCATCGGCGTGTCGAGGGTCTTGACCTTGAGCAGGTCGCGGATCATCGACACCGGGCGGTTATCCACCAGTGACGTGTATTCCTTGAACTTGCTGTAGTCGCCCTGCTGCACTGCGGCTTGCAAGGTGTTGACCACGTCAGGGTTGTAGGCGTGATATTCGCCACCGTGGACGAACTTCAGCAGACCGCCTTGCTGGATCGGCTTGCGCGGGCTCCAGGCTTCGGCCGCCAGGGCTTTCTGCTCGGCTTCGATGTCGACGAAGCGTGCACCCTTGATGCGGCTTGGCACACCACGGAAGCTCAGTTCGCAGACTTCTTCGGACAGACCGATGGCCTCGAACAGCTGCGCACCGCGATACGACGTGATGGTCGAGATGCCCATCTTCGACAGGATCTTGAGCAGGCCCTTGGTGATGCCTTTGCGGTAGTTCTTGAACACCTCATAGAGGTCGCCCAGCACTTCACCGGTGCGGATCAGGTCACCCAGCACTTCATAGGCCAGGAACGGGTAGACCGCCGAGGCGCCGAAACCGATCAGCACCGCGAAGTGGTGCGGATCACGAGCGGTCGCGGTTTCCACCAGAATGTTGGAGTCGCAACGCAGGCCTTTTTCGGTCAGGCGATGGTGCACGGCACCGGTCGCCAGCGAAGCGTGGATCGGCAGCTTGCCCGGAGCAATGTGACGGTCACTCAGTACGACCTGGGTGCGACCGGCGCGAACGGCTTCTTCAGCCTGATCGGCGACGTTACGCACCGCGGCTTCGAGACCGACGCTCTCGTCATAGTTGAGGTCGATGATCTGACGCTCGAAGCCTGGGCGATCGAGGTTCATCAGCGAGCGCCACTTGGCCGGAGAAATGACCGGCGAGCTGAGGATCACGCGCGAGGCGTGTTCCGGCGACTCCTGGAAGATGTTGCGCTCAGCACCGAGGCAGACTTCCAGCGACATGACGATGGCTTCGCGCAGCGGGTCGATCGGCGGGTTGGTGACCTGCGCGAACTGCTGACGGAAATAGTCGTACGGCGTGCGCACGCGCTGGGACAGCACGGCCATCGGCGTATCGTCGCCCATCGAGCCGACGGCTTCGTAGCCTTGCTCGCCGAGCGGACGCAGCACCTGGTCGCGCTCTTCGAACGTGACCTGGTACATCTTCATGTACTGCTTGAGCTGGTCGACGTCGTAGAACGCTGAACCGTGGTCGTTGTCTTCCATGGTCGCCTGAATGCGCAGGGCATTCTTGCGCAGCCATTGCTTGTACGGATGACGGGACTTCAAGCGGTTGTCGATGGCGTCGGTGTCGAGGATCTGACCGGTTTCGGTGTCCACGGCAAAGATCTGGCCCGGGCCGACACGCCCCTTGGCGATCACGTCCTCAGGCTGGTAGTTCCAGACACCGATTTCCGACGCCAGGGTGATGAAGCCGTTCTTGGTGGTGACCCAACGCGCCGGCCGCAGGCCGTTACGGTCGAGCAGGCACACCGCGTAGCGACCGTCGGTCATTACCACGCCGGCCGGACCGTCCCACGGTTCCATGTGCATCGAGTTGTATTCGTAGAACGCACGCAGATCCGGGTCCATGGTTTCGACGTTCTGCCACGCAGGCGGGATGATCATCCGCACGCCACGGAACAGGTCGATGCCACCGGTGACCATCAGCTCGAGCATGTTGTCCATGCTGGAGGAGTCGGAACCGACACGGTTCACCAGCGGGCCGAGTTCATCCAGATCCATCAGATCATTGGTGAACTTGGTGCGACGGGCCTGCGCCCAGTTGCGGTTGCCGGTGATGGTGTTGATTTCGCCGTTGTGGGCAAGGAAGCGGAACGGCTGCGCCAGCGGCCATTTCGGCAGCGTGTTGGTCGAAAAGCGCTGGTGGAACACGCAGATCGAAGTTTGCAGGCGCTGGTCGCTCAGGTCTGGATAGAAGGCGGTCAAATCCGCCGGCATCATCAGGCCTTTGTAAATAATGGTCTTGTGGGAAAAGCTGCAGATGTAGTGATCGACATCGGCGGCGTTGGCCACGGACGAACGACGACGGGCGCTGAACAGCTTGATCGCCATGTCCTGATCGCTCAGGCCTTCACCACCGACGAACACTTGCTCGATCAGCGGCAGGCGCTCGAGGGCCAGGCGGCCGAGGACGCTGGTGTCGATCGGCACTTTGCGCCAGCCGACCAGGGTCAGGCCTTCGGCCAGGATTTCGCGGTTCATGTTCTCGCGAGCGGCTTCGGCTTTCACCGGATCCTGGTTGAAGAAGACCATGCCCACGGCATATTGCTTGGGCAGTTCGACGCCGAAGGTTTCCTGGGCGATGGCACGCAGGAACACATCCGGCTTTTGAATCAGCAGACCGCAACCGTCACCGGTCTTGCCGTCGGCGTTGATCCCACCGCGGTGGGTCATGCAGGTCAGGGCCTCAATGGCCGTTTGCAAAAGGGTATGACTGGGCTCGCCCTGCATATGGGCTATCAGGCCAAAACCGCAGTTATCCTTGAATTCATCTGGTTGGTACAGACCTGCTTTCATAGACACTTTCTCACCAGGCTGCCTCTTATCGAGGCAAATTTCTTTTCAATTCAACCAGTTACCATCCGCGCCGAACGTACGCCAGCTTTGCGGGGGCAAAAGGGAGGTCATTGTACACACCGACACAGAGGCTCACAAATTTGACGACGAAATGTCGCAAATCCATGTCGCATTTGTGAAAGGTTTAAAGCGATATGCTGTGCTAGTCAAAACTTTTTTAATTTTGACCGCAGCGACTCAAAGACTACTGTGACGCAGACACCACAAGGCACGCGGTCTATAGAGACAGCGCGCGCACTTGTAGAAATTTTGAGGTGCTTGGAGAGGCGGCCTGGGTAAGGCCGCCGAATCTTCAGCGAGTTGTTGCCAGTTCCTGTTGGACGCTGGCGACAGTGCGAGGCCAAGGTTTACCAGCCTGAACCTTCGCTGGCAAGGCCTTGATGGCAGTAACGGCTGCATCGCGGTTGGCGAAGCTACCGTAGGTGATGACGTAAAGCGGCTTGCCGTTGAGCACTTTCTTGAAATAACGGTACTCGCCGCCCTGCTCCTTGACGAAGTTTTGCGCGGTCGATTCGGAGCTGGTGCCAAGGATCTGCACTACATAGCTGCCTGGTGCCTGGCCTGCGTACCAGCTGCCACCAGCGGCTTTGGCCACGGTAGCTGGCTTCTCGGCGGGTTTGGCCACGACGGCCGGCTTGGCGGGCGCTGGAGCCGGTTTGGCAGCCGGTGCAGGCGCTGGCGCTGGCTTGGCCACAGGCGCGACAGGCTTGGCGGTCGCGACTTGAGTCGGCGCAGGCGTCGGCTTGGCAGCCGGTGTCGGCGCGGGCCCCGCTGGAACGCCTGCCGGTGGCGCAGTGGTGGTCACGGTCGGCGGTGTGGCGCTGGAGCCTTCGACCGGTACGCCATCATCGCCTTCGGTAATGCCTCCAGCCGCTTCGGCCAACGGACCACGCATCACTGGCTGCGAGTTACCGACCAACGGCAATGGCATCGGTTGCGTATTACCGGCGAACTCCACGGAGGGAGCGCCTGCACTGTTAGGTTTTGGCGTGCCCTGGCCCAGCGGCAGTTGTGCCTGTTCGTTGGCAGGCGCGCCGGTGGTCGGTGCTTTGTTGCGACCTGGCATCAACCAGGCGGCAGCTACCGCGACCACGACGACGGCGGAAATTGCCAATACGTGTTTCTTCGGCATGTTGAACCCCATACTTGGACGCTTGACCGCTGAGCGGCTGGCAATCATGGCTTCGATCATTGCATCGCGGGCGACCTGGTTGATGTTGCCAGGCCAACCGTCGGAGCTTTCGTGAATATCAGAGATCTGATCCGCGGTGAAAAGTTCGATTCCCCGGCCAGCACCTTCAAGACGCTGATCCAGATATTCGCGGGTTTCTTCTTCGGTGTAGGGCTGCAATTCGATGACGTGAAAACGCTCTTCCTCGAGGCTCAGCGCATCAAGTTGAGCAATCAGCGAGGACTCACCGAACAGGAATACATGCGGACGACCTTCCGGCGCGCCGGCAGCCAGGGCCAACAAGGCTTCCAGTGCAGACTCGTCGAGTTGCTCGGCGTCATCCACCAGCAAATAGACTTCCTGCCCCGTGAGCGCAAGCTGCACCACTTGAGCCAGGATCGCACCGATCTCGGCCTGAGCAACGTCCAGCGCCTGAGCCACTTGATTCAGCACGCCAGCGGCATCGCCGGCGCCACGGGCGGAAACCACCACGCTCTGCACTGACTGTTTGTTGGTGCTGGCTACCAGGGCCTGACGCAACAGGGTTTTGCCGCTGCCTTGCGGACCGGTGACCACCAGCAGCAACTGGCTGTAGCGAGCCAGGTGGTGCAACTGGCCCAGCACCGGCTTGCGCTGGGCCGGGAAGAATTTGAAGCCAGGCACCCGTGGAGCGAAAGGGTCATGACTTAACTGGTAATGGCCGAGGAAAGCCTCGTCGGCATGCAAACTAGTCATCGGGATCTTATTAACCTTTAAGCTGAGCCAGGGCGCGGTAATCCGCTCCCAGCGTGGCCTGTAAAACCTCTTTCGGATAATCGTCGGTCACCACCGCTTCGCCCATGTGGCGCAGCAGCACCAGGCGCAAACGACCGTCGATCACTTTCTTGTCAATTGCCATGTGTTCGAGAAAATCTGCTTCGGTCATCTCTTCCGGCGGGATGACCGGCAGGCCGGCGCGCTGGAACAGGCGAATACCGCGATTACGCTCCTCTTCGCTGATCCAGCCCAGCCGCGCGGACATTTCCAGAGCCATCACGGTGCCAGCAGCGACTGCTTCACCATGCAACCAGACACCATAGCCCATATGGGTTTCGATCGCGTGGCCGAAGGTATGCCCCAGGTTCAACGTGGCACGCACGCCGGTCTCTTTCTCGTCGGCACCCACCACTGCCGCCTTGGCCGCACAGGAACGTTCGATAGCGTAAGTCAGGGCGGCCTGGTCCAGGGCGCGCAGGCGATCGACGTTTTCTTCGAGCCAGGTCAGGAATGGCTCGTCACAGATCAGCCCGTACTTGATGACTTCCGCCAGCCCGGCAGACAGTTCGCGGGCCGGCAGTGTGTTGAGGGTGGCGGTATCGATCAGCACCACGTTGGGCTGATAGAAGGCGCCGACCATGTTCTTGCCCAGCGGATGATTGATCCCGGTCTTGCCGCCCACCGAAGAATCGACTTGCGACAGCAACGTGGTCGGCACCTGGATGAAATCGACGCCCCGCTGGTAGCAGGCCGCGGCAAAACCGGCCATGTCACCGATCACGCCGCCACCGAGGGCAATCACCGTGGTACGACGGTCGTGCCGAGCAGTCAGCAGGCCATCGAAAATCAGTTGCAGGGTTTCCCAGGTCTTGAAGGCTTCGCCATCGGGCAGCACCACGGAAATGACCGAGAACTGCGCCAGACTGCGGGTCAGACGCTCGAGGTAGAGCGGCGCGACGGTCTCGTTGGAGATGATCGCCACCTGCCGCCCGCGGATATGCGGGGCTAGCAGCTCAGGCTTATCCAACAATCCTTCGCCAATATGAATCGGGTAGCTGCGCTCGCCTAGATCGACCTTGAGTGTCTGCATGTGTCCCCACAGTGAAGATGGAATCAGGCGTCCTGCCTTGAGTTTACGAATTCCATGGCGTCTGCTGGTGTGACGCCGTCCGGTAGTCATCCGCCACAACCTTGAGCGGCTGCGACAGGACGCCGAGGATAGCGCATTTCACCCCGTGCATTAACGGGGCGGCAGCTGCTGCAAGCGTTCGAGAATATCGAGCACCACCATCCGCGGTGGCCGCTCATCGGTTTCCACCACCAGGTCGGCGATTTCCCGATACAGCGGGTCACGGATCGCCAGTAAGTCCCGCAGGGTCTTGGCCGGATCGGCGGTACGCAGCAGTGGCCGATTGCGATCGCGAGCCGTTCGGCCCACTTGCTGCTCGACAGACGCGTGCAGATAGACCACCCGACCACCGGCGTGCAGCGCCCGACGATTGGCCTCGCGCATTACCGCTCCGCCACCGGTCGCCAACACCACGCCGTCGGACGCGCACAGCTCGGCAATCATCGCCTGCTCGCGGTCACGAAAGCCCGGTTCGCCTTCTTTATCGAAAATCCACGGGATATTGGCGCCCGTGCGCAATTCAATTTCCTTATCGGAATCTTTGAACGGCAGGCGCAGCTCTTTGGCCAGCAACCGGCCGATGGTGCTTTTTCCAGCCCCCATCGGTCCAACAAGAATCAAATTTCGCACAGAATCAATGACTCACAGCAATCGCCTGATTGTTCATGATACGCGGAGTGAGAAATACCAGCAGCTCGGATTTTTTCTCCGAAACCACGTCACGCCGGAAAAGGCGGCCAAGATACGGCACATCACCGAGAAATGGCACCTTATCTACAACCTTGCTCTGAGTATTTGAGAAAACCCCACCAATCACGATGGTCTCGCCGTCGTTGACCAATACCTTGGCGTTGACCTCGTTTTTCTTGATCGGCGGTACATCCTGCACTTTGTTCAGGTAGTCCGGTTCGTCCTTGGTGACCTTGACCTCCATGATGATGCGGTTGTCCGGGGTGATCTGCGGTGTCACTTCCAGGGACAGCGAAGCCTCCTTGAACGACACTGAAGTGGCGCCGCTGGAGCTGGCTTCCTGATAGGGGATTTCGGTGCCCTTGAGGATTTTCGCGGTTTCCTTGTCGGACGTGACCACCTTGGGCTGCGAGACGATTTCCCCGTTGCCGGTTTTTTCCATGGCCGTCAGCTCAAGGTCCAGCAGCACATTGTCGGTAATGAAGGCGATGCCGATCCCCGAGGTGTTGGAGGAAGTCCCAAGGTCGACGAACGGCGAGTTGGTGCTGGTGCTGCCCGGCGTGCCGACGGTGGTCGAAGAGCCGTTGACCCCGGAGCCGTTCCAATTACCCTTCTGCACCGAACCGCCCCAGCGCACGCCGAGGCTTTTGTCGTAATCGACGTTGGCTTCAACGATGCGCGCCTCGATCATCACCTGACGCACTGGAATATCCAGCTGTGCAACGATGCGACGCAGCTCGTCGAGGCGGTCCTGGGTCTGGTAGGCAATGATGTTGTTGGTCCGCTCATCGACAGTGATTGAACCGCGCTCGTCGACTTTCGCCTCGGCGCTGGTCACCGACTGGAACAGCTTGGCGATATCGGCAGCCTTGGCGTAGTTGACCTGCAACAGCTCGCGACGCAGAGGCGCCAGTTCGGCGATTTGTTTCTGCGACTCCAGCTCCTGACGCTCCCGGGCGGCGATTTCATCGGCCGGCGCCACCAGCAACACATTGCCAATCTTGCGCTTATCCAGGCCTTTGGTTTTCAACACCAGGTCCAGCGCCTGATCCCACGGCACATTCTGCAGGCGCAACGTGATGCCGCCCTGCACCGTGTCACTGGCCACCAGATTGAGGTTGGTGAAATCGGCGATCAGTTGCAGCACCGAGCGCACATCGATGTCCTGGAAATTCAACGAGAGCTTTTCGCCGCTGTAGGCAAAACGTTCGGCGTTGCGTTTTTGCAAGTCATCGACAGTCATCGGCCGGATGCTGATGGTCAGTTTGTTATCGGTCTGGTAGGTCGAATAATCGAAGGCGCCGCTGGGCTCGATGCTGATGATGGCCCGGTCGCCCGTGGCGCTGGCGTTGACGAACTGCACCGGGGTAGCGAAATCCTTGACGTCGAGGCGTACGCGCAACCGCTCAGGCAATTGAGTTTTGGTGAAGCCGACGATGATCTTGCCATCGCGTTCCTGAATGTCCGGGGCAATGGATGGATCCGACAGATCGATAACCACGTTGCCTTCACCCTGGGTGCCACGCTGGAAATCCACGCCACGAATAGCCTTGCCCACGGGAGCACTGGCTCTGGCGGGTGCGGGTACCGCCGTGGCCGCGCGTGGTGCGCTGGCAATCGGTTTGGACGCCTTGTTACCGGCCGCCTGCCCGACGACCACGAACAGGTTGTTGCCTTCGACACGTGCGCTATACGGAGTCAGTTGAGTCAGACCGATGATCAGCCGCGTGCGGTCCTTGGCTTCCACCACCGTGGCGCTGCGGGCATTGCCGCCGCCCAGGTCACGACTCTTGTTCGCCAGCTGACTGGTAACTCCCGGCAAATCCAGCGCAATCCGCGCAGGCTGCTCAGTCGTATAGCCATGAGGCTGCGGTGGCGGCCCGTCGAACGACAACTTCAGCTCGACACGGTCACCAGGCAGCGCGGCGACATCCAGCGCTTTGAGGTTGGCCGCCTGTACCAACGGCGACAGAAACGCTATCCATAGCGAAATACCGAAGGTTGAGAAAATCCTGTTCATTGTTCGAGTTCCACTATGAGTGCTCTTTCAAAGGGATGGTCCGCGGCCGTTCCAGCCAGGCGCCTTCGCCATCGGGAACGATTTCGACCACATCGACTTGCGAAGCGCTGATGGCGACGATCCGTCCATCATTACGTCCCAGGTAATCGCCGACTTTCAGCCGATGCACACCGCCCGCCCCACGCAGCAGCGCAAAGGAGCCGGAGGCATTGGAGATTGTGCCGACCATTTCAAATTGTTCGATGTTGAAGCCTTCGAGGTACTGCTTGACCCGGTTGGGGTTGGGCTTGACGTTGCGCGAGCCGTGCTTCTGGCCAGCCAGATCGACTCTGACCTGCCGGGAGAACGGGCTGCGCAGGTTGGCAGCGCTGTAGGTGAATGTCGGATAAGACTGGAATGTCGGCGTTGGTTCAATCTTGCCGGGCGCTCGCAGGCGCACTTCGTTCAGGTAGGCGTCGATGTCGCTGAAACCATTGTCACCGCCACAACCGGCCAGGACGACCAGACACATCACCATCGACAGGCAACGAATCGGGTTCATTTCTGCAACCCCTTGTCGTTGTAGCGGTAGGTCTTGGCAAGGATGCTCATGCGCAACTTCGGACCGCCTTCGGGATTGGCCGGCACCAGGTCGAAATCATGCAGGGTGACGATCCGCGGCAACCCCGCCACGCCGCTGACGAAAGTGGCCAGGTCGTGATAGGCGCCGGTGACGGTGATCTGGATAGGGAGTTCGATGTAGAACTGCTGGGTGACCTCCGGCAGCAGCTTGATCTCTTCGAACTCCAGGCCACTGCCCAGGCCGGTGCGGGTGATGTCCTCCAGCAGGCCGGGCACTTCGGTGTCGCTGGGCAATTGCCGTAATAGCATGCCGAAGGAGTTCTCCATTTCCTTCATCTGCTGGGTATACAGCTCAAGATTGGCCGCCATGTGGGCTTTGGTCGCAAACTGCTCCTTGAGCGTCGACTCCTCCTCACGCTTGAGTTCCAGGTGGCTTTCCAGGTCGCTGATCAGGAAGCTATAGCCCAGAGCCATCACCAGCACCATCAGCAGAACACTCGCAAGAACCTTGATCGCCCTTGGCCAGGAACCCATGTTGTTGGTGTCCAGATCGCTGATGTCGATCTGGCGCAACCCTTCGAGCCATTCGGACAGCCTCATTTAGCCACCCCCACAATTGCCGGCTGAGTCTGACGGACGGTCAACTGAAAAATATTGGCCTGATCCAGCTGACCGGCGGTGGTCGCTTTGACTTCCGTGAGATTGGGCGCATCAAACCAGTCGGATGCATCTAGATTGCGCATCAAATCCGAAACACGATTGTTGGACTCCGCCGCGCCGGTGATGGACAAGGTCTTGCCGACCATTTTCACTTCGGTGAAATACACGCCGTCCGGCAAGGTGCGCGCCAACTGATCGAAGATCCTCCCGCTGATCGGCCGGTTGCCTTGCAGGTCCTGGATGATGCGCATGCGCTCGACGAGCTGCTGGCGACGAGCCTTCAGATCGCTGATCTGTTTGATCCGTTCGTCGACCACGGCAATCTGCTTGGCGATGTAATCGTTACGCGCGACTTGTTGATCTATGGCGCTGTTAATGACCTGGTCCGTGATCAGCAGTGCCCCCACCGACCCTGCCAGCACACCGGCCAACGCCAGCAAAAAGCGTTTGCGCCGTGCTTCGCGCAACTCTTCACGCCAGGGTAAAAGATTGATCCGTGCCATCAGTCGAAACTCCTGAGGGCCAGCCCGCAGGCGATCATCAGTGCCGGCGCATCGCTCGCCAGGGCACTGGCGTTGACCCTGCTGCTCAGGGTCATGTCGGAGAATGGGTTAGCGACCTGGGTCGGCGTACCCAGACGCTGCTCGATCAACCGATCCAGCCCTGGGACCGAGGCAGTGCCGCCGGCCAGGAGAATGTGATCGACCGAGCTGTATTGGCCGGAGGCAAAGAAAAACTGCAATGAGCGCGATACTTGTTGCACCAACGCATCCCGAAACGGCTGCAAGACCTCACTGACGTAATCGTCCGGCAAACCACCCTGTTTCTTCGCCAACCCAGCCTGCTCGACCGTCAGGCCATAACGGCGCTGGATTTCTTCCGTCAGTTGTCGGCCGCCGAACAATTGTTCGCGGGTGTAGATGATCCGCCCATTATTCAACACGCTCAGGGTGGTCATGGTGGCGCCGATATCGACTACCGCCACGGTCAGATGCTCCTGAGAGGCGGCCAGCTGGGTTGCCAGCAAGCCGAACGCTCGCTCCAGGGCATAGGCTTCGACATCGACTACTCGCGCGGTCAGCCCGGCCAGGGCCAGGGCCGCTTCACGAACCTCGACGTTTTCCTTGCGACAGGCGGCCAGCAGCACATTGACCCGCTCGGGGTTGCGCACTGACGCGCCTTGCACTTCAAAGTCGATCGCCACTTCATCCAGCGGATACGGGATGTACTGATCGGCCTCGATCTTCAGCTGGTTTTCCATCTCGTCGTCGGAAAGACCGGCGTCCATCTCGATGGTCTTGGTGATCACCGCCGAGCCGGCGACCGCCACGGCGACGTTCCTCTGGCTGGTTTTGGCCTTGAGCAGCACGCGCGCAAGGGCCTGCCCCACGCCTTCGAGCTCGGCAATATTTTTTTCGACCACGGCACTGGCGGGCAGCGGCTCGACCGCATAGGCCTCGACCCGATAACGGTCGCCTTGGCGGCTTAACTCCAACAGCTTCACCGACGTAGAGCTGATGTCGATCCCCAGAAGCGCATTGGTTTTTTTATTGAAGAGTCCTAGCACTACCAATTCCCTATGACTATCCGTGAGTTACGGACTCTGTAATATCCATTGCGTTCAATACCCCCCGTCTTGACAGAAGCGCAAATGACGCTCCCTGCGGAAAAATGCTTATAATGCCGAGCGTTTTTCCGCTTTCACTGCAAGCGCGGGTCATTTTCTTTATAGCCTGAACCCTGATGCCTAATTCATTCTTTGCCCTGGATATCCAAAAGCCTTGATTCGTCTGCTGAAATTCTTCGGTTGGTCCATCGTCGCCGTTTTCTGCGGACTGCTCCTGGGTCTGAGCGGCGCCTTTCTTTACCTTAGCCCTGGATTGCCATCTGTGGAGGCGCTGAGAAGCATTCAGTTGCAGATTCCTTTGCGGGTGTACAGCAGCGACAACAAGCTGATCGCAGAATTTGGCGAAATGCGCCGTACGCCGATCCGTTTCGCCGACATTCCCCCCAATTTCATTAATGCGTTACTAAGTGCTGAAGACGACAATTTCGCCAACCACTACGGCGTCGATCCCAGCAGCCTGATGCGTGCCGCCACCCAGCTGGTAAAGAGCGGACACATTCAGTCCGGCGGCAGCACCATCACCATGCAGGTGGCGAAGAACTTCTTCCTGAGCAGCGAACGCAGCTTCTCGCGCAAAACCACCGAAATCCTCCTGGCCCTGCAGATCGAACGGCAGCTGACCAAGGACGAAATCCTCGAGCTGTACGTCAACAAGATTTATCTGGGCAACCGCGCCTATGGCATCGAGGCAGCGGCGCAGGTCTATTACGGCAAGTCGATTCGTGACGTCAGCCTGGCGCAGATGGCGATGATCGCCGGTCTGCCAAAAGCCCCGTCGCGCTTCAACCCGCTGGCCAACCCGGCCCGCAGCAAGGAGCGTCGCGACTGGATCCTGGGGCGCATGTACAAGCTCGGCAAGATCACCGAAGCCGACTACACCGCGGCGATCAACGAACCGCTGAACGCCAGCTATCACGTGCCGACTCCGGAAGTGAACGCACCGTACGTCGCCGAAATGGCCCGCGCCGAAATGGTCGGTCGCTATGGCAGCGATGCGTACACCGAAGGTTTCCGCGTCACCACCACGGTGCCGAGCGATTTGCAGGAAATGGCCAACAGCGCGGTTCACGAAGGCTTGATGACCTACGATCAACGGCACGGTTATCGCGGCCCCGAGTCACGCCTGCCGGGTAAAACCCGAGAGGCCTGGACCCAGGAACTGACCAAGCAGCGGACCATCAGCAGCCTGGAGCCGGCGATCGTGACCCAGGTCGACAAGAACGGCGTGCAGGTGCTGACCCGCACCGGCGAAGAACACGTTGCCTGGGACACCATGAAGTGGGCCCGTCCGTTCCTGAACACCAACAGCATGGGCGCCAATCCGAAGCAGCCGTCGGACGTCGCGCAGGTCGGCGATCTGATTCGCGTACAACGTCAGCCGGACAATTCGCTCAAATTCAGCCAGATTCCGCAGGCCCAGGGCGCACTGGTGTCCCTCGATCCGCAGAACGGTGCCATTCGTTCTCTGGTCGGCGGTTTTGCCTTCGAGCAGAGCAACTACAACCGCGCCATGCAGGCCAAGCGCCAGCCAGGTTCGAGCTTCAAGCCGTTCGTCTATAGTGCCGCCCTGGATAACGGCTACACCGCCGCCAGCCTGGTGAACGACGCACCGATCGTGTTCGTCGACGAGTACCTGGACAAGGTCTGGCGCCCGAAGAACGACACCAACACCTTCCTCGGCCCTATCCGCATGCGTGAAGCGCTCTACAAGTCGCGCAACCTGGTATCGATCCGCCTGCTGCAAGCGCTGGGCGTCGACCGCACCATCGACTACATCAGCAAGTTCGGCTTCAACAAGCAGGACCTGCCACGCAACCTGTCCCTGGCATTGGGCACCGCAACCCTGACGCCAATGGAAATCGCCACTGGCTGGAGCACCTTCGCCAACGGCGGCTACAAGATTTCCCCGTATATCATCGACAAGATTGAAAGCCGCAACGGCGACACACTGTTCGTTGCCAACCCGCCGAGCGTTCCGAAAGGCAACGTAGTCAGCGACGGCATCGCCGTGCCGGCCGCCAATACCTTCACCGTCAACGCCATCCCAGGCGAAGCGCCGGGCACCCAGCCAGTGTCACAAGCGCCAGCGGTGGCCGAACGTATCATCGATGGTCGCACCACCTACATCCTCAACAGCATGCTTGAGGACGTGATCAAACTCGGTACTGGCCGTCGTGCGCTGGCCTTGGGCCGCAGTGACATTGCGGGCAAGACCGGCACCACCAATGAATCCAAGGACGCCTGGTTCTCCGGCTACAACGCCGATTACGTGACCACCGTCTGGACCGGCTTCGACCAACCGGAAAGCCTGGGTAAACGCGAGTTCGGCGGCACCGTCGCCCTGCCGATCTGGATGAACTACATGGGCGCTGCCCTCAAAGGCAAGCCAGCCCATACCCAGCCGGAACCTGAAGGCATCCTTAGCCTGCGGGTCGACCCGGTCAGCGGTCGTGCAGCCACCCCAAGCACGCCAGGCGCCTACTTTGAGCTGTTCAAGGCCGAAGATACGCCACCGTCGGTGAACGAGCTGGGTAACGGCAATGTGCCGGGCAGCCCGCTACCAGCGGACGAAGCGGCGCCGATCGATTTGTTCTGATCGCCGCAACACCAAAAAGCCCCGCCTTCGAAAGAAGTGCGGGGCTTTTTATTGCCTGCCTGCAAACCACTCAGATACAAAAAAGCCCCGACTCAGAATGAGCCGGGGCCTTTGGTTGAAGCGCTACAACGGCTTAGCCGTTGAACACGTCATCCACGCTTTTCAGCGGGTAGTTCTTCGGATACGGCAGGGTCGCCACGCCGGTCTCGATTGCAGCCTTGGCCACGGCATCGGAGATCAGGGTGATCAGACGGGCATCCATTGGTTTCGGGATGATGTACTCACGACCGAATTCCAGCTTGATGCCGCCGTAGGCATCGCACACTTCCTGAGGCACTGGCAGCTTGGCCAGCTCACGCAGGGCGTTGGCAGCAGCCACTTTCATTTCTTCGTTGATGCGCTTGGCGCGAACGTCCAGGGCGCCACGGAAGATGAACGGGAAGCCCAGTACGTTGTTGACCTGGTTCGGGTAGTCCGAACGGCCGGTGGCCATGATCACGTCGTTGCGAGTGGCGTGCGCCAGTTCCGGGGAGATTTCCGGATCCGGGTTCGAGCATGCGAACACGATCGGGTTGGCCGCCATGGATTTCAGGCCTTCAGCACTCAGCAGGTTCGGGCCGGACAGACCAACAAACACGTCGGCGCCTTCCAGTGCGTCAGCCAGGGTGCGCTTGTCGGTCGCGTGAGCGAAGACGGCCTTGTACTGGTTCAGGTCATCACGGCCGGAGTGGATCACACCGGTACGGTCAACCATGTAGATGTTTTCGATGTTGGCGCCCATGCTCACCAGCAATTTCATGCAGGAGATGGCGGCAGCACCGGCGCCCAGGCAGACGATCTTGGCTTCCGGCAGGGTTTTACCGGCGATTTCCAGGGCGTTGATCATGCCGGCAGCGGTCACGATCGCGGTACCGTGCTGGTCATCGTGGAATACCGGAATGTCGCACTGCTCGATCAGAGCGCGTTCGATTTCAAAGCACTCAGGCGCCTTGATGTCTTCCAGGTTGATGCCACCGAAGGTGATGGAGATACGCTTGACGGTGTCGATGAAGGCTTGCGGGCTTTCGGAGTCGACTTCGATGTCGAACACGTCGATGCCGGCGAAGCGCTTGAACAGAACACCTTTACCTTCCATCACCGGCTTGGAAGCCAATGGACCGAGGTTACCCAGGCCCAGAATCGCGGTGCCATCGGAAATGACTGCAACCAGGTTGCCTTTGCCGGTGTATTTGTAGGCCAGTTCAGGATCGCGGGCGATTTCGCGTACTGGTTCGGCTACGCCGGGGCTGTAGGCCAGCGACAGGTCGCGGGCGGTAGCAGTGGCCTTGGTGAGCTCGACACTCAGCTTCCCTGGACGAGGATTGGCGTGATATTCGAGAGCGGCAGTTTTCAAATCAGACATGTGGGCATTCCGCTTTTTACTGTTGGACAGACGGACCGCCGAGGATACTCGTGTCGCAAAGTCCCCACAAGACTGACCAGTCACCCCTGTCAAGCGCCCTGCCCTACGACTTTGGGCCAAGAGCCACGGAATACAAGGGATAGACTGTTCACAATCTACAGAATAAATGTCTACAATTTTTCTTGCGGCGCGACCTGCAACATCGCCGGATCGGTCAGCGGCAAAAGCCAGCGTGCCTGCCCGGGCTTCAGCCCGCCACGGCGCGAACGATCCACGACCCAGCCACGAGCCTCGATTTGCTTGCCTTTGAGCTTCTCAAGCGACGCGTCATCGAATTGCCCCAGCAAATTGGGTGCAACCCGCAATACAACTGAATCCTGCAACTCGATCCAAACCCCGCCGCGATTGCGCTGAACCTTGCTCACACGACCACTGAGCACGGCGAAGCCGGACGCGTTGATCTGCTCCGCTTTCAGCACAGGTGACTGTCGCCACAGCCCGAGACCGGCCTGACGAGCACTGCGTTCCGCCGCCTGCTGGCAGCCGACCAAATCGACGTTCGGCGCTACCGCGACCTGAAAACCGAGACCTTCAGCAAGCATCTGCGCTTCGAGGTTGGCGCCATCGACGCTGTAGACATGGGCCAGCGTGCGGCCGTAATGGTCCTTGCCTTCTTTACCCGGCAGCAAACCGACCCGCCCGTCGCTGGCGGCCACCAGGGTTTCCAGGCGTTTGCGCGCGGCCTCGGCGAACGGCTCGTCGGAACGACCCTGCTTGCCCAGCTCCGGCGTGTTCAAACCGATCATGCGCACACTGCGCCCATCGCTCAGACGCAAGGTGTCGCCATCCACCACCCGCTGGACTGCGACCGGCGTCAGCCCGCTCGGCGCCGGGCAGAAGGCCTGGGCAGCGGAAAGCCAAATCGCAGACATAAAAAAGGCGCCCGCGAGGGACGCCTTTTTCATCAGCATGGAAAAACCGTAACGGCTTCCCAAGTTGATCGGCCTTAGGCCTTTTTCGCGCCGAAAGCACCGAAACGGTCTGCGAAACGCTGAACGCGGCCGCCAGTGTCCAGAGTCTTTTGCTTACCGGTGTAGAACGGGTGGCATTCGTTGCAAACGTCGATCGCCAGGGCTTTGCCGTAGGTCGAACGGGTTTCGAACTTGTTGCCGCAGCTGCAGGTAACAGCAACTGCTGGGTATTCTGGATGGATATCAGCTTTCATGGTGTCTTCCTCAGGCTAGCGTGCCGCCACCCAACACTATTGTTGAATACCGCACGTAATTAGGCCGCGGATTCTACCAGACCTTTGCAAACACGCAAGCTGTCGTGGGTGCCCTCCATCAGGAAAGACTGTTCAATGTTGACGGCGTCTTTTAACGCCATGCTGCGTTGCTACTCCTCCCCATAGCGCGCTATGAGTCGTCGTAGCGCCTTGCCTGGCATTAAAATCCACTCGTCAACACTTGAACGCTTTCCTGATGGAGGACACAAATCCGACCGTCTGCTAGGCTCCCGGCCTTCTTCATCACCCCTTCACCGAGTAAACAATCGCGTGCCCAACGCCATTCTGCGCCTCGCCCTGCCTTCGCCCCTGCGCCGCCTGTTCGACTATCGCGCCCCGGCTGGAGTCCTGCGCACCCAGTTACACCCGGGCATGCGTTTGCGGGTGCCGTTCGGCCGGCGGGAGATGATCGGGATTCTGGTGGAGATCACCGACCACAGCGAAGTCCCGACAGAAAAGCTCAAACCGGCGCTGGCCCTGCTCGATGCGGTACCGCCGCTGCCACCCGCGCTGTTCAAGCTGTGCCTGTGGACGTCCCAGTATTATCAGCACAGCCTCGGTGACACGTTGAGCTGGGCGCTGCCGGTGTTGCTGCGTCAGGGTGAACTGGCCGAAGCCCGTCAGGAGCGGTTCTGGTCCGCCGCGCCCAGCGCCAGCCTCGATGACCCGCGCATCGCCCGCGCCCCAAGGCAGCGCGAAGCCCTGGCGACCCTGGCGCAACATCCCCACGGCGTCGCCCATCAGTTGCTGAGCAAACTGATGCTGAGCAAGGACAGCCTCGATCTGTTGCTGGCCAAGGATCTGGTGCAGGTAGACATCCGCAGGCACGCGCCCGGCGCTCGCCACGAACACTGGCTGGCACAACCGGAATTGCCGCTCAACCCGGAGCAGCGCGCCGCTTATGAAGCGATTCGCGCCGGGTTCGACAGTTATCACGCGTTCCTGCTGGCCGGCGTCACCGGCAGCGGCAAGACCGAAGTCTATTTGCAACTGATCCGCGAAACCCTCGAGGCCGGCAAACAAGCCCTGGTGCTGATCCCGGAGATCAACCTCGGCCCGCAAACCCTGGCGCGCTTCGAACAGCGCTTCAATGCACGCATCGCGCTGATCCACTCCGCCGTCAACGACCGCGAGCGCCTGGACGCCTGGCTGGCCGCGCGGGATGGCGAAGCCGACATTATTATCGGCACCCGTTCGGCGCTGTTCACGCCTATGAAGAACCCCGGTCTGATCATCATCGATGAAGAGCACGACGGCTCCTATAAACAGCAGGAAGGCTTGCGCTACCACGCCCGCGACCTGGCGCTGGTTCGCGCCCGACAGGAAAACATCCCGATTGTCCTCGGCTCCGCCACGCCTTCGCTGGAAAGCCTGCAAAACGCCTACACCGGTCGTTACGGCCTGCTGCGCCTGAATGAGCGCGCCGGTGGTGCCAAGCAACCGCGCTTCCTGCGCCTGGACGTGAAAAGTCGTCCACTGGACAGCGGCATTTCCGGGCCGATGCAGCAAGCCATCGGTCAGACCCTGGCCGCCGGCCAGCAGGTGCTGGTGTTCCTCAACCGTCGAGGATTCGCCCCGACACTGCTCTGCCACGATTGCGGCTGGATGTCCGAATGCCAGCGTTGCGACGCGCGAATGACCGTGCACCAGCGCTCGGGCGAATTGCGTTGCCATCATTGTGGCTACGTCGAGCGCGTGCCTCGGCATTGCCCAAAGTGCGGCAAGGTCGATTTGCGGCCCGTGGGCGCCGGTACCGAGCGTGCCGAGGAACGCTTGGGGATTCTGTTTCCGGACGTCCCGGTGCTGCGGGTCGACCGCGACAGTACTTCACGCAAAGACGCGATGAATCAGTTGTTCGCGACCATCCAGAAAGGCCAGCCGTGCATTCTGGTCGGCACACAGATGCTTGCCAAAGGGCACCACTTCCCTCGGGTGACCCTGGTGTCGATTCTCGATGCCGACGGCGGGTTGTTCTCCGGCGACTTCCGCGCCAGCGAGCGCATGGCGCAGTTGATCGTGCAGGTCGCCGGGCGCGCGGGGCGGGCCGAAGAACCGGGCAAAGTGATTATCCAGACGCACCTGGCGGACCACCCGCTGCTGGTGCAACTGACCGAACAGGGCTACTTCGCCTTCGCCGAACAGGCGCTGAGCGAGCGCCGCTCCGCCGGGTTGCCGCCATTTGCGCATCTCGCGCTGCTGCGGGCCGAAGCGCACAAACCGGGGCAGGCCGAAGGGTTCCTCGATGAAGCGTGCAGCGAGGCCGAGCGACTGCTGGCCGAACAGCATCTGACCGGCATCGAGTTGCTGGGGCCGGTTCCGGCACCGATGGAGCGCCGAGCCGGGCGCTATCGCGCACAGTTATTGCTGCAAGCCACGGCCCGGGCGCCACTGCATCGATTGTTGAGCAGTTGGTTGCTGGCTTTGGAGCAGATGCCCAGTGGGCGGGCAGTGCGTTGGTCTTTGGATGTCGACCCTGTGGATTTGTATTGATTGGAAGGTTGCTTTCGCGAGCAAGCCCGCGATAGCGGTCGAATAGTCACCACATATCCATAACCTGCCCGCTATAGTTGGCAAGCCCGTCTTCGCAACGGATAATGCCCAGTTTTTCCACCAGCGCACTGAAGCGCCGCCGCGCCTGCGGTCGAAAGAGAAGACCATGAAAGACACCATTCGCCAGCTGATCCAACAAGCCATCACCCAACTCGTCAACGAAGGTGTGTTGCCTGAAGGCCTGTCGCCGGCGATCCAGGTGGAAAACTCCCGTGACAAGACTCACGGCGACTTCGCCAGCAACATCGCGATGATGCTGGCCAAACCGGCCGGCATGAAACCCCGTGACCTGGCCGAGAAAATCATCGCCGCGCTGCCGGCTGACGAAAACGTCTCCAAAGCCGAAATCGCCGGCCCTGGCTTCCTGAACTTCTTCCAGAACACCCAAGCCCTGGCGACCCGCCTGGACGCGGCCCTGGCCGACGACCACATCGGCGTACGCAAGGCCGGCCCGGTGCAGCGCACCGTGGTTGACCTGTCGGCCCCGAACCTGGCCAAAGAGATGCACGTCGGCCACTTGCGCTCGACCATCATCGGCGACGGCGTGGCCCGGGTGCTGGAGTTCCTCGGCGACACCGTGATCCGTCAGAACCATGTCGGCGACTGGGGCACCCAGTTCGGCATGCTGATGGCTTATCTGCAGGAAAACCCGATCACCAGCGACGAGCTGTCGGACCTGGAAAACTTCTACCGCGCCGCCAAGCAGCGCTTCGACGAGTCCGAAGAGTTCGCCGACCGCGCCCGCGGCCTGGTGGTCAAGCTGCAAGCCGGCGACCCGGACTGCCTGGCCCTGTGGACCAAGTTCAAGGACATCTCGCTGTCCCACTGCCAGAAAATCTACGAACTGCTGAACGTCAAACTGACCATGGCCGACGTGATGGGTGAAAGCGCCTACAACGACGACCTGATCAACGTGGTCAACGACCTCAAGGCCAAAGGCATGCTGGTCGAGAGCAACGGCGCCCAGTGCGTGTTCCTCGACGAGTTCAAGAACGCCGAGGGCGAACCGCTGCCAGTGATCATCGTCAAGGCCGATGGCGGCTACCTCTATGCCACCACCGACCTGGCGGCCGTGCGCTACCGCAGCGGCGTGCTGAAAGCCGATCGCGCGCTGTACTTCGTTGACCAGCGCCAGGCCCTGCACTTCCAGCAGGTGTTCGCCGTCGCCCGCAAGGCCGGCTTCGTGACCCATCCGATGGAAATGGAACACATGGGCTTCGGCACCATGAACGGCGCCGATGGCCGCCCGTTCAAAACCCGTGACGGCGGCACCGTGAAGCTGATCGACCTGCTGACCGAAGCCCAGGAACGCGCCTACACGCTGGTGAAGGAGAAGAACCCGGAGTTGGCCGAAGACGAGCTGCGCAACATCGCCAAGGTCGTGGGCATTGGCGCGGTGAAGTACGCCGACCTGTCCAAGCACCGCACCAGCGACTACAGCTTCAACTTCGACCTGATGCTGAACTTCGAAGGCAACACCGCACCGTACCTGCTGTACGCCTACACCCGAGTGGCCGGCGTGTTCCGCAAGCTCGGCAAGGACTTCAGCGAAGTCGAAGGGCAAATCGTCCTCGAAGCGCCGCACGAACATGAGCTGGCGGCGAAACTGGCGCAGTTCGGCGAAATCCTGAATAACGTGTCCGACAAAGGCACGCCGCACATTCTCTGCACCTACCTGTACGATGTTGCCGGCCTGTTCTCCAGTTTCTACGAGAACTGCCCGATCCTCGGCGCCGATACCCCGGCGCAAATGCAGAGCCGTTTGCGCCTTGCTGCGTTGACCGGCCGCACTCTCAAGCAAGGCCTGGAACTCTTGGGTCTGGAAACTCTGGAGCGTATGTAAGTTGGCTGCCAAGAAAAAACCTGCACCCAAGCGTGGCGCCAGCCGTTACCAAGCTCCTGCAAAGCAACCGATCCCGGGCTGGCTGTGGATGGCCATCGGCCTGACGGTCGGCGCGTTCATTGTGTTCCTGATGAAGCTGGAGCCGGGCAAGGGCAGTGACAGCGTCAAGCGCGAGAAGGTCGAGCAACAGCAGAAAGCTACCAAGATCGCCGAAGCCAACAAGACCCCGCCGAGCCCGACGCAACCGGTGAAGCCGAAGTACGACTTCTACACCTTGCTGCCGGAATCGGAAGTGATCGTGCCGCCGGATGCGGTACCGGAGAAAACCCTGCCGACGCCACAAGTGCCGGCCGTGCCGACCACGCCGGTGACGCCTGCGGAAGCGGCGAAGATCGACACCGCCCGGGCTCAGGCGGCATTGGCCGGCATCACTCCGCCGCCAGCGCCACCGGTGGCTAAAGCGGCGCCAGTGACCAAGTTCTTCCTGCAGGCCGGTTCGTTCCGCAAGCAAGCCGATGCCGACAAGGTTCGGGCGCAGATCATCCTGCTGGGTCAGGCCGTGGCGGTTGAATCCGGCACGGTGAAGGACGAGACCTGGTACCGGGTGCTGGTCGGCCCGTTCAGCAACCGAGAACAACTGACCACCGCCCAGAAACAATTGGCGGGCAGTGGCTTCAGTAACCTGTTGTTACAACAACGCCAGAGCCGCTAATTTCGTCAAGGACACTGCGTCATCGTTCTTCGCGGGCAAGCCTCGCTCCTACAGGATCACGTAAATCTCTGTAGGAGCGAGGCTTGCCCGCGAAGGCGTCAGAACAGACAACACATTCATCCCTGCCCACCACCGCTCGTCCCCCGCCGCGTCCTACAGTTGAAAAACGCTCCACCACCCCCATATGAGTTGGCATAAGGCATTTTCGCCCCGCTGCGTGGAGACTCTCCCTTGACCACCATCGTTTCAGTTCGCCGCCACGGCAAAGTCGTCATGGGCGGCGACGGCCAGGTTTCGCTCGGCAATACCGTGATGAAAGGCAACGCGAAGAAAGTTCGCCGCCTGTACCACGGTCAGGTTATCGCCGGTTTTGCCGGGGCTACCGCTGACGCCTTCACCCTCTTCGAACGTTTCGAAGGCCAACTCGAAAAACATCAGGGCCACCTGGTTCGCGCCGCTGTCGAACTCGCCAAAGAATGGCGCACTGACCGCTCCCTCAGCCGCCTCGAAGCCATGCTCGCGGTCGCCAACAAGGATGCCTCCCTGATCATCACCGGCAACGGTGACGTGGTTGAGCCTGAAGAAGGTTTGATCGCCATGGGTTCCGGCGGCGGCTACGCCCAGGCTGCGGCCAGCGCGCTGTTGAAAAAGACCGACCTGTCGGCCCGGGAAATCGTCGAAACCGCTTTGGGCATCGCTGGCGACATCTGCGTGTTCACCAACCACAACATCACCATCGAGGAGCAGGATCTCGCTGAGTAAGCCTGTCTTGGCCTAGCGCCACGGCTCACTTTTGCTTGAGGACCGCCAATTACTATGCCCATGACCCCCCGTGAAATCGTCCACGAACTCAATCGCCATATCATCGGCCAGGACGATGCCAAACGCGCCGTCGCCATTGCCTTGCGCAACCGCTGGCGCCGGATGCAGCTGCCCGAAGAGCTGCGCGTCGAAGTCACCCCCAAGAACATTCTGATGATCGGCCCGACCGGCGTCGGTAAAACCGAGATCGCCCGTCGCCTGGCCAAACTCGCCAACGCTCCGTTCATCAAAGTCGAAGCGACCAAATTCACCGAAGTGGGCTATGTCGGCCGCGACGTCGAATCGATCATTCGTGATCTGGCGGACGCGGCGATCAAGCTGCTGCGCGAACAGGAAATGACCAAGGTTCGCCACCGCGCCGAAGACGCCGCCGAAGAGCGCATCCTCGACGCCTTGCTGCCACCGGCACGCATGGGTTTCAGCAACGAAGACGCCGCCCCGGCCCAGGATTCCAACACCCGCCAGCTGTTCCGCAAACGCCTGCGTGAAGGTCAGCTGGACGACAAGGAGATCGAAATCGAAGTCGCCGAAATCACCGGCGTCGATATCTCCGCGCCACCGGGCATGGAAGAAATGACCAACCAGTTGCAGAGCCTGTTCGCCAACATGGGCAAGGGCAAGCGCAAGAGCCGCAAGCTCAAGGTCAAGGAAGCGCTGAAACTGGTTCGCGACGAAGAAGCCGGTCGCCTGGTCAACGAAGAAGAGTTGAAGGCCAAGGCGCTGGAAGCTGTCGAACAGCACGGCATCGTGTTCATCGACGAAATCGACAAGGTCGCCAAGCGCGGCAATACCGGTGGCGTCGACGTATCCCGTGAAGGCGTACAGCGCGACTTGCTGCCGCTGATCGAAGGCTGCACCGTCAACACCAAACTGGGCATGGTCAAGACCGACCATATCCTGTTTATCGCTTCCGGTGCATTCCACCTGAGCAAGCCGAGTGATCTGGTGCCGGAGCTGCAAGGTCGCCTGCCGATTCGGGTCGAACTCAAGGCCCTGAGCCCGGAAGATTTCGAGCGTATCCTCAGCGAACCGCATGCCTCTCTCACCGAGCAGTATTGCGCGCTGCTGAAAACCGAAGGGCTGCTCATCGAGTTCCAGCCGGACGGCATCAAGCGTATTGCCGAGATTGCCTGGCAGGTCAACGAGAAGACCGAGAACATCGGCGCCCGTCGCCTGCACACCTTGCTGGAGCGTCTGCTTGAAGAGGTGTCGTTCAGCGCCGGCGATCTGGCCAGCACCCATGACGAAAAGGCGATCCTGATCGATGCCGATTACGTCAACAGCCACTTGGGCGAATTGGCGCAGAACGAAGACCTGTCCCGTTATATCCTGTAGGTCTCATTCTGTGTGAGCGGGCTTCCGTGGCGAGGGAGCTTGCTCCCGCTGGGTCGCGAAGCGGCCCCAAAGTCGGTGAATGCGGTTTATCTACAAGACCTCATTCGCCGGATTTACGACTGCTACGCAGCCGAGCGGGAGCAAGCTCCCTCGCCACAGATCACCCGCCGACACAGGGCCTTCATACAAACGGAAGATCGGCCCCATGACGACCCAACTCCCCACCGACATCAAACTGCACAAAGCCTCGAAAACCCTGACGCTCAAATACGCGTCCGGCGAGGAGTATCACCTGCCCGCAGAATTCCTTCGCGTGCACTCTCCTTCCGCCGAGGTCCAGGGCCACGGCAAACCTATCCTGCAATTTGGCAAGATCGGCGTAGGCCTGAGCAAGGTCGAACCAGCCGGTCAGTACGCACTGAAATTGACCTTCGACGACGGCCACGACAGCGGCCTGTTCACCTGGGAATATCTGTACCAGTTGGCGGTGCGCCAAGAGGATCTGTGGAACGATTATCTTGCCGAACTCAAAGCGGCCGGAAAGACCCGTGATCCGAACGAGTCGGTCGTCAAGCTGATGCTCTAGGTCAGGCCTCGAGGTATTTAGAGGGCATTTTCTAATTCCATCTGTTTGAATGCTTGGCTGCCGGGTCAACGATTGGCCCGCTTGCGAAAAAAATTAAACTCGGGTAACCAATGGAGCTGGCAAGTTCCGTGCATTTGTAGCTATGCGCAATTAACGGTCACCCCGAGCAGTAGTACCTGGCGTTTGCTGTGTGACTACACAGCTGGGCTCAGGTACTCGCCTCAGGACAATGGAGCGTCGTAGATGAGTAACAAGCAAAACGATGACCTGAAATTCCAGGCTTCAGAAAATACCTTGGGACTGAATCCTGTTGTTGGGCTGCGTAGAAAGGATCTACTGGGCTCTGCCCGAATGGTGCTGACCCAGGCCATCAGACAACCCATCCACAGTGCCAGGCACGTCGCCCATTTCGGCATCGAACTCAAGAACGTGCTGTTCGGAAAATCCGAGCTTCAACCGCAAAGCGACGACCGCCGTTTCCTCGACCCGGCCTGGAGCCAGAACCCTCTCTACAAACGTTATTTGCAAACTTATCTGGCGTGGCGCAAGGAGCTCCATACCTGGATCGATAAGAGCAATCTCTCGCCCAAGGACGTCGCTCGCGGGCATTTCGTGATCAACCTCATGACCGAAGCCATGGCCCCGACCAACACGGCAGCCAACCCGGCGGCGGTCAAACGCTTCTTCGAAACCGGCGGCAAAAGCCTGCTCGACGGCCTCTCTCATCTGGCCAAGGATCTGATCCACAACGGCGGGATGCCGAGCCAGGTCAACATGGGCGCGTTCGAAGTCGGCAAGAGCCTGGGTGTGACCGAAGGCGCGGTGGTCTTTCGCAACGACGTGCTGGAGCTGATCCAGTACAAGCCGATCACCGAGCAAGTGCATGAACGCCCACTGCTGGTGGTGCCGCCGCAAATCAACAAGTTCTATGTTTTCGACCTCAGCCCGGACAAGAGCCTGGCGCGCTTCTGCCTGCGCAACAACATGCAGACGTTCATCGTCAGCTGGCGCAACCCGACCAAGGAACAACGCGAGTGGGGTCTGTCGACCTACATCGAAGCGCTCAAGGAAGCGGTCGACGTGGTCACCGCGATCACCGGCAGCAAAGACGTGAACATGCTCGGTGCCTGCTCCGGCGGCATTACCTGCACCGCGCTGCTGGGTCATTACGCAGCGATCGGCGAGAAGAAAGTAAACGCCCTGACTCTGCTGGTCAGCGTGCTCGACACCACCCTCGACAGCGACGTGGCCCTGTTCGTCGACGAGCAGACCCTCGAAGCCGCCAAGCGCCACTCCTACCAGGCCGGTGTACTGGAAGGTCGCGATATGGCGAAAGTCTTCGCCTGGATGCGTCCCAACGACTTGATCTGGAACTACTGGGTCAACAACTACCTGTTGGGCAACGAGCCCCCGGTGTTCGACATTCTGTTCTGGAACAACGACACCACTCGCCTGCCGGCCGCCTTCCACGGCGACCTGATCGAGATGTTCAAAAACAACCCACTGATCCGCCCCAATGCACTGGAAGTGTGCGGCACACCGATCGACCTCAAACAGGTCGATGCCGACATCTTTTCCCTGGCTGGCACCAACGATCACATCACCCCGTGGAAGTCCTGCTACAAGTCGGCACAACTGTTCGGCGGCAAGGTCGAGTTCGTGCTGTCCAGCAGCGGACATATCCAGAGCATTCTGAACCCGCCGGGCAATCCGAAAGCACGCTACATGACCAGCACCGACATGCCGGTCAAGGCCGAGGACTGGATGGAAAATTCCACCAAGCACACCGACTCCTGGTGGTTGCATTGGCAGGCGTGGCAGGCCGAACGCTCGGGCAAACTGAAGAAGTCCCCCGCCAACCTTGGCAACAAGGCCTATCCCGCGGGTGAGGCGTCGCCAGGCACGTATGTGCACGAACGTTGAGCTTCAAACAACTCGCAGTCCGCGGCACTGGGAGGTGCCGCGATTGTCATTAATCAGCCTCGAGGCCAGCCTCGAACATTCTGCGACGGCCCGGGATGGCCCGATCAGCGTTTAAAACCTACAGGGCTTCGTGCATGCCGCAACCGTTCGTATTTCGTACCGTCAACCTGGATGGGCAAACCCTCCGCACCGCGGTACGCCCCGGCAAGCCTCACTTGACGCCCTTGCTGATTTTCAACGGCATCGGCGCCAACCTGGAGCTGATATTTCCGTTCGTCCAGGCGCTGGATCCGGACCTGGAAGTCATCGCCTTCGACGTACCCGGTGTCGGCGGCTCATCCACTCCCAGCCGGCCGTATCGCTTTTCGGGCCTGGCGAAACTGACCGCGCGAATGCTCGACTATCTCGATTACGGGCAGGTCAATGTGATCGGCGTGTCATGGGGTGGCGCCCTGGCGCAGCAATTTGCCTATGACTATCCCGAGCGCTGCAAGAAGCTGGTGCTGGCAGCCACGGCGGCCGGCACAGTGATGGTACCGGGTAAACCGAAAGTGCTGTGGATGATGGCCAGCCCACGACGCTACATCCAGCCGTCCCATGTGATTCGCATCGCGCCGATGATCTATGGCGGCTCGTTCCGTCGCGATCCAACCCTGGCGGCCAGTCACGCCGCGCGGGTTCGCTCGGCAGGCAAACTGGGCTACTACTGGCAGCTGTTCGCCGGGTTTGGCTGGACCAGCATTCACTGGCTGCACAAGATCCAACAGCCGACCCTGGTGCTGGCCGGCGACGACGACCCACTGATCCCGCTGATCAATATGCGCATGCTGGCCTGGCGAATTCCCAATGCCCAATTGCACATCATCGACGACGGGCATCTGTTCTTGATTACCCGGGCCGAAGCGGTGGCACCGATCATCATGAAGTTTCTCGAAGAGGAACGTCAGCGCGCTGTGATGCATCCGCATCCGGCGCCATCGGGCAGTTGACCGGCCCCGGCTTTGGTTCAGGAAAAGAGCGTCGACAGGACGTCGTACCGCGCAACAATCCGCAACAACGTCTATGGTGATTTGTTCGGTGAGTTTGTTTTTGGCCTGATGACGAAGGAGTGTTGACTCATGCGCGACAAACCAGCGAAGGGCTCCTTGCCCACTCCCGCTGCATTCATCAACGCACAGAGTGCGGTTACCGGTCTGCGCGGCCGGGACTTGCTTTCAACCTTGCGCAGCCTGGCCACCCATGGCCTGCGCAACCCGGTGTACACGGCCCGGCATGCCTTGAAGCTGGGCGGCCAGCTTGGCCGCGTGTTGTTGGGTGAGACCCTGCACCCGATCAATCCGCAAGACAATCGCTTTGCCGACCCGGCGTGGAGCCTCAACCCTTTTTATCGCCGCAGCTTGCAGGCCTACCTGAGTTGGCAGAAGGAGGTCAAAAACTGGATCGACGAGAGCAACCTGAGCCCGGACGATCGCGCCCGCGCCCACTTTGCGTTTGCCTTGATCAACGACGCCGTGGCGCCGTCCAACACCCTGCTCAATCCGCTGGCGGTCAAGGAGATCTTCAACTCTGGCGGTCACAGCCTGGTGCGGGGTATCGGCCATTTGCTTGACGATCTGCTGCACAACGACGGCTTGCCCAGACAGGTCACCAAACAAGCATTCGAGGTAGGCAAGACAGTCGCCACCACCACCGGCTCCGTGGTGTTTCGCAATGAGCTGCTGGAACTGATCCAGTACAAGCCGATGAGCGAAAAACAGTATTCCAAGCCGTTGCTGATCGTGCCGCCACAGATTAACAAGTTCTACATTTTCGATTTGAGCCCCAGTAACAGCTTCGTCCAGTTCGCCCTTAAAAACGGCTTGCAGACCTTCGTGATCAGCTGGCGCAATCCTGATGTGCGTCACCGCGAATGGGGGCTGTCGTCTTACGTCGAAGCCACCGAAGAAGCGATGAATGTGTGCCGGGCGATTACCGGCTCCCGCGACGTCAACCTGATGGGTGCCTGCGCCGGCGGGCTGACCATCGCCGCGCTGCAAGGGCACTTGCAGGCCAAGCGGCAGCTGCGGCGGGTGTCCAGCGCGACCTACCTGGTCAGCCTGCTCGACAGTCAGATAGAAAGCCCGGCCACCCTCTTCGTCGACGAACAAACGCTGGAAGCGGCCAAGCGCCGCTCATATCAGAAGGGCGTTCTGGAAGGTCGCGACATGGCCAGGGTTTTTGCCTGGATGCGCCCCAACGATTTGATCTGGAATTACTTCGTCAATAACTACCTGCTGGGCAAGGAGCCACCGGCGTTCGACATCCTCTACTGGAACAATGACAACACGCGCCTGCCGGCAGCGTTTCATGGCGATCTGCTGGACTTCTTCAAGCACAACCCGCTGAGTCATCCGGGTGGGCTGGAAGTGTGCGGCACACCGATCGACCTGCAGAAAGTCACCGTCGACAGTTTCAGCGTGGCCGGCATGAACGATCACATCACCCCGTGGGATGCGGTGTATCGCTCGACTTTGCTACTGGGTGGCGAGCGACGCTTCGTGCTGTCGAGCAGCGGTCATGTGCAGAGCATTCTCAACCCGCCGCACAACTCGAAAGCCAACTACGTCGAGAATCCGAAACTGAGCAGCGACCCGCGGGCCTGGTATTACGACGCCAAACGCGTCGACGGCAGTTGGTGGACGCAATGGCTGAGCTGGATTCAGGAACGCTCCGGCGCACTACACGAAACCCAGATGACCCTCGGCAACCAGAACTATCCACCGATGGAGGCGGCACCCGGTACTTACGTGCGCGTGCGCTGACGTTCAATGAACCACGGCCGCCAATGGCCGTGGCCTGACTCGACCATTAAGAAGACTGGATGAAAACCCGCGACCGGATTCTCGAATGTGCCCTGCAGTTGTTCAATCAGAAGGGCGAACCGAACGTGTCCACCATGGAGGTGGCCAACGAAATGGGCATCAGCCCCGGCAACCTCTACTACCACTTCCACGGCAAGGAGCCGCTGATCCTGGGGCTGTTCGAACGCTTCCAGACCGAACTGACGCCCTTGCTCGATCCACCGTCCGATGTGGAATTGGCACCCGAAGATTACTGGCTGTTCCTGCACCTGATCGTCGAACGCCTGGCCCAATACCGGTTTCTGTTCCAGGACTTGTCGAACCTTGCCGGCCGCCTGCCGAAACTGGCCAAGGGGATACGCAACCTGCTCAATGCGTTGAAGCGCACACTGGCTTCATTGCTGGCACAGTTGAAGGCTCAGGGGCAGTTGGTCAGCGACACCCAGGCATTGGGGCAACTGGTGGAGCAAATCACCATGACATTGCTGTTCTCGCTGGACTATCAGCGGATTCTCGACCGTGAAGGTGAAGTACGACTGGTGGTGTACCAGATCATGATGCTGGTGGCGCCGCACTTGTTGCCGCCGGTCAAAGTCGCGACCGAGCGGTTGGCGTTGCAGTACCTCGAAGAGCACAACTGACCCGGTGGGTCTTCGATGGCTTCTGGAATCCATGCACAAACAAAAACGCCCGACCTTTACAGGCCGGGCGTTTTTTTGCGTCCTGGAAATCAGGACTGACTGGTTGGCGCCGATGGAGTCGGTGCGATAGTCGGGGTTACAGCAGGGGTCGGCGCAGCGGCGGAGTTCGCCGGACTGACCGGGGTTGCCGGTTTGGCGGCAGCCACTGCTGGTTTCGGAGCGGCCGCTTTCGGGGCGGTTGGTTTTTTCACTGCTGGCTTCTTCGCCGCAGCGGGTTTGGCCGCTGCGGTTTTAGCTGCAGGTTTGGCCGCTGGTTTAGCGGCTGGTTTTGCGGCAGCTTTTGCAGCGGGTTTAGCAGCGGGTTTAGCGGCCGCTTTGGCTGCAGGTTTCGCAGCAGCAGTTTTGGCGGCCGGCTTGGCGGCAGGTTTCGCTGCGGCCTTGGCCAATGGTTTGGCAGCGCTTTTAGCTGCCGGTTTGGCCGCCGCGGTTTTCGCCGCAACAGGCGCAACCTTGGCACCGGTGAGTTTTTCGATTTGCTTGGTCAGGGTATCGACCTTGCTGTGCAGTGCCTTGACTTCATTGCGGCTCGGTACACCCAGGCGCGAAATGGCGCTGTTCAGGCGCTTGTCGAAAGCCCCTTCCAGCTCATCCCACTTGCCCAGTGCGCGATCTTTCACGCCGCTGATGCGCGACTTGGCCGACGAAGCGGAGTCCTTGGCAGCATCGACAGTCTTGCCGACAGCGCTCTTGGTGAGCTTCTCGGCTTTCTCGCCGTCCTTAACCAATGCATCGAAGAGTTTGCTGCCGTCAGTATCAATCTTCGAGTACACGCCTAAACCAGCCAGCCAGATCTTGCGGGAGTAGTCTTCGACCTTCCCGATCCACGAGCTGCCTTCTTTTTCAGTATTCTTTTTGCCAGCCATCCCGTTCTCCTTAAGATTTACGCGCGACACGTTCGAGCAATGCTGTCAGCTCATCGAGCTTAGCAGAGAGTGTCTCCACGTCATGTTTAGACGGAATGCCGATACGATTCAAGGCACTTGCGATACGCGTATCGAAAGCCTTCTCGACTTTGTCGAGTTGAAGTTCGACTTTGCCTTTGAAAGTACTCACCTCACTCTTGGCTTCATCGATCTCGGCATTAGCCGCTTCAAGTTTCTCAGCAACTACTTTTTTGCCTTTCTTTTCAACAGCTTGACCAGCCTTGATCAACTCTTGAACGTACTCGCCACCCTCTTGACCGACCTTGGTGTAAGCACCCAGGCTCGCCAGCCAGATCTTGCGGGCATACGATTTGACGTCGTTCAGAGTGTTGGTCTCAACGTCGACTTTTTTCTTCACAATAACTTTGGCCATGGTCCACCTCACGCGCAGAAGGGTTGAGGAACTGCCCGCGAAAGTGTCGGGCTCAGGCACAAAGTAGGGAGAAAAATTAGAAACGGCACCCTAACAACCGCAACAATTGCGTGCCGTGGAATACCTGTAGGAGCGAAGCTTGCTCGCGAAGGGGCCGGTCCATCCGCACCATCTTCGATGGCAGGAACTCTGCCTTCGCGAGCAAGCTTCGCTCCTACGGGTCGTCATCACGCGAGGGCTTTGTCGAGGGCCCTTTCGATTTCCGATTTGATGGTGCTGCTCATGGCGGACATCAACAGCCCCAATTCGACATCAACCCGGATCGAATCCTCGCCCACATGCACCGCCCCTTTCACACCGGAGCGCTTGAGGTTCAGCGTGTCGCCAGACCACTGTGGCTCCAGGCCATATTGATCGGACAGTTTCTGCGCCAACTTGTCGGCCTTCTCGCGGGCCGCTTCCTTACCCAGGCCATGGGCACGCTCAACACTAATATGGGCCATCGAATGACTCCTGCTTTATGGACACTTCCTGAAGCATCTTGACCGTTACTGCGTCAAAACGTCCCGGTTTCTCTATATCTTACCTTCAGCCTTGCCAAGACAAAGCAGGCCACCGGGATTAGAATGTCCCGCATTCTATTTTGGTGACAGCGATATGACTGATCAGCGCAAAGGCAGCGATGCCGAACCCACCACTCACTTCGGCTTCAAAAACGTTCCGGAAAGCCAGAAAGCGGAAAAAGTCGCTGAGGTTTTCCACTCGGTAGCCGCCAAGTACGACTTGATGAACGACCTCCTGTCGGGCGGCATGCACCGTCTGTGGAAGCGTTTCGCGATCGAACTGTCGGGCGTGCGTGCCGGTAACCGCGTGCTGGACATCGCCGGCGGCACTGGCGACCTGACCAAAAAGTTTTCGCATCTTGTGGGGCCAACTGGTCAGGTAGTGTTGGCCGACATCAACGAATCCATGCTCAAGGTCGGTCGTGACCGCCTGCTGGATCTGGGTGTGTCCGGCAACGTCGAATTCGTCCAGGCCGACGCTGAAAAGCTGCCGTTCCCGGACAACCACTTCGACTGCGTGACCATCGCTTTCGGCCTGCGCAACGTGACGCATAAAGAAGACGCCCTGCGCTCGATGCTGCGCGTGCTCAAGCCCGGCGGTCGCCTGCTGGTGCTGGAGTTCTCCAAACCCACCAACGCACTGATGTCCAAAGCCTACGATGCCTATTCGTTTGCCTTCATGCCGTTGATGGGCAAGCTGATCACCAATGATTCGGAAAGCTATCGCTACCTGGCCGAATCGATCCGCATGCACCCGAATCAGGAAACCCTGAAGTCGATGATGGTCGAGGCCGGTTTCGACCGCGTGACCTACCACAACATGACCGCAGGCATCGTCGCCCTGCACCGTGGCATCAAACCCTGATGTTGCTGGCCGGCCTGCTCGCCAGCGTTGAACTCGGTCTGAACCGGGTGCTGCGTCTCGACAGCACGGCGCTGCCGCGGCTGGCGCATTTGAGTGGCAAGGTGATTGCCGTCGACTGCCGCAGCCCGGCGTTGCAATTGTTCATCCTGCCCAGCGATGAAGGCCTGATGCTGGCGTCCCACTGGGAAACCGATGCCGACTGCACCTTGCGCGCACCGGCCTCAAGCCTGCTGAAACTGGCGACGAGCAAAGACAAGACGTCGGTGCTGCATGCCCCGGAAGTCGAACTCGACGGCGACAGCGGCGTGCTGCTGGAACTGGCGGCGGTCCTTCAGGACCTGGAGCTGGACTGGGAGTATGAACTCTCGCGCTGGCTGGGGCCTGTGGCCACGCAACTGGTCGGAGGTCATCTGCGCAGCCGCGCACGCTGGTATCAGCAAGGGTTCGCCAGCCTCAACCAGAACCTGGGCGAATACCTGGCCGAAGAATCGCGCACCCTGGTCGGTCAGCGCGAAGCCGAAGCCCGTTTCAGTGAACTGGACCAGATCAAACTCGATCTGGAACGTCTCGAGGCGCGTTTCGAGCGCCTTTCCCGATCCCTCGACCCAAGCGATAACGCATGAAGCTGCTTGCCGTCCGCCGTTTGTTGCGCATCCAGCGCGTCGTGATCCGCTACCGCCTCGATGACCTGCTGTTCGCCCTGCCATTGCCCTGGTTTCTGCTGGCGCTGCGCTATGCCTTGCCGTGGCGCTGGTTCCCGCGCAAGCCCCTGGACCTGAGCCGTGGCGCACGATTGCGCCTGGCGTTGCAGGACCTTGGGCCGATTTTCATCAAGTTCGGCCAGATCCTTTCGACACGCCGCGACCTGCTACCCGAAGACATCGCCGATGAGTTGATGATGTTGCAGGACCGCGTGCCGCCGTTCGACTCACAAGTGTCGGTCCGGCTGATCGAAGAGCAGCTCGGCAAAAAGATCAGTGAAGTCTTCTCTCGTTTCGACGTCGAACCGCTGGCCTCGGCTTCGGTGGCGCAGGTGCATGCCGCGCAGCTGAAAACCGGTGAAGAAGTGGTGGTCAAGGTGATCCGCCCGGGCCTCAAACCGGTGATTGCCCAGGACCTGGCATGGCTGTTCATTCTGGCCCGCGCCGCGGAAAAACTCTCGGCCGACGCCCGTCTGCTACACCCGGTGGACGTGGTCAGTGATTACGAAAAAACCATCTACGACGAACTCGACCTGCTACGCGAAGCCGCCAACGCCAGCCAGTTGAAGCGCAACTTCGACGGTTCGCCCCTACTGTATGTGCCGCAAGTCTATTGGGACTGGTGCCGACCGAAAGTGCTGGTGATGGAGCGCATCTACGGGATTCAGGTCACCGACCTCGCGACCCTGGCCGACCAGCGCACCGACATGAAAATGCTCGCCGAGCGTGGCGTGGAGATCTTCTTCACCCAGGTGTTCCGCGACAGCTTCTTCCACGCCGACATGCACCCCGGCAACATTTTCGTCAGCACCGTGCAGCCCTGGAGCCCGCAGTACATCGCCATCGACTGCGGCATCGTCGGCAGCCTGACCCCGGAAGACCAGGACTATCTGGCGCGCAACCTGTTCGCGTTTTTCAAGCGTGACTACCGGCGTGTCGCGCAATTACACATCGACTCGGGCTGGGTACCGGCGGAAACCAAGCTCAACGAATTCGAAGCGGCGATCCGCACGGTGTGCGAGCCGATCTTCGAAAAACCGTTGAAAGATATTTCCTTTGGTCAGGTACTGATGCGCCTGTTCCAGACCGCTCGACGCTTCAACATGGAAGTGCAGCCGCAGTTGGTCTTGCTGCAAAAAACCCTGTTGAACATCGAAGGCCTGGGTCGTCAGTTGTACCCGGACCTCGATCTGTGGAACACCGCCCAGCCGTTCCTCGAACGCTGGATGCGCGAGCGCGTCAGCCCCAAAGCCTTGCTGGGCAACGTGCAGAGCCAGTTCGAGCAACTCCCGCACCTGGCCAACATGGCCCGCGACCTGCTTGAGCGCATGTCCCAACCCCACGCCAACGACCCGCCGCCTCCGTGGCACCGGCGCAAGGACGACGTGTTCCTGCGCCTGCTCGGTACCGCTCATCTGGCGGGTGGCACGATACTCGCAGCCGGTGGCCCGTTGCACGAACTGGGGCATTGGCCCGCCGGAATCATGGTGGCGATCGGCTTGTATCTGGTCGTTCGCCGATAGCCAGTTGGATCATCGGCTGGCACACTGTTTGAACGCTGAATTTGAACATTGGCCTCAACTATTGAAGTAGAGCCCGCTGTCGGAGTCGAAGATGAAAAACTGGCTGGACGAGATCAAGTGGGACGCCGATGGCCTGGTGCCCGCGATTGCCCAGGATCACAAGACCGGACGCGTCCTGATGATGGCCTGGATGAACCGCGAAGCACTGCAATTGACCGCCGCCGAGAACCGTGCCATTTACTGGTCACGTTCCCGTGGCAAGCTGTGGCGCAAGGGCGAAGAGTCCGGCCACGTGCAAATCCTGCATGAGATGCGCCTGGACTGTGACGCTGACGTGATCATCCTGATGGTCGAGCAGATCGGCGACATCGCTTGCCATACCGGCCGTCAGAGCTGCTTCTACCGCGTTTTCGAGAACGGCGACTGGAAAACCGTCGACCCGGTTCTCAAAGACCCGCACGCTATCTATTGCGCAGGACATACTCATGACTGACACCCTGACCCGTCTGGCCCAGGTGCTGGAAGAACGCAAAGGCGCCGCCGCCGACAGCTCGTACGTCGCCAGCCTGTACCACAAGGGCTTGAACAAGATTCTGGAAAAGGTCGGCGAAGAGTCGGTCGAAACCATTATCGCCGCCAAGGATGCCGCCATCAGCGGTGACTGCAGCGATGTGATCTACGAGACCGCCGACCTGTGGTTCCACAGCATGGTCATGCTCGCCCAGTTGGGGCAACATCCACAGGCTGTGCTCGATGAACTGGACCGTCGCTTCGGTCTGTCCGGACACGTCGAGAAAGCCTCGCGTCCGTCCGCCTGAATAATTATTAGAGAGGAACGCAACATGGGCATTTTTGACTGGAAACACTGGATCGTCATCCTGGTTGTCGTGGTGCTGGTGTTCGGCACCAAGAAACTGAAAAATCTCGGCACTGACGTGGGCGAGTCGATCAAGGGCTTTCGCAAGGCCATGAACGACGAAGAGAAACCGGCCGACCCGACTGCGACTCCGGCCCAACCGGTTCCGCCGACCCAGCCACAGGCCACAACGTCTGTGAACCCGCCGCACACCATCGACGTGCAGGCGCAAAAAGTCGAAGAGCCGATCCGCAAAGACTCGTGAGCACTGACTAATGTTTGGTATCAGCTTCTCTGAACTGCTGCTCGTCGGCCTCGTCGCCCTGCTGGTGCTGGGCCCCGAGCGCCTGCCGGGTGCTGCGCGCACCGCTGGCCTGTGGGTCGGGCGGCTGAAGCGCAGCTTCAACGCGATCAAACAGGAAGTTGAACGTGAAATCGGTGCCGACGAAATTCGCCGGCAACTGCACAACGAGCACATTCTGTCCCTGGAGCAGGAGGCGCGGAAGATTTTCACGCCGACCCAGCAGGAGCCAACGCCGGTGGAACCTGTGGCGACGCCGACGATTCATGCGCCAACAGCTGAAGTCACGCCGGCGGTTGCAGCTGCTGAACCTGCGCCTGCCAGCCCAGTAGAACCTGTTGCTCCTGCCGCTGCGCCGACAACCCCGGCGCCTCACGACACCACTTTGCCGCCGCGAGCCCCATGAGCGATCTCCCCGAAAACGACCAGCACATGCCACTGGTCTCGCACCTCACCGAGTTGCGCACCCGTCTGCTGCGCTGTGTAGCGGCGATTTTCATCATCTTCGCCGGGTTGTTCGCCTTCACCCAGCAGATCTACACCTTCGTCTCCACGCCGTTGCGCCAGTACCTGCCGGCCGGCGCGACGATGATCGCCACCGACGTGTCGTCGCCGTTCCTGACGCCGCTGAAGCTGACCATGATGGTCTCGCTGTTCCTGGCAATCCCGGTGATCCTGCATCAGATCTGGGGGTTCATCGCGCCAGGCCTGTACAAGCATGAGAAGCGCATCGCCGTGCCGTTGCTGGTCTCCAGCATCCTGCTGTTCTACACCGGCATGGCCTTCGCCTACTTCCTGGTGTTCCCGCTGATCTTCAAGTTCTTCGCCGCTGCCACCCCGGCCGGCGTGGAAATGATGACCGACATCACCAGCTACCTCGATTTCGTCATGACGCTGTTCTTCGCCTTCGGCGTGGCGTTCGAGATCCCGGTGGCCGTGGTGCTGCTGGTGTGGATCGGCGTGGTCAACGTCGCCTACCTGAAGAAAATCCGCCCGTATGTGGTCATCGGCTGCTTCGTGGTCGGCATGATCCTGACGCCGCCGGACATCTTCTCGCAGACGCTGTTGGCCGTACCAATGTGGTTGCTGTTCGAGATCGGCGTCCTGTTCGGCAGCCTGATCAGCAAACGCGGCGAGCACCCGGACGAAAAACCGGCTGACGATCACAACGATCAGCCGCCAGCGACCCAAGCGTGAACCTGCTGCTCCTCGAGGAGGCCGATTTCATTGCGGCCGACCGGGCGATCCTGCGCGATCGCCGCTTGACCCATATGCAGGAAGTCCACCGCTGTGAAGTGGGTGACAGCATGCGCGTCGGGCGTATCGGCGGGCTGATGGGTGCCGCCGAAGTGCTGCGCCTGGACGCTGACGAAGCCGAGTTGCGCGTCACCCTCTACCAGCCGCCGCCAGCCAAGCTGCCACTGACCCTGGTATTGGCCCTGCCACGCCCGAAAATGCTCCGCAGGGTGTTTCAGACCGTGGCCGCCATGGGTGTGCCACGAATCGTTCTGGTAAACAGCTATCGCGTCGAGAAGAGCTTCTGGCAAACCCCGTTCCTGGAACCTGAGGCGATTCGCGAGCAATTGATCCTGGGGCTTGAGCAAGCCCGGGACAGCGTGCTGCCAGAGGTCGTCATCGAGAAGCGTTTCAAACCTTTTGTCGAAGATCGCCTGCCAGCAATCACTGAAGGCACTCTCGGCCTGGTCGGTCATCCCGGCAATTACCCGCCCTGCCCCCGTGGCCTGGACGAACCCGTGACCTTGGCCATCGGCCCCGAAGGCGGCTGGATTCCTTACGAAATCGACCTGCTGGCCAAGGCCGGCCTGCAACCGGTGCAGCTCGGCGAGCGCATCCTGCGGGTCGAAACCGCCGTCACTGCACTGCTTTCGCGGCTGTTCTAACCCAGACACTTACCCTTGTGGCGAGGGAGTTTGTCGGATCGCCGCACCGTCCCGCTCGGCTGCGAAGCAGTCGTAAAACAGGTGAATGCGGTCTTGCCGGAAAAAGCGGTGGCCGCTTCGCGCCCAAGCGGGAGCAAGATCCCTCGCCACAGGTGTTTGCTCACCTACAGGTTCCAGCCTGCCTGCCGATACAGTCCCCATAAAACCAATCAATGGTCCGAGGGAGTCGCAGCATGTACCGATGGCTAGCCGAGAAACTGGGAAACGTAAGCGTCAATCGCAAGTTGAGTGTCGGCTTTGGCCTCGTGCTGCTCATGACCCTCCTGATCACTTTCACTGGCTGGAATAGCCTAGGCAGTGTGATCAGTCGCGCAGACAAGCAGAGCTACATCTCCGGCCTCAACGAGTTGGGCAAGGATTTGCGAACCGCCCGTCTCGACTACGAAATGCGCCGTGGCGAACAAGGCCCGGCAGCCGTCAGCGAACTCTTGGGCAAGCTTGACGATGGCGTGCAAGTCGCCCTCAAAATGTTTGTGCGCATCTCGGACCAGGAAGTGCTCAATCAGCAACTGGCCACCATCGGTGATTACAAACGCGCCTTTGCCGACATGACTCAAGCGACGCAGAACCGCGAATCGGCCCGATCCAAGCTCGGCGCCACCGCCGACAACGCTGTGGCCAAGGTGACAGAAGTCGAAAAGTCCTTGCTGCAAGGCGACAGCGTCACTCAATTCAACAACGTGGTCGAGCTGAGCAAACTGCTCCAGCAAGCGCGCTTCCAGGTTCGCGGTTATACCTACAGCGGCAAGCCCGAAGCCGAGCAACCCGCGCTGGATGCCATCGACAACGCCCTGAAAAACCTTGAAAGCCTGCCGGGCAAACTGCCAGAACAACACAGCGCCAACCTGCAACAAGCCACCGAATCGCTCAAGGGCTACCGTGTCGCAGTCAGCCAGTTCCGCGATTCGCAAGTGGCCAGCGCCGTCGCCCTCAAGAAGATGGTGGATCAAGAGACCCGCTTGAATGACCTGAGCGCACAACTGACCCGCTCGCAAACCGACAAACGTAACCAGGAGACGGCCCAAGCGAAAAGCACGCTGATCATCGTGACCGTCCTGGCATTGGCGTTTGGTCTGCTCGCAGCCTGGATCATTACGCGGCAGATCGTCGTTCCACTGCAACAGACGTTGGTGGCAGTCGAACGTGTTGCCTCGGGCGATCTGAGCCATAACCTTGAGGTCGCTCGCAGCGACGAGCTGGGTCAATTACAAAGCACCCTTCAGCGGATGGTCGTCAGTCTGCGGGAACTGATCGGCGGCATCAGCGACGGCGTGACCCAAATCGCCAGCGCTGCTGAAGAACTGTCTGCCGTTACCGAGCAGACCAGCGCCGGGGTCAACAGTCAGAAGGTCGAAACCGATCAGGTGGCCACCGCCATGCACGAAATGACCGCCACCGTTCAGGAAGTCGCGCGCAATGCCGAGGAAGCGTCCGAAGCCGCCGTCGCCGCCGACCAGCAGGCCCGCGAGGGTGACAGGGTGGTCGGCGAAGCCATCGCCCAGATCGAGCGCCTGGCCCTCGAAGTCGGCAATTCCACTGCCGCCATGGGCGATCTGAAGCGCGAAAGCGACAAGATCGGCAGCGTGCTCGACGTGATCAAATCCGTGGCCCAGCAAACCAACCTGCTGGCGCTCAACGCCGCCATCGAAGCCGCTCGCGCCGGTGAAGCCGGGCGTGGCTTTGCAGTGGTCGCCGACGAGGTCCGCAGCCTGGCCCAGCGCACTCAGAAGTCCACCGAAGAAATCGAAGAGCTGATCGTTGGCCTGCAAACCGGCACTCAGCAAGTCGCGACCATCATGGACAACAGCCGCAGCCTGACCGACAGCAGCGTCGAACTGACCCGCCGTGCCGGTGGCTCACTGGAAAGCATCACCCGTACCGTGTCGGCGATCCAGTCGATGAACCAGCAGATCGCCGCTGCCGCCGAGCAACAGAGCGCGGTGGCCGAAGAGATCAACCGCAGCGTGCTGAATGTGCGTGACGTATCCGAGCAGACCTCGGCCGCCAGTGAAGAGACCGCGGCCTCCAGCGTGGAACTGGCGCGGCTGGGGACGCATCTGCAGATGCTGGTGGGCAGGTTCAAGGTTTGAGCGTTCGCTTAAGACCGAGGTGAAGCCATTCGCGGGCAAGCCTCGCTCCTACGGGGGAATTCCTGTAGGAGCGAGGCTTGCCCGCGAATGCGATGGATCAGGCGACGAAGTTAGAGAACCTGGCGCAAAAACGCCTGCGCGCGGGGATCCTTCGGTGCATCGAAGAACTCGGCCGGCGAGGCGTCTTCCAGCAATTTGCCGTGATCGAAGAACAGCACCCGGTCCGCCACTTCCCGGGCGAAGCCCATTTCATGGGTAACGCAAACCATGGTCATGCCTTCCACGGCCAGGGTCTTCATCACATCCAGCACTTCACCGACCATTTCCGGGTCGAGCGCCGACGTCGGCTCATCGAACAGCATGACTTTCGGCTCCATCGCCAACGCCCGGGCGATGGCCACGCGCTGCTGCTGACCACCGGACAGGCGCGATGGAAACTCGTGGGCCTTCTGAGCGATACCAACCTTTTCCAGCAACACCATGGCCTTGGCCTCGCGCTCCTTCTTGCCGCGCTTGCGCACAACTTTCTGGGCCAGGCAGAGGTTTTCCAGCACGGTCATGTGCGGGAACAGGTTGAAATGCTGAAACACCATGCCGACTTCGCGGCGGTAGGCATTGACGTCGGTTTTCGGGTCGGCCAGTTGCAGACCGTCGATGCTCACCGAACCGGAGTCGAACGCTTCCAGGCCATTCAGGCAGCGCAGAAAGGTCGACTTGCCGGAACCGGACGGGCCGATCACCACCAATACTTCGCCCTTCGCCACTTGGGTGGTGACGTTGTCCACCGCGCGAACCACCTGGCCGCGGGTGTCGAAGACTTTTATCAGATCGCGGACTTCAATCACTTTGCGCGAGCCTCCGCTCAAGCCGACTGGCGATTTTCGACAGCGGCAGGTTGATCAACAGGTACAACCCGGCCACGCAGAACAGGATTTCGAACGGCGAGAACGAGGTAGTGATGACTTCACGACCGCTTTTCAACAGTTCGGTAATCGCGATCACCGACACCAGCGAGGTGTCTTTGACCAGACTGATGAACTGCCCGGCCAGCGGTGGCAGCACGCGCTTGAACGCTTGCGGCAGCACCACGTGGCGCATCGACTGGCCACCGCTCAAACCGAGGGAGCGCGCCGCTTCGTTCTGGCCGCGTGCAATCGATTGCACGCCAGAGCGGATGATCTCCGCCACGTAGGCACCGGTGAACAGCGACAGCGCGGCGATCCCGGCGAACTCCCGGGAGAGGTTCATCACGGTGCCGATGAAGAAGTAGAAAATGAAAATCTGCACCAGCAGCGGCGTACCGCGCACCAGCTCGACGTAGATCGTCGAGAGGTCGCGCAGGGTCGGGTTGTTCGACAGGCGGCACAGCCCGGTGGCCAGGCCGATCAGCAGGCCAAGCACGCCAGACACCAGGGACAACCACAACGTGGTCCAGAGCCCCCATAGCAGCGGGCCGGCGGCCCAATGCCGGGTCACGCCGATCACATCGCCTTCGGCCACATCATCGCCTTGCGCGACTTGCAGGCTGTTGTCGTCAACCGTCAGGTGCTGCTCATCCCCTGCATCATTGCGCAGGGTGACTTCAGCCTTGCTGCCCTTGCGCACCAGCTCACTGACGGTGGAGATGTCGGCCGCGCGCTGGGACTCTTCGGCGTGGTAGGCGAAGTACTGCGGCACACGGTTCCAGCGCCATTCGTAGGACATCAGCGAGGTGGCGTAGTACAACGCGCCAGCCAGGCCGATCAGCACCAGCACGGTTAATACGTGCCAGGGCCATTGGGCTTTTTTCTGTTTCATTTAAAGGCAAATCCATAACGATCAGGGCGCCCGCTCCCTCTGTGGCGAGGGAGCTTGCTCCCGCTGGGTTGCGCAGCAACCCTGAAATCGGCCACCGCGCAACGTCGGGTAAAACGAGTCAATCGATTTACGACTGCTTCGCAGTCGGACGGGAGCAAGCTCCCTCGCCACAAAGGCGGTGTTATTCCATGTCCTTGAGCCAGGCGGTGTCTTTAAACCACTTGTCATGGATGCGATCGTAGGTGCCGTCTTCGTGGATCTGGTGCAGGAAGTTGTTGATGAAGTTGAGGCTGTCGTAGTCGCCCTTCTTCAGGCCGAAAGCCAGGGGTTCATAGGTGAACGGCTTGTCGAGGAACAGCAGTTTGCCGTTGCCGACCTTGTTCACCGCCACGACGTTGTAAGGCGCGTCGTAGATGAAGGCGTCAGCCTTGCCGTTGACCACGTCGAGCACCGCTTCCTGCTCATTGTCGTAGCCGTGGTACTTGGCTTTGGAAATGAGTTTTTTGGCGACCATCTCGCCGGTGGTGCCGAGCTTGGAGGTGATGCGGTAGTCGGCGGTATTCAGGTCTTTATAGGACTTGATGGTGCCTTCCAGCTCCTTGCGGATCAGCAGTGTCTGACCGACCACGATGAAGGGCTCGCTGAAGTTCAGGCGCAGGTTGCGTTCCTGGGTCAGGGTCATGCCACTGCCGATCATGTCGAACTTGTCGGTCAGCAGGGCCGGGATGATGCCGTCGTAGCCGGTGGATACCATTTCCAGCTTGACGCCCATGGCCTTGGCCATGGCTTTGAGGATGTCGACTTCGAAGCCGATGATTTCGCCGCGCTTGTTGGTCATTTCGAACGGCATGTAGGTCGGGTCCATGCCGACTTTCAGCGTGCCGCGCTTGACCGCGTCATCGATGGCACCGGCCTGCGCCGCGCTGACTGCAACCAATGCCGTGACGCCGACCAGCAGCATCGACAGATACTTCTTCATCTTCAAGTCCCCAAAACCCATCGCATTGTGAGGCACGCAAACCGCAGGTTTCCTTTGGGAAACCGGCAGATACGAACAGAAAGTTGTCCGGGCGCACCAATTCGGGGACGGATGCTAACGCACTCGGCCGTTTGCACAAGGGGTTGAGGGAGATTTGTTTGATCGTTCCCACGCAGAACACGGGAGCGATCATCAGCACAAAAAAAACCCCGCTTTCGCGGGGTTTTTCATTATGCCAACTGAGGCTGCACGCTCAACGGCTTGAGCGGCAACAGCGGCGCATGCGGATCGGCATCCACCGAAGTGCGCCAGGCCTGCAGCCACTCGGCATGGCCTTCGCTCCAGACCTGCTCATGCAAGCGACCCAGTGCCACCGGATCACTCAGCAGGGCCACGCGCTCGTTGTTGGTCAGCCCTTCAGGCCCGACCTTCATCGCATGGCGAACCCGCTCGATGCGCAGCCATTCGATCGGCTCGGCCTGACGGTGACGAGACGTCGCCAGCGCACACGCCAACGCGTTCTGCTGTGGATCGACCACCGACCGGACGAAGCCGTCGTGCAGTGCATGCCAGCGGTTTTCGTGGGTGTACTGATCGGTCGCCAGCAATGCCTGCGGCGGATTGTATTCCTCAGGAATCAGGAACAGGCTCTCGTCACGGGACTTCAGGCCCAGGCCGACACGACTGGAGATCACCGACACCGGAATCGACAGCATCAGCGAACCGACGATCGGCACCAGCCACCAGAGGAAGCTCGGGTTCAGCCAGATCACCAGCAACGCCCAGAAGAAACCCAGCAAGGTTTGCGGACCGTGGCGCTTGACCGCTTCGCTCCACGGCGTGGAGTCGTCGTCACGTTGCGGCGAGTTCCAGGTCGCGGCCCAGCCGAGGAACGCGGCGAGCACGAAACGGGTGTGGAAAATCATCCGCACCGGCGCCAGCAGCATGGAGAACAACATTTCCAGCAGCATCGACAGCGTCACCTTGAACCTGCCACCGAACTCTTTCGCGCCTTTGGCCCAGATCAGGATGATGCTCAGCAGCTTCGGTAGGAACAGCAGCACGATAGTCGTCGAGAACAGTGCGATCGCCTTGTCCGGGTGCCATTGTGGCCACAGCGGATAGAGCTGGCGCGGCTCCAGGAAGTACTGCGGCTCCATCAGCGTGTTGGTCGCCAGCAGGGCTGTCGACAGCACGAGGAAGAAGAACCACAACGGCGCCGACAAGTAAGACATCACGCCTGTCAGGAACACCGCACGGTGTACCGGGTGCATGCCCTTGACCAGGAACAGCCGGAAGTTCATCAGGTTGCCGTGGCACCAGCGACGGTCACGCTTGAGTTCGTCCAGCAGGTTCGGTGGCAGTTCTTCGTAGCTGCCCGGCAAGTCATAGGCAATCCACACGCCCCAGCCGGCACGGCGCATCAGCGCCGCTTCAACGAAGTCGTGGGACAGAATCGCACCGGCGAACGCGCCTTTACCGGGCAACGGCGCCAGGGCGCAGTGCTCGATGAACGGCTTCATGCGGATGATCGCGTTGTGGCCCCAGTAGTGGGATTCGCCCAACTGCCAGAAGTGCAGGCCAGCGGTGAACAGTGGACCGTACACACGGGTGGCGAACTGCTGCATACGCGCATAAAGGGTGTCCATGCCCGACGCACGCGGCGCGGTCTGGATGATCCCGGCGTCCGGCGTGGCTTCCATCAGGCGCACCAGGCTGCTCAGGCATTCGCCACTCATTACGCTGTCGGCGTCGAGCACGACCATGTATTTGTAGTCACCGCCCCAACGACGGCAGAAGTCGTCGAGGTTGCCGCTTTTACGTTTTACGCGACGACGACGGCGGCGGTAGAAGATCTTGCCGAAGCCCTTGGCTTCACGGCAGACGTCCAGCCAGGCCTGCTGTTCGGCGACGCAGATATCGGCGTCGTTACTGTCGCTGAGCACGAAAAAGTCGAAGCGATCCAGGTTACCCGAGGCTGCAACCGACTCGAAGGTCGCCCGCAAACCGGCGAACACCCGCGGCACGTCTTCGTTGCAGATCGGCATCACCAATGCGGTGCGTGCGTCCTTGGCGATCGGCTCGTTGCCGGCGCTGGCGCCGGAAATGCGGTACTTGTCGCGACCGGTGATCAACTCGAGGAAGCCCATCAGCGCGGTCCAGAAACCGGCCGACACCCAGCAGAACAGAATCCCGAACAGAATCAGGATGCTGGTTTGCAACACGTAAGGCAGCACCTGGGCCGCAGTTTGCAGCAGCGGTTGGTGCAGGACTTCTTCCAGATCGACGAACGACCAGCCCTGGTACGGCATGATGCCTTTCATGTACCAGCCGGCGACGATCGTCTGACCGAGCATCAGCACCAGCAGAATGTAACGACGGATCGAACCGACGGTGCGCCAGCGAGCTGCTGGCAACACGTTCTCGTCTTTCGGCGGCTTCGGCGGGTTGGTGCGACCGGTCAGCCGACGCCAGCCACGCACCAGGATATTGGTGCGCCATGGCTCCGGAACGACTTTGGTCCGACGGATCGGCGGGGCTGCCTTGAGGCAAACCCGACCACTGGCGTCGAGTCCCAACATTTGCGCATCCGCCAGTTCTTCGGCGGTGTTCAGGGTCAGGCGCCGCCCGACCGACGCCTGGGCGGCATCGGTCGGCGCGTCGAACGCCTGGGACGACAGACGTTCGTGCAACTCACTGAAAGACTTGCAGCCCGCGAGTTCCGCGCGCTGCTCGTCGGTCATCGGCAAATGCGCCAGGTACTCGGCAAGCGTTTGTGGCTGTACTTGTGAATTACTCATCGGCAGGCAACTGATAGCTCCAGGTCTCGGTCAGGACTTGTTCAGTCGGTGCCGATTCCGGTGTGGCAGGGGCCGCTTCGGCAGCGACAGGCTGCTTGGCGTCTTTGTTGTCCTTGTCCTTGGTGTCCTTGACTTGCTGGGCTTGCGCTTCAGCTTGCTTGGCCTCCTTGTCCTTCTTCTCCTGCTGCTTGGCGGCGATCTTGTCGGCCTTGGCAACGGAAGAGCTGGACGCTGGCGCCGTGGTCTTGATCGTCTCGGCCGGCGTGATGGTCTTGACCAGTGCTGCACGCATTTCAGTGGACTTGCCCGGATCCTTGATCTTCATCCGCAGGGTCAGGCGCCAGCCCTTGGTTTCAGGGTTGTAACGGACATTGTTCTCGACCAGTTCCGCGTTGTCGCCAACGCTAACCTGGCTGCGTACTTCAGCATCTTCTGGCAAGTCTTGCAGGGACGGACCTTGGAAATCCACCAGGTAGGCCACGCTGCCGTCCGGCTGACGAATCAGGTTCGACTGCTTCACGTCACCCGTGGAACGCAGGGTCTGTTGAACCCAGGCGCTGTCCGCCGAATGCAGGGCGGCTTCGTCGATGGTCCAGTGCATGCGATAGGCGACGTCCAGGGGTTGGCCAGGCTCTGGCAGTTTTTCCGGACTCCAGAAAGCAACGATATTGTCGTTGGTTTCGTCAGCGGTAGGAATCTCCACCAGATCGACGGAGCCCTTGCCCCAATCGCCTTTCGGCTCGATCCAGGCACTTGGGCGCTTGTCGTAGCGGTCATCGAGGTCTTCGTAGTGGCTGAAGTCACGGCCACGTTGCAGCAAGCCGAAACCGCGCGGGTTCTCGATCGAGAAGTTGCTCACGGCCAGGTGTTTCGGGTTGTTCAATGGGCGCCAGATCCATTCGCCGTTGCCGGCATGGATCGACAGACCGCTGGAGTCGTGCAGTTCGCGACGGTAGTTCAGCACTTTCGACGGCTGGTTGGCGCCGAACAGGAACATGCTGGTCAGCGGCGCAACGCCAAGTTTGGTGACCTTGTCACGCAGGAACATCTTGGCCTTGACGTCGACGACCGTGTCGCTGCCCGGACGCAGGGTCAGGCGATAGGCACCAGTGGCGCGCGGCGAATCCAGCAGGGCGAAGATCACCAGGTGCTTGTCGCCCGGCTTCGGCTGCTGAATCCAGAACTCGGTGAAACGCGGGAACTCTTCGCCGGACGGCAAGGCGGTATCGATGGCCATGCCGCGAGCGGACAAGCCATAGGTGTGGCCCTTGCCGACGACGCGGAAGTAACTCGCGCCGAGCATGGTCATGATTTCGTCTTGCTTGTCGGCCTTGTTGATCGGGTAGAGCACACGGAAACCGGCATAACCCAGCTGCTCGGTGGCTTTAGGATCGAACTTCATATCGCCGAAATCGAAACGACTTGGGTCGTATTTGATCTCTTCGACGGTGTTGGCCGTGATTTCGTTGATTTTCACCGGCGTATCGAAGTGCATGCCCTGGTGATAGAACGACAGCTTGAATGGGGTTTTCTGGTTAGCCCACTCGGCTTTTTCGGTGAGGAAGCGGATTTTTTGATAATCCGCGAATTTCATTTCACGAAATTCATTCGGCAGGTTACTGCGCGGGGCTTCGTATTTTTGCCCGGCCAGCTCTTTTGCCTTGACCGATACGTCATCCAGATTGAATGCCCAAAGCTGGCCGGCGCTGAACAGGCAGAGCAGTGCAGAGCCCGCTACCAGAGCATTTCGAAACCGTTTGGCAGACAATTTTGGTGCATTACAGGGACTAACAATCACGAGCAACCCTCGCCGAAAACAGATCAAAAAACCAACGGCCAGTTAAAGTGCCAGCACGGTGTACGGTGGAAAAAACCGACCCTGCGGACCACTCTTGCCAAGTTGGCGAGCATTGTTCCGACTCCCATGGGGCAAAATGATTCCCCAACAGGCCGCGGACAAGTCTCTACCTAAGTCAAAATGGACCAACGAACGCTGATCCCCGTAGCGCGCGATTATCTAGTAGGCCGCGTTACAACGCATCAGGGGGAAGCAAGTATTTATCGGGAAAAGCCTCTGTTTTCAGCCGAAATGCCCTTAAAAACATGTTTCAAGCGCTTTCACGTCTGTAACAGGAAGGTTACCGGGCCATCATTGACCAGGTGCACCTGCATATCCGCGCCGAATCTACCTGATGCCACAGTGCCATGCACCTGTTTCGCTTTGCCCAATAGATAGTCGAACAGCGCCTCGCCCAAGGCCGGAGGGGCTGCAGTCGAAAAACTCGGACGCAACCCGTTTTTGGTATCGGCGGCCAGGGTGAACTGCGAGACCAGCAACAACCCGCCGTCCACGTCAGCCAAGGACAGATTCATCTTGCCCTCGGCGTCACTGAATACTCGATAGTTAAGCAGTTTATGCAGAAGTTTGTCGGCGCTGGCCTGCGTGTCGTCGGGTTCGACCGCCACCAGCACCAGCAACCCCTGATCTATCGCACCAACCACCTCTCCCGCGACCTCGACTCGCGCGCCGCGCACGCGTTGCAGCAGGGCCTTCATGCTTCGTCAGGCGACAGGTCGAGCAAGCGACGGGCCATCTGATCGGCGGCGCGTACCAATGCATCGGTGATCCCCGGTTCGGACGCCGCATGGCCGGCGTCGCGGATCACCTGCAGTTCGCTGTTCGGCCAGGCTTGATGCAGTTCCCAGGCGTTGTCCAGCGGGCAGATCACGTCATAGCGACCATGGACGATGACGCCGGGCAAATGGGCGATCTTGCCCATGTCGCGGATCAGCTGATTCGGCTCAAGGAAAGCGTTGTTGGTGAAGTAGTGGCATTCGATACGGGCGATGGACAACGCACGCTGGGGTTCGGAGAAACGATCGACCACCAGCGGGTTCGGACGCAAGGTCGCGGTGCGGCCTTCCCAGATGGACCAGGCCTTGGCCGCATGCATCTGGGCGATCTGGTCGTTGCCGACCAGGCGTTTGTGGAATGCCGTGAGCAAGTCGTCGCGCTCGTCCAGCGGAATCGGCGCGATGTAGTCCTGCCAGTAATCGGGGAACAGGCGACTGGCGCCACACTGGTAGAACCACTCGATTTCCTGGGGACGGCAGAGAAAAATCCCGCGCAGAATCAGACCGTGCACGCGCTCCGGGTGGGTTTGCGCGTAAGCCAGGGCCAGGGTCGAACCCCAGGAACCGCCGAACAGCACCCATTTGTCGATGCCCAGGTGCTTGCGAATCCGCTCGAGATCGGCGACCAGATCCCAGGTGGTGTTGTTCTCAAGGCTGGCGTGGGGCGTGGAGCGACCGCAACCGCGCTGGTCGAAGGTGACGATGCGATACAGGTTCGGATCGAAATACCGGCGGCTCTGCGCATCACACCCGGCGCCAGGGCCGCCGTGAATGAACACTACCGGCAAACCTTCCGGTGAACCGCTTTCGTCGACATACAGCGTATGGGTTTTATCGACGGCCAGATCGTGCCGGGCGTGGGGTTTGATCTGCGGGTACAAAGTCTGCATTGCGCGCTCCGTAAGGGGTCGAGGTCATCCCTGTAGGGACTTCTATTATTCTGCCGTCCGGCATCATAAACCCGAATTACTTCAATGAGCATGCCCCTTGCAGCGTCAGCGCTTGTCAGCCCGTCTTGTCAGCCAAATAGCCGAGCAGGGTTTCATAGAGTCGGTCGACCTCGGCAACCTGCCCCCGCGCCCGCAAGCACCCGTGAACCAGCCCCTGACCGTAATAAAGCATTGCGCTCACGCCGGCGGTGTTGAGTCGCCCGGCGTAAAGCACGCCGTCATCGCGTAGCGGATCGAACTGCGCCACAGCGATCAGCGCCGGCGGCAGGCCGCTGAAGTCGGCGGCGAGCAAGGGCATCGCATAGGCCGTTGGCTGACGGACACCACCCAGGTACAGCGTGTGATAACAATCCAGATCGCTGCTGCTGAGCAATGGCGCGTCGGCGCATTCGCCGCGTGATGACAACCGGTGATCACCGCCCAGGCCCGGATAGATCAGCACCTGCGCACAAGGCGCCGGTTCGCCGGCATCGCGCAAGGCCAGACACAGCGCAGCGGCAAGGTTGCCGCCAGCGCTGTCGCCGGCCACCAGCGTCCGCGCCGGGTCGAGCTGAAACGGCCCCGTGCGCAACGCACGCCAGACACTCAGGCAGTCATCGAACGCCGCTGGAAACGGATGCTCCGGCGCCAGCCGATAATCGACGGCGATCACCAACACACCGAGCACCGATGCCAGTTCGGCGCAGATGAAGTCGTGGGAGTCCAGATCCCCCACCACCCAACCGCCGCCATGCAGATACACAATGCAGGGCCAACCGTTGGTCGGCGGCGGAACCGGTGGTTGCCAGGCGCGCACCGCCACTCCCGCCAACTCGAGATCGACCACCTCAAGCCCCGCGGGATGTGGCGGGGTAAACGCCCGGCACATCTCGCTGTAGGCCTGACGCATACCGGCGAGGCTGCTGTCGGTGCTGTTGAAGCTGAGGGTTTTCTCGACGAAAGCCGCCATCTGTTCAGAGAGTGGATAAGAAGCCATGGACGACAGCCAGTCAGTTCGAAGTTTTTGATTGATAACCTGCGTCGCGGTCAATTTTTGAGACTGGCCTGAACGGTTGCCACGCCATCCTTGCCATCGAAACTGCTGACACCCGCCAGCCAGCGCTGAAGGTCTTCGGGATGATCACGCAGCCACTGTTTGGCGACATCCTGCGGCGTCTTGCGCTCCATGATCGGCACCATCAACTGGCTTTCCTGGGCAGCGGTGAAGGTCAGGTTTTCCAATAGACGGTTCACGTTCGGGCAACGCTCGGCATAGTCCGGCGCGGTCACGGTGGAAACGGTCGCCGCGCCTTCGTTCGGGCCATAGACGTCTTCGCTGCCGGTCAGGTAGGCGATGTTCATGTTGATGTTCATCGGATGCGGGGTCCAGCCGACGAACACCACGAACTCCTTGCGATTGACCGCCCGCTGCACGGCGGCGAGCATCCCGGCCTCACCGGACTCGATCAGCTTGAAGTCCTTCAAACCGAAGCGGTTGGTCTCGATCATGGTTTTGATGGTGGTGTTGGCGCCGCTGCCTGGCTCGATGCCGTAAATCTTGCCGCCCAACTGATCCTTGAACCTGGCGATGTCAGCGAAGGTTTTCAGGCCGGCGGCAGCGACGTAATCAGGTACGGCGAGCGTTGCCTGGGCGTCGGCCAGGCTCGGTTTGTCCATGACCTTCACTTGATTGGCAGCGACGAACGGGGCGATGTTCTTGTCCATCGCCGGTTTCCAGTAACCGAGGAAGATATCGAGGCGTTTGTCGCGGATGCCGGCGAAGATGATTTGCTGCACGGCGCTGGTTTGCTTGCTTTCATAGCCAAGGCCATTGAGCAGCACATCGGCCATGCCGCTGGTGGCAATGACGTCGGTCCAGTTGACCACGCCCATGCGCACGGTCTTGCAGGAAGCGGGGTCGTTGGCGAAAACGCTGGTGCTCAGAAGAGCAGTGCCGGTGAGGATTAACAGACAGCGGTTGAACAGTCGTTTCATCGGGAAGGCTCGCTCGGCAGCAGATTATTGTGGGCCCGGTGTCTTTGTGCACCGTGCCCACAACGTTACGCAGCGCCGAGTCGGCAAAAGTGACCTGTGGCGACCGTGTTTTGCACGGTGGCGACTGTCCTGATGCGTTACCAAGGCGAACACTAATCTGTGGCGAGGGAGCTTGCTCCCGCTGGGTTGCGAAGCTGCCCCCAAACCATTCAACCGAGTTTCATCAGATACGCCCGACCAACAGGGTTTACGACGGCTTCGCCGCCGAGCGGGACGGTGCGGCGATCCGACAAGCCCCCTCGCCACAAAGGCCCGTTCGCCACAGGGTTACGCGCTGTAATGCTTTTCGCCCCACGCCAACAGCCCTTGCAGCAATTCCCGGAGCACCACTTGCGTCGGCTCGGCCAAATCCGGGCGATAACGGAACGGCTGGAACTCTTCCATATACGTACACTGGCCCAACTCCAGTTGCACGGCATGAATGTTCTCGGCCGGATTGCCATAATGCCGGGTGATGTGACCGCCCTTGAAGCGACCGTTCAGCACATGGCTGTAATCGGTGTGCTTCGCGCAGATCGCTTCCAGCTGTGTGGCCAACTGTGGATCGCAGCTGGCGCCATTGAAGGTGCCGAGGTTGAAGTCCGGCAGCTTGCCGTCAAACAGGTGCGGAATCACCGAGCGAATCGAGTGCGCGTCGAACAGCAGCGCGTAGCCGAACTCGGCTTTCAGCCGTGCCAGTTCTTCCTGCAAGGTGCGGTGGTATGGCGTCCAGATCTGTTCCAGATACGTCGCCCGCTCTGCAGCCGATGGCTCCAGCCCTTCGCGGAACAACGGCACGCCATCGAACAGCGTCGCCGGATACAGACCGGTGGTGGCGCCGACATATAAAGGCTTGTCGTCGGACGGCCGGTTCAGGTCGATGACAAACCGCGAGTACTCGGCCGCCAGGGTGCTGGCGCCCAGTTCGGCAGCGAACTCATAAAGCCGTGGAATGTGCCAGTCAGTGTCCGGCAGGCTTTTCGCGTCGGGGATCAACCCCGCTTCCACCGTCGGGGTCAGGCGCAGGCCGGCGTGGGGCATGCTGATCAGCAGTGGCACGCGGCCTTGTTTGAAGTTCAGAACCTTATCCACAACCGCTCTCCTACAAATTTGATTCAACGCCGTGACGCACGACGCGTTTTTCCAGGTCGCCGCCCAGCCAGTACGACAGGTCGGCCGGACGATCGATTTGCCAGGCGACGAAGTCTGCGACCTTGCCGGCTTCCAGCGAACCGTGGGTTTGGCCCATGCCCAAGGCGGTGGCGGCATGAATAGTCGCGCCCGCCAGCGCCTCTTCCGGAGTCATGCGGAAGCAGGTGCAGGCCATGTTCAGCATCAAGCGCAACGACAACGCCGGCGAAGTGCCCGGGTTAAGGTCGCTGGCAATGGCGATTTTCACCCCGTGTTTGCGCAGGGCTTCCATCGGCGGCAATTGGGTTTCCCGCAAGAAGTAAAACGCGCCGGGCAGCAATACCGCGACGGTGCCGGACTTGGCCATGGCGATGGCGTCGTCTTCGGTCATGAATTCCAGATGATCGGCGGACAATGCGTGGTAACGCGCCGCCAGGCTCGAACCGTGCAGCGATGACAATTGCTCGGCGTGCAGCTTCACCGGTAAGCCGAGGTTCTGCGCGGCGACGAACACCCGCTCGACCTGCGCTGGCGAAAACGCCAGGTATTCACAGAAAGCGTCTACCGCATCCACCAGCCCTTCGGCCGCCAGGGCCGGGAGCATTTCGCTGCAGATGTGATCGATGTAGGCGTCGGCGCGGTCGGTGTATTCCGGCGGCAAGGCGTGGGCCGCCAGGCACGTGCTGCGCACGCTAACGGGTAGCTCGGCGCCGAGACGACGGATCACCCGCAGGATCTTGCGTTCGCTGGCCAGGTCCAGGCCGTAGCCGGATTTCATTTCGACGGTGGTCACGCCATCACGCATCAGGCTTTTCAGACGCTTGGCGGCGCTGGCGAACAGTTCGTCTTCACTGGCGGCGCGGGTGGCGCGCACGGTGCTGGCAATGCCGCCGCCGGCAGCGGCGATTTCCGCGTAGCTGACGCCTTGCAGGCGCTGCTCGAATTCGCCGCTGCGGTTGCCGCCGAATACCGTATGGGTGTGGCAGTCGATCAGGCCCGGGGTGACCCAGGCCCCGCTCAAGTCATTGACCGCCGGGTACTCGCCGGCCGGCAGTTCGGCGCGTGGGCCGATCCACTCAATGTGCGCACCGGACGTCACGATGGCCGCATCCTCGATGATCGAGTAGACGCCTTGCGCCATGGTTGCGACGTGGCAGTGTTGCCAGAGCGTTTTCATCCTTGGCCTCCGTTAGGTTATCGATGAGAAAAAATGGGTTCCTGTTCCACCGGTACCGCCTTGCCTGCCGCCGGTTTGACCCACGTCAGGTAGGCCAGCACCAGCAACACAATCCAGACCACGCCGACGATCAACGCCGCCTGGGTATCCGGGAAATAGCCCAGCACGCCGAAGATGAACAGCATGAAGGCAATCGCCGCCATCGGCGCATAGGGCCAGAACGGCACCGGGAATTTCAATTGTGCGACCTGCTCGGCACTCATGGAGCGACGCATGGCCACCTGGGTGAACAGAATCATCAGCCAGACCCACACCGTGGCAAAGGTCGCGATGGAGGCGATCAGCAGAAACACGTTTTCCGGGATCAGGTAGTTCAGCAACACACCCAGCAGCAGCGCGCAGCTCATCACCATCACCGTCAGCCACGGCACGCCATTGCGCGACAAGCGAGCGAAGCCTTTCGGTGCGTGCCCTTGCTGAGCCAGGCCATACATCATGCGGCCCGCGCCGAAGATGTCACTGTTGATGGCCGACACCGCCGCCGAGATCACCACGATGTTGAGGATGGTCGCCGCCGAGCTGATCCCAAGGTTGTCGAAAATCTGCACGAACGGACTGCCTTGGCTGCCGATCTGCTGCCACGGGAAGATCGACATCAGCACCAGCATCGTCAGCACGTAGAACAGCAGGATTCGCAACGGTACGGCATTGATCGCGCGAGGCAGCACATGCTGCGGGTCTTTGGCTTCACCGGCGGTAACGCCGATGATTTCAATACCGCCAAAGGCAAACATCACCACCGCAAACGAGGCGATCAAGCCGCCCACGCCATTGGGCATGAAGCCGCCCTGGGTCCAGAGGTTGCTGATATCGGTCGCCTGGGCACCGGGCGCATTGCTGATGCCGAACAGCATGATGCCGAAACCGCCAAGGATCATCGCGACGATGGCCGCGACCTTGAGCAGTGACAACCAGAACTCCATTTCGCCGAAGACTTTGACGTTGCACAGGTTCAAGCCGCCGACCACCGAAACGATGCCCAGCACCCAGATCCAGCGGGAAACTTCCGGAAACCAGAAACCCATGTAAATGCCGAATGCGGTCACGTCGGCCATACCGACGATGACCATTTCAAATGCGTAGGTCCAACCGAGGATAAAGCCCGCCATTGGCCCCAGATAGGTGCTGGCGTACTGGCCGAAAGAACCGGCCACCGGGTTATGCACCGCCATTTCGCCAAGGGCGCGCATGACCATGAACACCGCCGCGCCACCGATCAGGTAAGCGAGCAGGACCGCGGGGCCGGCCATTTGAATGGCCGAGGCAGAACCGTAAAACAGCCCGGTGCCGATCGCCGACCCCAGTGCCATGAAGCGAATATGTCGGGCAGAGAGCCCGCGTTTCAAACCTTTTGCTGGCTGTTGCATCTCTCGTCCTTAATTATTCTTATTCGACGCTAAATGATCGTTCCCACGCTCCGCGTGGGAACGATCATCAGGGAAGGAGCTATTACAGGCTAGGCAACAACTTCGCCGTCACCAGGCCATTCAGGCAACGCGTCGCCAACAACTCACTGGCCGCATTGATGTCCGGCGCAAAGAAGCGGTCCTTCTCATAGAACGGCACTTCAGCACGCAGGATCGCACGGGCTTTTTCCAGTTTTGGCGAGGTTTTCAGACCGTCGCGCAGATCCAGCCCCTGGGCCGCCGCCAACCATTCCACCGCGAGAATCCCGCGAGTGTTCTCGGCCATTTCCCACAGACGCTTGCCGGCAGCCGGCGCCATGGACACGTGGTCTTCCTGGTTGGCGGAAGTCGGCAGGCTGTCCACCGAATGCGGATGGGACAGCGCCTTGTTCTCGCTGGCCAGTGCCGCAGCCGTTACTTGAGCGATCATGAAGCCGGAGTTCACGCCGCCATTGGCCACCAGGAACGGCGGCAGTTGCGACATGTGCTTGTCCATCATCAGCGAGATGCGGCGCTCACTCAGGGAGCCGATTTCGGCGATGGCCAGGGCCATGTTGTCGGCAGCCATGGCCACCGGCTCGGCATGGAAGTTACCGCCGGAGATCACGTCGCCTTCAGCGGCGAACACCAATGGGTTGTCCGATACGGCGTTGGCTTCGATGGCAAGCACTTCGGCGGCCTGACGGAACTGGGTCAGGCAGGCGCCCATGACTTGCGGCTGGCAGCGCAGGGAGTACGGATCCTGGACCTTTTCGCAGTTCTGGTGCGAGTCGGACACTTCACTGCGCTCACCCAGCAGATCGCGGTAAGCGGCAGCGGCGTCGATCTGGCCTTTCTGGCCGCGAGCGGCATGAATACGTGCGTCGAATGGCGAGCGCGAGCCCAGTACCGCTTCGACCGTCAGGCCGCCAAGGGCCAGTGCGCCGGCGAACAGATCTTCGCCTTCGAACAGGCCACGCAGGGCGTAGGCGGTGGACACCTGAGTGCCGTTGAGCAGCGCCAGGCCTTCTTTCGCTGCCAGGGTCAGCGGTGTCAGACCGGCGACTTTCAGCGCTTCGGTGGCGGGCAGCCATTCGCCTTTGTAGCGCGCCTTGCCTTCACCCAGCAGTACCAGCGACATGTGCGCCAACGGCGCCAAATCGCCGGATGCACCGACCGAACCTTTCAGAGGAATATGCGGGTAAACCTCGGCATTGATCAACGCGATCAGTGCGTCGATCACCTGACGACGAATACCGGAGAAACCACGGCTCAAGCTGTTGACCTTGAGTACCATGACCAGCCGCACCAGGGCGTCGCTGATCGGCTCGCCGACACCGGCGGCATGGGACAGCACCAGCGAGCGCTGGAGGTTTTCCAGGTCTTCGCTGGCGATGCGGGTCGAGGCCAGCAGGCCGAAACCGGTGTTGATGCCATACGCGGTGCGGTTCTCGGCGAGGATCTGTTCCACGCAGGCAACGCTGGCTTCGATTTGCGCCGAAGCGCTTTCGTCGAGAGTGATTTTGACCGGTTGCTGATACACATCACGCAGTTGGGCAAGGCTCAGTTGGCCGGGAATCAAATTAAGCGCAGTCACATTCATTCTCCTTTTGAGAGCATTTTTATTAACTAACCAGACGCTCCGGAGATATCCGTTGTCCGTCGCTTCCCGCCTTTTGGAGGGGCCGCGCCTTGGCACGCTGGTGGTTGTGGAAATCAGTTGAGGTTCGGTACAGCCTTGTGCAGCAAAATCGGGTCTTTCAAAACAGCAGCGGCGCTGGCGATGTCCGGCGCCAGCCAGCGGTCCTGGTCGTAGGCCGGAATACGTTCGCGCAGCAGGCGCCACGCGGCATCGGTGCCGGCGCCGAAGCGTTGTTCTTTCAGGAATTCAAAAGCCTGAGCCGCCAACAGGTACTCGATGGCGAGGATCTGCGTGCAGTTTTCCAACGCGCGATGCAGCTTCAGCGCGGCGTTGGTGCCCATGCTCAGGTGGTCTTCCTGCAAGCCCGAAGTGACGTAGTTATCGAGCACCGCCGGCTGCGCCAACTGGCGGTTTTCCGCACACAGCGACGCGGCGACGTATTGCACGATCATCATCCCGGAGTTCACGCCCGGGTTGGCCACCAGAAAGGCCGGCAAACCGCTGACGTGCGGGTTGACCAAGCGGTCCAGGCGACGCTCGGCGATAGAGCCGATTTCGGCCATGGCAATGGCGAGCAAGTCAGCCGCCAAAGCAACTGATTGGCCGTGCGGATTGGCCTGGGACATGACGCGGAAATTGTCGGGCGTGCCCAGCAGCAACGGGTTGTCGGTCGCGGAGTTGAGCTCGGTTTCGATCTGTTTTCTGGCGTGTTCCAGCTGATCGCGGGCAGCGCCGTGCACTTGCGGAATCGAGCGGATGCTCAGCGCATCCTGAGTGCGAATGCCTTTGCTGTTGGCGATCACTTCACTGCCGTCGAGCAACGCCCGCAGATTGATACCCACCTGTTGCATGCCCGGATGCGGTTTGAGCGCAATGATCTCGGCATCGAACGCGGCAATCTGACCACGCTGGGCTTCGAAGCTCATGGCGCCGATCACATCGGCCCACTGCACCAGGTTCGTTGCATCGGCCAGGGCCAGGCAGCTGAGGCCGGTCATGCACGGTGTGCCGTTGACCAGGCACAAACCATCTTTGGCACCCAGTTGAACCGGTTGCAGCCCTTCTTCGGCCAAGGCTTGTTGTGCAGAAACGATCTGCCCGCGATAGCTGACATTGCCGACGCCCAGCAGCGCGATACCGATGTGGGCCATGTGGGTCAGATAACCGACCGACCCCTGGGACGGCACCTGCGGAGTGATGCCGCGATTGAGCAGCGCCAGCAATGCTTCGACCACCCGGCGGTGAATGCCGGATTTGCCATGGCTGTAGTTGTGGATCGCGGCGCAGAGGATCGCGCGAGTCTGCTCGTCGGACAGTGGAGCACCGACGCCGCAGGCATGGCTGAGCAAGGTGTTGCGCGACAGCTGGCTGAGTTGTTCATCCTTGAGCGAGACGTTGCACAAGGCGCCCAGGCCGGTGTTGACGCCATAGGCGCGCTCGCCGCTGGCGACGATGCACTGGACGATCGCCTGGGCATTCTCGATCCGCGCCCAAGCCTGGGCCGACAGCTCAAGCTGCGCGCCGTGGCGGGCGACCGCGACCACATCCTGCCAACGCAACGGGGCATCGGCGATAACGATTTTTTCAGCCTGGGACATCTAGAGCCTCATACAAAATTCATGGACGTATGACACCTGTGGCGAGGGAGCTTGCTCCCGTTCGACCGCGCAGCGGTCGCAGATTTTCAGGGCCGCTTCGCAGCCCAGCGGGAGCAAGCTCCCTCGCCACAAAAACGATCAACCTCAAACCACTGCAGCCCGCCGCTGTACGAACCGGTCCACATACTCATCCGCCGGTGAATGCAGGATCTCTCGTGGCGTGCCGACCTGAATCAGCCGGCCATCCTTGAGAATCGCGATGCGATTGCCGATGCGCACGGCCTCGTCGAGGTCGTGGGTGATGAAGACGATGGTCTTGTGCAGGGTCTTTTGCAGTTCCAGCAACTGGTCCTGCATTTCGGCGCGGATCAGCGGGTCGAGGGCGCTGAAAGCTTCGTCCATCAGGATGATGTCGGTGTCCGCCGCCAGGGCGCGAGCCAGGCCCACACGCTGGCGCATACCGCCGGAAAGCTGATGCGGGTATTTGTTTTCGTAGCCCTTCAGGCCCACGGTGTTGATCCAGTGCAGTGCGCGCTCGGCGCACATCTGCTTGCTCTCGCCACGCACTTTCAGGCCGTAGGCGACGTTATCCAGCACGCTTTTGTGCGGCAGCAGGCCGAAGCTCTGGAACACCATGCTGATCTTGTGCCGGCGAAATTCGCGCAGGGCTTCCATGTCGTATTGCAGGATGTCCACGCCGTCCACCAGGATCGCGCCGCTGGTCGGGTCGATCAGGCGGTTGAAGTGACGCACCAGGGTCGACTTGCCGGAACCCGACAGGCCCATGATCACGAAGATCTCGCCGGTGCCGATGCTCAGCGACAGGTCATTCACGCCAACCACGCAACCGGTTTCGGCCAGTACCTGGTCTTTGGTTTTGCCCTGGCTAATCATGGCCAGCGCATCCTTGGAACGGTTGCCGAAAATCTTGAAGACGTTTTTGACTTCGATCTTGCTGATGGCTGCGTTGCTCATTTGCTCACCTCATGCCGTGCACGACCGTACGCCTGTGTAATGCGGTCGATCACCACTGCCAGAATCACGATCGCCAGACCGGCCTCAAGACCACGTCCGACGTTGAGGGTCTGAATCCCCACCAATACGTCTTCACCCAAGCCACGGGCACCGATCATCGAGGCGATCACCACCATCGACAGGGCCATCATGGTGGTCTGGTTGATCCCGGCCATGATGCTTGGCAGGGCCAGCGGCAGTTGCACGCCGAACAGTTGCTGCCAGCGGTTGGCACCGAAGGCGTTGATAGCTTCCATCACTTCACCGTCAACCTGGCGAATACCCAGATCGGTCAGGCGGATCAGCGGCGGCGCAGCGTAAATAACGGTAGCGAAAATCGCCGGGACCTTGCCCAGGCCGAACAGCATCAGCACCGGGATCAGGTACACGAAGCTCGGCATGGTTTGCATGATGTCCAGCAACGGCATCAACACCGAACGCAGGCGATTGCTGCGCGCAGAAAGAATGCCCAACGGAATGCCGATCAGCACCGAGATGACCGTCGCCACCATCATCAGCGCCAGGGTCTGCATCAGCTTGTCCCAGAGACCGACCGCGCCCACCAGGAACAGCAGGCCGACGATGACCGCCGTGGTCACGACTTTGCGGGTCGCGTGCCAGGCCACGCCCGCCACGATCGCCAGCATCAGCCACCAGGGCGCCGCACGCAGCAGCCCTTCAAGATTGACGATGGCCCACAGCAGGGTGTCAGAGATGCTGCGGAACACGTCGCCGTAGTTGGTGACCAGCGTATCGACCCAACCGTTGACCCAGTCGGCGATGGAAAAGGTAAAGCTTTCGGGAAACATAAGAGACTCTCAATCAAGGGGTTGCGATCAAGCATCCGACTGCCGTTGCCGACAGTCGGAGAGGCTCAACCTACAAGGCCGCGTCGATTTTCTTGGCTGCGTCTTCGCTCACCCACGCGTGCCAGACTTCAGGATGTTCCTTCAAGAAGATCTTGGCCAGTTTTGGCGACTCGATCCGCTCTTTGGCCATACGCCCCAGGTTCTGATTCAACAGGTCGATCGGCAGGTTGACCTTTTCCAGCACGGTCACCAGTTCCGGGGCCTGCTCGTGGAAAGTCTTGGAGAGGCCGACCTTGATGGTCACGCGCTTGTCGACACCCGGTTTTTCTTCCAGTTTGACCACGTCGATCTGGCCCATCAGCGGGGTTGGCGACCAGTAGTAGAAAAGGATCGGCTCGCCACGCTTGTAGCTCGACAGCACCGCCGCATCCAGCGCCGGGCCGGTGCCTGGACGGAAGTTGGTGTAGCTGTTTTCCAGGCCGTAGCTTTTCAGCATTTCGCTGTTATCCAGCTCGCAGGTCCAGCCGGCCGGGCAATTGTAGAAACGCCCTTTGGATGGCTCTTCGGCGTCCTTGAATACCGCGGAATATTTAGCCAGGTCGGCAATGTTTTTCAGGTCCGGCGCCTTGGCTTCCAGTTTGCGCTTGGCGTCGCCTTCGATCACGTAGCGCGGCACGTACCAGCCTTCGACGGCACCCACCACCGGAGCGCCGACACCGACGACCTTGCCGGCCTTCTCGGCCTTGTTCCAGACTTCGCTGCGGCCGACCCACTCTTCGGCGAACACTTGGATGTCGTTGCTGCTCAGGGCGTTTTCCATGGTGATGGAGTTGCCCGGCAGGCTGTCGGTCTTGCAGTCGTAGCCTTTCTCCAACACGACTTGCAGCACGTCGGTCAGCAGCATGGCGCTTTCCCAGTTCAGGCCGGCGAATTTCACCGGTTTACCCGATTCGCACCAGCCAGCCGCCTGGGTAGCACCGGCACTGGCCAGCAGGCCCATGGAAAGCAAAGTGGTCAGCAGGGTCTTGTTCGATTTCATTGTGTGACGCTCCTAATCATGAGTTGGCTTACGGCAGTCAAGAGGCATCCAGCCCTGTCCACGTCCAATCAGGCCTGCGCTACGCGCGACCCGCCCCGCTTATTGTTGGGTCTGCAACATCGTGATCTCTGCAGGAGCAGCCGCGACAGCTCCTGCAGTGGTCTTTTCTCTTATTTGCCGGTGATCATCGGCAGGTTCAGCCCCTGTTCCTTGGCGCAGTCGATCGCGATCTGGTAACCCGCATCGGCGTGACGCATGACACCGGTGGCCGGGTCGTTGTGCAGCACGCGAGCGATACGCTCGGCCGCTTCGTCAGTACCGTCGCAGACAATCACCATGCCCGAGTGCTGGGAGAAGCCCATGCCGACGCCGCCGCCGTGGTGCAGGGAAACCCAGGTCGCGCCGCTCGCGGTGTTCAGCAGAGCGTTGAGCAGTGGCCAGTCGGACACGGCGTCGGAACCGTCCTGCATCGATTCGGTTTCGCGGTTCGGGCTGGATACGGAGCCGGAGTCCAGGTGGTCGCGACCGATCACGATTGGCGCGGACAATTCACCGCTACGGACCATTTCGTTGAACGCCAGACCGAGCTTGGCGCGCAGGCCCAGGCCAACCCAGCAGATACGTGCCGGCAGACCCTGGAAGCTGATGCGCTCGCGAGCCATGTCCAGCCAGTTGTGCAGGTGGGCGTCGTCCGGGATCAGTTCTTTGACTTTAGCGTCGGTCTTGTAGATGTCCTGCGGGTCGCCCGACAGCGCAGCCCAACGGAACGGGCCGATGCCACGGCAGAACAGTGGACGGATGTAAGCCGGTACGAAACCCGGGAAGTCGAATGCGTTTTCCACACCTTCTTCTTGCGCCATCTGACGGATGTTGTTGCCGTAGTCGAACGTCGGCACGCCCATTTTCTGGAAGTCCAACATCGCTTTAACGTGCACGGCCATCGATTGCTTGGCGGCCTTGACCACGGCAGCAGGTTCGGTCTTGGCGCGAGCGCGGTATTCGTCCCAGGTCCAGCCGGCCGGCAGGTAGCCGTTGAGCGGGTCGTGGGCGCTGGTCTGGTCGGTGACCATGTCCGGGCGCACGCCACGACGGACCAGTTCCGGGAGGATTTCCGCAGCGTTGCCCAGCAGGGCGATGGAGATCGCCTTGCCTTCGGCAGTGTATTTGGCGATACGGGCCAGGGCGTCGTCGAGGTCTTTGGCTTGCTCGTCGACGTAACGGCTTTTCAGACGGAAATCGATACTCACTTGTTGGCATTCGATGTTCAGCGAGCAAGCGCCGGCCAGAGTTGCAGCCAGAGGTTGAGCGCCGCCCATGCCGCCGAGGCCTGCGGTCAGGACCCAACGACCTTTCAGATCATCGTTGTAATGCTGGCGACCGGCTTCGACGAAGGTTTCGTAGGTGCCTTGAACGATGCCCTGGCTGCCGATGTAGATCCAGCTGCCGGCGGTCATCTGGCCGTACATGGCCAGGCCCTTGGCGTCGAGTTCGTTGAAGTGCTCCCAGTTCGCCCAGTGGGGTACCAGGTTGGAGTTGGCAATCAGAACGCGTGGTGCGTTGCTGTGGGTCTTGAACACGCCGACCGGCTTGCCGGATTGCACCAGCAGGGTCTCGTCGTCGTTCAGGTTGGTCAGGCTTTCGACGATCTTGTCGTAGCATTCCCAGTTACGTGCCGCACGACCGATACCACCGTAAACCACCAGTTCTTTAGGGTTCTCGGCGACTTCCGGGTCGAGGTTGTTCATCAGCATGCGCAGCGGCGCTTCAGTCAGCCAGCTCTTGGCGGTCAGCTTGTTACCGCGGGCAGCACGGATTTCAACGTCACGAAACTTAGTAGGTTTATTCTCAGTCACGAAAAGAACTCCTCAGCAATCAATCCAAACCAACCCAGGTAGTGGGCGAGCAAGCCGATGGGCATCAGTGCACATCAGCGAATCAGTGGACGATGGTTGAGTCTTCGTGACTCATACACATACGTCTTTACTTGTACATACAAGCATATGCAATCAAGCGGCCAACTTGTTGAATGAGCATCCAAGAAAATTTCTTACAGGGCTGGAAAGCGCCTGGATCAAGGGTTCTGGCGTAAGTGAAATTTTTCGCGGGGATTTATTCGGGGACGTGCCGGTTGTTACTTGAGCATGGTTTTGCGCCACACTGGGGCGTTCGGTAACAAATTGGTGCGCGATGGGGAACGGATTTGCGAGGACGAAAAGCATCGCGGGCAAGCCTCGCGCCCACAAGATTGTCATCGACCTTATGGGAGCGAGGCTTGCCCGCGATAGAGGCGACTCGATATTGGATCAGCGTGCAGTCAGCTCAATGACACAGCACGAACCATTGAGGGCGACGTCCTGCAGACCGACGTTACCGTCCAGTTGCAGGCAATCATGGCGACCGAGTTGCGATGCTTTGTTACCGACCTTCACTTCCAGCGCTTCACTGACACTGAACACCAGCAGAGTCCCGGCTTCACTAAAAAACCGCTGCTTGCCTTCCAGCCACTGCAACCGCGCACTGTAACGATCCGGTGCATAAATCAGGTTGAAGTCGCGAATCGGCCCACCGAGCAATGCGCAGGACACGTGACTCTCGCCATTGAAAGCAAACGGGTCGAGCGGTAACAACGCCCGCGTATCCAGGCCATCGACGCGCAAGGTCATGCCCTCGCCTTGCAGTACGGTGATCACCCGCTCATAACCGGCAAAGGTGGAAAAACCGCCCGACTCGCCGATGTCGGCAATCGACAAGCGCCAACCAAAACCATCAAGACCTATCCCCGTATCACGGGTGATTTCTTCAGTGCTGCCGCCGCCGTTCTTCCACGGCATGCGCGGGTAATCGGCCGCGCGTAATACCTTCAACTGACTCATTTATGGCTCTTTTTATTTGTGGAACCGTCCTTCCAGACGATGACGGGAACCGGGGTGGATCAAGCGGGCGGCGGTCACCGGCTGACGGCCGGACCAGGTGCGGCGACGAATCAGCAGGCACGGTTCGCCCTTTTCAATCTGTAGCAGCTTGCATTCGGATGGCTCGGCAAGAATCGCTTCGACCACATGCTCGCCCTCGGTCAACGGCGCGACCTGATTCAGATAGGCGTAAGGCGTTTGCAGGGTGAAGTCTTGCTTGAGGTAATCCGGCGCCACCAGCGCGTTGACGAAACGGTCTTCGATTTGCACCGGGATATCGTTTTCGAAATGCACGATCAGCGAGTGGAACACCTTCTGGCCTTCGCGCATGTCCAGGGCCAGGGCCCGCTCGGAACCGGCGGCCTCTTCTTCGAGGGTGATCACCTTGCACGTGTGACGATGACCACGGGAGGCGATCTCGTCGGCGATGTTGTGCACTTCAAACAGCGCAGACTGACTTTTCGGCTCGGCGACGAACGTTCCGACGCCTTGCATACGCACCAACAGGCCGTCGGCAGTCATCTCACGCAGGGCGCGGTTGATGGTCATGCGGCTGAAACCCAGCTGGTTGACCAGTTCGCTTTCCGACGGAACGCGGTAGTGCGGCGGCCAGTTTCCACTGTCGATTTGCTGGGTGATCATCTGTTTTACGCGGGCGTACAAGGGCGCCGGACTGTCGCCCATGTTCGCGGCCAACGGGGAGACTGGAGGCGGAGTCGGCACGGTTAATCCTTGTTCATTTGGTAGAGGTTGCTAGCTTGCCGGAGTTTACCGAGCAGGCAAACGTCTGTATATGTATATACAAATAACACACGATGGGGTGCTGAACCATGTCCGCCTTCTTTGCCGAACGCGCGCTGCTGCCTAGTGGATGGGCCAACAATGTACGTCTTGAAGTCAACGCCGATGGCGTGCTGACCCATATCCAGGCCGATTCCCACGCAGATGGCGCCGAACGGTTGAGCGGTCCGCTGCTGCCGGGAATGCCGAATTTACACTCCCACGCCTTCCAGCGGGCCATGGCCGGCCTGGCGGAAGTGGCGGGTAATCCGAATGACAGTTTCTGGACCTGGCGCGATCTGATGTATCGGCTCGTCGGAAAAATCAGCCCGGACCAACTCGGCATTATCGCCCGACAGCTGTACATCGAAATGCTCAAGGCCGGCTACACATCGGTCGCTGAATTTCATTACGTCCATCACGACAATAATGGCCAGCCGTATGCGGACCCGGCCGAACTGGCACTGCGCATCAGCCAGGCCGCCAGCTCTGCCGGTATCGGTTTGACCTTGCTGCCGGTGCTCTACAGCCATTCCGGTTTTGGCGGACAGACCCCGAACGAAGGCCAGCGCCGCTTTATCAACAGCACCGAAAACTACCTGAAGCTTCAGTCGCGTTTGCAGCCGATTCTGGCGCAGCAACCGGCGCAGTCGCTCGGCCTGTGTTTCCACTCGTTACGCGCGGTCACACCGCAGCAGATCAGCGAAGTGCTGACAGCCAGCGACAAGCAGTGCCCGGTGCACATTCACATCGCCGAGCAGCAGAAGGAAGTCGACGACTGCCTTGGCTGGAGCGGTCGCCGTCCGCTGCAATGGCTGTACGAAAACACCGAAGTCGATCAACGCTGGTGCCTGGTCCACGCCACCCACGCCAACCCGGAAGAAGTCACGCTCATGGCCAAGAGCCGCGCCATCGCCGGCCTGTGCCTGACCACTGAAGCCAACCTCGGCGACGGGATTTTCCCGGCGGTGGACTTCCTGGCGCAGGGCGGGCGCATGGGTATCGGTTCCGACAGCCATGTATCGTTGAGCGTGGTGGAAGAATTGCGCTGGCTGGAATACGGCCAGCGTCTGCGCGATCAGCGGCGTAATCGGTTGTATGGCGCAAATCAGCCTATGGTCGGCCGCACGCTGTACGACGCCGCGCTGGATGGCGGCGCCCAGGCGTTGGGGCAGCCAATCGGCGCCCTGGAAGTCGGCAAGCGCGCGGATTGGTTGGTGCTGGACGGCAACGATCCGTACCTGGCGACGGCCAGTGGCGACGGGATTCTCAATCGTTGGCTATTTGCCGGTGGCGATCGCCAGGTGCGGGATGTGCTGGTCAATGGCCAGTGGGTCGTGCGCGATGGGCGGCATGCCGACGAGGAAGAGAGTAACCGGGCATTCACCCAAGTCCTGCGCGATCTCTTGGGCTGACGCAAAAAAAAACTGTGGGAGCGAGCCTGCTCGCTCCCACAGTTTTTGCTCTTCGGTGACCGTTAGTTCGAGGTCTTGGCCATCTTGGCATCCGACGTACGCCAGATCAGTCGCGTCGTGTCATAGCCCTGCTGACGCGCCCTGCTCAGCAGTTCTTCACGCACTACGCCATTGACCGTCGGGGTCCGTGACAGCAGCCAGAGATGATGGCGGCTCGGGTCGCCGACAATTGCGGTCTTGTAGTCATCGCTGACGTACAACACCCAGTATTCTCCCTTCGACACACCGGGTATCAATCGCGAGAACCAGGTGTCGAATTCAACCCACAGCTTGTCGGCCTTGCCGACTTCCTGTGGATAAGCCCTGCCCTTGGCCTCTTCCCATTGCCATTGCGAAGTCAGGCAGCGGTTCAGCACCGCCATCTCACCGTCAGGCTTGAGGCTGTAATGGGCTTCGGATTGCGCACAGTTACGCTGGAAATACACCGGCAGACGCGCCAATTCGTACCAGGTTCCCTGGTAGCGCTTGAGGTTGACACTATTGACGGTCTTGGGCGCCAACGGATCTACGCCAGAAGAGGCGCAGCCGGCCAATACCAGGCCGGCAAAAAGAACGATCAGGAACCGCTTCATTATTTTTTTCTCCCGTGGGCGAAAAGCCCCGGTTTACTTCAGGCCTTGGCCCGAAAACATCAGCACTTTGTCACCGGCATACTGCACGCTGATAAAGCTGTTTTTGTCGCCCCAGGTGCAGCTGGACATGCCGAGTGCGCCCGAGCAATCGGTGGGTTTGCCCAGCAAGGTTTCAACCTGAGCCTTGGGCATGCCGGTCGACAGCTTCGAATAATTTTCCTGATTGATCTTGCTGCACGCGGCCAACAGCACGCAGAACGAGAGCAAGGCGATAGAACGCAGCGACATGGTGTAACTCCTGGAGCGGAAGAGAGGTGGCATGTTGCCAACCAGAAGCTTAGAAGAGAAAACCCTAATCTGGTTCCCCGACCGTCCGCCTATTTATTAGGCCACTCGTCAGCCTTTTACCGATAAATCAGCCCCTTTCTCAGGTCATTGGGTATTTCGTCGGTTTTCGTCAATACCCGCCTAATCTTTGGCGCTGGCCAGTCGACATAAAAGCAGCGCCAAGCCCTCGACTGTGGCAAATTGACGCCCCTTTGCTGACCAGCCACTGCGCGGTAGATCATTTAATGACCAGAAACATGAAATTCAGCCACAAGATCTTGTTGGCAGCCGCTCTCGTGGTGGCCGTTGCATTCGCCTGTTTCATCCTGTTCAACGATTACCGCCAGCGTCAAACCCTGCGCAGCAGTACCGAGTCCTCGATGCAGGAACTCGGCAGCCTGACCACCAGCAACATCCAGACCTGGCTGGAAAGCCGCATCCAATTGCTGCAATCGCTGTCCCAGCAGATCGCCGTGGACGGCAGCGCCCCGGCCAATCTCAAACGCGCCATCGACCTGCCGGCCTATACCAGCAACTTCCAGCTGAGCTACTTCGGCGGCACCGATGGCGTGATGTTCTCGATCCCGGCCGGCAACCGCGCCGCGGACTACGACCCTCGCGCCCGTGGCTGGTACAAGGCAGCCAACAACGCGCAACAGACCATCGTCACCGAACCCTACATCGCGGCGTCGTCGGGCAAACTGGTGATCACCGTGGCCACGCCGGTGAAGTACCAGAGCCAGATGATTGGCGTCGCCGGCGCGGATATCGACCTGTCCAGCGTCAGCGCGATCATCAACTCGCTGAACTTCGGCGGTCATGGCCATGCGTTCATTGTCAGCGCCGACGGCAAGATTCTGATCCACCCGGACAGCAAACTGGTGCTCAAGAACCTGGCCGACGCCTACCCCAACGGCGCGCCGAAAGTCAGCCCGGGCCTGAAAGAAGTCGAACTGGACGGTAAAACCCAGTTCATCTCCTTCACCCACGTTAACGGTGTGCCGTCGGCGGACTGGTACGTGGCGCTGGTTCTGGATCAGGAAACCGCGTTCTCGATGCTCAGCGAATTCCGCACCTCGGCGATCATCGCCATGGTCATCGCCGTGGTGATCATCATTGCGCTGCTGAGCATGTTGATCCGCGTGCTGATGCAGCCTCTGCTGATCATGGGCCGCGCCATGCATGACATCGCCGAGGGCGAAGGCGACCTGACCAAACGCCTGACCATTCATGGCCAGGACGAATTCGGTGCTCTGGGCACCTCGTTCAACCGTTTCGTCGAGCGTATCCATACCTCGATCCGCGAAGTATCTTCGGCCACCGGCCAGGTCAACGAAGTTGCCCTGCGCGTAGTGGCGGCCTCGAACTCGTCAATGTTCAACTCCGATCAACAGGCCTCGCGCACCAGCAGCGTCGCGGCAGCGATCAACCAGCTCGGTGCCGCCGCCCAGGAAATCGCCCAGAACGCCGCCCTCGCCTCGCAACATTCGAGCGACGCACGCAGCCTGGCCGAAGAGGGTCAGCAGGTAGTGGATAAAACCATCGCCGCGATGCACCAGCTTTCGGCAAAAATCAGCGATTCGTGCGGCAACATCGAAACCCTGAACAGCAACACGGTGAACATCGGACAGATTCTGGAAGTGATCACCAGCATCTCGCAACAGACCAACCTGCTGGCCCTCAACGCGGCCATCGAAGCTGCCCGTGCCGGTGAAGCCGGCCGTGGTTTTGCCGTGGTGGCCGACGAAGTACGCAACCTCGCCCACCGCACTCAGGATTCGGCGCAGCAAGTGCAGAAGATGATCGAGGAGCTGCAAGTTGGCGCCCGGGAAGCGGTCAGCACCATGACCGACAGCCAGCGCCAGAGCGAAAGCAGCGTCGGCATCGCCAACCAGGCTGGCGAACGCCTGGGCAGCGTGACGCAGCGCATCGGTGAAATCGACGGGATGAACCAGTCGGTGGCTACCGCGACTGAAGAACAGACCGCCGTGGTGGAATCGATCAACGTCGACATCACCGAGATCAACACGCTGAACCAGGAAGGCGTGGAGAACTTGCAGTCGACTTTGCGTGCGTGTGCCGATCTTGAGCAGCAAGCGGCGCGGTTGAAGCAGTTGGTGGGTAGTTTCCGGATCTAAGGCGCTCTCACCGGCCTCATCGCGGGCTTGCCCGCGATGCCGGCATCAGCAACAACGAAAAGCTAGAAGCGCGATCCTGGCCCCGAAAGAAACTCCAGCTCCTCAGCCGTAGACTCACGCCCCAACACCGCATTGCGATGGGGAAACCGCCCAAATCGCGCAATGATCTTCTGATGCCGTTCGGCGTAATCCAGGTTGCTGGCAAACACCGCCCGATCCGCCTCGGGTTGCTGTTCAACCAGATCGAGAAACCGCGAAACCGCTTCGTTCTGCACCGCCAGGTTTTCGCAGTGTTCGAACACCAGATAGATAAAAACCCGCTGGATCGGTCGCAGTTGCCGATCGAAATCCGCGGCAATGCCTTGCGCCACCAGTGCCTGGGCCCTGACGTCGCCGGAAAAGGATTTGGGTGTGTCGCGAAAGATCATTCGCGGCAATTGATCGAGCAACAGCACCAGGGCCAGCCAACCTTCGGGGCGTTGCGCCCATTCGGTCAATCCGCCGGCCAGTGCCTGCTCGACCAGATCCCCGAAACGCATCCGCGCTTCGAGGTCCTGACTGTCACGCTTGCCGAACCATAACTTGCCCTTGTCAGCCGCTATTTCGTTGGGTGATTCGAAAGATCCAAACCACCATTCGAGTAACGGCTGCCAGGGCGCGGTCATGTTTTATTCCTTGTGGTAAGCCGTGACGCGGGCAACTTCTTCTTTCGAACCGAGGAACACCGCAACACGCTGGTGCAGGCCTTCCGGCTGGATGTCGAGGATGCGCTGGTGGCCGTCAGTGGATGCGCCACCCGCTTGCTCCACCAGGAACGACATCGGGTTGGCTTCGTACATCAGGCGCAGTTTGCCCGGCTTCGACGGCTCGCGGCTGTCGCGTGGGTACATGAACAGACCGCCGCGGGTCAGGATGCGGTGCACGTCGGCCACCATCGCGGCGACCCAACGCATGTTGTAGTTTTTCTTCAGCGGGCCTTCATCGCCAGCCAGCAATTCGTCGACGTAACGCTGTACCGGCGCTTCCCAGTGACGCTTGTTGGACGCGTTGATCGCGAATTCCTGCGTGGACTCCGGAATCGTGATGTCTTCATGGGTCAGTACGAAGCTGCCCATTTCACGATCCAGGGTGAAGCCTTTGACGCCATTGCCCAGGGTCAGCACCAGCATGGTCTGTGGACCGTAAATCGCGTAACCGGCGGCAACCTGCTGAGTGCCTGGCTGCAGGAAGGCCTTTTCGTTCAAAGGCTCGTTCTGGGTCAGGTATTCGTTCGGGCAACGCAGCACCGAGAAGATCGTACCGACCGGCGCGTTGATGTCGATGTTCGACGAACCGTCCAGCGGGTCGAACACCAGCAGGTACGCGCCTTTCGGGTATTTGCCCGGGATCTGGTAGGCATTGTCCATTTCTTCGGATGCCATGCCGGCCAGGTGACCGCCCCATTCGTTGGCTTCGAGCAGGATGTCGTTGGACATCACATCAAGCTTCTTCTGCACTTCACCTTGGACGTTTTCAGTGCCCATGCTGCCCAGGACACCACCCAGGGCGCCTTTGGAAACGGCGTGGCTGATTTCCTTACAGGCACGCGCCACCACTTCGATCAGGAAACGCAGATCGGCAGGAGTGTTGTTGCTGCGGGTCTGCTCAATCAAATAGCGACTCAGGGTAACGCGGGACATGGACGGCTCCGGAGGAATGGGGGGCTAAAAACCCGCGCAGTTTAACGCGAGTCGGGGCGCATTTCCTCCTATCAGACGTGATACACCCAATAGAGTTCATGCGCGGGGTTGAGCGTAGTTCGAAATGGGCCGCGATTGGGCGCCAGTTTCGATATTTTTGCTGGCAGGAAGGACGTCTTCGCGGGCAAGCCTCGCCCCTGCAGGAGCGGCTTGCCCGCGATCTGGCGCGCAGCGCCAGCCATCCTCAGGATTTAGCAGCAGGCTTGCGCAGCAAACTGAACGCCATCCCTCCCAGAAACAGCACACTGAGCAGCAACACCGCCCACAACCCGATCTTTTTCCAGTTCGTGCCCAGCACAGTTGGCGCTGTCGCCACCGGGGTCACCACGGCCCCGCCGTCCACCGTCGCCTTGCCCAGCGTCGCCAGCTTCGCCGCGCTGTAATCGGGAATCAGCGTCGACAATGGCAAGCTTGCAGCCTTCACCGTCGCACTTCCCAGCGCCAGCGTATAAGGCCCGGCACCGCGCGCCAGGAACACCAATTGCGTGGAGCGCACGGCATACCGCACGGTGGGTGCTTCGGCACCCAGGCCACCGCCGCGTTCATCCACCGTCAGTTTCAATTGCTGCACGGTCTGGCCCGACAACTGCAATTCGTTCTGCACCACATCCTGGCCATTCTGGGTCAGGCGATAGAGCAAACCGTTGGTCAGCGGTTGCCACGGCAGGCTGGTCTCCCGGCGCCCCGACAACGTTACCGGTGCCAGGCTGTTGGGCTGATTCAGCTCGACCTGCAAGCGCTGGACGTTCAACCCCATCGGCAATTGCCAGATGTACTCACCGGCCTTCACGCTGCTGCCGGCCAAGGGTTGCGACCAGACCAACGGCAGCGGCAAGGTGCGAGGGTTGGTGCTTTCCAGCTGCGCCGAGGTCAGCACTGGCGCCGACTGAGGCGAATTCCAAAGCAAACGCAGATAGCGCGCCGATTGCCCCGGCAGGCCGACTTCATGTTGCTCGACCCGTTCGTCGGCAAACGTCAGACGCGCCACCTGCCCTTCACCCCACGACTGCCAATGCTGCAAATCGTTGCTGGCCTCGATGCTGAAACGCTGGAAGCCGTCGCGTTCACTGGTCCAGTCGAGGATTAATTGCTGCAACGGCGCCTTGATGCCGCTGGCATCGAGTAACCAGCCGCGCAGCTCTTCTTCGCCCGCCTCCAACTGGCTGGACGGCTGCACTTCGATCAACGTGCCGTTGGTGTTCGATTGCACCCGTACGCTCGGCGTGCGTTCGCTGGCATCCGCCGAGTTGTACAACGGGAACCACTTTACGTCGGTCAGCGTGCGGTTTTCGTGGGTCTGCGCAGGCTCTCGGGCCAGAGCGTACGCCTGAGGCTCACCGGCGGCGTTGAACACACGCACATCGCTGAGATCGGTTTGCCGCGCGTTCAGTTGCACGCCCAAGGGCAATTCCAGGCGATACCACGGGCCCTCGCCGCTCACAGACAATGGCACCTGCGTGGCGAAGTCCGCAGGTTTTTCCTGCGCGCCAGCCGACAGTGTCACCCCCAGCACAACAGCAGCCCACCAGCCCAGGTTCAGCTTCTGACTCAAGATGACACTCCTTCGGTTTCAGGGGCCGGTTTTTCAGCACCCGGCACGGCTTCGGCACGCTTGGGTGGCAGCGGGGCGAAATAGCCCACCACCAACAGCAACACGCCAACGCCGATAAACGACACGATCCGCGCCAGCCCGCCGCGGTTACTCAATTCAACGAAGAACAGCTTGGCAACCACCAGCGCGATCAGCCCTGCGCCGATCAGCCAGACTTCACGGCGGTGACGCAGATGCCCACCGATCATCAGACTCAGGGCCATCAGGGTCCAAACGATGGACAGGCCGGCCTGCACCAGCATCGATTCAAGCAGCAGATCCAGCGCGAACGGCACGCCACCCCAGTGGTGGGCCGCGCGCATCACCAGCGCGGTAAAGAAGGCGAACAGTGAAACACCGGCAATCACCTGCGTGGCGTTATCGGTGTAATCCTTGCGGATCGCCAGTTGCGTGACTGCGTTGCGGGACCAGACATAAACGCCGAACAGGGCGAACAACAGGCCCAGCTCCAGCGGGTTGATCAGTGGCACATAGGGCAACGGCTCGGCGGTGCCGTCGCTGGCCATGTTCGCCAGCCAGAACCAGCCGAGCATCAACAACGCCAACGGCGCGGCGGCATAGACCCGGTACTCGCGGGGATAAGCCGACACTGGCCATGGCCACGCGCGCGGTGCGGCCATCAGCACCAGATACAGGCTCGGCAGAATCGCCCAGCCCAACCAGCGCCAGGCGTTGTACTGCTCCGACAACAGCAGCAAGCCATAACGCAGCTCCAGGGCCAACACGCCGATCAATAGCCAGCAACCGAGTACATGGGCGGTGCTCTGGGCTTTTTCGGGCAGCATCGACGCCAGACGCTGCAACGAGATGAAATGCACGACGAACACCGCGGCCCAAACCAGCCAGCCGAAGTTGGCGGCCGGGTGATAACGCGAATGCCAGGCCGCGAGCAACACCAGACCGGCGGCGGGAATCAGCAAGGTGCAGAGCAAACCCAGCGACGACCACTTCAGGCGCAGCGCCAGCACCGCCCACAGCGCCACACTCACCGCCGCGACCGCCAGCAGCAACGTCGCTTGCAGGTTCACAGGCGCAAAACGCAGCACTTCGCTGATCCACGCCAGTGCCCACCAACCCGTGCCCCACACCAGCAACACTTCGGACAAGCGCTGCAGGCTCAACACATCGAAAGCCGAAGCATGGTTGCCTAGCTGCAAACGCCAGGCCCCGACAAATGCCGCCAGTCCCAGCACCAGCGGTGTCCAGAACCCGCTATGCGCCAACGGTCGCAACCCTTCGCTGAGCAGCGGCCCGAGCAGGTCTGGCCCGGCGAACAGGAACGCTACGCCGCCGATCACCTGCAACAGCAAACCAAAGACAAAACTCACACGCTGCTTCAGGTACAGACTCAGCCAGATGATGAACAAACCACTGGCCGCCCACACCGCACTCGCGGTTTGCCACGGCAACACGAACAGCACCGCCAGGTTGATCAGCACCAGACCGGCCAATAGCACCACCGACAAGCCACGCAGCAAACGTACGTCACTGCGCACCATTTCGTCCCGGGCCGCCAACAACATGCCGGTGATCAGTGCCAGCCCGATCAAGGATGCGCTGAGCAAACCGCTCCAGCCGGCGCTGAATACCGCAGCCGAGTCTCCGCTCGCCCCTCGCAGCCGCACCAGGAACAACGCACCGCCGAGCAGTTGCACGGCGAACGCACTGAACAGGAACGCCCGCGATTGCAGGCGCAGGCCGACGAACAGCGTCGCCAACCCGGCCAGCGCCCAACTGATCGCCGTGCCGTGAGTGAAGAAAAACAGCGGCGCCAGCAGATAGAGGAACGTCAGGCCCAGGCAGGCCAGCACCGGCAACCCCTGGCGTTCCCACGGCAACGCCTGTTCAGGCAACGCTTTGCGTAATTGGTAGAAGCTGAACAGCAGCGCCACGCCGAGCATCAGCGCCCCCAGCGGCGCACCGTCGAGCAGGCTGCTCTCGCCGCTGCGCAATTCGCTGATAAAAGCCAACGCCGAGCCCAATTGCAGCAGCAAGGCAAAGGCCCGCGCCAGCGGCCGTCGTTGACGCAGGCCGAGCCAGAAAATCCCCGCGCCTTCCACCGCCCAGGCTGCGGCAGTCCAACGCGCATCAAGCCCCAGAGGGATCGCCAGACTGGCGAAGATCACCCCCAGCGCCAGACAGGTTTCGGCCAGCAACAGTGCCCGGCCCCCCATCAGCAACCGGGCCAGCCCCATGTAAATCATGCCCAGGGCCAAGGCGCTGAAGGCCGCGGCAAATTCAAAGTGCTCCACCAGCGCGAACTGCAGACCGAAGCCCACCAACGGTGGCGCGAACAGCATCATGCCGTCGACGTAATCGCCCTTGTGCGCCGACCAGCGCAGCAGCGCTTCACGGCTGTCGTCCTCGGGCGCGTCGCTCATTTCCAGCAACTTGCGCCGGGTGAACAACAAACCGATGGCCAGGTACATCAGGAAGAACAGAATCAGGAACGGCTCGGTACTCCACAGCAGCTCCGGTCTATAGGAGCGCAGGCCCCAGGCAAAGCCGATGCCGAAGGTGCCGACAAACCCGATCAGGTTGAGCAGCCGCCAGGCCTTGAACCACGCGATGGCGAGGATGCCAGCGTTGAGCAGGGCGAAATAGCTGAACAGCGCGACGTGATTGCCGGCGCCGGTGGAGGTCAGGATCGGCGCGGCGAAACCGCCCAACGCGGCAGCGGCGGCCAGGCCCAAAGCATTTTGGGTAATGGCGAGAATCGCCGAGAACACCGTCACCACCACCAACAGGCCCAATGCTGCCTTGGGATCAAGCAACGGATGCAGACGCATCGCGGCAAATACCGTCAGGTACAACACCGCGATCCCGGTGCCTTGCAGCATCAGCGCGTAGTTGCTGTTGCGCAGTCTCAGCCACCAGCCCAGGGCGAGCAGGCCCAAGGCCGCCGCCGCGACACCGGCGTAGCGCAACTCGATCGGCACCACCATGCCTTCGGTGGCATAACGCAACAGGAAAGCCAGGCCGAGGAACAACAGCATCACGCCGACCCGCAATACGGTATTGCCGCCGAACAGCCAATTGCGTGCGCCGCTGATGGCGCGCTCGATGAAGTTCGGGCCGCGCGGCTCGGCCGGTTGCTGCGGTTCGCGGGCGACCGGCTCGGGCTGCCAGACATCGGCGGGCAACGGACGACTGGTTTCGGCAGCGGCCGCGGTGATGGGTTCGAATTCGGGGGGTAGCTCCCAGACCAGCTCCGTGGGTGCGACAGGGGCTTGCTCAAGAATGACTTCAGGCGACTCAGCGGGTTCGCTGACAACCGGTTCGCCTGGTTCAGGTGCCTTGGCACCCGACACTTCCAGCAACGCCAGTCGCTGCTCGACCGCATTCAGCGCAACCTGAGCCTGATCGAGTAAACGTCGCTGCTCGGCCGTTTGAGTGCTCAAGCGGCCGATACGCATGGCCTGGCCGAGACCCAGCCCGAGCAAAGCGCCCAACAGCGCCTCGCTGAACGACTCGTCAAGAATCCAGCCCAGCAGCAGCCCAATCAGCATTAACATCCATTGCATGGTCGATATCCCTAAGCGGCCCCGTGGCGGGGCTGATCCGTGCGATACAGCCTCTGGCTCAGTCTAGTGAGCAGACACCCGGAGTCCAGTGTGGGAGCGGCGGTGCGCCGCCCCCACACTGGGGTCAAGTTGGCGCTTAGTATATCGATGAGGCCCAACGGACGTTGGGCCTTGCGCACATTTGTTGCTAAAAATTACTCCAAAGCTTTCCAGATATCCGTTGCGTACTCGCGAATGGTCCGGTCGGACGAGAACCAGCCCATCCGCGCGGTGTTCAATACCGCCGAGCGCCACCACTCTTTCGAGTCGTGCCAGTGAGCTTCGACCCGCATCTGTGCGTTCCAGTAAGAGTCGAAATCGGCGCAGACCAGGAAGCGGTCGTAGTCCACCAGCGAATCGATCAGCGCGGTATAACGGGACGGATCGTCTGGTGAGAACACCCCGCTGCGAATCGCTTGCAGCACGTCGTTGAGCCGATGGGAGGCGGCGATGTCCGGCGCGGCGTTGAATTCATGGTTACGCTTGCGCGCTTCCACTTGCTGGGCGCTGAGACCAAAAATAAACATGTGCTCGGCACCGATGCGCTCGCACATTTCCACGTTGGCCCCGTCCAGGGTACCGATGGTCAGCGCGCCGTTGAGGCCGAATTTCATGTTACTGGTGCCCGAGGCTTCGAAGCCGGCAGTGGAAATCTGCTCCGACAAGTCCGCCGCCGGAATGATGCTCTCGGCCAGGCTGACGTTGTAGTTGGGCAGGAACACCACTTTGAGCAAGCCGCGCACCGTCGGGTCGTTGTTGACCACCCGCGCAATGTCGTTGGTCAGCTTGATGATCAGCTTGGCTTGGTGATAACTGGCCGCCGCCTTGCCGGCGAAGATTTTCACCCGCGGCACCCAGTCGGTTTCCGGCTCGGCACGAATCGCCTGATACAGCGCGACGGTGTGCATCAGGTTAAGCAACTGACGCTTGTATTCGTGGATCCGCTTGACCTGCACATCGAACATCGCCGCCGGATTGACCGCGATCCCCAGCCGCTCATGAATCAGGTACGCCAGGGCTTTCTTGTTGTGCAGCCGCTGTTCGGCGAACTGCTTGCGAAATGCAGTCTTCTCGGCAAACGGCTCCAGCGCGAGCAAGCGCTCCTCGGGGTTGTCCAGCAGATTCGGGCCGAGGGCGTCGACCAGCATGGAGGTGAGTTCGGGGTTGGCCTGATAGAGCCAGCGGCGGAAGGTAATGCCATTGGTCTTGTTGTTGATCCGGTCCGGGTAAAGCTTGTGCAGCTCGGAGAACACCGTGCTGCGCATCAGCTGCGTGTGCAGGCCGGACACGCCATTGACGCTGTGGGAACCCAGGAATGCCAGGTTACCCATGCGCACGCGGCGACCGTTGTCTTCCTCGATCAGCGAAATCGCACGCAGCACGTCGAAATCGTGAACACCTTTGGCTCGCAACGAGTCGATGTGCTGGGCGTTGATCAAGTAAATGATCTGCATGTGCCGGGGCAGCATCCGTTCCATCAGACTGACCGGCCAGGTTTCCAGCGCTTCCGGCAACAGCGTGTGGTTGGTGTACGACAGCGTGTCGACCGTGATCTGCCACGCCGCATCCCACGCCACGTCATAGACGTCGACCAACTGACGCATCAGTTCGGCCACGGCGATCGAGGGGTGAGTGTCGTTGAGTTGAATGGCGGCGTGATCGCCCAGGGTCAGCACCGAGGTGTGCATGTTGCGATGGCGACGCAACAAGTCCTGCAAGGACGCGGAGACGAAGAAATATTCCTGGCGCAGGCGCAACTCCTGGCCGGCCTCGTTGCTGTCCGCCGGGTAAAGCACGCGGGAGATACTTTCTGCCCAGGCCACTTCCGCGACCGCGCCCAAGTGGTCGCCCGCGTTGAAGCGCTCCAGATGCAATTCTTCCATGGCCCGGGCGCGCCACAGCCGCAGGGTGTTGACGCTTGCACCACGCCAACCGACCACCGGGGTGTCGTAGGCGATGGCCCGCACGGTTTCCGACGGAGACCAGACTTGCCTGGACTTGCCGGCTTCATCGGTCACGGTTTCGACACTGCCGCCGAAACCGATCGGGTAGGCCACCTCTGGTCGTTCGAACTCCCACGGGTTGCCGAAGTCCAGCCAGTGTTCGGTCTGCTCCTGCTGCCAGCCGTCGACGATGGCCTGGCGGAACAAACCGTGTTCGTAACGAATGCCATAACCATGGCCGGCGATGCCGAGGGTCGACATGCTTTCCATAAAGCATGCCGCCAGACGTCCGAGGCCACCGTTGCCCAGTGCCGCATCGGGCTCCAGCAGACGGATGCGTTCGATGTCGACCCCCAGTTCGGTCATGGCCTCGCGGGCTACATCGAGCAAGCCGAGGTTGCTCAGGCTGTCGTAGAGCAAGCGACCGATAAGAAATTCAAGGGAAAGGTAATAAACGCGTTTCTGGCCTTTGCGGTAGATCTGCCGGGTGTGGTCCATCCAGTGCTCGACCATGTGATCACGCGCCGCCAGGGCAATGGCTTCGAACCAGTCATGGTCGAAGGCGTGATCCGGGTCTTTGCCCACCGCGTAAGTGAGCTTGGTCAAGACGGCGTCGCGGAATGCGGCCACCTCTGCTTCGCGAACAAGTGGTTCTTGAGTCATCGATAAGACCTCGAGCGAGCGTGAAGTTGTCTGAGCCTAGTCGGTCTGACAGACCGTAGAGACTCTGGTTCGGCAGTTTTTCCTGTTAGTACGAGATAGATCGACATTACGTTGTCGTGGGCCAGAAACAATGCAGGGGCCGTGCCGGACACAGGACTATTTTGCGACAAGCAAAAAAAATCTGGCGAAAGGTTGTTCAAAAATCCACCAGTCCCGGTATGATCGCGCGCCCTGATGCACACGCTGGTAACAACCGATGATGAAGCCCAACCTGATCGCCGCCGCGGAAATCGATCGCCTCGATACCTGGGCCAAGTACTCTGCCCCAATGTGCGGCTCGTGCATGTCCAGCTGCTGCACGCTGCCGGTCGAGGTCAAGATCAAGGATCTGATCCGTATCGGCATCGTCGACGAATTCGAACTGGGCGATCCACCCAAGAACATCGCCAAGCGCTTGCAGAAGGAAGGGATTGTCGAGCGCTACAACCAGAAGTCCGAGATCTTCACCCTCCAGCGCATGAGCAACAACGATTGCCTGTACCTGGATCGTAAAAGCCGTTTGTGCACTATTTATGATAAGCGCCCGGACACCTGCCGCAACCACCCGAAGATCGGACCGCGGCCAGGGTATTGCGCGTACAAGCCTAAAGAAGTGGTGCGCGAGACCAGCAGCTCCAGCCGCACCCTCGAAAAGTTTTAAAACCGCCTCGATCCCCGTAGCAGCTGTCGAACGCAGCCTCGCAGGCTCGGCAGCTGCTACAGCCAGACAAACAAAAACGCCCCCGGCCTTTCGACCGGGGGCGTTTTCATTCAGCCTGAGTTAACTCAGTTCTTGGCTTTCTTGGCAGCGCGGGTACGCTCGCCTTCGTCCAGGATCTTCTTACGCAGGCGGATCGACTTAGGTGTCACTTCGCACAGCTCGTCATCCTGGATGAATTCCAGGGCCTGTTCCAGAGTGAAGCGAACAGGTGGAACCAGGGCGATGGTTTCGTCTTTACCCGAAGCACGCATGTTGTCGAGCTTCTTGCCTTTGGTTGGGTTGACGCCCATGTCGTTGTCACGGCTGTTCAGACCAACGATCTGACCGTTGTAGATCTCTTGACCGTGCTCAACGAACAGCTTGCCACGCGCCTGCAGGGTTTCCAGGGAGTAGGTCAGCGCCTTGCCGGTTTCTACCGATACCAGAACACCGTTCTGACGACCGGACATGTCGCCGGACTTCATGGTGTCGTAGCGATCGAAGATCGAGGTCAGGATGCCAGCACCGTTGGTCAGGGTCAGGAACTGGTTACGGAAACCGATCAGACCGCGAGCAGGGATGTTGTACTCCAGACGAACACGGCCTTTGCCATCCGGCACCATGTTGGTCAGGTCGCCTTTACGCAGGCCCATCTCTTCCATGACCTTGCCCTGGGATTCTTCAGGGGTGTCGATGGTTACGTTTTCGAACGGTTCCTGCTTCACGCCGTCAACTTGACGGATGATCACTTCCGGACGACCAACGCCCATTTCGAAGCCTTCGCGACGCATGGTTTCGATCAGTACCGAGAGGTGCAGCTCACCACGGCCGGAAACCTTGAACTTGTCAGCCGAGTCGCCTTCTTCAACGCGCAGTGCAACGTTGTACAGCAGCTCTTTGTCCAGACGCTCCTTGATGTTACGGGAAGTCACGAACTTGCCTTCTTTACCGCAGAAAGGCGAGTCGTTTACCTGGAAGGTCATGGAAACGGTTGGCTCGTCAACGGTCAGAGGCTTCATCGCCTCGACGTTGTCCGGCTGGCACAGGGTGTCGGAGATGAACAGCGAGTCCATACCGCTCACGCACACGATGTCACCGGCAAACGCTTCTTCAACGTCGATACGGTGCAGGCCGTGGTGACCCATCAGCTTCAGGATACGACCGTTACGCTTCTTGCCGTCGGCGCCAATGGCCACGACTGGAGTGTTCGGCTTGACGCTACCACGAGCGATACGGCCAACACCGATAACACCCAGGAAGCTGTTGTAGTCCAGTGCCGAGATTTGCATCTGGAACGGGCCTTCACGGTCAACTTTAGGAGCCGGTACGTTGTCGACGATCGACTGGTACAACGGGGTCATGTCTTCAGCCATGTCGGTGTGGTCCAGACCGGCGATGCCGTTCAGGGCCGAGGCGTAGACGACTTTGAAGTCCAGCTGTTCTTCGGTAGCACCCAGGTTGTCGAACAGGTCGAAGATCTGGTCCAGAACCCAGTCCGGACGCGCGCCTGGACGGTCAACCTTGTTGATGCACACGATTGGACGCAGGCCGGCTTCGAACGCCTTCTTGGTCACGAAACGGGTTTGCGGCATAGGGCCGTCTTGAGCGTCAACCAGCAGCAGAACGGAGTCGACCATCGACATTACGCGTTCAACTTCGCCGCCGAAGTCGGCGTGGCCCGGGGTGTCCACGATGTTGATGTGGTAGCCGTTCCAGTTGATGGCGGTGTTTTTCGCCAGAATGGTAATACCGCGCTCTTTCTCCTGGTCGTTGGAGTCCATCACGCGCTCGTCGTTGAGCTCGTTGCGTTCCAGGGTGCCGGATTGACGCAAGAGTTTGTCTACCAGGGTGGTTTTACCATGGTCAACGTGGGCAATGATGGCGATGTTGCGTAGATTTTCGATCACTTGTGTATCTCGATCAGAGGATTCGGTGTGCTGACAAGTCTTGGCAGCGATTAACAGTAGCGTCCGTACAAGCCGTTACAACTTGACGGTGGCATCGGGGGGCCGGTGACGCAGGCCACAGGCAAACAGCCCCGGGCACTTAGCTCGGTCGATAAACGCGCACATTGGCATGCCCCTCACTGAGCAAATGGTGGGCATGCAGGCGACTCATCACGCCTTTGTCGCAATACAGCAGGTACTGGCGAGTAGGGTCCAGTTCCTTGAAACGAGCGTTCAGTGCATAAAACGGCATCGTCTGTACCTCGATACCAGGAAGCTCCAGCGGGTCGTCTTCGGCGGCATCCGGGTGACGGATATCGATGATGATCTGGCCCGCCAGCGCTTCGCTGACTTCTTCAATCTGCAAGTCCTGGCCCAATTCGTCGATCACCCGATCGATCGGCACCAGTTTGGCGTTCTCGAGCGCGCGCTCAAGGACTGCCATGTCGAATTCTTTCTCTTCGTGCTCCACGCGGTAGCGCTTGGCCGCCGTCTTCGGATTGACCGAGATGACCCCGCAGTACTCCGGCATGTGCCGGGCGAAATCGGCGGTGCCGATCTCGTTGGCCGTGTCGATGATGTCCTGCTTGTGACTGGCGATCAGTGGACGCAAGACCAGCTTGTCGGTTACGCAGTCGATCACGGACAGGTTCGGCAACGTCTGGCTCGACACCTGGGAGATCGCCTCACCCGTGACCAGCGCTTCGATGTGCAGTCGATCGGCAATTCGGGAAGCAGCGCGCAACATCATACGCTTCAAAACTACACCCATATGACTGTTATCGACTTTCCCGAGAATTTCTCCCAGAACTTCCTCGAACGGCACACTGACAAATAACACGCGTTGGGAGCTGCCGTACTTCTTCCAGATGAAGTGCGCGACTTCCATGACGCCCAATTCGTGGGCGCGTCCGCCCAGGTTGAAGAAGCAGAAGTGGCTCATCAGCCCGCGGCGCATGATCTGGTAGGCCGCAACGGTGGAATCGAAGCCGCCGGACATCAGTACAAGCGTCTGTTCCAGGGCCCCGAGCGGATAACCGCCGATGCCGTTGTGCTGGCTGTGGATCACGAACAACCGTTGGTCGCGAACTTCGATACGGACTTCGATTTCGGGCTTTTTCAGGTCGATCCCGGCGGCACCACACTGACGGCGCAACTGGCTGCCGACATATTTCTCGATGTCTATCGAACTGAATGGGTGCTTGCCGGCGCGCTTGCAGCGCACCGAGAAAATCTTCCCGGCCAGCGCATCGCCGTAGTGCTGCTTGCACTTCTCGACGATGTCGTCGAAGTCGCCCAGCGGGTACTCGTCGATCTGCAAAAAGTGCGCGATGCCCGGCGTGCAAGTCAGGCGCTCGCCCATCTCTTTCAGGACCTTGGGGTCGCTGACGCGGGTTTCCAGCTCGAGATTGTCCCACACACCGTTCACCACCACGGCCGGGTCCAGGTCGCGGAGCACGGTACGGATGTTTTTGGCCAACTGGCGGATGAAACGCATCCGTACCGGGCGGCTCTTGATGGTGATCTCGGGGAAGACTTTTACGATTAGTTTCATGAAAACAGCGCGCGCAGGGCCAGCCGAAAAAGGGGGGCGCGGATTATAGCGGAAATTGCTCAAGGTTTAACCAGTTAATGTGCAGAAGGTTTTGCATGCACCAAAACAGGTCATTTATGGAAATCGACGCTACATTACAGGGCGATATTTTGCGCTTTATGGTGCGCCGCCCCCTTGCAAGCGTGATATTGGGGCAAAAAACCCATGATGAGGCACTGGCATGCAATTTGCTCCCTTGTGAGGCAGGTTGCCATGGCAGAGTATTCGCGCCGGCATCACCCACATTTAAGGGCATCCATTACTAGCCCTAAGCCACCCGGAGGACACTATGTCGAAGTCGGTTCAACTCATCAAAGATCATGACGTCAAGTGGATTGATCTGCGCTTCACGGACACCAAAGGCACTCAGCACCACGTGACCATGCCGGCTCGCGATGCGCTGGATGAAGCTTTCTTCGAAGAAGGCAAAATGTTCGACGGTTCCTCCATCGCTGGCTGGAAAGGCATCGAAGCTTCCGACATGATCCTGATGCCGGACGACACCACTGCCGTTCTCGACCCGTTCACCGAAGAGCCGACCCTGATCCTGGTTTGCGACGTGATCGAGCCTTCGACCATGCAAGGCTACGACCGTGACCCACGGGCGATCGCCAAGCGTGCCGAGGAATACCTGAAGTCGACCGGTATCGGCGACACCGTATTTGTGGGTCCAGAGCCTGAGTTCTTCATCTTCGACGAAGTGAAGTTCAAGTCCGACATCTCTGGCTCGATGTTCAAAATCTACTCCGAACAAGGTTCGTGGATGTCCGACCAGGACGTGGAAGGCGGCAACAAAGGCCACCGTCCAGGCGTCAAAGGCGGCTACTTCCCGGTTCCGCCGTTCGACCACGACCACGAAATCCGTACCTCCATGTGCAACGCCATGGAAGAAATGGGCCTGACCATCGAAGTTCACCACCACGAAGTGGCGACTGCCGGTCAGAACGAAATCGGCGTGAAGTTCAACACCCTGGTTGCCAAGGCTGACGAAGTTCAGACCCTGAAATACTGCGTACACAACGTAGCTGACGCATACGGCCGCACCGCGACCTTCATGCCTAAGCCGCTGTACGGCGACAACGGTTCGGGTATGCACGTTCACCTGTCCATCGCCAAAGATGGCAAGAACACCTTCGCTGGCGAAGGCTATGCCGGCCTGTCCGACACCGCTCTGTACTTCATCGGCGGTATCATCAAGCACGGTAAGGCTCTGAACGGCTTCACCAACCCGTCGACCAACTCCTACAAGCGTCTGGTCCCAGGTTTCGAAGCTCCAGTGATGCTGGCCTACTCGGCTCGCAACCGTTCCGCTTCGATCCGTATTCCTTACGTGTCCAGCCCTCGCGCTCGCCGTATCGAAGCCCGTTTCCCGGATCCAGCAGCTAACCCGTACCTGGGCTTCGCTGCACTGTTGATGGCTGGCCTGGACGGCATCCAGAACAAGATCCACCCTGGCGATGCAGCTGACAAAAACCTGTACGACCTGCCGCCTGAAGAGGCGAAAGAGATCCCACAAGTTTGCGGCAGCCTGAAAGAAGCCCTGGAAGAGCTGGACAAAGGTCGTGCGTTCCTGACCAAAGGCGGCGTTTTCAGCGACGACTTCATCGACGCTTACATCGCTCTGAAAAGCGAAGAAGAAATCAAGGTTCGTACCTTCGTACACCCACTGGAATATGAGCTGTACTACAGCTGCTGATCCGGTAGCGCTGCACTACGCAGCGTGACAAAAGAGAGGCCTCCTTCGGGAGGCCTTTTTTGTGGGCGAACGTCTGTCATCGAATGCCCGGTTGCGTGCATCATGGCCTTCACCCGATAAAGTCGAGATCCTCCATGCGCCTACGCTCATCCCTTGCCTTGCTCACTACCCTGCTGGCCAACAGCGCTTTCGCCAGCCCGGCACCTGCCGCCCTCGCCCCACTGCTTGGCACCATAGAGGAGCGCCTGGCGATTGCCGATCAAGTCGCGTTGAGCAAATGGGACAGCGGTAAACCCGTCGAGGACCGTCAGCGCGAGCGTGAGGTGATTGCCGGCGCCGTTGCCCTGGCACCTGCTTATAAATTGAGCAACGAAGCCGTCGAACAGTTCTTCTCGGCGCAGATCGAGGCCAACAAACTGGTGCAATACGCGCATTTGTCTGACTGGCATGCGCAAGGCAAGGCACCCGACGATCCTCGCCCCGACCTCGTCGGGCAGATCCGCCCGCAACTTGATCAGTTACAAAAACGCCTGCTGCAACAACTGGCCGATTTCAGCCCTTATCGCAACGACCCGCAGTGCCCGTCCTGGCTGGCCAAGGCCAATAAAACCGGCACCCAAGTATCTCTGCGCGAGCTCGCCAAGGTACGCGCCAGCGCTGAGTTGTGCAGCGCCAGCCGCTGAGCCGGCCTGCCGACATGCGCTGATGTGCTCTATGCTCAGCGCTTAGTCGCCACGAACGGAACAGGGCCGGACACTTGCCCAACGGCCAATGGAAGCCTGCAATGCGCTCATTGTTGTTATGCCTGCTCGTACTGATCGCCCTGCCCGCCGCTGCGCAGATCTATAAGTACACCGACGCCAATGGCAACACCGCCTACAGCAATCAGCCGCCCGACGGCGTCAAAGCCCGGCCGGTCGAATTGCCACCGCTCAACAGCGTCGAGCGTCAGTCGCCCAGCGAACCCGTAGCACCGCCGCAAGCCAGTAGCCGTGACCAACCGCACAGCGCCTATCAGGTGCTGGAGCTGAGCGGCCTGCCCACCGAAGAAGCCTTGCGCGCCAACAACGGCACGTTCACCGTCAGCGTATTGATCAATCCACGCCTGCAAGGCACTCATCGATTGAGGCTGTTACTGGACGGTCAACCCTACGGCCAGCCGAGCAACGTGCCGACTCTGCAACTGGTGAACATCGACCGTGGCGAACATAACCTTGCGGTTCAGGTGATCGACGGGCAAAACGTCGTGCAACAGAGCCCCACCGTGACGCTCACCGTGCAACGGGTGCATAAACCTTGAGGGCCTGGCTGTTGATCGCGTGCCTGGTCAGCCTGCCGGCGATGGCCGAGGTCTTCACATATATCGACGCTCAGGGTAATCGGGTCTTCACCGATCAGCCGGGCGCCCGCAACGCCAAACGTGTGCCGTTGGCGACAAGCAATCGAATGTCAGCCAACCCGAGTGGCGCAGCGCCCATGACCGCTGCGAAAACAAACCCGGCCAAACCACTGTTTCATTACGACATGCTTCGGGTGCTGGTGCCGGAACCGGATGCCACGATCCGTAGCAGTGCCGGTGAGTTGATCGTCAGCGTTACCAGCGAACCCGGCCTGCAACAGGGTCATCGTTACCGTTTGCTGCTGGACGGCCAGCCCACCGCCGAGCCCGGCCCCAGCCCGGTGTTCGCCCTGAGCAATATCGACCGCGGCAGTCACAACCTGTCGGTGGAAATCCTCGACGAACAGGGCCGCACCGTCGAACGCACGGCCAATCAACCGTTCCATATGCTGCGCATTTCCCTGGCGCAGAAACGCCAGGTCAAACCCTGCACCCTCACCGACTACGGCCAACGGCCGGAATGCCCCCTTAAAGACAAGCCTGAAGAAGAAAAAAGCGCCTTCTTGCCCTTCTTCTAACCTCGTTCAGGTTTGCGCACTATATTGGTGCAAACATCTGCACCATACCCACATCTCAGCCCATTTTGGTTCGAAAGTACTCGAAAAAACTGGCAGAACGCCATGCAAACGAGCGTAAAACGCCCGTTTCAGGCTCTAAACGCTTCTTTTCGGAGCCTTGGTTTGGTTTTTGCATTTTCCTCATACCGGCGCGTTATTCATGCGCATGCCCTGCTCCAAAAGAGGGAGTAGGGCGTGCTCACCGTAAATGGCGATCGCGCAAAGCCCCACGAGACGCAAGACTAGGCATGAGGAGAGAAGTTTGGTTGCTCCAAATGAACGACGAATAACGACGGATTGCGTCTCGTGGGGCTTTGCCCTTCGGGTTGGCGCTGTGATCGCGCCATGCTGCGTTGTAGGACTTGAAAAGGGAACGCCATTCTCTGCGTCCTACGCCTTGCCTGGCGCGATCACAGCGCCAACGCGATTCGCCATTTACGGTGAGCACGCCCTACTATGACCATTAGCGACGCACTACACCGCTTGCTACTCGACAATCTGACCACCGCCACCATCCTGCTCGACGCCGAACTGCGCCTCGAGTACATGAACCCGGCGGCGGAAATGCTCCTGGCCATCAGCGGCCAGCGTAGCCATGGGCAGTTCATCAGTGAGTTGTTCACCGAGTCCACCGAAGCGCTGAACTCCCTGCGCCAGGCAGTTGAGCAGGCACACCCGTTCACCAAGCGCGAAGCGATGCTCACCGCCCTCACCGGCCAGACCTTGACCGTCGACTACGCCGTGACGCCAATCCTGAGCAATGGCGACACGATGCTGCTGCTGGAGGTTCATCCTCGCGACCGCCTCCTGCGGATCACCAAGGAAGAGGCGCAACTGTCGAAGCAGGAAACCAGCAAAATGCTGGTGCGTGGCCTCGCCCACGAGATCAAGAACCCTCTCGGCGGCATTCGTGGCGCGGCTCAGTTGCTCGCCCGTGAGTTGCCGGAAGAAAGCCTGCGCGATTACACCAACGTCATCATTGAAGAGGCCGATCGCCTGCGCAATCTGGTGGATCGCATGCTCGGCTCCAACAAGCTACCGTCGCTGGCCATGTGCAACGTCCACGAAGTGCTGGAGCGTGTGTGTCAGTTGGTGGAGGCCGAAAGTCAGGGCTGCATCACTTTGGTGCGCGACTACGACCCAAGCATTCCGGATGTCTTGATTGATCGCGAACAGATGATTCAAGCCGTGCTGAACATCGTGCGCAACGCGATGCAGGCCATCAGCAGCCAGAACGAGCTGCGCCTTGGCCGCATCAGCTTGCGTACCCGCGCCATGCGCCAGTTCACCATCGGCCACGTGCGCCATCGCCTGGTGACCAAGATCGAGATCATCGACAACGGCCCGGGGATCCCCGCCGAGCTGCAGGAAACCATCTTCTTCCCCATGGTCAGCGGCCGCCCGGACGGTACCGGGCTGGGCCTGGCCATTACCCAGAACATCATCAGCCAGCACCAGGGCTTGATCGAATGTGACAGCCATCCAGGCCACACCACGTTCTCGATCTTTCTGCCACTGGAACAAGGAGCCACATCGACATGAGCCGTAGTGAAACCGTGTGGATCGTCGATGACGACCGTTCTATCCGTTGGGTCCTGGAAAAAGCCTTGCAACAGGAAGGCATGACCACCCAAAGCTTCGACAGCGCCGATGGCGTGATGAGCCGCCTGGCGCGCCAGCAGCCGGACGTGATCATCTCCGACATTCGCATGCCGGGTGCCAGCGGCCTGGACCTTCTGGCGCGGATTCGCGAACAACACCCACGGCTGCCAGTCATCATCATGACTGCCCACTCCGACCTGGACAGCGCTGTCGCGTCCTATCAGGGCGGCGCGTTCGAATACTTGCCCAAGCCGTTCGATGTCGACGAAGCCGTGTCGCTGGTCAAGCGCGCCAATCAACACGCACAGGAACAGCAAGGCCTGGAAGTCGTCCCGACGCTGACCCGCACCCCGGAAATCATCGGCGAAGCGCCGGCGATGCAGGAAGTGTTTCGCGCCATCGGGCGCTTGAGTCACTCCAACATCACCGTGCTGATCAACGGCGAATCCGGCACCGGTAAAGAGCTGGTGGCCCACGCCCTGCACCGTCACAGCCCACGGGCGGCCTCGCCGTTCATTGCGCTGAACATGGCGGCGATCCCCAAGGATCTGATGGAGTCCGAACTGTTCGGCCACGAAAAAGGCGCGTTCACCGGCGCAGCCAACCTGCGTCGCGGGCGCTTCGAACAGGCCGACGGCGGCACGCTGTTCCTCGATGAAATCGGCGACATGCCGGCGGACACCCAGACTCGTTTGCTGCGGGTACTGGCGGACGGCGAGTTTTACCGCGTCGGCGGTCATGTGCCGGTGAAGGTCGATGTACGCATCATCGCCGCGACTCACCAGAATCTGGAAACCCTGGTGCATGCCGGAAAATTCCGTGAGGACTTGTTCCACCGCCTCAACGTAATCCGCATCCACATTCCACGGCTGTCGGACCGTCGCGAAGACATCCCGACCCTGGCCAAGCACTTCCTCAGCCGCGCCGCGCAAGAACTGGCGGTGGAACCGAAACTGCTGAAAAGCGAAACCGAGGAATACCTGAAAAACCTGCCATGGCCAGGCAACGTGCGTCAGCTGGAGAACACCTGCCGCTGGATCACCGTAATGGCTTCAGGTCGCGAAGTGCACATCAGCGACCTGCCGCCGGAGCTGCTGAGCCTGCCGCAGGATTCAGCACCGGTAACCAATTGGGAGCAGGCGCTGAGCCAGTGGGCCGACCAGGCTTTGGCACGTGGCCAATCGAGCCTGCTCGACAGCGCCGTACCGGCCTTCGAGCGGATCATGATCGAAGCCGCCCTCAAACACACCGCCGGCCGCCGCCGCGACGCCGCCGTGCTGCTGGGCTGGGGGCGTAATACCTTGACGCGCAAGATCAAGGAATTGGGGATGAAGGTAGACGGTGGGGATGATGATGAGGGGGATGAGGGTTAACTAGCCGCCAGCTCCTCACTGAGCTCCGGATCCAATCGCGGGCAATCCCGCTCCCACAGGAATTTCGATGGTTTCACTGTCGCGTGAACACCATTGAACCTTGTGGGAGCGGGATTGCCCGCGATGCTTTTGGGGCCACCGTGCACCGCGGCAATGCACCGTGAACCGCAATTGCGCACAGCAACCCGTCCCAAATCCCGCGTTCATCTGCAGGAAAAACCATACCGCAAAAACACAAAAGCCCCGGAATACGGGGCTTTCAGCGCTACTCAGCGATTTTTCATTCCAGCATATTAAAAACTGGCACGTCCCCTGCAATAGTCCAATCAGTGGTTCGATTCACTACCCAGTTTCGGGGACCTTGGTACAGGCAGGCCGGGGATTCCCCTCTTTATACCGGGCTCATACCGCAACAGCGACGAGCCCACCCGTTTTGGGGACCTTGGTACAGGCAGGCCGGGGATTCCCTCTTTACACCGGGCTCACGATACAAAGCGCGAGCCCTCCCGTTTCGGGAACCTTGGTACAGGCAGGCCGGGGATTCCCTCTTTACACCGGGCTCACGATGCAATGCGCGAGCCCTCCCGTTTTGGGAACCTTGGTACAGGCAGGCCGGGGATTCCCTCTTTTATTGCTCTCGGAGATGGATCTCCAGCCGCCAGCGGTCATCGACCTTGCTACCGGCCCAGTCGCCCTGCAGGGGCCGGGCCGCCACCACCGTCAGCAACAATCCCCCATCACTCAATCGCGTTCGCCAGTTCACGTCCTTGCCGTTGAGCTTGAGCTGACCTTTCTGTGCACGGCCTTCAGCCTCGAACAACAGCGCGACACTGCCGTCGACCAACTCGCCGTGGGTTTTGGGCTCGTTGTTGAACCACACCACCAGTCCATCATTGGTCACCTCGACCTGCTGCAAAACGCTGGGGTCGGGCGCAGTCAGACGACCGATCATCAGGCCCACCATCACCCCGACAATCGCCAGTGAACCCATCACCCGCAGGAATAGTTTCGAACGGGGATCGGCTTGCGGCGTAGAATGCTGCTCATCTTTACCTTCGGAGCCGTGCATGTTTCACGTCATCCTTTTCCAACCAGAAATTCCGCCGAATACCGGCAACGTTATCAGGCTGTGCGCCAACAGTGGCTGCCACCTGCATTTGATCGAACCGCTGGGCTTCGAGATGGACGACAAGCGCCTGCGCCGGGCGGGCCTCGATTACCATGAGTATGCCACCCTGCAACGCCACGCAGACCTCGCCAGCTGTCTGGAAAGCCTCGGCCACCCTCGGCTGTTCGCCTTTACCACCAAGGGTTCGCGACCGTTCCATGATGCCAGCTTCGCCGAGGGCGATGCCTTCCTGTTCGGCCCGGAAAGCCGCGGCTTGCCAGCCGAAGTGCTCGACGCCCTGCCCGGCGAACAACGCCTGCGCCTGCCCATGCGCGAAGGCTGCCGCAGCCTTAACCTGTCCAACACCGTGGCCATCGCGGTGTACGAGGCCTGGCGTCAGCTCGGGTTCAAGTAACCTCACGATCCGACTACGGGTTTCGTTTGCTCCATGAAAAAAGCGCCTTTGAAGGCGCTTTTTTCATGGAGCAAACAAAGCTTCTTTTTACTGGACGGTCGGAGTCTCGCCAGCCGCCTGCATGCGTTGCAGCTCTTGTGCGTACAGCGCGTCGAAGTTCACCGGGGCCAGCATCAGGGCCGGGAACGAACCGCGGGTCACCAGGCTGTCCAGGGTTTCGCGAGCGTACGGGAACAGGATGTTCGGGCAGAACGCGCCCAGGGTGTGGCTCATCGAAGCCGCGTCCAGGTTCTTGATCAGGAAGATCCCGGCTTGTTGCACTTCAGCGATGAACGCCACTTCTTCACCGTTTTTCACGGTGACCGACAGGGTCAGCACGACTTCGTGGAAGTCGCCTTCCAGTGCCTTCTGACGGGTGTTCAGATCCAGACCGACGCTCGGTTCCCACTGCTGGCGGAAGATTGCCGGGCTTTTCGGGGCTTCGAAGGACAAGTCACGTACGTAGATGCGCTGCAAGGAGAATTGCGGTGCGTTTTCTTCTTCGCTAGCTGCAGTGTTCTGTTGGTCAGTCATCTCAGATCCTTTCTGATCTCGGGTCTTATAGGGTTAGCTATTTCTAAGTAACGCAGTCAGGCCTTGAGCATGGCGTCGAGCTTGCCGGCGCGCTCCAGGGCAAACAAATCATCACAGCCGCCAACGTGGGTGTTGCCGATCCAGATCTGCGGCACGGACGTTCGCCCGGCCTTCTGAGCCATCGCGGCACGCACCTGCGGCTTGCCATCGACCTTGATCTCTTCGAAGGCCACGCCTTTGTTCTCGAGCAGGTACTTGGCTCGCGAGCAATAAGGGCAGTAATCGCTGGAATAGACGACGACGTTGTTCATATCACTTCACCAGCGGCAGATTATCGGCTTTCCAGCTGGAAATACCGCCAGACAGCTTGGCAGCGGTGAAACCGGCTTTCACCAGTTCACGGGCATGAGTACCGGCGGTCTGGCCCATGGCGTCGACCAGGATAATGGTCTTGGCCTTGTGCTTTTCCAGTTCGCCGACGCGAGTGGCCAGTTTGTCCTGAGGAATATTCAACGCGCCAACGATGTGACCGGCGGCGAAATCCTTGGTCGGACGAATGTCGACCACCACGCCTGCGTCCTTGTTGACCAGCCCGGTCAGTTCACCGGTGCTCAGGCTGCGGCCACCGCCTTGCATCTGATAGGCCAATAGCAGGGCCGCCAGTACAACGAAGATACCCACGAGAATGTAGTGGTTGGTGGCGAATTGAATCAGGTGATCAACCATCGAAGGAGGTTCCAGGGCGTTAAAATGTCGGCCAGTATACACAGCCACTATGGTGGGCCAAACCCCGTCCGGCGGTGACGTGGCCGGAACTTCGCTTTAAACTGCCACTCCCTTTTCCATCGCCCTCTTTTAATTCAGCCACGAGTGGAATCCATGACTACCACGCCTAAACCTTTGGTCCTGATTATTCTCGACGGCTTCGGTCACAGTGAGAGCCCTGAATCCAACGCCATCTATGCGGCGAAGAAGCCCGTACTGGACCGTCTGTGGGCCACCGTGCCGAACGGCCTGATCTCGGGCAGCGGCATGGACGTCGGCTTGCCGGACGGCCAGATGGGCAACTCCGAAGTCGGCCACATGAACCTCGGCGCCGGCCGGGTGGTGTATCAGGACTTCACTCGCGTGACCAAAGCGATCCGCGACGGCGAGTTCTTCGAGAACCCGACCATCTGCGCCGCGGTGGATAAAGCCGTCGCTGCCAGCAAAGCCGTGCACTTCATGGGTCTGCTGTCCGATGGCGGCGTTCACAGCCACCAGGACCACCTGATCGCCATGGCTGAGCTGGCCTTCAAGCGCGGCGCCGAAAAAATCTACCTGCACGCCTTCCTCGACGGCCGCGACACGCCGCCGAAAAGCGCCCAGTCGTCGATCGAATTGCTGGATGCAACCTTCGAAGCCCTCGGCAAAGGCCGGATCGCCAGCATCATTGGCCGTTATTACGCCATGGACCGTGACAACCGTTGGGATCGCGTGTCCCAGGCCTACAACCTGATCGTCGATGGCGCCAGCGAATTCAATGCCGCCACCGCCCAGGAAGGCCTGCAGGCCGCGTACGAACGTGGCGAGAGCGACGAATTCGTCAAAGCCACCAGCATCGGTGAGCCGGTGAAGGTCGAAGATGGCGACGCCGTGGTCTTCATGAACTTCCGCGCCGACCGTGCCCGCGAACTGACCCGCGTGTTCGTCGAAGACGATTTCAAGGAATTCGAACGTGCTCGCCAGCCAAAACTGGCCGGTTTCGTCATGCTGACCCAATACGCCGCCAGCATCCCCGCGCCGTCGGCTTTCGCTGCGGGTAGCCTGGAAAACGTACTGGGCGATTACCTGGCGAAAAACGGCAAGACACAGCTGCGCATCGCCGAAACCGAGAAGTATGCCCACGTGACCTTCTTCTTCTCCGGCGGCCGCGAAGAACCGTTCCCGGGCGAAGAACGCATCCTGATCCCGTCGCCGAAAGTCGCCACCTATGACTTGCAGCCCGAGATGAGTGCCCCGGAAGTCACCGACCGCATCGTCGATGCCATTGAAAACCAGCGTTTCGACGTGATCGTGGTCAACTACGCCAACGGCGACATGGTCGGCCACAGCGGTGTATTCGAGGCGGCGGTGAAAGCTGTGGAATGCCTGGACACCTGCGTCGGCCGTATCGTCACGGCGCTGGAAAAAGTCGGCGGCGAAGCCCTGATTACCGCCGACCATGGCAATGTCGAGCAAATGTCCGACGCCTCCACCGGCCAGGCCCACACCGCCCACACCACCGAGCCGGTGCCGTTCATCTATGTCGGCAAGCGTGACTTGAAGGTTCGCGAAGGCGGCGTGCTGGCCGACGTGGCGCCGACCATGCTGAAGTTGCTGGGGCTTGAGAAGCCTGTGGAAATGACCGGGACTTCGATTCTGGTGTAATCCGCTTCTTCAAAAATACCGCCAAACCCTGTGGGAGCGGGCTTGCCCGCGATAGCGATCTGACAGCCAACCGCTATGTTGAATGTCAGGACGTCATCGCGGGCAAGCCCGCTCCCACATTGGTTTTCAGTGTTTTTCACTCCAGTTATCACACAGTCCCAATTGGGCGTTTTTTTTGCAGCGTGGGGCGGGCATACTAGGCCGTCCCTTTCCCTGGTGTCGCCCGCCTCTATGCTTCGCGTCCTGATAGCCCTCGCTCTGACATGCCTGCTCCAACCGGCCTTTGCCGACGAGCGCACGCAAACCCAACAACAGTTGGACGCCACGCGTCAGGACATTGCCGAACTGAAAAAGCTGCTGGGCAAGCTGCAGGAAGAAAAATCCGGGGTGCAGAAAGACCTCAAAGGCACCGAAACCGAGATGGGCAAGCTCGAGAAGCAGGTCGATGCGCTGCAAAAAGAGCTGAAGAAAAGCGAATCCGAGCTCCAGCGACTCGATGCCGAGAAAAAAAAACTCCAGAGCGCGCGCATTGACCAGCAACGACTGATCGCCATCCAGGCCCGCGCGGCCTATCAGAATGGCCGCCAGGAGTACCTGAAACTGCTGCTCAACCAGCAGAACCCGGAAAAATTCGCCCGCACCCTCACCTATTACGACTACCTGAGCCAGGCCCGCCTGGAGCAGCTGAAGAATTTCAACGAAACCCTGCGCCAACTGGCCAATGTCGAAAAAGACATCTCGATGCAGCAAGCGCAATTGCTGGTGCAGAAAAGCAGCCTCGACAGCCAGCGCGACGAACTCGACAAGGTCCGCAAGGAGCGCCAGCAAGTCCTGGCCAAGCTCAACGACGACGTGAAAGCTCGAGACCAGAAACTGGCCGCCCGCGAGCAGGATCAGGCAGACCTGTCTAAAGTCCTTAAAACCATTGAAGAAACCCTGGCCCGCCAGGCCCGTGAGGCAGAAGAAGCGCGGCAAAAAGCGCTGATCGCCCAGCAGGAAGCCGAAAAAAAGCGGTTACGTGAGGCTCAGGCAGCAGCAGACGCCACCGATGCCCCACGCAAACCCGTCAAATCGACGCCCGGCGCCCTGGTTTCAAGTTCAGGCGAGACCTTTGGCGGCCCCTTTGCTTCCACCCGCGGCAAACTTCCATGGCCGGTTGATGGTCGACTGCTGGCGCGCTTCGGTGAAACCCGTGGCGACGATGCCCGAACCAAATGGGACGGCGTGATGATCAGCGCCTCCGCCGGCAGCCAGGTGCATGCCGTGCACGGCGGTCGCGTGGTGTTTGCCGACTGGCTGCGTGGGGCCGGGCTGCTGGTGATTCTCGACCACGGCAATGGTTTTTTGAGTCTTTACGGTCACAACCAGACGCTGCTCAAGTCTGCGGGTGACGTGGTAAAAGCCGGTGAATCCATCTCCACTGTCGGTAACAGTGGCGGGCAGGACACACCAGCACTGTATTTCGCTATTCGTCAGCAGGGTCACCCGAGTGACCCGGCGCAATGGTGCCGCGCGCAAGGATAGGCGTTGAGTCACCTACATTAGGAGTTCGTTCGACATGCTGCATTTGTCCCGCCTTACCTCGCTGGCCCTGACGATCGCCCTGGTGATCGGCGCGCCTCTGGCGTTTGCCGCTCAACCGGCCCCGGCGGTCGCGCCTGCCGGCACTGCTGCGACCACCAAGGCGCCATTGCCGCTGGACGAGTTGCGCACCTTTGCCGAAGTCATGGACCGGATCAAGGCAGCCTATGTAGAACCGGTAGACGACAAGACCCTGCTGGAAAACGCCATCAAAGGCATGCTCAGCAACCTCGACCCGCACTCCGCCTACCTGGGCCCGGAAGACTTCGCTGAATTGCAGGAAAGCACCAGCGGCGAATTCGGCGGCCTGGGCATCGAAGTCGGCGCGGAAGACGGTTTCATCAAAGTGGTTTCGCCTATCGATGACACCCCGGCCTCCAAGGCTGGCATCCAGGCCGGCGACTTCATCGTCAAGATCAACGGCCAGCCGACTCGCGGCCAAAGCATGACCGAAGCCGTGGACAAGATGCGCGGCAAGATCGGCCAGAAGATCACCCTGACCCTGGTCCGCGACGGCGGCACTCCGTTCGACGTGACCCTCGTCCGCGCCACCATCCAGGTGAAAAGCGTCAAGAGCCAGCTGCTGGAATCCGGCTACGGCTACATCCGCATCACCCAGTTCCAGGTCAAGACCGGCGAAGAGGTCTCCAAGGCCTTGGCCAAGCTGCGCAAGGACAACGGCAAGAAGCTCAGCGGCATCGTCCTCGACCTGCGTAACAACCCGGGCGGCGTGCTGCAATCGGCGGTGGAAGTGGTCGACCACTTCATCACCAAGGGCCTGATCGTCTACACCAAGGGCCGCATCGCCAACTCTGAACTGCGCTTCTCCGCCACCGGCAAGGACGAAAGCGAAGCCGTGCCAATGGTCGTGCTGATCAACGGCGGCAGCGCCTCGGCCTCGGAAATTGTCGCCGGCGCCCTGCAGGATCAGAAACGTGCGGTGGTCATGGGCACCACCAGTTTCGGCAAAGGCTCGGTCCAGACCGTGTTGCCGCTGAACAACGATCGCGCACTGAAAATCACCACGGCGCTGTATTACACGCCGAACGGCCGCTCGATTCAGGCTCAGGGCATCGTCCCGGACATCGAAGTGCGCAAGGCCAAGATCACCAACGAGCAGGACGGCGATTACTTCAAGGAAGCCGATCTGCAAGGTCACTTGGGCAATGGCAACGGCGGCGCCGACAAACCGAGCGGTTCGGGCGGCAAAGCCAAGGCCATGCCGCAGGATGACGATTACCAGTTGGCCCAGGCCCTGAGCCTGCTCAAAGGGCTGAGCATCACCCGCGGCCACTGAGATGCGCCTGCGGTTACTACTCGGTCTGCTGTGCAGTCTGGCGGGAGTTGCTCACGCAGCACCTGCCACGACAGCGACCACACCTCACAAGGCTTATCTGAGCCTGATCATCGATGACCTGGGGCAGAACCTGCCCCGGGATCGCCGCGTGCTGGCCCTGCCCGGCCCGGTCACCACGGCAATCATGCCCGATACACCCCACGCCACCGAATTCGCCCGCGAAGCCCATCGCGCCGGCAAGACTGTCATTCTGCATATGCCCATGGACCCGGCCACCGGACCATTCGCCTGGCATCCCGAGTTGCCCATCGAAGAACTTGAAAAGCGCCTGAACGCCGCATTCAACATGGTGCCCTATACCGCCGGCATCAATAACCACATGGGTAGCCGCATGACCGCTCAGCAACCGGCCATGGCCTGGCTGATGGCGGACTTGCAGCGTCGGCACAAATTCTTCGTCGACAGCCGCACCAGTGCGCAAACCGTGGCCGCCGCCGAGGCGCAGAAGATTGGCTTGGCAAGTGTTTCGCGGGACGTGTTTCTGGATGACGAGCCCACCGAAACGGCGATCTTCACGCAGCTACAGACGGCGATCAGCCTGGCGCGCAAGCAGGGTTCGGCGGTGATGATCGGGCATCCGTATCCGCAGACTCTGGCGGTGCTGGAGCGTGAGTTGCCCAAGCTCAAGGCACAGGGAATTGACTGGATCGACATCAAATTGATGATCAGCGTGCGCGGCAATCGTGCGACGGCTGCTCATGGCAAGGATGGCGTCTACCGCTGACTTGCCGCACCTCCCACAGTATTTTGCGTAAGCTACGAGGTTCGGTGTTGGGATTTAGAGATACCGCGCCATGATGTCGTCCACCACGCCTTCCTTGCGCAACTGATCCAGCGCGGCTTGCAGCTTGGCGACAGTCTCATCCGGCACGTCCTTGTTCAGCGCCAGGTACAGCTCGGCGCTGTTGAAGCGCAGTACGGTCTTGAGCCCGGTTACCCCGTCCAGCCGCGCCAGGTAACGTCCCGCCGGATCACCCGTAGCCCACAGATCGATCTGACCGTTAGCCAGCTTCTTCGCATTGTCCTGGTCGCGCAGCACCACAATCGGCTTCAGCCCTTGCTTGGCCAAAGTCTCGGCAATCGCATCGCCTTTGTAGGCACCAATTGTGTACTTACGCGCCTCATCCAGCGATTCCAGGGTGATCTTGCTATCAGCCTTGGCCAGCATGATCCAGTCGTCCGGGCCTATAGGGCCGACCCACTTGAAGAGATTCTCGCGGTCCGGCAGCCGCGCCATTACGAACACGCCATAACCGGGCTTTTCCAGAGCGAGTTTGTAGATTCGCTCCCAAGGGAAACGCAGCGTCAGGCTGTAGGGGATGTCAGCGCGCTTGAACATCTCGCGGACGATGTCCACGGCGATGCCATTGATGTTCTCGTCCTGGGCGAAGTTCTTGCCGTTCTTCGCCATGTTGTACGGGGGGAAGTTTTCCGTCAGCAATACCAGGCCGGTGTCGGGACCTTCTTCGGCGCGAGCCCCGTTGATGAGCAACAGAGAAGCGCTGGCGAGGACAAGAAGAAGACGTTTAAGCATGTCGGGCTACCGAAATCCATGGCGTGCCCAAGAGTGCCTTGAGCCCGCCATGCTGTCTACTGGCCTTTTGATAACGGCCTTATATGCATCATTAAAATAATGGGTATCACAGTCACTGTGGTAGATAGTTACCACCCTCCATCCAGCCTCACCTGATTAATTGCAAATACCCGGCCACAGGCCGTTTCTTCAATTAATCAGAGGCACCCTTCAATGAATTCGATCCCCATACTTCTTGCCAGTGCATTGTGCTCACTGTGTACACCCAGTTTTGCGAACAACAGCGATTATGGCGAAGGCCTGCAGAACCTGACCCCTTCCAAAACCCTTGAAAATACCGACGGCTCCCGCGACCACTGGCAAGGTATCGGGCGCCTGGAGATCAATCACGGGAGCTGTACCGCGGCCCTTCTGGATACACGCGATGAAATAGAGTTGCCGGAAACGCCCGCTTACGTACTTACTGCGGGACACTGCATTGAATTGACCAATGGCAACATCGTGACCGACAGCCCGGTCATCGGCACCATCACATTCAATTATTTCACCGAAACCTCCAAGTTCAAGGCCTATCCGCTGAAGACGACGATATGGCGGAGCATGCAAGGCGTTGATATGGCCATAGTTGAATTGGATGTCAGCCTTCAAAAGCTCATTGCGGATGGCATACAACCGTTGAAACTGGCGAGTGAGACACCAACGAATGGCACCGATGTCTTGATCGTGGGGGCGCCAACAGGTTTCGACCAAATCACATTGCGCATGGCGGCTTGTACTTTGCAGCCCACCCAGGACCTTGTTGAAGGTCCATGGGTGTGGCGGAACACCTTTATGACTCGCTGCAAGGACATTCGAGGCGGCAGCTCCGGAAGCCCCGTGCTGGATCGCTATTCAAACGAGATCGTAGGGGTAGTGGGAACAGGAAATTTCGAGGTTGATGTTGTCCCATGCCGCGATCATGCGCCCTGCACGCGCGTTGGAAATGACTATGTGGCGGTACACGAAAATGTGTATGGCAACCCCACGGCGCTTCTCAATGGGTGTTTCTCACAAGGCCGTATCGCTCCAAATCCGCCATCGTCCTGCCAACTCTACCCGGCTTTTACCGTTGACGATGGCGCAGCCGAGCTGGACAGATACAAGAGAGTTAAACAGCTCAATAATGGTTCCATAATCATCCCGACCTGGAACTATCGATTTTCGATCAGTACTCCCTTCTACCGTCATAAAACCGTTTCCTCCGCAATGAAATGCGAGGAAACCGAAAATTACAGCGATCCAATAAGCTCAACAGATGCACAAATCAATTCTGAGATAGGTACGAAACCTGGATTCTATTTTCTATGCATTTTAGGTCTGGAATCAGCTGAACAGCACGCCTCAAGAGGCCTCTTGAAAAACGCGTTGTCTTTACCCGTAGAGATATTGGATAACACACCAACCGCGCAGGCCAACTTGTCCTTTGAAAGCAACGTGTTTGTAACACTGGCGAAAGCAGAAGAGCCGTATCGGACCTACTCCATCAAGTTTGGTCCTGTAGAAACAACGGACTGTCATCAACCCGAAAAATACATTGAAGACATGACAATGGACTTCTTTATTCCGAGCGAGAAACTTCCGGGAAAGCTTTGCGTCATTGCCTACGACAAATCGGGACAGGCGTCCGAACCGAGGATCGACTTACTGAGCCCGGTAACTGGAACTCATAAGGCTGCGTCATCCAACGCTCAAGTTGCCCCATAACATCGGCCCGGAGCGTTTTCTCCGGGCCGCGAGCCTTCATCGCATCACGATTCCGCGATGGGCCATGTAGGCCTTGGCTTCCTGAACGGTGTATTCGCCGAAGTGGAAAATACTCGCCGCCAATACCGCACTGGCGTGGCCTTCAAGAATACCGTCGGCCAAATGCTGCAAGTTGCCGACACCACCGGAGGCGATCACCGGAATCCCCAGCGCATCACTGATAGCGCGGGTGACACCCAGATCGAAGCCGTTTTTCATGCCGTCCTGGTCCATGCTGGTCAGCAGGATTTCGCCGGCACCGAGACCTTCCATTTTCTTCGCCCACTCAACGGCGTCGAGGCCGGTTGGCTTGCGACCACCGTGGGTGAAGATTTCCCAGCGCGGGGGTTCGCCCGGACCGGAAACTTTCTTGGCGTCGATCGCGACGACAATGCACTGCGAGCCGAAATGCTGCGCCGCTTCGCCGACGAATTCCGGGTTGAACACTGCAGCGGTGTTGATCGAGACCTTGTCCGCACCGGCGTTCAGCAGATTGCGAATGTCCTGCACGGTACGCACGCCGCCGCCCACGGTCAGCGGGATGAACACCTGGCTGGCCATGCGCTCGACGGTGTGCAGCGTGGTGTCGCGGCCGTCGACGCTGGCAGTGATGTCGAGAAAGGTAATCTCGTCGGCACCCTGCTCGTCGTAGCGACGGGCGATTTCCACCGGGTCGCCGGCGTCGCGAATGTTCTCGAACTTGACGCCCTTGACCACCCGGCCGTTATCCACGTCCAGGCAAGGGATGATGCGTTTGGCCAGCGCCATGGTGAGTCCTCAGCCTTTGTACGAATCGCAGAAAGCTTGCGCTTCAGCGACATCGAGGGTGCCTTCGTAGATCGCCCGGCCGGTGATGGCGCCGATGATGCCTGGTGCCTTGGCGTCGAGCAGCGACTTGATGTCACCCAGATTGTGGATACCGCCGGATGCAATGACCGGGATCTTCGTCGCCGCAGCCAGAGCAGCGGTGTAAGAGACGTTGCAGCCCTGCATCATGCCGTCTTTGGCGATGTCGGTATAAACGATCGCGGACACGCCGTCGGCTTCGAATTGCCTGGCCAGGTCGATGACCTGCACGGTGCTGATTTCAGCCCAGCCGTCGGTGGCGACAAAACCGTCTTTGGCATCGAGGCCGACAATCACCTTGCCCGGGAACGCGCGGCAGGCTTCGGCGACGAAGGCCGGATCTTTCACGGCCTTGGTGCCGATGATCACGTAGCTCACACCCGCTTTCACGTAGTGTTCGATGGTTTCCAGGGAACGGATACCGCCGCCGATCTGAATCGGCAGGTTCGGGTAGCGCTTGGCGATGGCGGTGACCACTTCGCCGTTGACCGGCTGGCCTTCGAACGCACCGTTCAGGTCGACCAGATGCAGACGACGGCAACCGCCCTCCACCCACTTGGCAGCCATGCTCACCGGGTCATCGGAGAACACTGTGGAATCTTCCATGCGGCCCTGGCGCAGACGAACACAGGCACCGTCTTTGAGATCGATAGCGGGAATAATCAGCATCTGGCAAACCTTCAAATTCGAGTGTTCAGCTTCGCTCGGAAATCAGTTTTTCTCGAGCGCCCACAGGTCGCTTTCGATGCTTTCGAACCTCTCTTTGAGGTGCGTCTGCACATCGAAAATCGCCCTGTTGTAATAGTGCGGAGCAATTTCGCGGGTAAACAGCTCAAGGATTTCAGCCGCTTCGAACGAACCCAGGTCCAGTTCGAAGCGGTCCTCCATGAAGCGCTTGATCTTGTGATTGGCCTCGCTCTCCTGCTCGGGAGTAAGGGTCAGGATCGGCGGCTTCTTCTTGGCAGCCATTTACCAGCGGCCATCCCACGCGGCGAAGTTCTGCAGCAATTGCAGGCCATGGGTGTGGCTCTTCTCCGGGTGGAACTGCACGGCGAAACGCGAGCCATCGGCCAGCGCGGCGGCGAAATCGACCCCGTAATGACCGCTACCGACCACCTGCCGCGCATTGCCGGCAGCGATGTAGTAGCTGTGCACGAAGTAGAAGCGCGCCAGGTCCGGAACGTTGTGCCACAGCGGGTGAATCACCGTCTGCTTCACTTCGTTCCAGCCCATGTGCGGCACTTTCAAATGTTCGCCGTCTTCGTGCAGATCCTTGCCGAAGAACTTCACCTGGCCTGGAAACAGACCGATGCAGTCGACGCCATCGTTCTCTTCGCTGCTGTCGAGCAAGGCTTGCATGCCCACGCAAATGCCAAGGAACGGACGGTCCTGGCTGACTTCACGCACCAGCGAATCGAAGCCCAGGCGACGGATCTCCGCCATGCAATCGCGAATCGCGCCGACGCCGGGGAATACCACCCGGTCGGCTTCGCGAATCACGTCGGCATCGCTGGTGATCAAGACCTTGCCGGCGCCGACATGCTCGAGGGCCTTGGCCACCGAGTGCAGGTTGCCCATGCCGTAATCGATAACCGCGACCGTCTGCATTACAGAACGCCTTTGGTCGAAGGCATTTGCCCGGCCATGCGGTCATCCAGCTCCACGGCCATGCGCAGCGCGCGGCCGAAAGCCTTGAACACGGTCTCGATCTGGTGGTGGGTGTTGTGCCCACGCAGATTGTCGATGTGCAGGGTGACGTTGGCGTGGTTGACAAAGCCCTGGAAAAACTCCTGGAACAGGTCAACGTCGAAGCCGCCGACAGTAGCGCGGGTATACGGAACATGCATCTGCAGGCCAGGACGGCCGGAGAAGTCGATCACCACACGCGACAACGCTTCATCGAGTGGCACGTAGGCGTGGCCGTAGCGACGGATGCCTTTCTTGTCGCCGATGGCTTTGGTGAAGGCCTGACCCAGGGTGATACCGACGTCTTCCACTGTGTGGTGGTCGTCGATATGCAGGTCGCCCTTGCTGACAATATCCAGGTCGATCAGCCCATGACGGGCGATCTGGTCCAGCATGTGCTCAAGAAAAGGCACACCGATATCAAATCGGGCCTTTCCGGTGCCATCCAGGTTGATCGAGGCTTTGATCTGGGTTTCCAGAGTGTCGCGCTCGACAGACGCCATACGTTCGGCCATCACCAGCTCCGCAAAAAATCATTGGGGCGAAAAAGGCAGCCATTATAGGGTCGCGGGCGCTAAACAGAAACACGAGAGGTGATATCACTGACGGAGTGAACCCCGTGCTGTCGGGGATAGACATGTCCGTACAAGCATCTCAGGACCACTGATCGCTCACACGCAAAGCGTGTGAGCGATCAGCTACAGGGGTGATGCGTCTACTTAGTGGAAGAGGACAGCCGTTTTCTGCAGCGTCACCCAAACACCCCACGCCAACGGAATCCCTACCACCAGCCACGCAGCCACCGCCAACGGTTTGGTGCCCGCATCCGCTTTCCACTCCAGCACGGTGCTGGCGTCAGCACCCTTGTCGTGGCCCAGCGCCTGTTCGGCGGCCAGTTCGGCGTCGGTCATGAAGTACTTGTCCGCCACCGGACGCACCAGCAGGTTGCAGATGAAACCCAGCACCAGCAGGCCCGCGAGGATGTACAAGGTGATGTCGTACGCCGCGGCACGTTCAACACCGATGCTCAGCTGATATTCACGCAGGTAGTTCACCAACACCGGCCCCAACACACCCGCCGCCGCCCAGGCTGTCAGCAGACGACCGTGGATCGCGCCGACCATTTGCGTACCGAACAAGTCCGCCAGATAGGCAGGAACAGTCGCAAAACCACCGCCGTACATCGACAGGATGATGCAGAACGCCGCCACGAACAGCGCAACGCTGCCCAGGTGACCGAGGTTCGGGATCAGCGCGTACAGGGCGAAACCCAGGGCGAAGAACACAAAATAGGTGTTTTTGCGACCCAGGTAGTCCGAGAACGAAGCCCAGAAAAACCGGCCACCGATGTTGAACAGGCTCAACAGACCGGTGAAACCGGCAGCAATGGCGGCGATCGAGGCCAGTTGCGAAGCGTCCAGTTGACCGAACGTCAGGTCGTTGCCAAGCAATTTACCGGCGAACACTTCCTGCAACAGCGGCGAAGCCATGCCGAGGATGCCGATACCCGCCGACACGTTCAGGCACAGCACCAGCCATACCAGACGGAATTGCGGGGTTTTCCACGCCACATTCACGTGGACGTGCCGGTGAGTGATCATCGCGTTCGAAGCTTTTTTCGCCGGAGCCGTCCAGCCTTCAGGCTTCCAGCCTGTTGGTGGAACGCGGTAGGACAGTGCGCCACCGATCATGAACACGAAGTAGATCGCGGCCATCACCAGGAAGCTCTGCCATACACCGACGCTGGTTGGCGAAGCAAAGTGGCCCATCAGGGCCGCAGCCAGTGGAGCGCCGACCATCGCGCCGCCACCGAACCCCATGATTGCCATGCCGGTCGCCATGCCGCGTTTGTCCGGGAACCACTTGATCAGGGTCGAGACCGGCGAGATGTAGCCCAGCCCCAGGCCGATACCGCCAATAACCCCGGAACCGATCCACATCAGCCAAATCTGGTGGGTATAGACCCCCAGCGCCGAAATCAGCAGACCGCCACACCAGCACAGTGCCGATACAACGCCCGCCTTGCGAGGACCGGCGTGTTCGAGCCAGCCGCCCCAGATCGCTGCCGAGCAACCCAGGAAGATGAAGAACAGGGTGTAGATCCAGCCGAGCATCGAGATCGGCCAGTCGCATTGCGACGAAAAGACCTGAGCGATGAAGCTCATGTCCGGCGCGCAAGCCACGGCTTTGGTGACGCCCAGGGCCTTGGACAGTGGCAGCCAGAACACCGAAAAGCCGTAGGCCATACCGATGCAGAGGTGGATGGCCAGAGCGGCCGGTGGTACAAGCCAACGGTTAAAACCGGGCTTGGCGATGATGCGTTCCTTGGACAGGAACGCGGGCCGGTCGGCAAAGCCGTCCGCCGTAATGCTCGTAGTCATGGTGTTTCCCCCAATTATTAGTAGGGTTCGCCAGCCGCTCCTCACCCCCAGCCTTTATGCACGCAGACATGACTGTTTTTAGGTGAAGCTTCATTTTGGTGCGACATCACGTCGCAGAAGGACGGACGAACGGGCAGAGGTTACCATTTGCACGTGACAGAAAAACCAAACTGATATCACGTTTTGTATGTCATCCGATCTCGTACCACTGGATGAACATTGTTTTCACGGGGAATGGCTCCGTTTAACTTCACAGGAATTTCCATGCCGATCATTGTCGAGCTGCTGAACCAGGTCACTTATCAGGATCAGCAAGATCTGCAGAAGATCTACCGCGATGCCCCGAGCTGGCTGTTTGCGCCGTTTACAGGGGATGCTGAGCTGATCGAAAGCTGCTTGCGGGACGGCTCGCTGGTCGCCGGACGCTTCAACGATCGGTTGCTGGGCGCAGCACGTCTGCAACGGCACCATGACACCTGGCATTTGTCCCATTTATGCGTACGAAAAATCACCCGCCGCCGTGGTGTTGCCGAGCGCCTGGTAAGCGAAGCGCAGAAAATGGCGGTGCAATCGGGCGCGACATTGCACCTGCTGGCGCCCGCCGGGCACCTAGAAGCCCAGGCGCTGGCGGCTAAGCTGAAAGTGCCGCTGGATGTGCTCCCGACATGATCGCTGACCGGGCGGCCACTTCGGGGCGCTATACTCCCCGGCTAAATTTCGAATTCGACTAATACAAGGACTCGCCCATGAAAGCGTTCGGCAAAATCCTGGGTCTGGTACTTCTCGGGCTGTTGCTGATCATTGTGGCGCTGGGCTTTGCCCTGACCCACCTCTTCGATCCCAACGACTATAAAGACGAGATTCGCCAGATTGCCCGCGACAAGGCCCACATCGAGCTGACGCTCAATGGCGATATCGGCTGGAGCCTGTTCCCCTGGCTGGGCCTGGAATTACACGAAGCCAGTGTGGCGACCCTGGCCAAGCCCACCGAGCCGTTTGCCGACCTGCAGATGCTCGGTCTGTCGGTCCGCGTGATTCCGCTGCTGCGCCGCGAAGTGCAGATGAGCGATGTGCGCGTCGAAGGCCTGAACCTGCGCCTGAACCGTGACAAGGACGGCCATGGCAACTGGGAAGACATCGGCAAGGTGCCGGCACCTGCGGCTGCGACGACCTCGACCACAACGCCCGCCACCACCGGCGAACCCGCACCAACGACCACCGCCCAGGCCGAAAAACCGGCTCAGCCGGTCCGCCTGGACATCGACAGCCTGACCGTCAACAACGCCCGCGTTGAGTACAGCGACGAAAAAACCGGCAAGCAGTTCAGCGCCGAAAGCATCCAGCTGAGTACTGGCCCGGTCCATGACTCGACCAACATCCCGGTCAAACTCACGGCGTTCCTGGGCACCAACCAACCAGTTCTGCGGGTGCGGACCGAGCTGGCTGGCGAGCTGCGCTTCGAGCGGGCGCTGCAACGCTACAAGTTCGAAGACATGAAACTCTCCGGCGAAGTCGCTGGCGATCCGCTGCAAGGCAAGACCATGACCTTCGCCGCTCAAGGTCAGTTGCTGCTGGACAAAGCCGCCAACGTCGCCGAATGGACTGGCATCAAGATCTCCGCCAACCAGTTGCGCGCCTTGGGTGAACTGAAAGCCAACGACCTCGACAAGACCCCGCAAATCAGCGGCGGCCTGTCGATTGCCCAATTCGACCTGGCGAAATTCGTCGACAGCATCGGCCAGAAACTCCCGGCGATGGCCGAAGGTAGCCTGAGCAAAGTTGAACTGGTCAGCCAGGTTGCCGGCACGCCGACCAGCCTGTCGCTCGATAACATCAACCTGAAACTTGACGACAGCAACTTCAGCGGCCGCATCGCCATCGAAGACTTCGCCAAGCAATCGCTGCGGGCAACCCTCAAGGCTGACACCTTCAACGTCGACCGTTACCTGCCGCCGAAATCCGCCGAAGCCAACAGCGCAACTCAGGTACGCAAGGCCGAAGTGGCCAGCACCGAGGCCGATGCCCTGGCCGGCCCTGGCAGCACACCGCTGCCGCCATCACCGACCAAAGGCCCGTGGAGCAGCGACCGCTTGTTCCCGGTGGAGCGCCTGAGCAAACTCGACGTGGACGCCGACCTGACCTTCGGCCAACTGACCCTCGACAAACTGCCGATCCAGAACGCGGTGCTCAAGGCCAACGGCCAGGGCGGCCTGCTGACCCTGGAGAACCTGCGCGGCGATCTGTACGACGGTAACTTCGAAGCCAAGGGCACCCTGGATGTTCGCCAGCAAGTGCCAGCGCTGAACATACAGACGCGCATCAACAACGTGCCGGTGGAGAAAATCCTCGAGGGCCAGGGGAAAAATCCACCGGTCAAAGGCCAGGTCACGCTCAACAGCACCCTGACCGGCAGTGGCAATAGCGAGAGCGCGCTGATCGACAGTCTCAACGGCAACGCCAGCTTCGTCATCAACAACGGCATGCTGCTCAATGCCAACCTTGAGCAACAACTGTGCAAAGGCATCGCCACCCTGAATCGCAAAACCCTCAGTGGCGAACCACGGGGCAAGGACACGCCCTTCGAGGAGCTCAAGGGCAACCTGACTTTGCGCAACGGCGTGGCCAATAACCCGGACCTGAAAGTGCGCGTCCCAGGCATGACCGTGAACGGTAACGGCGACATCGACCTGCGGGTGCTGGGCATGGATTACCGCCTGGGCATCATCGTCGAAGGCGACAAGAGCGACATGCCGGACCCGGCCTGTCAGGTCGGCGAGAAATACGTCGGCATCGAATGGCCGCTGCGCTGCCGTGGCCCGCTGGAGCTGGGCGCCAAGGCTTGCCGCCTCGACAGCGAACGCATGAGCCAGGTCGCCAGCAAACTGGCCGGCGAGCGCATCAGCGAAAAAATTGACGAGAAGCTTGGCGATAAAGTCAGCCCGGAACTGAAAAACGCGCTCAAGGGGCTGTTCAAGCGATGAGAGCCGAGCAGTTTTCAACGGCCGTGCTGGATTGGTACGACCGCCATGGCCGCCACGATTTGCCTTGGCAACAGGGCATCACCCCTTATCGGGTGTGGGTCTCGGAAATCATGTTGCAGCAGACCCAGGTCAGCACGGTGCTGAACTACTTCGACCGGTTCATGGCCTCGCTGCCAACCGTCGAAGCCTTGGCCGCAGCACCGGAAGACGAGGTACTGCACCTGTGGACCGGCCTCGGTTACTACACTCGCGCGCGCAACCTGCAAAAGACCGCGACGATTGTGGTCGCCGAATATGGCGGCGAGTTTCCCCGTGATGTGGAAAAACTCACCGAGCTGCCGGGTATCGGCCTGTCCACCGCCGGGGCGATTGCCAGCCTGAGCATGGGTATCCGCGCGCCGATCCTCGACGGCAACGTCAAACGGGTGCTGGCGCGCTTTACTGCGCAAGAGGGTTATCCGGGCGAGCCGAAGGTCGCCAAACAGCTGTGGGCGAACGCTGAGCGCTTCACGCCGCATGATCGGGTCAACGCCTACACCCAGGCGATGATGGATCTGGGCGCCACGCTCTGCACCCGCAGCAAGCCGAGCTGCCTGCTCTGCCCACTGAAAAAGGGCTGCGAAGCACACATGCTCGGCCTGGAAACCCGCTACCCGATCCCCAAGCCACGCAAAGCGGTGCCACAGAAGCGCACGCTGATGCCGATGCTCGCCAACGGCGACGGTGCGATTCTGCTTTACCGACGCCCTTCCACGGGCCTGTGGGGCGGTCTCTGGAGCCTGCCGGAACTCGATGACCTCGACGACCTGCAACATCTGGCTTCGCAGCACTCGCTGGAACTGGGCAGCCAGCAGGCACTGCCGAGCCTGGTGCACACCTTCAGCCACTTTCAATTATCCATCGAACCCTGGCTGGTGCAGGTCCAGGAGGCCGGCCATCACGTGGCCGAGGCCGACTGGCTCTGGTATAACCTCGCCACCCCGCCGCGCCTGGGCCTTGCCGCCCCGGTCAAAACCTTGCTCGAGCGCGCGGCCGCCGTATTGAACGCAGGAGAGTCGTCATGACCCGCACCATCATGTGCCGCAAGTACAAAGAAGAACTGCCCGCCCTGGAGCGCGCTCCATTCCCGGGTGCAAAAGGTCAGGACATTTTTGACCACGTCTCGGCCAAGGCCTGGGCCGACTGGCAGAAACACCAGACCCTGCTGATCAACGAAAAACGCCTGAACATGATGAACGCCGAAGACCGCAAATACCTTCAGGGTGAGATGGACAAATACTTTTCCGGCGAGGAATACGCCAAGGCTGAAGGCTACGTTCCACCTGCTCAATAATTGATCAAAATTCGGGGTCGGCACGTAAGCGACGGTAATAATTAAATATTTTTTGAAAACTTGCTTGACGACCCCCTTAAAAACCCGTTTAATGCGCCCCGTTGCCCAGATAGCTCAGTCGGTAGAGCAGGGGATTGAAAATCCCCGTGTCGGCGGTTCGATTCCGTCTCTGGGCACCAAATACCGAAAACCCTGAATCGCAAGATTCAGGGTTTTTTTATGCCTGCGATTTAATCGGACATCACGCAAGCCACCTCTCCTGACTAGTTTTGACCGCCCCAGTGGAAAACCAGATTGCGAGCGGCACCACTGCCCACATCCGCCGTATCACGCCGCACCTCACCTTTATGCGTGGCGATAACGGTGTACTTGCCGGCAGGCAGCTGAACGTAAACCAACGGCCCAGCCTCACTCAGTGTCAGCACGGTCTGCCCTGCGGCTTTCTGAATAACCAGATCCACATCGGGAACGTATTCGTCCTGAGGCCCGGTGGAGAATGTCATGTGCAGGTTGTAGCCCTTGGTTTGCTGAATGGCTTTAGCCTCGTCCTCTCCAATCCCCCCGGACAGGTAGGTAATCCCGTTTTGTTGTTGCTGCTGGACTTGCACGGCCGAGCTGTCAATTGGCTCAAGGCTGGCGGCGTTAAGCGCGACTGGCAACAGCAGTACGCCGACAGCGGCGATGGGCAGCATGAATGAATGGACGTACTTCATGATGGCGACTCCCGGGTTACGTAGAACCCACTCGTTACTCCTTTTAGATTTATCGCCGAATACTCAAGTTTTAGATCGATTCGGAATTGAGCTCACTGCGAATCGGACTACACGATTTACTCCTCAAGTACGAGCTGTAGTCGGTGGTGTCCTGCAAGACGAATCCGGTATTTCCTTCCGATTTACCAGCAGCGCCCGGCATCGTCGACTATCGCTCTCCTGCCATCCTCTTGCGCCTGTTCCCTCCAGCTGCGGAAGATGTCATGAGCCACCTCAAACCCGATAACACTCAAGATCCACAAATGGTTTCACTGCTCGGCAGTCTGGGCGAGCTGATCCGTGAAGCGCGCCAAAAGGTGCTGCGAGCGGTCGATACCGTTCAGGTGCAAACCTGTTGGCAGATCGGCCGGCATATCGTGGAGTTCGAGCAGGAAGGGGCTCGGCGGGCGGCTTATGGCAAGCAGCTGCTGTCGACACTGGCGCATACACTGACAGCGGAGTTTGGGAAAGGCTTCGACGCCTCTAATCTCCGTTACATGCGCCAGTTCTATCAAGCATTCCCGATTCGTGACGCGCTGCGTCACGAATTGAGCTGGACCCACTACCGCAGGCTGCTGCGAGTCGACAACGACAACGCTCGCCACTGGTACATGAACGAATCAGCGCTCCAGAACTGGTCAAGTCGCGCCCTCGAGCGTCAGATCAACACCCTCTACTACGAGCGCCTGCTGGCGAGTCGCGACCAGTCTCCCGTCAAACAGGAAGCCGCCATCAACATCCAGCAAATGAACGCCAGCCCTCGGGATTTCATCCGGGATCCGGTGCTGCTCGAGTTTCTCGGCCTGCCCAATGCAGGCCGGGTTCAGGAAAGCGATCTTGAGCAAGCACCCCCGATAAGCGCGGGCAGATTGTTCATAAACGGCATGACGACTATGGTGAGTAACTGGTCGCAAAGGTTCAAAGCCAATGAACTTACAGGACATACCCTCACTGGCCCCGACGCAACTCGAGTTGCCGTTGCCCACCCGCACACCTGGCGAATCCTTCAGGGAGCCCGCCGCCGATGGCTTCCTCCTTGGCGGCTTCACCTGGCGACACCCCCATCAAGACCCAACTCGCCCGGTGGTTATCGTCAACGCTGCCACCTCTGTCCGTTGCCGACACTATTCGCGCTTCGCCGATTACCTGTTCGCCAACGGCTTTGACGTGATCACTTATGACTACCGTGGCATCGGCGAGTCGCGTCCCGCATCACTGAAAGGGCTCGAGGCCTCATGGTCCGACTGGGGCGCGCTGGATTTCGAGGCGATGCTGCAAAGAGCGCAACGCGAATTTGCGGGACAACCCATCAATGTCGTCGGCCACAGCTTCGGCGGCTGTGCTGCGGGGCTGGGGGCCTCCGGGCATTTGATCCGACGCCTGGTGACAGTGGGCGCGCAGTTCGCTTACTGGCGCGACTACGCCCCCGCTCATCGCTGGCGGATGTTCGCCAAGTGGCACGTGGTGATGCCGTTGATGACGATGCTTTGCGGCTACTTCCCCGGCAAACGCCTGGGTTGGCTCGAAGACACCCCCGCCGGCGTGGTTCGCGACTGGAGCACGCCCAGCAACCGATATGAGAAACGCCCCAGCGGTCGCCTCATCCACGCCAGAACCGGTCGACTGCCCTTCGCCAACGTCAGCGCACAAACCCTGGCCATCAGCCTCAGCGACGACCCCTACGGCACGATTCCAGCCATAGAACGCCTGCTTGGCTACCTCACCGGCAGTACAAATACCCACCTGAGAATCACACCTGAGGACATCGGCGAAGAAGAAGTCGGACATTTCGCCTTTTTTCGCAGCGCATACCAAGCCACACTATGGCCCATTGCATTGTCCTGGCTGCAGACCGGCGAGCTGGCCCCCGATACACCCGGGCGGCGAGTGCCACGCAACTGATTGATGCACCCTCTCAACGAAATACGGAACGACGCCCATGGCCTCCGCCAACAAGCAGAACAAACGCGCCTCCCGCGCCAAAGCCAAGGCCAAGCAGAACCGCACCCAGCGGGCCGCCGCGCCGGTCGAGCTGGACCCGAACGACGATCGCATCGACTTCGAATCGGTGGACCTGACCGAACTGTTCAAAAAAATGATCGACGCCGAAAAGTCCAGTCAGCAGGCCATGTGCACAGCCTTCCTTGAAGACCCGTTGCTGGAGTTGGTGTACGAACAGGAAGGCGAAGAAGGCGCGATGGACTTCATCCTCGCGGCGCTGATCGAATACCGCCAATGGTCCACCGAGACCGACGAAGCAGGCGCCCTGGCGTGGATCGAATCCCCGGCCTTCCAGGCTGATTACGTGGCGGCATCCGACGCCATCGCGGCCCAAACCCAACAGAAAACCCACTGAGTTCCCATGGCATCCCTGAATAAGCAACAGAAACGCGCCAAACGCGCAAAGGCCAAAGCCAAACAGATCCGCATGGTCGGCAGAAAGCCTGCCGATCTGAACGATGACCTGGGTGAGATCGGCGAGCCGATCCCGGAATACACCCTGGCGATGTTCAGCAAAATGCGTGACGCCGAAGCCACCAGCCGCAACGACATGCTGCTGACCCTGCTGTCGAACCTCGCCGGCATCATCAGCGACCATCCAGAACTGCTGGACATGGAAAACGCCGACAACGAAGCCATGGCCGCCACGCACCTGGCCGCCGACATGCTGATCGACTACCGCATGTGGGCCGATGGCATGGACCGCGATACCGCCCAGGCCTGGCTGACCGATCCGCAATTCATCACTGACTTTGGCGATGCGCTGGACAGTTATCGTCAGTCGCTGGATGCGCAGGAAGAAAAGGGCGAGTAAACACTCCTCCTCTTCAGAACTGAAAACGGCCGCGTGTCATCACTGACAGCGGCCGTTTTGCGTTACGCGGTACGGATCAGCTCAGCACCACAGCGCCCAGTTTCTGCAGCTTGCGACGACGCGCCACAAACAAACCGGCAGCCACCACCAACACGCTCAGCAGACCCGTCGCGAGGATCTCCACGCGATGCGCTTCCTGGAACAGCATGATGGTCAGGGCGGCGATGATGAATACGATCACCGCGTAGGTCAGACCCGGGAACAGCCACATGCTGAAGGCGATTTTTTCACCACGAGCCGTGCGCTGTTTGCGCATACGCAGTTGCGAAAATGCAATCACCAGGTACACCAGCAACGCGATGGCGCCAGAGCTGGCCAGCAGGAATTCGAACACGGCAGCCGGGGCCACGTAGTTGGCGAAGACTGCAAGGAATGCCGCAGCGGTCGACAGCATCACGGCCCAGTAAGGTGTGCCGCTGCTATTGGTGCGCTGGGAAACGGCTGGCGCGTCGCCGCGTTTGCCCAGCGAGAACATCATCCGCGAAGCGGTGTAGAGCGCGGAGTTCAGGCAGCTGGTGACCGCGACCAGAACCACGATATCAACGATCAGCTTGGCATTCGGGATCCCCATGCGCTCCAGCACGGTCTGGTAGGAACCGACGCTGGCCAGAATCGGGTCGTTCCACGGCACCAAGGCCACAACGATGAAAATGGAGACGAGGTAGAACAAGCCAATCCGCCAGATGACCGAGTTGGTGGCCTTGGAGATCTGCTGGCCAGGGTTCTTCGATTCCGCGGCCGCGATGGTCACGATCTCGGTGCCCATGAAGGAAAACATGGTGGTCAGAATGGCGCCGAGCACCGCGCCCATGCCGTTTGGCAGGAAGCCTTGAGTGTCAAACAAGTGCGACACGCCGCTGACCTGGCTGGTGGGCAGGAGGCCGAAGATCGCCAGAATGCCCAGACCGATAAAGCCGATGATCGCCACGACTTTGACCAGGGCGAACCAGAACTCGAACTCGCCATAGTTCTTCACGCTGAACAGGTTGGTCACCGTCAGCAGTAACGTGATGACCAAGGTGAAGGCCCAGATCGCCACGTTCGGGAACCAGGCATGCAGAATGGTCGCCGCAGCGTTAGCTTCCAGCGGGATGACCAAAACCCAGAACCACCAGTAGAGCCAGCCGATGGTGAAACCGGCCCAGTGACCGATCGCACGATCGGCATACGTCGAGAAGGAGCCTGTGTCTGGCGATGCAACGGCCATCTCGCCGAGCATGCGCATGACCAGAACCACCAGCGCACCGGCGGCAGCGTAGGCCAACAACACGGCCGGGCCTGCAGCGGCGATGGCGTGGCCGGAGCCGACGAACAGGCCGGCACCGATAACCCCGGCGATCGACAGCATGGTCACATGACGCGGTTTGAGCCCCTGTTCGAGGCCATTGGAGCTTTGCGTACTGCTCATTGAAACTACCTTTGCCTGGAAATCGATTCAGTCCACCCTGCCTGAAAATCCCTTCTCGTAAAAAGAATCCAACAGAGTGTTCCTTATTCTGCACGCAATAATTGCGCCAAAATGTTTCACGCCCCCGGTATACGCGGCCTGTGCGCCGATGGAGCGCTTATCGCAAGTCATTGAGATTAATGGCATTTAGCCAGAGCGTTACCTTGCCACCCACTTCAGGAACGAATCCATGCACCGGAAACACACCCAGAAAGGCAGGCGCGCACAATAAAAGTGCAGATCAGGAACGTTTGGCCGGTTAGCGCTTCCAACACCCCGCCAAAGCTGGCAACATCGCGCCTTTTTTTACGGGACAGCCGGTCCACATCGGGTTCAAACGGCTGTTCGGTTGATAGCAGCGCGACAGTCTGCTGTACCGATGCGACAACCTGCCACACGCCATCCGTTTACCGTCCCGAGCGCTGTTGGCTGCCATTCGAACGCTATGCTAGCTTGGCCGCCTCGCCAGGAAGGCGACCAACAGCAGGAGCGCAACACACTATGAGGAACGCACATGGCTGAGGCCACGCCCGCGCTTGAAATCCGCAACTTGCACAAACGCTACGGACAGCTTGAGGTGCTCAAAGGCATCTCGCTGACCGCCCGCGACGGCGACGTGATCTCGATCCTGGGCTCCTCCGGTTCCGGCAAGTCCACGTTCCTGCGTTGCATCAACTTGCTGGAAAACCCGCACCAGGGCCAGATCCTGGTGGCCGGCGAAGAACTCAAGCTCAAATCCGCCAAGAACGGCGAACTGGTCGCTGCCGACGGCAAACAGATCAATCGCCTGCGCAGCGAGATCGGTTTTGTATTTCAAAACTTTAATCTCTGGCCGCACATGACCGTGCTCGACAACATCATCGAGGCCCCGCGCCGCGTACTCGGCCAGAGCAAGGCCGAGGCCATCGAAGTCGCCGAAGCCCTGCTGGCCAAGGTCGGCATCGCTGACAAGCGCCACGCCTACCCCGCACAACTCTCCGGCGGCCAGCAGCAACGTGCAGCCATCGCCCGCACTTTGGCGATGCAACCCAAGGTGATCCTGTTCGACGAACCCACCTCCGCCCTTGACCCGGAAATGGTCCAGGAAGTACTTAATGTCATCCGCGCATTGGCCGAAGAAGGCCGCACCATGCTGCTCGTGACCCATGAAATGGGCTTCGCCCGTCAGGTTTCCAGCGAAGTGGTGTTCCTCCACCAAGGCTTGGTAGAAGAACAAGGATCGCCGCAGCAGGTATTCGAAAACCCGCTTTCGGCGCGCTGCAAACAATTCATGTCCAGCAACCGCTAACGGAGCTACCCGCATGCAGAACTACAAAAAGATCTTCCTGGCTGCGGCCGTCACCCTGGCCTTCAGCGCCGGTGCCGCCGCCGAGACCTTGAAGATGGGCATCGAAGCGGCCTACCCGCCGTTCAACAATAAAGATGCCAGTGGCAATGTCGTCGGCTTCGACAAAGACATCGGCGACGCCTTGTGCGCCAAGATGAAAGTCGAGTGCACCGTGGTCACCTCCGATTGGGACGGCATCATCCCGGCCCTGAACGCCAAGAAATTCGACTTCCTGATCTCCTCGATGTCGATCACCGATGAGCGCAAGCAAGCGGTGGACTTCACCGCACCGTACTACTCCAACAAACTGCAGTTCATTGCCAAAAAAGACGTCGACTTCAAGACCGACAAGGCTTCGCTGCAAGGCAAGGTGATCGGGGCCCAACGCGCGACCCTGGCCGGCACCTGGCTGGAAGACAACATGCCGGGCGTTGAAACCAAACTCTATGACACCCAGGAAAACGCTTACCTTGACCTGACTTCCGGTCGCCTGGACGGCATCCTGGCCGACAAGTACGTCAACTATGAATGGCTGAAAAGCGACGCCGGCCGTCCTTACGAATTCAAGGGTGACCCGGTTGAAGAAAGCGACAAGATCGGTATCGCCGTTCGCAAGAACGACCCGATCCGCGAGAAGCTGAACGCTGCGCTGAAAGAAATCGTTGCTGACGGCACCTACAAGAAGATCAACGACAAGTACTTCCCGTTCAGCATCTATTGATTCTGACCTGCCCGACCGGCGCCGTTCGCTGACGGCGCCAGTCCTTGGCATTGCCTGCCGCGATTTGAAAAGAAATCCATGATTATCGACCTCTACGGATTCGGCCCGGCGCTCGCCGCTGGCGCACTGATGACTGTGAAACTGGCACTCTCGGCCTTGTGCCTGGGGCTGGTGCTCGGTCTGCTCGGCGCCTTGGCCAAGACTTCCCCGTACAAGCCGTTGCAATGGCTTGGCGGCACTTATTCAACGCTGGTTCGCGGCATCCCGGAATTGCTCTGGGTGCTGTTGATCTACTTCGGCACAGTCAACCTGATGCGTGCGCTGGGTGAGTTCTTCGGCAACCCCGAGCTCGAACTCAACGCCTTTGCCGCCGGCGTGATTGCACTGGGGCTGTGTTTCGGCGCCTATGCCACGGAAGTGTTTCGCGGGGCGATTCTGGCGATTCCCAAAGGTCACCGTGAAGCCGGTGTGGCCCTGGGCCTGTCGAAATTCCGCATCTTCACCAAGTTGATCATGCCGCAGATGTGGCGCATCGCCCTGCCGGGCCTGGGCAATCTGTTCATGATTCTGATGAAAGACACTGCGCTGGTATCGGTCATCGGCCTTGAAGAAATCATGCGTCACGCGCAAATCGGCGTGACCGTGTCCAAGCAACCGTTCACCTTCTATATGGTGGCTGCCTTCATGTACCTGGGCCTGACCATTCTGGCCATGACCGGCATGCACTTAATGGAACGACGCGCCGCTCGCGGCTTTGCGAGGAGCACCCAATGAATTGGGAAGTCATCATCAAGTGGCTGCCAAAACTGGCTCAGGGCGCGACGCTGACCCTGGAACTGGTGGCCATCGCCGTGATTGCCGGGTTGCTGCTGGCAATTCCGCTGGGCATCGCTCGCTCATCGCGACTCTGGTATGTGCGGGCATTCCCCTACGGCTACATCTTCTTTTTCCGTGGCACGCCGTTGCTGGTTCAGCTGTTCCTGGTCTACTACGGCCTGGCGCAGTTCGATGCGGTGCGTAACAGCTCGATGTGGCCGTACCTGCGCGATCCGTTCTGGTGCGCCACCGCGACCATGACCTTGCACACCGCGGCCTACATCGCCGAGATCCTGCGTGGCGCGATCCAGGCGATTCCACCGGGCGAGATCGAAGCGGCGCGGGCGCTGGGCATGTCCCGGGCCAAGGCGTTGTTCTACATCATGCTGCCACGTGCTGCGCGTATCGGCCTGCCGGCGTACAGCAACGAAGTGATCCTGATGCTCAAGGCCAGTGCCCTGGCCAGTACCGTGACCCTGCTGGAGCTGACCGGCATGGCCCGCACCATCATTGCTCGCACCTACCTGCCGGTTGAGATCTTCTTCGCCGCGGGCATGTTCTATCTGCTGATGGCTTACGTGCTGGTGCGCGGCTTCAAGCTGCTGGAGCGCTGGTTGCGCGTCGATGCCTGCCAAGGGCGTTGATGCCTGCGTGCTGACGGGCGAGACCCTGCTCGCCCGCTTCGCTGCGCTGGATGCTTTTCTGATCGAGCATCAGGCGCTGTGGAAGCCCCGACCGTTTACCCATCTGCAACTACCCTGGGAAGCGTCCTACCCGGAACTGGCGTTGTGGCTACGCGGGCGGTCGCTGGAAGATGCGGAAAACAGTCATAACCAGCCTGGCTGGCTCGATGCACCGGAGCCGTTTGCTTCATTGGCAGCGATGTCTCTTGAGCTGAGTGCGGTAGGTGAATTGCCGGCTCGTGCACTCGAAGCGGCGGGCCATCGGTTGAATGTGGATGTGCCAGGGCGCAAGTGGCAGCAGATTGAAGCGTTCGCAGGTTGCTTGCAGTTTGCCCGTGCACCGACGCATTGGCTGGACTGGTGTTCAGGCAAGGGCCATTTGGGGCGACGCCTGTTGCAAACCGGTCAACAACTGACCTGCCTGGAATACGACCCGGCACTGGTCGCCAGCGGCCAGGCACTCAGCCAGCGCCATCAAATGCATGCGCTGCATGTCGAACAGGATGTACTCGCGCCTGGCGCAGCCTCTTTATTGAATGCCGATCACACACCCGTAGCACTGCACGCCTGCGGGGATCTGCATGTGCGACTGATCCAGCTCGCCAGCGCCACCGGTTGCAAACAACTGGCCATCGCACCGTGCTGCTACAACCGGATCAGTCTGAACACCTATCGGCCACTTTCCTGTGCGGCTGAGCGCTCCGACCTACACCTTTCCCTCGATGATCTTGCGCTGCCGATGAGCGAAACCGTCACCGCCGGCGCTCGCGTCCGACGCCAGCGCGACACCTCCATGGCTCGGCGCCTGGGGTTCGACCTGCTGCAACGGCAACTTCGCGGTGTCGACGAATACCTGCCCACCCCTTCCCTGCCCAGCGCCTGGCTGGACAAACCCTTCGCCGATTACTGCCGCGATCTGGCCGCACTCAAAGACTTATCCACAGTCGGCACGCCAGATTGGACCGAACTGGAAGCCGCCGGTTGGCAGCGACTGGCCGAAGTGCGCAACCTGGAGCTGCTGCGAGGCCTTTTCCGACGGCCTCTGGAGCTGTGGCTGGTACTCGATCGGGCACTTTTCCTCATTGAGCAGGGTTATGTCGTTCGTCTCGGCACCTTCTGCGAATCCCCGCTCACACCGCGCAATTTCCTGCTTCTGGCAGAGCGCCCTTAAACAGTCACAGCCTGTGGATAACTCTGTTGATGGAATTATCGTGGATCCAATATCCACGCTGTTTTACGCCTAAAACACTACTGGTCATTTTTTGTTCACAAAAATAAAAAACCCGTAAAACAGGCATTTGCGGACAAATGAGAACGAGTCCACAAAAGCGCAATGATCAAGCAGATTCCGCCAGCCCGTTGTGCATAAGCATTAAATCAAAACGACATAACCGCCGAATTCCGGACATCACGGGCGGAAAATTGCGCCTGGCAATGCCCCTTGCTATACACGCATACGAGGGTGCCGACAGTGCGGCCATGAACAAGAAAAATCTTCGACCGTGACGTTCTGCAGAGGCCATCAATTCAGCCACCCCGTCACCAACACCGAAAACCACCTCCCCGCCGCCCTGCAACGCGCTGAACACGCCGAAGCGCAACTGCGGGCGATGCAAAACAGCCGAGCCTGGCGCACCCTGCTGAAACTCAAGAAAGTACTGCATCACGCCTGACCGAAAGCCTGCGCAAAAATAGTCTGAATTCAGGGGTTTACAGAACCAACCCAATCGCTATAATCGTCGCCCTGACACGCCGGTATAGCTCAGATGGTAGAGCAACTGACTTGTAATCAGTAGGTCCCGGGTTCGATTCCTGGTGCCGGCACCATACAAAACAAAGCCCTCGTAGAAATACGAGGGCTTTGTTGTTTCTGGCATCTAGAGAGGCGGCCCTTGTAGATACCGTCTTAACCCTCCCCTGCGCCAAATCTACCTGCACACCGCCCCATCACAATTTCACTTCAGCGCTAAGCACTTAACTGCCTAATCCAGTCAAGGCTCGCCACGGTAGAACCGGAAGGCCGGTATTCACACCCGATCCATCCTGTGTAGCCACGCTGCTCCAGTGCTGCGAACAAGGCTGCAAAGTCGATGCTACCCGTTCCCGGCTCGTGACGCCCCGGGCAGTCGGCAATTTGCACATGAACTGTTCTGTCGTAAAACCGAGCCAGAACATCTGCTGCGTCTCCAGTCAGAAGCTGGGCATGGTAAAGATCGAGGATCAGCCCGACACTCGGGAAGGTTTCCAGCACTTGTTGCGCCTTGCTGAAGTCAGACATGTAATAGCCCGGCATCTCCTGCGCACAAATTACTTCGATAAGCGGCCGCAAACCCTGATCCTCGAAGTACTTGACGGCATACTCCAGGTTGCTCCCGAAGACACGCCCTGCGTCATCCTGCGTCGTAACACCAGACATAATGTGGACATCCGAACATGCCAGCGCCTTTGCATAGCTGGCGGCCCGGAGCAAACCGTTGCGAAACTCTTCCTCCATGCCCTGCAAGGCAGCGATGCCTTTGGTAACGCCAGCCGGTGCAGCGAATTGAATCAATGGCAGACTGTATTGAGCCAGATGGTCGGCCAAGAGACTCGCGTCGAACTCATAGGGTGATGGGAACTCCACCGCCCGAAAACCAGCTGCGGCGGCTGCTTCGATGCGTTGCAGAAAAGGCAATTCATTGAATTGGAAGCCGAGATGAGCATTGAACTTGAGCATTGGGTAAATATCCATCCTGGGAAGAAAATCATCAGCCTGAAGCATCCTTCGTAGCTCCAGCACAGCACTATAGGTTGACGTTGTCAGCAAGCTCAAATCGTGCGGGACTTTTTTGCTCAAACCAGGGATACGACGATTTCCATTTGGGAAAATAACGTTGCCCCTTTTCCACTTCTCAGAGGTCATTGTCCCCAGATACCGCTCCTGGCTGGGGCTCTTTGCCAATAAAAGGGGCGGTTTCCACTTCCAGCATCAGCAACACCATTTCCGTTAACTCGGCGTCGGATTTCTGTCCCGCATAGAGGTCATGGAGTGCTTTGGCAAAGGGGATGCGCAGGTCCTGGTTTTCTTCGCGGGCGGTATCGCTGGATTGCATGAGTTCGCTGATGGCTCGCAGCACAGCCGCTTGCCACCGAGCGGTGGTCCTGGGACCACCGCTGGTGATTGCAATCAACTTATCCTTCGTCAGCTGGCGAAGGGCAGGTTCTCGCAACGGCTTATGCGGCTTTGGGTTGCGAGTGATCTTTGACATACCGGACGATACTCAGCGTTTCCTGCCGGAACTGCTCGTAGTCGATCTGCTGGGCGTTAATAAAGGTGCTGCCCATCATGGTCAGCGAGCCCATAAAGCTGGCTTCGGAAATTTCCTCGTCGCTCGCGCCAAACAGGCGCGCGGCTTCGGTATGGAACAGAGCGCAATACTTGCAACGGGTCGCCCCGGATACCGCCAGACCTATCAACTCCTTGTACTTATTAGGAATCTTGGTATCTGCCAGCCAGAAATCCCGGGCTACGCCCCAGAATCCGATCGCGCCGCCTTCCGGCATCTGCTTGATCCACTCCGGAACCAGACCCAGGGTCTGTTCAATTTCCTGATAGGTATCACGAATGGCCATTTGACACCTCCTTACCTCTGTAGAGACATCTTCTATAGAGATATAACTAGTTTAGTTCCCTGGCGGCCATGCCAGAGCCGGCTGCAGCACGACTTCAGCAAATGAACTCTTAACCATCGTAGAAACAACAGGATGGATTTAGACTTTTCGGGCGCAATGACGTACCGCTCAGTACCTGGAGTTATCAGACTTGGCGGGTTGGCTAAGAGACGATCTTCGGATGATGCACGTGCTGGTAAAGCGTGCACCATACAAAACAAAGCCCTCGCAAAAACGCGAGGGCTTTGTTGTTTCTGATGTTTAGAAAACAGGTCTTAGTGACCCGCACTCTGCCCGCCATCAACATGCAGGATTTCCCCGGTGACAAAGTTGGCGCTGTCCAGATACACAACAGCCTGAGCAATATCGCTGATCTCGCCCATGTGCCCAACCGGATGCAAACTCCCCAGCGCTTCATGGGTTTCCTCTCCGTGCATCGGCGTTTTGATGATGCCGGGGCTAACCGCATTCACTCGAATCCCGCGCTTGGCGTACTCGATGGCCAGGGATTTGGTCGCCGCGTTCAAGCCACCTTTGGTCAACGACGCCAGTACCGATGGCACACCGTCAATGGCGTGGTCCACCAGGCTGGTGGTGATGTTGACGACGTGGCCTTTGCCCTGCTTCTCCATCTCGGTGATCGCGAGTTGGGTGATGTAGAAGAAACCATTCAAGTTCACCGACAGCACCGCGGCATAGTCTTCAGGGGTGTAAGCAGTGAACGGCTTGGCGACGAAGATCCCGGCGTTGTTGACCAAGGTGTCGATGCGGCCAAAACGTGCGATCGCTTCACGAATGACTTGCCGAGCGACCGCCGGGTCGCCGATGTCGCCCGCCACGGTGAGGATGTCCGGGTCGGTGGACGGTTTGATCGAACGCGAGGTGGCGACAACCTTGTAATCGAGATCACGGAAAGCCTTGACCATGCCTGCGCCGAGCCCTTGGGATGCGCCAGTAATTACGATGACTTTTTTCGAATTGCTCATGGTGAACCTCTACTCATAAATAATGGTTTGAAAAAGTGATTAATCAGGCTTCAACAGGCGCCTGTGCCATTTGTCTCAACATCTGTTCGTAGTACTCGACCGATTGCGAACCGGACACCAGGTGACGGCCGTTCAGCACCATGGCCGGTACCGAATTAATGCCGCGCTCGCGGTAAAACACTTCAAGCTCACGCACTTCCTGGGCAAACGCTCCGGACACCAACACCTCACGCGCACTCGCCGCATCCAACCCCACTTGCGCTGCCAGTCGAACCAGCGTCTCGCGATCGTTCGGGTTCTGGCCGTCGGTGAAATAAGCACGCAGCAGGGCTTTCTTGAGTGCGACCTGACGCCCTTCCTGCAACGCCCACAACAGCAATCGGTGAGCATCGAAGGTGTTATGGAAGTGGGTGCGCTTCTCCAGATCGAACTTGAACCCGATGGCCTCACCCCGAGCGATCTGCATCGCTTTGCCAGCGGCGACGTCCTCGGCGCTGCGCCCGTACTTGCGCATCAAGTGCGCAACCGCGTTCTCGCCTTCGGCCGGCATGTCGGGGTTCAGTTCGAAAGGCTTGAAAGTCAGCTCGACCGAGATCTCACCCGCCACGTTCTCGATCGCTTGCTCCAGCGCCGTTGCACCCAAGGCGCACCACGGGCACACCACATCGGAAATGAAATCGATGGTGACGGAGGCGGTCATGACTGCCCCTCCGCCTCAGCCAGTTGCTTGCGGTACTGGGTGGTGGTGATACCGGCATAGCCCCAGTTATCGGTGTCGACTTCCTCGATCACGATGTGGGTCAGGTCCGGGCGTTTGTTGAGGACGCGTTCCAGGGTTTCAGTGATTTCGGCGATCACCTGAGCTTTCTGCTCCGAGGTAACACCATCGCGGGTAATGCGTACGCTGACAAAAGGCATGATGAGTCTCCAGTGACCTGCCCTTCGGGATGAATGGGTAGGTGGGCGGAGCTCAATGTAAGAGGTTGGTTTGGGGGGATAAAGGTGGGGGCGGGAACATCATTAGTGACGTGGTGTAATGAGTCCGCACTCAGGCCAGATCTTAACCTTTATGCTAAATTATGGCTGGCCAATAATTATGGCGTATCCATAAAAAGAGGTGGTCGACCAAGCGAAAACAGATTTGGTGCTGATCATCGACGAAGTGCAGCACGCGATTTCCTCCGACGACGGCAATCAACTGCTCCTGGCACTCAAAGCCGCTCGTGATGCAATAAACCCACGCCCTAATACACCTGGCTACTTTCTGTTCATCGGAACGGGATCGCACAGGGCGCAAGTCAGCGAACTGACTGCAAAGCGGAACCAAGCATTTTCCGGTGCAACGTCGGCGGCTTATCCGGTGTTGGGCATGGGATTTATGCGATTACGGATCAGTTTGTTCAGGAGAGTTGGTTGGAAGAACGAGCGTTGATTGACGCCAGTTAGAATCCAGATGAAGCACGTAGCTCAATGCCGACTGGCCATTGAACGGTGCGGCGGTGTTGGGCTTTTCCGCAGCCTGAAAAGACGCCGACATACGGTCCGACACACACGTTGACACCCCCACTATAGGGGCAGAGAATTAAATCGAGAGCGCGAAACCGACTGCCTCCAAGTGGCAATAGTCGGCGGAGGGACCTCGTTGATGACTTGGAAATCGACGCCTGGTGAGACCTCTTCTCCCCTGCTTGAGGGAGCACAATATCAAGCACCTTTTCATGAAAGCAGCCTGATCAGGCTGCTTTTTTTTGCCTTGGGAAAAGGTTTCGTTGATAAAACAAGCAGCCAAAAAACGCCCACACCTCCCCCATCCGGGCCACTTTCTTGACCCCGATCATCTCCCCTCCAACAAAAATCTCGATCCTGTGCAAGCCTCCAGCCATCGGACGCAGAATCATTTCGCTACTAAACTCGGGACAAGCATGCTCTGGTGCAGGATCATAGCCAGCACGCGACCCACGCCCACCGGGCGGCAAGGTACACAACAATAGCCAGCCCACTTTAGAGGGCATTACCCAAATGGATAGCAGAACCTTACGCAACCTCATGCGCATCGTGCAGACCGGCTCGTTGTCGGCGGCGGCAGAGCATTCCTTTTTGACCGTGCAGGCATTGGCCGCGCAGTTGAACAAGGTCGAAGAGCAGTTCGGTTTTCGGTTGTTTCGTCGCTCCAACAAGGGGCTGACCCTGACCACACAGGGCACGGAGCTCACGCCCTACATGGACAAAGTGTTGGTCGCCACGCGGCAGCTGGAAGAGAAAGTCGCCGCGCTCAAGGTGCCCGGGCAGCGCACGCTCAAGGTTGCGCTTAACACCACGCTCTCGGCCGACTTCAACCGGCGAATGATCGGACGCCTCATCGAGGTGTTTGCTGATTATCAGCTGGAATTCAGCTACGCCGAGTCGATGGAAAACCTCAGCAAGTTGAAGAATGAGGACTTCGACCTGGCCGTGCTGATCGGGCCGCAACAGCCGGGGTTGCCCAGCATTGCCCTGCCCGATGTGCAAGTGCAGGTGGTCGGTGCTCATTGCGGTCAGGAAAACGACCCGCTGGTGCTGCTTGGCAATAAATTTCAGGTTCGGCCGGCCGATGACTGTCCGTATTCCCACAGCTTCTTGCGCTTTCTCGACGCAGGCCTTGGCAACTACGAGTCAGGCAAGCGGATGATCTATTCCTGCAGTGAAACCCTGACCCTATCGTTGATCACGCAAATGGACGGACTGGGCATGGTTTCCCGTGAGGCGGCCCTGCGTAACGGCCTGACCATTTTCCCGGGGTTCGAGGACTCCCTCGAAGTGCGGCTGGCGATCAATAATCCCGAGTTGTCGGGTCAGGCCTTGAATGAAGTGGTCGATCTGCCGTTACATGAACGAGCCGAGCGCAATGTACGCAGCCGTTCCCACCGCAACGGAGAGAAAGAGATTTTTGCTGAAATACGCACATAACAACGTCGGAATGGCTGCATAAAATTCCGGGCGATCGAGCTGCACATGCTGATCCTTGATCAACAGGGGCGTGAGGCTGATGGCAGCCACGATCGCCACCGGCAGGTATTCCAGCGCCCGGGCGACCAGAGGTGGCCAATGATCGGTGCTCACCTGCAGCGGCAACGCGCGTGGCAGGAATGTCACGGCCATCATCAGCGCGACGACCAGGATCAGGAACGTTTGGTCAGGCATACACCCACTCCGCAGCCCACGAATGTGGCGATGAATACGTTGAAGGGTGAGTTGCCAATCAGGCTCAGTGCACCCATGCAAGCGACCGCGGCCAGTGCGGCGATCAGTTTGTTGCGGGTGTTGCAGAGCGATACCAGCACGTAGAGCATCATCGCGGTCAGTGCATAGTCGAGCTGATATTTGATCAGGTGCGCCGCGTACTGCGCGCAGATCGCCCCCAGCAAACCGCCGAGTACCCACGAGGTGTGGCAATACAGATTGAAGCCGATCAGGTAACGCACATTGACCGGCGAGCCCTTGCCCAGTTTGACGCTGTGGAAGGCGAACGATTCATCGGTCAGCCCACCGGCATAACACCAGCGTTCCAGACGACTGAGCCCCAGCGCTTGCAGGGCCTTGGCCATATAGACCGACATCAGCATGTGCCGCGCATTGATCAGAAACGTGGTGAGGATAATGGTGGTCAGCGACGCACCGCTGGAGATCAACGCCAGGGCGGCGAACTGCGAGGCACCGGCGTAGACGAACAGGCACATCGCGACCGGCAGCCACACGGGCATCCCGGCATTGACGGCCATCAGACCGAACACAAACGACACCGTGAAGTAGCCCGCAACCACCGGGCTGGCTTCAGCAAACGTGCGCGAGGGCTGGGGCTCGACCATCAGCGGCTGGCTGCTGGACGTCTCATTCATAGGTCCCTCTCAAAGGTAGTTTCGCCGCGCGGCTCACAAAAGCCCTGGGCACTCCAAAAGCGTTTGCCGGCAAGGTTAGCATCGTCGACGAACAGGAACATCCGCAGCACACCCACCCGTTTCATGTCCGCCGAGGCCGCTTCCACCAGACGTTGACCGACGCCCTGGCTGCGATACAACGTGCTCACCGCCAGGTGATTGATGGTGCCACGGCTGCCAAGCATGCCGCCCAACACCGCGCCGACCACTTCGCCACCGACATCGAGTGCGAGGAACGCGGTGGTGGTTTTCTGCTCCAGCACACCGCGCAGGCATTTGGCGTCCTGCCATTCACAGAACGACACTTCTTCGAATTGCCGAAAGAAGCGCTCCAGGCGTTGGGCATCCTTGGCCGTCGCGCGTCGCAGCATCACCGGTGCAGAGCACTCGGTGATGTTCATCATGGGGTCGAACTGTTCAGCGAACAATGTCGAAAGCGGTCCCGGGCCGCGAGAAGGAAATGGCCAGAATCTGCCGATAGGCCATTTCGTGAGCATGGGTGTTGCGCGCCGGTGTCACGTAGTGACGCATCTCGCGATCGAGGAAGTAGGTGGTGTCGAGGATTTCCATATAAGTCGTCGCCGCCAGCTGTTCCTCTTGGGCCGAATACAAACGGCTCTCCGCCCCGTCCACATTGTTGCGACCCCAGAAATGCACACCGCTGAACGGATAACCGTCGCAGTGAATACCTTCCGGGGTGATTTCCAGTTGCTTGCCCGGCTTGATCTCGATGCGGATCTGATGAATCTGGCATTGCCAAATTGCGTCGTGCAGTTCCGGCGGCAATACGTGTTTGTACACCTCGAAATCCGTATCGATCAGGCTGCGCATCACCGGCGAATTAATGACCTCATTAGAGAAGTCCTGGAAGTGCCGCTCCAGTCCACCGACGTAGCTGTTGTTGGCCTTCGATTGCACGTAGGCGCGATGTTCCAATTGCTTCAAGTCACGGGTGACCGGGTTGTATTCAAAATCGCTGTAGCGACGAAAACGCATGCCCGCATCGGCTTGGCCGTAATAACTGTCCGGCTCCATGTTTTCCCAACTTTTGGTCAGTCTGACGAAGTCGGAAAAATGACCGAAGAGATTGAAGTCGGCTCCCTGGACGTTGACATACTTGTCGCGCCGTAGCGATTCGCCAACTTCTCTGTTCAACACGATCATTACTAGGTCTCCGCTGCATTAAGCGGCCTAATCTAGTAGGTGCCGGATTGACGGCCCATGAGAAAGAATTTCAGGCATATCAAGCGTTGCTTGAAACGCAGGATAAAGTTGCTCCAATTCGACTTTTTACGATCGAAAACAGCCTTTTTCGGTGTTTTCATATGGTTATGAGGCAAAAAAAACCCCGAACCAGTCAGGGTTTTTATCGAGTCTGAACAACTCAGCCGATCATCAGAAGATGTTGATCGGGTAATCCACGAATACGCGCAGTTCGTTGCCGCTGACGTTGTACTCGCTGGATTTCTGCGACACACGCAGGATCGAGCTGCGTACCTTCACGCTCAGGTCTTTGGCCGGGCCACTCTGCACGACGTACTTGAACTGGTTGAAGATCTCGCGCTCGGTGCCGCCTTCGCTGGTGGAAGTGGTGATGTTGTCGCCGCGCACGTAGGCCACGTTGTAGCTCAGGCCCGGAACGCCGAAGGCGCCGAAGTCCAGACCGTAACCCAGCTGCCAGCTGCGTTCGTCTTCGGCGTTGAAGTCGGACCAGTAGGAGTTCGCCAGGTAAATGGTGTTGCCGCCGTCGCCGACGCGGTTCTGGCCGCGCTGATAGCCACCGTAGGCATAACCCAGGTTGCTGTCGCCGGTGCTGCGCTGGTGGGCGAGGGTGAACGAGTGCGGGCCGGTGGCAAAGGTCGCTGCCAGGCTCCAGATTTTGTTGTCGTCGCCGGTGACACCGTTTTCCCGGACGTAGGAGTTGTCCAGCTTGGTGCGATAGCCGTTGAAGTCCAGGGTCAGGGACTGATCCTTGGCAATCGGGAACACGTAATTGGCGTTCACGTATTGCTTCTTCAGTACGTCTTCGACGTCGGAAGCGTACAGCGCTGCCTTGAACTGCTCAGTGAACTGGTAGCTACCGCCCAATACGTTGATCGACTTCAAGCCACCGCTGTCACGGCCTTCAGCGCTTTTGCGCGATTCGGCGGTGAAGCGACCGGCGTTCAGCTCCAGGCCTTTGATCTCTTTGGAGGTGATCAAGGTGCCGGTATAGCTTTCCGGCAGCAGGCGGGAGTTGTCGTAGTTAAGCACCGGCAGGGCCGGCATCTGGTCACCGTAGGTCAGGACAGTGCTGGAGATACGGAATTTGACCGCGCCACCGAACTTGGACAGGTCATCCGCTGCGTTACCGCTGTCGCCCTGCTTGAAGAAATCGATACCACCGGCGCCGCTGCGGCCTTTGCCGCCGTCCAGACGCAGTGCGTACAGACCGAAGGCATCCACACCCACACCGACGGTGCCTTGGGTGAAACCGGATGAGTAAGTACCGATGGCCGCTTGGCCCCATTCGGCTTTGTCCGGGTTGCCGTCTTTATAGTCACGATTGATGTAGGCGTTGCGCAGCAGCACTTTGAGGCTGCTGTCTTCAACAAAACCCTTGGATTCGGCCTGGTCGTTAGCCATGGCCTGTGTGGCGCTCAACATCCCCAGTGCGATCAGGCTGATTCGCTTGTTCAACATGTTATTTTCCTTATTACGGGTTGATACGCTCTGTGCCGAACAGCTGAAACGGCGCTATCGCGCTCTTTTTTCACCGCAAAAACAAAAAGGCCCGCCCACGAAAATTCGCGGCGGGCCTTTTATTGTTTTGTCAGTCGTGGCGGTTAGCCACAGGCGTTGGGGCGCATCCTATCTGCGCCCTTAATGATGTGTCAATTTCGTGAATCTTCTGTAAATAGGCGAAAATCGTCTAAGAAATCACTTGTCAGCGATAGCCAATTGCACGACATGGCTGTCGACGAATTGTTCGAAATGGGTGACTTTTCCGTCGGCCAGAGTCCACAAGTGCGCGACTCGGGCATTCATCGCACGACTGGTGGCTTTATAGACACCGCTGTAATTGCCGTAGGCAAATACCTTGTCGCCCTGAGCGACATAGTTCTCGACCTTGAACCGAAAATCTTCCCACTCAGTGCCCAGGCGCTTGAAGACATTTTCGACGATCGCGTCGAAACCGACGTAGGTCCCGGCATACGGAAAACCTGCGGCTTCGGTCCAGCGGGCGTCATCGGCCAGCGCCGCGGCGGTGTTGCGCGCATTCTCCTGGGAGTTGACGCCTTCGTAGGTGCTTTTGATCAGGCTCAGGTTATCCATGGTGACTCCAGGTGAGTTCAATGGGCGCAGCCGTCGAGGCCACAGGTTTGAAACGCGGATGAAGACTCTGTTGCCGCAAGCGACTGGCTCAACCATTGGGCGAAGGCTTGCGGCTTGCCGAGCCAAGGGCCGATATCGACCAGGGTGAACTGGCCATCCTGTTCCAGCGCGAAGGTCGGGAAGCCCTGACCGCCGACACGGGCCAAGAGTGCGCGGCTGTCCTTGATATGGCGACCGGTATCAGCTGCACTAAATGCCTGCTGGAAAGCCTCGGGCTCAAGACCTGTCTGTGCGGCAAGTTCAAGCAAAACAGCCTCGTCAGCGATGCGTCGACCTTCCACGTAATGAGCCGTCTGCAAACGCCCCAGCAACTCCAGTCCGCGCCCGGCGATCTGCTCGGCTGCCAGCACGGCGGCAATCGGCGGCGTGGAGTCGAACACCGCCGTCTCATCACGCAGCAATCCCTCAAAATATGCTTCGCCAAACGGCTGGCCGGTGTACTCGGCGATGCGCCGGTCGTGGGGCATGACGTAATTGCGTAGTTGTGGCGAAACGGTTTGGCGATTGGCACCGCTCATCATGCCGCCGCCGTGGCCGATCACCGGCAACACGGTTTGGGCAGCTTGCACCAAGGGTTTGGCGCCGTAGCACCAACCGCACAATGGGTCGTAAATGTAGTGAAGGGTCATGGGAAGACTCCGGCAATAAAGTAGGAAAACTCAATGCCGGCAGACTAATACTCAGATCGTTTTGGAAAAACGCCGGAATCGATTTCAGTCTGTTTCAAGAATCGGTCGAATGCCCCTTAACGGGCACCCACCGATCTTGCAGGCACCCACTTTTGCGACGGGCATAAAAAAGCGCCGCCTTCCCGGCAGCGCTTTTATCCATCCGTTGTTTTTCTTCTTATCCTTCCATCACATCCCACAATGCTTCCAGTTCCGCCTCGCTGAATAAACCAGCGGGATAGCGCTCGATCATCATCCGGCGCGGATCAGGTTCTCTGATCTGACGCGTTCCATTGGACTTCAACCACTGTGCCAGGACTTGAAGCGATTCGCTGTTAACTGCCAGGGGATGCAGTGCCCGCTCGCCCACTACGTTCATTTCGGCGTTCATCTCAGCGCTCTCTCCTGGTTTGTGAGCGGCTAACTTATCCAAGGTTTATGACAGAACATCGAAGTTCTCTCCCTCCCCGTGTTGCGCCATCGAAGATACAAGAGCTATGCCAATGTTTTCGAAGTGTCGATAAGTAGATACAAAAAAGCCCGAAGTCCTGATGGGCTGCGGGCTTTCTGCGAGATAAGGAGGCCAAAATCGTTGCTCAATCGATTTTTCAATCAACTCAAGCTGTTACGTCCTCACTCACTCCTTGTGTGGAGCGGGCTGTTGTTGGGTAAGGCAATGGATGTTACCGCCCCCAAGTAACAGTTCGCGACCAGGCACCATGACCACTTCGTGTTGCGGAAACACGCTCTGCAAAATCTCTTTGGCCGGCCCGTCCAGTGGGTCGTCGAAGCTTGGCGCGATGATGCCACCGTTGACGATCAGGAAGTTCACATAAGAGCCGGCCAGGCGCACGGTCGGATTGCGCTCCTGAGTGCCGTCCACCGGGTCCACACCGGCGCACTCTTCTTCGGTCGCATACAGCGGCCCCGGAATCGGCATTTTGTGCACCGTGAACGAGCGCCCCTTGGCATCGGTGCTGTTTTGCAGCACGTTCATGGCCGCCTGGCAGCGCGGGTAGTTCGGGTCCTGCGGGTCGTCGGTCCAGGCCAGCAGCACTTCACCCGGACGCACATAGCAGCAGAAGTTATCCACATGGCCGTCGGTTTCGTCGTTGAACAAGCCGTCCGGCAGCCAGATGATCTTATCCACAGCCAGGTTTGCGCTGAGCACCGCTTCGATTTGCTCGCGGCTCATGTGCGGATTGCGATTGCGGTTGAGCAGGCACTCTTCGGTGGTGATCAGGGTGCCTTCGCCATCGACATGAATCGAGCCGCCTTCGAGCACAAAACCCTCGGTGCGGTAGCGCGGGCTGCGCTCGATTTCGAGGATCTTGCCCGCCACCTGCGAGTCACGGTTCCACGGCGAATACAAACCACCGTCGAAACCACCCCAGGCATTGAAGTCCCAATCCACGCCACGGACTTCGCCGCTGGCATTGATGACGAACGTCGGGCCGGTATCCCGGACCCAGGCGTCATCGCTGGACATCTCCACCACACGAATATTCGGCACGTCGAGACGGGCGCGGGCATTTTCGTACTGGCCAGCGGAGACCGCCACGGTCACCGGTTCGAAACGCGCGATGGCCTTGGCCACTGCAACGTGCGCGGCTTGCGCCGGTTTGCCACCCAGGCGCCAGTTGTCCGGACGCTCGGGCCAGACCATCCAGGTCTGGGTTTGGGGTGCCCACTCGGCAGGCATGTAAAAGCCGTCGGCGCGAGGGGTGCTGTTCAACGTGGTCATGGCTTCAGGACTCCAGGGAACCGTCGAGGGTTTTAATCGCGCCGTACAGGTTCGGACGACGGTCGCGGAACGAACCCCAGGCGCTGCGAATGTGCTCCAGCTCATCGAGGTCGAAGCTGTGAACCAGAATGCCTTCTTCGGTTTTGTTCAGCTCTTGGACCTTCTCGCCAAACTGGTTGGCGATGAACGACGAGCCGTAGAAGGTAATGTCGTAGCCGTCCTGCTCTTCATTGCCGATGCGGTTGCTGGCGATCAGCGGCATCAGGTTGGCACCGGCATGGCCCTGTTGCACGCGCTGCCAGTGGTCGCGGGACGAAATGGTCTTGTCGTGCGGCTCACTGCCAATGGCTGTCGGGTAGAACAGAATTTCCGCGCCTTGCAGCGCCATGCTGCGGGCGCACTCAGGGAACCACTGATCCCAGCAGATGCCCACGCCGATTTTCGCGTAACGGGTGTTCCACACTTTGAAACCGGTATCGCCCGGATTGAAGTAGTACTTTTCGTGGTAGCCAGGGCCATCCGGGATGTGGCTTTTACGATAAATCCCGAGGTTGCTGCCGTCGGCATCGATGATCGCGATGCTGTTGAAACGCGCGCGTCCGGCCAATTCGTAGAAGCTGATCGGCAGCACCACTTGCAGTTCCTTGGCGACTTTCTGGAAGTGCTTGATGGCAACGTTGTCTTCTACCGTCGTGGCCAGTTGCAGGTAGTCCGGGTTCGGCTTCTGGCAGAAGTACGGAGCCTCGAACAGTTCCTGGATCAGGATGATTTGCGCACCTTTGGCCGCTGCCTCACGGACCAGCTTCTCAGCGGTCTCGATGTTGGCTTCAAGGTCCCAGGAACAAGCCATCTGGGTGGCGGCGACGGTAACGATACGACTCATGAATCATCTCCTGGGCAAGTGCTTGAGGGTCAGTGTGGCATCGACCGATGACAGAACGGGAATCACCGGGCGTGGTTCGTCCACACCGTGGGCAGTGGCGACTTTATAGCCGATAAAAATCGGCTTTAAAAGCAATAAATATCCACCAGCTCTAAATAACCTCAAAAATTCCCGATAACAATCGACATTTGCAACCTCTACGAGCTGCCTACAAACCTTCGTCCAGCACCTTCGACAGCATGTCCACAAAGAAGTCCACACTCTGCCGCGACGTGACCATCGGCGGTTTGATCTTGAGGATGTTCAGGTAATCACCCGTCGGCTGCATGAAAATCCCCAACTCACGAAGGCGATCGCACAACGCCGTGGTTTCTTCGGTCGCCGGTTCAAGGGTTTCGCGATTGCGGACCAACTCCACGCCCAGATAAAAGCCGGAACCGTGCACCGCTCCCACCAACGGATGCCGGTCGATCAGGGCTTCAAGACGTTCCTTGAAGTACCCGCCCACGACCTGGGCGTTTTCCCAGAGTTTTTCTTCTTCCATCACATCCAGCACCGCCATGCCGATCCGGCAACTGACCGGGCTGCCGCCAGCGGACGAGAAGAAATAACCCTCGGCCTCCAGCGCTTCGGCAATCTCCCGACGGGTAATGACGGCGCCCAACGGCTGGCCGTTACCCATGCCTTTGGCCATGGTGATGATGTCGGGCACCACGCCCTGCTCTTCGAAACCCCAGAAAAATTTACCCATGCGGCCGTAACCGACCTGCACCTCATCGGCGATGCACACCCCGCCCTGAGCACGGACCAGTGCATAGACCTGCTTCAAATAGCCCGGCGGTAGCGAGATGCCGCCGGCATTGCCATACACCGGCTCGCAGATGAAACCGGCGAGTTGGCGTTTCTGCCCGGCGATTTTCGCCAGGTTGTGTTCGACGCTGCGCACGTAGTCCGGCGCGCTGTCCGGGCCACGGAATTCGCCGCGATAGGTGTTCGGCGCGGTCACCGGGTGCACCCAATCGGGACGGCTGCTCAAGGCCTTGGGGTTGTCGGCAATCGAGGTCGAGACCGCATCCGCCGCCACCGACCAGCCGTGATACGCCTCCAGCACACTGAGCATGTCGCGACCGCCGCTGTAGGCCCAGGCCAGGCGAATCGCCAGGTCATTGGCCTCGGTGCCGCTGTTGACCAGGAACACGCGATCCATGTTGTCCGGTGCCAACTTCAACAAGCGCTCGGAAAACTCGGCAATCGCTGCGTAGTGAAAACGCGAGTTGGTGTTGAGCAACGACCATTGACGGCCGGCGACGGCGGCCATGCGCGGATGACCATGACCCAACACTGCAACGTTATTGAGCATGTCGAGGTAGGAGCGGCCCTGCATGTCGATCAGGTGATTGCGCCAGCCCCGCTCGATGCGCGGCGGGTCGACGTAATAATGCTTCTGGGATCGGGCGAAACTGGCATCGCGGCGGGCCAGCAAGATTTGCGGGTCGAGTTCTTCTTCTGCATCGCAGGCCAGCCCCAGCAACGCCGCCGGTGACGGGCACAACGCTTGCCAGGCGGCGGCGCGCGAAGGTGTGCAAAACAACGGTGCGTCGAGCTGAGCGCTGCGGCACAACTGTACGATCAACGCTCCGCTGACAGAGCCCAGCACCTGGCCTTTGACCAATGCTGCGCCCGCGTGCAACGACGGTGTCACACCCCACAGCCGTAAACTCAGTTGTGGACCATCCAGTTGCAGCACACCCACTGCCGGCTGGTGAACCGTTCCGGCAAACGGCGATTCGACCGCCGTGCCATGGGGCACTCGCAACTCGACATGCAGAGGGCAAGTGGCCGGTTCAGTGGCGCTGTCCGGTTGGGTGCGAGACAGACGATATTGCCCATAACGACTGGCCGCCAGACCATGAGCCGCAGCAGCTTCGGTCAACAGACGCTGGTCGATCCCCTCTTGCTCCCAGTTACCCGCTTCGAAATGCGGGCTGAGCACGCCCAGATCGATCAACGCAAACTCACGCCCCACCAGACTCGGCAACAAGGGCGCAAAGCTTTCGCTGCCGATGCTCGGCAGGCCTTGACCAACCGCAGCAAGAATCGCCGCCTCCATCAACGCCAGCGGCACCGATGTGGCCACGCGGAAAATTTCCCACTCATGGGTCAGGTTGTCGCGACTGTACTCATTGCCCGGATCAATGGTGACCTGCTGTTCGCCACTCAGCACCAACACCGCCGAACGCGCAACGATCAGCGGCCAGAGCGCCAGCAGTTCTTCATGTTGCAGCGGATTGATCGCGTGATAGGCCCGAACCGCCGGCAAGATGTAGAACGGATCGCCATCGGCATGGTGCAGCAGCGCGGCACAGGTCACCGACAGATCGGTGATCCGCCAGGTTCGGACCAGGTCGCCGAAATCGATGACACCCTGCAACTGCCATTGGCGCTGCGCATCTCGCTGCCAGACCACGTTGTCGTCGGTGATGTCCATGTGAATCGCCTGCACCGGCAGCTTATCCACCAAGGGCTGCAAATGGCGCTCGGCCTGCTCGGCCGCTTCAGCAATCAGCTTGCGTTGCTGATCATCCTTGATCACCGGCAGCAAATGCGCGATCAACGCGTTGGCGTGGCGGGCGTCCCATTGAAGGGTGCGCTCAAGGCCAGGATGGTCGAAGCCGGCCAGCGCCAGGTCCATCTCGCCGCAGAGCCGACCGAAACCGGCGACCACGGCCTGGCTCAGATGGTCGAGGTGCGTCAGGGACTGGCCGTCGATGTAATCGAGCAGACGTACATGCACCGCTTGACCGCCGACCTCCAGGGAGAGCAGGTCTTTACCATTTTTGGCCGGGATCACTCGCGGCACCTTCACGCCGGGATGTTCGACCAAGCGCTTGAGCCCTGCGTGCTGGGCTTGCAGCTCCAGCACCGAATAATCACCACGGCAGATTTTCAGGACGAAACGTCCCTGCTCGCTGTCGACGCGGTAGTTGAGATCCTGCTGGCTTCCAAGAGCCTGCAACCGTCCGCTCAGCCCGTAATGTTCTTCCAGCAACTCAAGCGCTTGCGCCGCGGACACTTGCGGGCTGGGCAGACTGGCGCGGTGAATCAACGTGGCGAGCGGCATACAACGACCCCTGAAATTTTATTAGGTGCTTATATCGCCACTGCCGGGTGCGATACGCAACCCCCCTTCCCTGATTGGCCCGAATCAATGCGTGAGCAACTCTCTTCACCGTCCCACTCGCGCCTGCCGGCACTTTGCGTAAGAATGTCGCCCATCAACGCCTATTGCTGGAGAAACACCATGAATGTAGTCACCACCGACCTGCCAGGTGTTCTGATCATCGAGCCCAAGGTATTTGGTGATGAGCGCGGCTTCTTCTATGAAAGCTTCAACGCCAAGGCTTTCGAAGAAGCAACCGGCCTGAACACCCGATTCGTGCAGGACAACCATTCCCGCTCGCAAAAAGGCGTACTGCGCGGCTTGCACTACCAGCTGGAAAACACTCAGGGCAAACTGGTCCGCGTCACCGCCGGTGAAGTGCTGGACGTGGCCGTGGACATTCGCCGCAGCTCGCCGCATTTCGGCAAATGGGTCGCGGTGCGCCTGTCCGCCGACAACCATCGCCAGCTCTGGGTACCAGAAGGTTTTGCCCATGGTTTCGTGGTGCTGAGCGATTTCGCTGAATTCCTCTACAAAACCACCGACTACTACACCCCGTCGGCTGAACGCAGCATTCGCTGGGACGACCCGGACTTGGGCATCGACTGGCAGCTGGACGAGGCACCGCAGCTGTCCGCCAAGGATCAGGCCGCCGCGTTCTTCAAGGACGCTGAAGTCTTCTCCTGAATTGCCGTCTGAATTTTCAGCGCCAGCATGCACTTGATCCAGGGTGCGCAGACTGCGCCCGCAAGCCTAGGGTCTGTTGAGGTTTGGTAGCGAACCGCGTTGCTACCAAACGTCAACAGACCCTAGGCATAATGCGTCTGTCCCCACAGGCGCTTGATGCTCATGACACCGACCCTCCCCCGCAGACCCCGCTGGCGCAGCCTGGCACTGCTTGCGTTGTGCCTGGCACCCTTGCTGTGGCCGCTGGAGCATCTGGCCGAGCGTTATTACCGCAGCGAGCTGGCCGGGCAGAACCGTCAGACCCTCGACCTCTACGTCGCCAACCTGTTGGGTACCCTGCACCGCTATGAAGTGCTGCCGCAGATTCTCGGCGACCTGCCCGCCCTGCGTGCGACGTTGGGCGCCCCCGACGAGGGCGTGATTCAAGGCAATGCCAATCGTCTGTTAAAACACATCAGTGCCCAGACCGGCGCCGAAGTCATGTACCTGATGGACACCACCGGCAAGACACTGGCGGCCTCCAACTGGGACAAACACGACAGCTTCGTCGGCCGCAATTTCTCTTTCCGTCCATATTTCAGTGAAGCCATGGCCGGGCGCCTGGGGCGCTTCTTTGGCCTGGGCACCACCTCGGCCAAGCGCGGTTACTTCTTCGCCGCGGCGGTACACGATCGTGAAAAAATCATCGGCGTGTTGGTGGTCAAGGTTGACCTCGATCACACCGAAAGCCTCTGGGGCAAAACCCCGGAACAACTGCTGGTCACCGACCACAACGGTGTGGTCATCCTCACATCGCGGCCAGAATGGCGTTTCCGCTCGACCCGTCCATTGAGTGATGAGGAGAACAAGGCCGTCGCCGCGATTCAACCCTATCCGACCCGCGATCCAAAGCCGTTGAGTCTCGACCCCAATGCCTGGCTGACCCAAACCCGGCAGATCGAAGAAACCGGCTGGAGTGTCAGTATCCTTGCTCCACGCACCCTGATTGACCGCCCCGTGCGCACAGTCGTGGCCATCGGCGGCGCAACGCTGCTGGTATTGATGCTGCTGCTTGGCCTGATGATGCAACGCCGACGCCATTACCTGGAGCGGATCGCCTTCGAAGCCAAGACCCGCCAGGAACTCGAAGGCCGGGTCGCCGAACGGACCAGCGACCTTGAGGGCCTCAACCGTCGACTGAAACAGGAAGTGCTGGAGCGCGAACACGCCCAGCAAGAACTGGTACGCGCTCAGGATGATCTGGTACAGGCCGGCAAGCTCTCGGCGCTGGGAACAATGTCGGCGAGTATCAGCCATGAACTCAACCAACCGCTTGCGGCCATCCGCAGCTACGCGGAAAACGCCGAAGTGCTGCTCGATCATCAGCGCACCGAGGATGCTCGCGGCAACCTCAAGCTGATCAGCGAACTGACCGGGCGCATGGCGTCGATCATCGCCCACCTGCGCGCCTTCGCCCGACGTGATCGCCATGCCCCGGAAAGCGTGGCCCTGCAACCGGCGCTGGACGACGCACTGGCGTTACTGGCCAAGCGTCGGCGCAGCATGGAAGTCGAGCTGATCCGCGACCTGCCGGCCGCCACCCTGTGGGTCGAGGCTGGAGAAACCCGTCTGCGCCAGGTACTCGGCAATCTGCTGGCCAATGCGCTCGATGCCCTGACGGAAAAAGGCCCGCCGCGTAAACTCTGGTTGAGTGCCCAATCCACCGCCGACGGCGTCACTCTGTACATTCGCGATAACGGCCCCGGGTTCTGCCTGGAAGCGCTGGGTCGTGCCGGCGAGCCCTTCTACACCACCAAGACCCGCACTCAGGGACTTGGGCTGGGGCTGGCGATCTGCGACACCCTGATGCGCGCCTTCGGTGGTGAACTGTCGTTCTCCAACCATAAGGAAGGCGGCGCCCTGATTACCCTGAAGCTGCGCGCAGGCGCGCCGGGTGTGAGCCTGCAACCGTCCGAGGACCGAAGTGCATGACCATCGACAACCGCATCCAGGTCGTGTTGATCGACGACGATCCCCACCTGCGTCAGGCCCTGAGCCAGACCCTGGACCTGGCCGGCCTGAAGATCCTGCCGCTTGCTGAAGCCAAGGGCCTGGCCGGGCAACTGGAACGCGACTGGCCAGGCGTGGTGGTCAGTGACATCCGCATGCCGGGCATGGACGGCCTCGAACTGCTGACCGAACTCCACGCCCAGGATCCGGAGCTGCCCGTGCTGCTGATCACCGGCCACGGCGATGTCCCCCTGGCGGTGCAGGCCATGCGCGCCGGGGCTTATGACTTTCTGGAAAAACCTTTCGCCAGTGACGCCCTGCTCGACAGCGTACGTCGCGCCCTGGCCCTGCGCCGTCTGGTACTGGACAACCGCAGCCTGCGGCTGGCCCTGAGCGATCGCAACGAACTGAGCGCCCGACTGGTCGGGCAATCGGCGCCGATGCTGCGCCTGCGCGAGCAGATCGGGGCACTGGCGGCGACCAAGGCTGACGTGCTGATTCTCGGTGAAACCGGTGCAGGCAAAGAAGTGGTGGCCCGCGCGCTGCACGACTTGTCGAGTCGGCGTAACGGCCCGTTCGTGGCAATCAACGCCGGGGCCCTGGCCGAGTCGGTGGTGGAAAGCGAGTTGTTCGGTCACGAACCCGGCGCGTTTACCGGCGCGCAAAAGCGCCGCATCGGCAAGTTCGAATTCGCCAACGGCGGCACGTTGTTCCTCGATGAAATCGAAAGCATGAGCCTGGACGTGCAGGTGAAATTGCTGCGCTTGCTGCAAGAGCGAGTCGTCGAACGCCTGGGCGGCAATCAGTTGATCCCGCTGGACATCCGCATCATCGCCGCGACCAAGGAAGACCTGCGGCAATCCGCCGATCAGGGGCGCTTCCGTGCCGACTTGTATTACCGCCTGAACGTTGCGCCGTTGCGCATTCCGCCGCTGCGCGAACGGGGCGAAGATGCGCTGGTGCTGTTCCAGCATTTCGCTGACGAAGCCAGCGCCCGCCACGGCTTGCCGCCCCACGAACTGCAACCGGGGCAACGGGCGCTGCTGCTGCGTCACAGCTGGCCAGGTAACGTGCGGGAACTGCAGAACGCCGCCGAGCGCTTTGCCCTGGGCCTGGAGCTGGCACTGGACAGCAGCGCACCGGATGGCGGTGTCGGCACCACGGTTGAAGTGGTCAGCGGCGGCTTGAGCGAGCAAGTCGAGAACTTCGAGAAGAGCCTGATTGCCGCCGAACTGGCGCGCTCGCACAGCTCCGTGCGCAGCCTCGCCGAAGCGCTCGGCATTCCGCGCAAAACCCTGCACGACAAGCTGCGCAAGCATGGCCTGAACTTCGCCGATGGCGGCACCAGCAGCCATACCGACGACCTCGATTGAGCTACCGTAAAATCATCCCTATCAAACAAAAGGCCCGCGAATGAACCGCGACAGTCGTCACCTGGAATCGATCCTCTATCGCGACATCCCCCTCACGCGGGACATGGGCCTCAAAGTGCTCGACTGGCATGACCAACAACTGCGCCTGCATCTGCCGCTGGAGCCCAACGTCAATCACAAGAGCACCATGTTCGGTGGCAGCCTGTATTGCGGCGCGGTGCTGGCCGGCTGGGGCTGGCTGCATTTGCGTTTACGTGAAGAAGGTATCGAAGACGGGCACATCGTGATTCAGGAAGGGCAGATCAACTACCCGCTGCCGGTCACCATGGACGCGACGGCGATCTGTCAGGCACCGAACCCGGCAGTGTGGAGGAAGTTCCTGGCGATGTATCGACGCTATGGGCGGGCGCGGTTGACGCTGCATTCGCGGATCGTGAATGCCGGGAGTGAAGAGGATGCGGTGAGGTTTACCGGGCAATACGTCCTTCACCGGTAAAGCAAACGATCTTAAAAGATCGCAGCCTCGTTGCACTCGACAGCTCCTACAGAGAAGCGCGCCCCCTGTAGGAGCTGTCGAGTGAAACGAGGCTGCGATCTCTTGATCTTTACGCCCGAGCGAGCGCCAATAGTTTCTCCCGCCATGCCGCTTTAGCCGGCAGCGCCAGGAAGAACTCATTCAGCAACGATTCCCGCGCCGGATAACAGAACGGCGCGCCGCTCAAATCCAGCACCTCACCGCCGGCGCCTTCCAGCACACCTTGAGCCGCGGCCGTGTCCCACTGCGAAGTCGGCGCCAATCGCGGATAACAATCTGCAGCCCCTTCCGCCAGCAGGCAAAACTTCAGTGAGCTGCCGATATTCGCCAGTTGCAGCTCGCCCAGACTGTCACTCAACCCTGCCAGTAAGCGCTCCTGCTCAGGGCTTGAATGCCGACGACTGGCGACCACCGTGAAGGCTTCACCCGCAGCCGGCACCTCGCGAACCTGAATTGGCAACGGCTCGGCGTCTTTATCGCCACGCCAGGCACCCAGCCCGGTACCGCCGACATAAAATCGCCCGCTGGTCGGCATCGACACCACGCCGAACACCACACGCCCCTGCTCGATCAGCGCGATATTGACAGTGAACTCTTCGCTGCCGGAGATGAACTCCTTAGTGCCGTCCAGAGGGTCGACCAACCACCAACGCTGCCAGCCGGCACGCACGCTCTGGGGGATGTTGGCATCCTCTTCGGACAGCACCGGAATAGTCGGGTCCAGCGCCGTCAACCCGGCAAGAATCACATGGTGAGCGGCCATGTCGGCAGCTGTGACCGGGGAATCATCGGACTTTGCCGTCACAGCAACGTTGACGCGCCAGAACGGCAGGATCGCCTCGCCAGCCTTCAATGCCAGTTCTACCACCGGTGCCATCAACGGATGGGGAAAATTCAACTTCATGGCAGGAACACCCCACGCTGAGTCAACAGATCACGGGCCAGATACAGCGCCGCCAAGGCACGGCCCTCGGTGAATCGCGGGTTCTGCGCCAACGCCGACAATTCCCGCAGGTTGATCTTGTCCATCCCCATCGGCTCGGGCTCGTCACCCTCCAGGCGTTCTTCGTACAAATCGGTGGCCAGCACCACCTGGATTTTCTGGCTCATGTAGCCAGGTGACAACGACAACTCGGTCAGATGCTCCAGTTGCCGCGCGCCATACCCGGCCTCTTCCTTGAGCTCCCGCTCGGCCGCCGCCAGCACGTCTTCGCCCGGCTCGATCAAGCCTTTGGGCAGGGACAATTCGTAGGCATCGGTGCCACCGCAGTATTCCTCCACCAACACGGCGTGGTCCGCGTCGAGCATCGCCACGATCATCACCGCACCATAACCAGCGCCTTTACCGACCAATCGCTCGTAAGTGCGTTCCACGCCATTGGAAAAGCGCAGTTTCAGCTCTTCGACACAGAATAATCGGCTGGTGGCGACGATCTCGCGGGCGAGTATGGTGGGTTTCTGGCGCATGAGAAGCTCCTTGGCGTGAACGCGTTACTATACCCGGCCTACCCTGATTGTTTACCTCGGATATCTTTTTTACCGCTGGAGAAGTTTTTTATGTCCCTGCTGCCCTGGCGCGACATCGATACCGTTCTGCTGGATATGGACGGCACGCTGCTGGACCTGCACTACGACAACCATTTCTGGCTGGAACACCTGCCAAAGCGTTATGCCGAGTTGCACGGGGTGAGCCTGGCCATGGCGGAGCTGGAATTGCAGCCACTGTTCGAGCGCCATGCCGGTCAGTTGCAGTGGTATTGCCTGGACTTCTGGAGCGCCGAACTGAAGTTGTCGGTGCGCGAACTGAAACTGGAAACCGCGCACCTGATCGCCTTGCGTCCGGATGCGGACACTTTTCTGGCCGCGATCAAACAGGCCGGCAAGCGCGTGGTACTGATCACCAACGCCCACCGCGACTCGTTGTCATTGAAACTGGAAAGAATTGAACTGGCGCCGTATTTCGAGCGCTTGATCAGCTCTCACGATTACGGTTTCGCCAAAGAAGACCCGCAGTTCTGGGATGCCTTGCAGGCCGATATCGGCTTCGACCCGGCACGCTGCCTGTTCATCGACGACACCCTGCCGATCCTGCGCAGCGCACGCAATTTCGGGGTGGCGCACCTGCTGGCCGTGAGCGAGCCGGACAGCCGCAAAGGGCCGAAGGACACGGCAGAGTTTGCGGCGGTGGGGGATTATCGGGAGCTCATCGCAGGGCTTTAGAGTCTGACGCGGTCGTTGTGGCGAGGGAGCTTGCTCCCGCTGGAGTGCGAAGCGCTCCCAATCTGGCTGAGTTCCTTCAGAAAGGTGCATTGGCCAGATTGCGACTGCTGCGCAGCCGAGCGGGAGCAAGCTCCCTCGCCACAGGTTCTGTGTTATTCAGGAATCCGCAACACCTGCCCCGGATAGATCTTGTCCGGGTGCGAAAGCATTGGTTTGTTGGCTTCAAAGATTTTGTTGTACTTGTTCGCGTCGCCGTATGCCGCCTTGGAAATCGCGCTGAGGGTGTCGCCCTTTTTAACGGTGACGAACTGCGCTGCCTTGGCAACCGGCCCCGTTACGGTGATCTGGTCATCGACACTACCGACACCGGCAATATTGCCCACGGCCAACAGAATTTTCTCCTTCTCTTCCTGGCTTGCCACTTCACCGGTGACGGTGACTTTGTCGCCATCGATGGTCGCCTGAACATTCGGGTTACCCAAGCCGACCTTGCTGATGTGTGCCTTCAGCTGCTCGCTGGCGTTGGCATTGCCGGGTGTCAGCAGATCAATAAGTTTTTCACCTGCTTCTTTCACAAAGCTAAAAATACTCATGGTGCACGCTCCTTGGGATTTGGGTTCCAGACGCCCAAGACTAGACCAGTCGTTTGAAGACCGGCTCCCAGCCGACCAATGACCCAACCCCGCGCAGGCGGTAGAATCGCAAACCTTGCCGGCGCCCTGGAGCGAAGATGGACATCAAGCAGCTGAAATTCCTCATCGCTCTCGACGAAACCCGACACTTCGGCCAGGCCGCCGCGCGCTGTCACATCACTCAGCCGACCTTGTCCATGCGCCTGCGCAGCCTTGAGGAAGAACTCGAGCTGCCGCTGGTCAATCGCGGCCAACGCTTCGAAGGTTTCACGGCACCGGGTGAGCGCGTGCTGGCATGGGCGCGTACGGTGCTGGCGGCCTACGACGGTTTGCAGGCCGAAGCGGCGGCCTGTCGCGGCAACCTCGTGGGTACGTTGCGTCTGGGGGTGGTGCCGCTGTCGAGTTTCGACCCGGTGCCGCTGATGCAACGCCTGCATGCCGCACACCCGAACCTGCGGTTCGAACTCTCGGCCCTGAGTTCCGAACAGATCCTTGAACAACTGGCGAATAACCGTCTCGACCTCGGCGTATCGTACCTGGAGCATCTGGACGGCGAGCGCTTCGACTCCCTGGCGTTCAGCGAAACCCGCATGGGCCTGCTCTACGATCAACGCTTCTTCAGTTTCGGCGAGGCGCCGCTGAGCTGGGAGTCGCTGATCGAACTGCCCATGGGCATGCTCACCAGCGGCATGCACTTTCGCCAGTCCATCGACCATAACTTCCACAGCCGTGGCCTGACCCCACAACCGTTGCTGCAAACCGATGCAGTCCACCAATTGTTACAAGCGGTACACGGTGGCCTGTGCTGCGCAGTGATGCCGCTGAACAGCGGCCTCGAAAACCTCACCGATCACTTGCGCCTGCAACCCATCGAAAGCGCCCAGACCCTCGCCCGGCTGGGACTGATCATGCGTCGCAGCGCTCCGCGTTCGGCCTTGGCAGAAGCCTGTTTTGCGATCTATCAGAAATCACTGACAGACACTTGATCGACGCCATCTATCGGTAGATCAGTAATAGCGATTAGACGCGACATGTTGACGCGCCTAGGCTTAAAGCTGACCAAACCGTCGGTGATGCCTAATGAACGCCAAGCGCCCCGGCTGCGCGGCGCCCGCTCTCGAAACGCCCGCGCCCGCCGCAAGCCAGACATACAGTTACTGCAACCTCGAATACTCCGAATCATCCAGCACCGCGCTGGCTGAGGAAGTCGCGTTGGCGATCGCCTACAACGGCATCAGCCAGGCCGTCATGTTGGTGACGCCGACGGACCTTGAAGACTTCATCGTCGGCTTCAGCCTCGGCAGCGGCATCATCGACGACGCTTCAGACATCTATGACCTGCAACTCAGCGGCTCGGGTTCGGCGCAATACGCGCAAGTGACCATCGCCAACCGCGCCTTCTGGAACCTCAAGCAGCAGCGCCGGCAACTGGCCGGCACCAGCGGTTGCGGGCTCTGTGGCGTGGAAGCGGTGGAGCAAGCGCTGCCTGATCTCAAGGTGTTGCCCGGCGCCCCGCTGCCCCCGGCCGAATGGCTGGACGGTCTGCGCCATCGCATCGGCGAATTCCAGCCTCTGGGCCAGCATTGCGGCGCGGTGCATGCGGCGGTGTTCATGAATGGCAAAGGCGAATTGCTGCTGGGCCGTGAAGACATCGGCCGACACAACGCCCTCGACAAGCTGATTGGCGGGTTGATCCGCCAGAAAATCCCGACCACCGATGGTCTGGCGATTGTCACCAGCCGTTGCAGCCTCGAATTGATCCAGAAAGTTTTACGCGCCGGCATCCAGACCCTGGTCAGCCTGTCATCGCCCACGGGCCTGGCCGTGCAATGGGCCCGTCGACACAACCTCAATCTCATCCACCTACCTCAGAAAAGTGCACCAAGGGTCTACAGCCCTGCGTTGGAGAATCAAGCGTGAGTCAACACCAACAAGCCGACCAGAAACCTGTTCCACGTTACAAGCCCTATAAGGGTGCGGCCGGTGGCTGGGGCGCGCTGGCCAGCGTCGCCCGGGCCTGGCTGACCAGCGACAACGCGTTGAAAAATCTGCGCATGATGCTCAAGACCAACAAGAACGGCGGGTTCGATTGCCCCGGTTGCGCCTGGGGCGATTCCCAGGAAGGCGGCATGGTGATGTTCTGCGAGAACGGCGCCAAAGCAGTGAACTGGGAAGCGACCAAACGGCGTGTCGATGGCGCGTTTTTCGCCAAGCACAGCGTTAGCTCGTTGCTGGAACAAAGTGATTATTGGCTCGAGTACCAGGGCCGTCTGACCGAGCCGCTGAGCTACGACGCCGAAACCGATCGTTACAAACCGATCAGCTGGGAAGCCGCATTCGCCCTGATCGGCAAACACCTGCAAGGGCTGTCGAGCCCGAATCAGGCCGAGTTCTACACCTCGGGCCGTGCCAGCAACGAAGCGGCGTTCCTCTATCAATTGTTCGTGCGTGCCTATGGCACCAACAATTTCCCCGACTGCTCGAACATGTGCCACGAAGCCAGCGGTGTGGCATTGGCCCAAAGCGTCGGAGTCGGCAAAGGCACCGTGACCTTCGACGATTTCGAACATGCAGATGCAATTTTTGTCTGGGGCCAAAACCCTGGTACCAACCACCCGCGGATGCTCGAGCCACTGCGCGAAGCGGTGAAACGCGGTGCGCAGGTGGTGTGCATCAACCCGCTGAAAGAGCGCGGCCTGGAACGCTTCCAGCACCCGCAACACCCGATCGAAATGCTCACCAACGGCGACAAACCGACCAACACCGCGTACTTCCGTCCGGCATTGGGCGGCGACATGGCGATCATGCGCGGCATGGCCAAGTTCCTGCTGCAATGGGAGCGCGATGCGCAGAAGGCGGGTGAGCCTGCGGTGTTCGACCACGACTTCCTCAATGAACACAGCGTCAATGTTCTGGAATACCTCGGCATCGTCGACGACACCCCGTGGGAGCAGATCGTCGAGCAATCCGGCCTGCCCCTGGTGGAAATCGAGCAAGCGGCGCGCATGTACGCCAAAGGCAAGAACGTGATCATGTGCTGGGCGATGGGCATCACCCAGCATCGCCATTCGGTGGCGACCATCCAGGAAATCGCCAACCTGATGCTGCTGCGCGGCAACATCGGCCGGCCGGGGGCCGGTCTGTGCCCGGTGCGCGGCCACAGTAACGTGCAGGGCGACCGGACAATGGGCATCAACGAACGTCCGCCGGCGGCGCTCCTCGACTCTCTGGAGCGGCGCTTCCAGTTCAAGGTCCCGCGCGAAAACGGCCACAACGTGGTCGAGGCGATTCACGCCATGGCCGAAGGCCGTTCGAAAGTTTTCATCGGCCTGGGCGGCAACTTCGCCCAAGCCACCCCGGACAGCCCACGGACCTTCCAGGCCCTGAGCAACTGCGACCTGACCGTGCAGATCAGCACCAAGCTCAACCGCAGCCATTTGATCCACGGTAAAGACGCGCTGATCCTGCCGTGCCTGGGCCGCACCGATATCGATATCCAGACCGAAGGCGCCCAAGCGGTGACCGTGGAAGACTCCTTCAGCATGGTCCACGCCTCCAACGGTCAGTTGCAACCGTTGTCGAACCTGATGCGCTCGGAGCCTGCAATCATCGCTGGTATCGCCGCCGCGACCCTGGGCAGCAAACCGGTGGACTGGAACTGGCTGGTGGCTGATTACAGCCGCATCCGCGACCTGATCGCCGACACCATCCCGGGCTTTCGGGACTTCAACGAGAAAGTCCAGAACCCCGGCGGTTTCTACCTGGGCAGCAGTGCCGGCGCACGTCGCTGGAATACCCCATCAGGTCGGGCCAATTTCCGTCCGAACATCCTGCCCAAACACCTGGTGCACGAACGCACCCGCGCCACCGGCGTACTGCCGGACCTGATCATGCAGTCGATGCGCTCCCACGATCAGTACAACACCACCATTTATGGTCTTGATGATCGTTATCGCGGGGTGAAAGGTCAGCGGGATGTGTTGTTCGTCAATGAAGCCGACCTCATTCGCCTGGGCTTCAAACCGGGGCAAAAGGCTGACATCGTATCGATCTGGGATGATGGCCGTGAGCGGCGGGTCAAGGGTTTTACCCTGCTGGCGTTTGATATTCCTGCCGGGCAAGCGGCTGCGTACTATCCGGAAGTGAACCCGCTGGTGCCGTTGGAAAGCACTGGGGATGGCAGCCATACGCCGACGTCGAAGTTTGTGGCGATCCGGCTGGAGGCGGCGAGTGAAACCGGGTTGATCATGGCCAAGTCAGCTTGACGCAGCGATGGCGGTAGCCCACTCAACAAATTTTTCCGATCCGTACTTTCCAATCGCCCACAAAAAAGGCCGTTTTCATATGAAAACGGCCTTTGAGAAGTAGCTAAAGACCGGCGAAAAACACTTAAGTTCCGCCCAAAAAACAGCAACTTATAGAAATGTGCTCAAGTCGTGTTATTCGTCGGATTTCTATTGTCACAACCATGACACAGCCTCAGGATCGCGCCGTCATCCCCTTGAGGTTCCTCTATGAAGTTCTCCTCGATTCTCTTGTTGTCCCTTGGCCTGGTCAGTGGCTTCGCGTCTGCTGGCGGCACCACCGAAGCAGGTGTGGGCGGCGCATTGGGCGGGGTTCTTGGCTCGGTCGTCGGTCAATCACTAGGCGGCAGTACAGGTTCAACCATTGGCGCGGCCCTGGGCGGCGCGGGTGGTAGCGCAGTTGGCGCAGACAGACGCAGCCGTGGCGAAGCCGCCATTGGCGGTGCGTTGGGCGCAGCTGGCGGTAACGTGGTCGGCCGCAGCATGGGCGGCACCACCGGTAGCCTGATCGGCTCCGCAGCAGGCGGCGGCCTCGGTGGCGCGCTGGGTAACCATATGGGCAACAGCAGCAATGACGACGATGATCGTCGTTCCTATCGTCGTGGTTATGACGATGATGATCGTCGCTACTACCGTGGTCACCCGGGTCGCGGCCATGCGTATGGGCATCGCAAGCATCACCATCGCTATCACGATGACGACTGAGGCTTGAATCGCCTCGTCGACCGTTAGATCGAAAAATCGCAGCCCTCGGGCTGCGATTTTTTTTGCCCTCAGATCGCCAGTCGCTCCAACGCCCCGCGCAACCCGGCAGGAATCGCCACCGGCTGATTCGACAGCCGATCGACGAATACATGCACGAAGCGCCCTGCCGCGCAGGCCTCATCTTCTCCAGCCTTGAACACCGCCAGCTCGTACTGCACCGAACTGCTGCCCAACTTGCCGACCCGCAGGCCAATCTCGATCCGATCCGGGAAGGCGATAGACGCGAAGTAATCGCAGGCCGAACTCACCACAAAACCCACCACCTCACCGTCATGGATATCCAGGCCGCCGACTTCGATCAGGTAGGTGTTCACCGCCGTATCGAAAAAACTGTAGTAGGTGACGTTATTGACATGACCGTAGGCGTCATTGTCATGCCAGCGGGTGGTGATGGGCTGGAAATGGGGGTAGTCGGTGCGATGGGGCATCGGGTTGGACATCAGCGTCGGTTCCTGGAGTTGGATGGCCAGTTTAAGGTGAAACTGCGAAGGCGCTGTCACAGGCACTACCTAAATCACATGTCGGTAAACCCTCTGCCCTGCGCCGCCAACTCCCCAATCAACCGTGCCGGGGCCCAGTGATCCCCCTGTTTGGTCTCAAGCTGCAACAACCGCAGATGAATATCGTCCAGCCCTTGCTGATCCGCCCAGGCCATCGGCCCGCCCTTGTCCGCCGGGAAACCATAACCGTTGAGGTACACCAGATCGATGTCGTGCGCCGACGCCGCAATGCCTTCCTGAAGGATCTTCGCCCCTTCATTGACCAGTGCCAGCAAGCTGCGCTCAAGAATCTCCTCTGGCCCTATCTCACGCCGCTGAAACCCCAACCCTTCGCTGATTTCCAGCACCAGCGCATCGACTTCCACATCATGCTCAGCCTGACGACTGCCCGGCTCGTAATGGTAATACCCGTCGCCGCTCTTCTGACCGAAACGCCCGAGCTCGCACAAACGATTGTCCACCTGAACCTCCGGCGCATCCTGGCCCTTGCCAGCCAATTCCCGCGCGCGCCACTCCAGGTCAATGCCGACCACGTCATACATGCGGAACGGCCCCATGGCGAAACCAAAACCTTGCAGCGCCGCATCCACCTGATAAGGCAACGCCCCCTCCAGCAGCATCTTGCGCGCTTCGAGCACGTACGGATGCAGCATGCGGTTGCCGATGAAACCGTGACAGTTGCCCGAGACCACGCTGACCTTGCCCATGCGCTGGCCCAGTGCCAGGGCTGCATCAAGCACCGCCGGAGCGGTCTGGGCGCCGCGTACGATCTCCAGCAATTTCATGATGTGCGCCGGGCTGAAGAAGTGCAGGCCCAGGACCTGCTGCGGGCGGCGAGTGGCGGCGGCGATGGCGTCGATATCCAGCGCCGAGGTATTGCTGGCCAGAATCGCTTCAGGTTTGAGCAGACCGTCGAGTTCGCGGAAGATCTTCTGCTTCAGCTCGAGGTTTTCGTAGACCGCTTCGATCACCAGATCAACATCGCGGATCGCTGCGTAATCGGCAGCCGCCGTCACCCGAGCAACGCACGCATCCGCCTCGGCCTGATCGATCCGCCCCTGACGCACGTTGTGGGCGTAAGTATCAGCCACGCTGGTCAGCGCCTGCTCAAGCATCTGTGGATTGTTATCGACCCACTGCACAGGCACCCCGGCGCTGGCCAGGCACATGACAATGCCACGGCCCATGGTGCCCGCGCCAATCACGGCGGCGCGCTGAATATCGAACGATGTCTGGCTCATGGTTGTTGTTCTCTTATTGGCGATCCAAAGACAGTCCTCACCATAGTCAGCCGATGTGTGTTTTTGAAGTTTATTCCTGTGATGGGCGACATTCAGCGGATGGATGCGCCCCAGACAATCCCTACAGATTAGAGGTTCGCTTCAGCCCACGTCCGGACCTCGCCATATGGATACTCCTCCAGCGCCGCAAACCCCGGAATCGACCGCGCCTTGAGCTTGGTAAACAACGGCACGCTGATCCCGCACAAAAACCGCGTCACGCGCTCCGCCGATGGAGCACTTCCCGTGTGCTGCTGGTGCCTGTGGATAAAATCACCGCACAGCGCCTCGAAATTTTTATCCACAAGCGCCGGCAATACCGGTGGTTCGGGTAACCGCGCTACGTGGCCGTGACACACCGAACAATGCCCGCATCGCTGTGGCGCGTTTTCATCGCCGAAGTACTCGGCCAGGCGATATCCCAGGCAGTGGTCGGTGGCGAACAGATCCAGCATGGCGTGAATCCGCGAAATCTCGGTGCGTTCGTGCTGGGTGAAGTAGGTGTGCAATTCGGCGCTCAAGGCCTGGGAATCGAAGTCGGCTTGCAGCAGGCTATAGACCTCCGTCATCTGCTTGCTTTCAAGCTCCACCCAGCCCTTTTCCTGGAAGTAATCCAGCGCCTTGACCACTCGACTGCGCTCGGCGGAATGCTGCTGATACAGTGCGTCGAAATTCACCGTGGCCCAGGTCCGTGCGCGACTGGAAGTCTGGATGATCGCCGAGACGAAGTCCCTGCGCTCACCCTCGAAACGGGCCAGCAACGCTTCCGGCTCCTGCAAATACTTGAAGCGGTATTCGGCGTAATAGGCATAGCGTGGAGCGATCAGCCCACGCAACTCCAGCTGTACCAGCAAGGTCTTGAGCGGCAACTGGCGGATGTTGCTCTGATCGGCCAAAGGCCCCAGCAGAAACTCCCACTGCCCCTCGGGCGCAGCGGCTTGCAACTCGTCGAGCACACAGCGAATGCCGTCCCGCTCCGGTGTGTCGCCGTAGACGAAATTCTCCAGCACGTTAAGGCTGTCGCGGTTGGCCAGCACCAGGCAATCGGACGGCTGCCCGTCACGCCCGGCACGGCCGATTTCCTGGCTGTAGTTTTCGATGGATTTGGGCAGGTCGAAATGCACCACGTTGCGGATATCACTTTTGTCGATGCCCATGCCGAAGGCGATGGTGGCGACGATGCAATTGGACTGCCCGCCCATGAACCGGCGCTGAATCGCTTCCCGTTGCTCGTGGGGCAAACCGGCGTGATAGGCCTCGGCCTGTATGCCGTTGCGCGCCAGATGTTCGGCGATGTGCTCAGCGGTTTTTTGCAGAGTGACGTAGACAATGCTGGGCTGGCCGGGACGCTGGCTCATCCACTCGACCAGGCGGCGGCGCTTGTCCTGGCCACGCACCGGTTCCACCAACAGATTGAGATTGGGCCGGTAGAAACCGGTGGTCACCACATCCTCAGGCGCAATGGCGAACCGGGCCTCCATGTCGGCGATCACCTTGGGTGTCGCGGTGGCCGTCAGCAGCAGCGCCTGAGGGATGTTGAACTGGCGCTGATAGTCCGGCAGCTTGAGGTAGTCGGGGCGGAAGTTGTGACCCCACTCGGAGATGCAGTGGGCCTCGTCCACCACCAACAGCGAGATCGGCACCTGCTGCAGAAAATGGCGGAAACGCTCGTTCTTCAGGCGCTCCACGGAAATCATCAGAATCTTCAATTCGCCGGACTTTGCCCGGGCCATCACATCGCTGGCGTCATCGCGACTCTGGGCCGAATCGATACTGCCTGCCGCAATGCCGTGGCGCTGCAAGAACGCCAACTGATCCTGCATCAACGCCAGCAGAGGCGAGACCACCAGCGTCAGGTGCGGCAGCAGGATGGCCGGTAACTGATAGCACAGGGATTTGCCCGATCCGGTAGGGAAAATCGCCGCCGCCGAGCGCCCGGCCAACACCGCGCTGACCGCCGCCTCCTGGCCGGGCCGAAACTGTGGATAACCGAAAACCTGTTCCAGGGTGTTGTGCATAAGCTGTCACTCCGTTGACCGCTGCGAAGCCCAAAGCCTAGCCGGCGAACGCAGCGAGTCGAGAAAAGGTCGGGGGCAAAAACGATACGGGATGATACAGCGTCGGCCCATCGATTCCTTCGCCACAGATTGAAACAAACGAGGCACTTTGCCCCCTGACATCAGCCCCCTGTCAGCCGGTAAGGTGCGCCCCGAGAAAAACCATTATCCGCGAAGTTTTCATCAAGGCAGGACGCCTGCACGCGGATCCTTAAAAAGGAACAATCATGCCTGACACTCTGTTTTTTCCAGTCGCCCTTATCTTTGCATCCCTGCTGCTGAGCGGGTGCATGAAGCTCCCTGACGACCCCCTCTACGCTGCGCCCACAACGCTGGACAGTGCCTCACAGACTTAGTCGTCGATCGACTGACCTCGGGTAGCTACGGCACCAATACCGCCACCCGCAACTGCTCATCCAGCGCCTGTTCATGAAATACCCGGCTCTTGCTCGCCCACGCCGCATAAGCCGGGCTTATTTCCCCCGTAAACGCCGCCGCCAGCTGACGCAAATCGGCGACCCTGCGCACACGAGGACAGAAGAGTTGGTCCTCGCAGTTCTGACTGGCACTGCGATAGGTTATCAGCAACCGATCCCACAACCCGTCACGCACTTGCCTGACCGACTTGAGCTTCACAGCCCGCACGCCCAGTCGCTGTTTCAGCCCCTGCTCATCCAGCGCTTCGCTGGCTAGCAATGCCTTGCCCACCATTAACACCTCGGCGCGAGATGCGGTGTCGATGTCCGCTTGGGTGGTCAGCGCACCCGGCCAACCGGTTCGCTCCATGTTGGCCAGCACGAGCGAATGACCGACGTCAGCAGCACCCGCTATCCGACAAACACCGGCCCACAACAATAAAATCGAGGCCACACGCAGCCATTGCATACCTAATTCCCTTTAAGAGTTGACTCAGACGCTTCGAAACGTCCTACACATTCTGGCGCGCACCCTCCAGAGGCTGGATGCGTTAAGCCTGACAATCCCGTAGGAATATCGACCACCAAGGGAAAAGCTTAAAAAATAGTCGAGGGATGCGTAGGCAAAGGGCGATAACACCGGTAAACCCCCTACAAAACCTGTCCACTTGCACCACCTTGCGACGCCTCGCTGTGGCCCTCTATAGTTTTCGACGCGGCTGAAAACACTGTGTCGGCCCGCCGGCGAGACTGCCCGACTTCCCACAGGACTGACTTCGATGAACACGCGCCACTCGTTAACAGACCGCTATCGCCCGCTCAAAACCAGCTACAGCAATACCCCCGTGTTGGTCATCGACACCGAGGCCGATCCCCACGAAATCCTCGATGCCGCCCGACAACGCATCGCGCCGCTGGCGACCTGCTCGAAACACTCTATTGCCTGTGCTTCAAACAGGCCGACGCGAAAGACATACCCAATATCGTCAACGCGTTGTACCTGCTGACCCAGGATGGCAACGAACTACTCGAAATCGCCCGGCAACGCCTGCCGAAAACCACAGCGGTTTGAGACCCTGACCACGATCCCCTGTAGGAGCGAGGCTTGCCCGCGAAGAACGATAACGCGGTGTGTCTGATGAAAAACACAGACAAAGCGGCCTGCGACGCATGGTTCAGAGCACAAGTACAAGCCAGCCTCGACGACCCTCGCCCCAGCATTCCAGATGGAGAAGCCAAACACCTGATGGCAATCAAACGAGACAAACTGCAAAAGAGATAAGTCCGTAGGCAACGCCCTATCAACGCTTCGTCCCGGTCCTACAACCGAAGACACCTTGTCGCCTATCGCTGCCCGGTGGCTCAAACCTATAGTCGTGACTGTCGCTGCCAAATCAGCGACTCGGGCTTGGTCACCCGAATGGCTCATATCTACGCGTCCGTTATATGCTGCCGGCACTTCAAGTGCCTGCACGCTATATGGTGGCTGTGTTTGGGACGCCCTCGGGCGTGCCGGGATGTGAGCCTCATCGGTTGACCAACCCGAACACAGTCCGCCTCCCATCGCTTGGTCACGGTGACGGCGGTTCTTCCCGATGCATTTGAGGCTAAAACCAATGAAGACATGGAATCCGCTCTCCAGCGATCGTTACCTTTCACTCCAATCCAACCTCACCGACACCCCGCCCCTGATCATCGACACAGAGGCCAACCCCCAAGACATCCTCGAAGCCGCCCTCCAGCGCATCCGAGCCTCCAGTGATCTCCTCAAAACCCTGCAATCCTTTACGTTTTAACCGCTGCCATCGGGCTTGCGCCCTTCCCCACGAATCCGACGCCCAATAAGATCCTCCAAAGCCCAACCGGATGCCCCGTAATGATCCTCGCCCCCAACTTCCCCGACGACCACGCCATGCACCTGCTCATGCAGTTGCTGCACGAAGAACTCGGCCTGCCCGAACGCAAAACCATCAGTCTCACCACCTCGATCAACTTTGACCTGGGTTGCGATGGCGCTGATGCGCGGCAGCTGATGGAAGCGCTGGAGGAACAGTTCGCCATCGATTTCGTCGACTACGACGCATATCGGTATTTTCAACCGGAAGGGTTTGATGTGTTTCTCAAGCGCCGAGCGAAGGGTCGTGGCGACAAAGTGCCGCTGACTATTGGGATGCTCTACAAAGCAGTCAAGAAACAACGGTGGGATACGCAGGAAGTGGAAGGGGTCGAGGGGATCTGATCAACAGAAGTGGAATTATTCTGGCTGTTTAGCGTGTTTACTGCGGGAATATTGCCAGTTTTGCCTCAAGGGAACTGAATCAGCGCTCACAAAAAAGCCGCCCCAAAGGGCGGCTTTCTCATTGCATCAGACCAACTCTTACAACTTCGGCCCAGCAGCCTTGATCGCGTCGCTCACGTCGAACTTCTTGAAGTTCTCGACAAACAACCCGGCCAGTGCTTTAGCAGCTTCATCGTAAGCAGCCTTGTCAGCCCAGGTGTTACGTGGGTTCAGCAGGCCAGTCTCAACGCCCGGCACAGCCAATGGCACGTCAAGGTTGATGGTGTCCAGGTGCTCAGTCTCGGCACCGATCAACGCGCCGCTCTGGATCGCTGCGATCACGCCGCGGGTGGTCGGGATGTTGAAGCGTTTGCCGACGCCGTAGCCGCCGCCGGTCCAGCCGGTGTTGACCAGGTAAACCTTGGAGCCGAAGCCGCGGATGCGCTTGATCAGCAGTTCTGCGTATTCGCCAGCCGGACGCGGGAAGAACGGTGCGCCGAAGCAGGTGGAGAAGGTCGACTTGATGCCGCTGCCGGAACCCATTTCGGTCGAGCCCACCAGTGCGGTGTAGCCGGACAGGAAGTGGTAGGCCGCTTGTTCTTCATTGAGGATCGACACTGGCGGCAGCACGCCGGTCAGGTCGCAGGTCAGGAAGATCACTGCGTTTGGCTCGCCACCGAGGTTCTTCTCGGAACGCTTGGCTACGTGCTCCAGCGGGTAGGCGGCGCGGCTGTTCTGGGTCAGGCTGACATCGGTGTAGTCGGCGTGCTTGGCGTCGTCGATAACAACGTTTTCCAGGACTGCGCCGTGTTTGATGGCTTTCCAGATGACCGGCTCGTTCTTCTCGGACAGGTCGATGCATTTGGCATAGCAACCGCCTTCGATGTTGAACACCACGCCTTCGCCCCAGCCGTGTTCGTCGTCACCGATCAGGTAACGGCTTTCGTCGGCGGACAGGGTGGTCTTGCCGGTGCCGGACAGACCGAAGAACAGGGTCACGTCGCCCGCTTCGCCGATGTTGGCGGCGCAGTGCATTGGCAGCACGTCGGCGGCCGGCAGCAGGAAGTTCTGCACCGAGAACATGGCTTTCTTCATTTCACCGGCGTAGCGCATGCCGGCGAGCAGCACTTTTTTCTGCGCGAAGTTGATGATCACGCAACCGTCGGAGTTGGTGCCGTCACGCTCTGGCACGCACTCGAAGTTGGCGACGTTCAGAACTTGCCACTCTTCACGACCGGCCGGGTTGTACTGGGCCGGGTTGATGAACAGGCAACGACCGAACAGGTTCTGCCAGGCAGTCTGGGTAGTCATTTTCACGGCCAGGTAGTGCTCTTCAGCCGAACCTACGTGCACGTGGGAAACGAAATGCTCTTGCGCGTTGTTGAACGCCTCGACGCGAGCCCACAGGGCATCGAACTTGTCGGCCGGGAACTTGCGGTTGATCGGGCCCCAGGCAATGGCGTCCTGAGTAGTCGGCTCTTCAACGATGAAACGATCGACTGGCGAACGGCCGGTACGGTGACCGGTGCGAACAACCAGCGCGCCGGTATCGGCAAGCTCGCCTTCACCGCGATTCAGGGCTTGTTTAACCAGATCATCAACACTCAGATCGGTGTACACGGCGTTATTGGCTTGCGTCATGAGGTTCCCCGTCGGCCAGTGGCCGAGTGCTCCAAACGTTTTGTAGTAGAAAGTCGTGCACTACTACCGCGAAAAAAGTGGGCCGGATTATGCCAGAAAAGCCCAAAAAGTGTAGGGCCCTCCCGTCAGAACGGCGTTATTCCGGCGCTAAGCAGTGAATTTACCTGCGCTGAAGCGTTTTAGTGACGGGTATCTGACGGCGTATCAACCCCTGCTCCGGCGAATAATTGAGTGATATCGGCCGCGTCGAACAGGTAGCGCTCGTTGCAAAACTGGCAATCGACCTCGATGCTGCCGCCATGCTCGACGACCAGCTGCTGCGCATCTTCCAGTCCCAGACTGACCAGCGCATTGCCCGAGCGTTCCCGGGAGCAACTGCAATGGAAGCGCAGTTTCTGCACATCGAACAGACGCACCTGCTCTTCGTGGTAGAGGCGATGGAGCACGGTTTCGTTGTCCAGGCTCAGCAATTCGTCGGCGGTCAGGGTGCTGGCCAGGGCGGTGATGTGCTGCCAACTGGCGGCGCGATCTTCTTCATCTTTCAGACGGTCGGCAGGCAATTGCTGCAACAGCAGGCCACGGGCACGACGGCCGTCGGCGTACAGCTTGAAGCGGGTGCCAACCTGCTGCGACATGACGAAATAGTTGGTGAAGCAATCGGACAGGGTTTCACCGTCGAGATCGACGATACCCTGATAGCGCTGGCCTTGAGTCGGGTCGACAGTCAGCGCCAACACGCCATTGGGCATCAGGTCGGCGAGCGTCGCATCGGGCGCGATCTGCTCGGCGTCGTAGCGGGCCAGGCCGCGAATTTCGCGCTCGCTGGAGCACTCGATCATCAGCATCGGCACCGGGCCTTCGGAACGGGCCTGAAGAATCAGCAAGCCATCGAACTTCAAGGTGCCTACCAGCAACGCTGCAGCCGCCATCAGCTCGCCCAGCAATTGCGCGACCGGCTCCGGATAGGTGTGTTTGGCGAGGACTTCGGCATAGCTACGCTCCAATGCCACCAGTTCGCCGCGGGTGTCGCTGTCATCGAAGATGAAGCGTTGGGTGTAGTCGGTATCCGGTAGATCGGTCATAGGTCTGGGTATCTGAAGTGGTGACAAAAAAGGTTACAAAAAATGAAACACGCCGTAGCAGCACTTTTGGGGGTGAGCTTAGCCATAGCGGCATTTTATGAACAATTCGGGGTTGTTCCAAGCAAGGTCAAACCTCGGTTTTCGACGAGCGGTGCTTTCACCTGCGAAATGCGCCGTTGGCGAATATCCCCCATATGGCTGCACAGGCAGGCGATTACAAGTCTGCGCCCGACGGCCGTCACTACTCGTCGTTGCTGCTGCCGCGAAACTTGAACAAATCCCGGCGCTGTTTCTTGCTCGGTTTGCCGTCGGTGCTCACGCCCAACGCCCCGGCCTTGCGCATGGCCGCCGCCGCTTCGCGCTTGGCAACGCTGGCTTCGGTTTCGGCATACAGGGCCTGGGCTTCCGGCGCGCCACGGCGCACGATCGACAACGCCTGGACCACCACCGTGCGCTCCTCGAAGCCGGTGCGAATCTGAAACTCGTCGCCGATCCTCGGCTCCTTGCCTGGCTTGCAGCGCTCGCCCCGGCAATGCACCTTGCCGCTTTCAATCGCGGCCTTGGCCAAGGCACGTGTTTTATAAAAACGCGCAGCCCACAACCATTTATCGAGACGGACCTTGTCGTCCTCTTCGCTTTTTTGTGCCATTGGATGTCCTCATTCTGAAATATCGATGAACTGTACTACCGTTTCTGTCGTGCCATGAATCACAACGCTGTGGATTAGAATGCAGGCATTCCCCCCTGTTTGAGGGATGAAAATCCGGGCCGTAGATATCTGTCGCCTTTTACCCATTATTCTGCGTGAATACCGCGAATTCGGCCGCACACGGCCTGAGCGGTTTTTGCCGGTTGAGCACTTTTGAAGACATTTGACCATTTGACCGTTGTCGGTCTGCGCGAGTGGGTGGCGCTCCCGGATTTGGGAGTCGCGGGCCTTCGGGCAAAAATCGACACCGGCGCCAGTACCTCCAGCCTGCATGCCACCGACATCGAGCCGTTCGAGCGCGACGGCGAACAGTGGGTGCGCTTCACCGCGCACCTGGGCACGGTGGTGCAATTGCGGCACCGGCGCTGCGAAGCACCGCTGGTGACGATGAAAACCATTAAAAGCTCCAACGGCCACGCGCAGATGCGCTATGTGGTCAGCACCACCCTGGCCCTCGGTGATCGGGTCTGGCGGGTCGAGTTCACCCTCGCCTGCCGCAAGTCCATGCGTTATCGCCTGTTACTCGGTTCCAAAGCCCTGATCGACGGCCAGTTGGTGGTCAATCCGGGCATCAAATATGTACAAGACAAGCCGGTGTTCCCGGTATCTACCCTCTCCACAGGTGTTGCATGAAGATCGCTGTGCTGTCGCGGAACCCGCGTCTGTATTCCACCCGTCGTCTGGTCGAAGCCGGTGTAGAGCGTGGCCATGAAATGGTGGTGATCGACACCCTGCGCGCCTACATGAACATTGCCAGCCACAAGCCGCAAATTCACTACCGTGGCAAACCGCTGGAGGGTTTCGATGCGGTGATCCCGCGGATCGGCGCATCGGTCACGTTTTATGGCTGCGCGGTGCTGCGCCAGTTCGAAATGATGGGGGTGTTTCCGCTCAACGAGTCGGTGGCCATCGCCCGTTCCCGAGACAAACTGCGTTCCCTGCAATTGCTGTCGCGCCGGGGGATCGGTTTGCCGGTCACCGGTTTTGCGCACTCCCCGGATGACATTCCCGACTTGATCGAGATGGTCAACGGCGCACCGCTGGTGATCAAAGTGCTGGAAGGCACCCAGGGCATCGGCGTGGTGCTGTGTGAAACGGCGACGGCGGCGGAGTCGGTGATCGAGGCCTTCATGGGCTTGAAGCAGAACATCATGGTTCAGGAGTACATCAAGGAAGCCGGCGGCGCGGACATTCGCTGTTTCGTGGTCGGTGACAAGGTGATCGCGGCGATGAAGCGCCAGGCCAAGCCGGGGGAGTTTCGCTCCAACCTGCATCGCGGCGGTAGCGCGAGCCTGATCAAGATCACCCCGGAAGAGCGCATGACCGCGTTGCGTGCAGCGAAGGTCATGGGTTTGGCAGTGGCGGGTGTGGATATCCTGCGTTCCAATCACGGCCCGTTGGTGATGGAAGTGAACTCGTCGCCGGGTCTGGAAGGGATTGAAACCACCACCGGGAAGAACGTGGCGGGGATCATCATTGAGCATCTGGAGAAGAATGGCGGGCCAAATATGACGCGGACCAAAGGTAAAGGGTGAAGCTTACTCAGGCCCTGTGGCGAGGGAGCTTGCTCCCGCTGAACCGGGCTGGAGGTCCAGGCCGAAGGACTCCCGAAACCGGCAACCGTGTTTTTTCATTGAAATACGGTTGCCTGATTTCACGGTCGCTGCGCAACCGAGCGGGAGCAAGCCCCCTCGCCACAGAGGTTGTGTACGACGCTTAAACCGCATCCCGCGGCAACATCAACCCAAGCGGCAACCGAACCCGCGCTTCCAGCCCACCACCGGAGCGGTTGCGCAGCTCGACATTCCCGCCATGCATCGAGGCGATCCGTTTCACGATCGCCAGCCCCAACCCCGTCCCCTTTCCGCCCCGGGCCCGATCGCCACGGGTGAACGGGTTGAAAATCGCTTCCAGCTCCGACGGATCAATCCCCGCGCCACGGTCCATGACACTCAGCACCACATACGGCGCGCTGGTATCCCCGGACACATAAGCCGCCACTTCCACTCCACTGCCAGCGTGATGCAGCGCATTGCCGATCAGGTTGTTCAGCAGCCGCTTCATCGACACCCGACGCAACGGGAACGGCTGGATCGGCTCCAGGCGCAAGTGCACTTTTTCTTCGTTCTGGTTGTACGGTGCGGCGACTTCGCGAACCAGATCGCTCAGGTCCACTTCTTCCACCAACTCGTCACGACCGTCGCGAATGAAGGCCAGGAACTGGTCAAGAATCGCGTCCATGTCTTCGATGTCGCGGATCATGTCGTCCGTCAGGTCGCTGTGATCGCCCATCAGTTCCAGGGACAGCCGCAAACGGGTCAGCGGCGTGCGCAGGTCGTGAGACACCCCGGCCAGCATCAGCTCGCGCTCACGCCCCGCCTGTTCGACGTCTTCGGCCATCTGATTGAAGGCGCGATAGACCTCGGTCATTTCACTCGGCGTGTCGCTGATCGGCAGACGCACGCTGCGGCCCTGACCGAGTTGCCGCGCGGCATAGACCAGACGTTTCAACGGTTGATTGAGCTGGCTGACGAAAATCCACGCCGAAGCGGTCGACAACAAGCCGATGGCGAGGAACCAGCCGAGCACGTTCCAGATTTTCTGGCCGCGCAACGGATGCGGATACAGCGGCACTTTCAGCCAGCCATCGCCCAGGCTGGGCGCCCGGACCCACAGCGCCGGTGGCGAGTGCATGCGTAATCGTACTTCGGTGTCGGCACCCAGTTCGGCCTGCATCTGTCGCTGGTAGATCTCGCTGTACGGCCAGTGCTGCTCGCCTTCGGGCACACCGGCCCCTACCACCCGGATCAGGGTCGCGGCATCGGCAATCTTCGCGCGGTTCTCTTCATCGGCGGCCCAATAGGCGCGCAGCGTCAGGGCGACGCCGTGGCTGTATTGGCGATCCACCAGCACGTCTTCGTTCATCAACAGATAAACCAGGGTCAGCGCCTTGGAGAACAGGACGACGATCAGCACCAGCCACAGGGTGCGGGAGAAGAAGCTCTGGGGGAACCAAACAGGGGTTTTCATGGGTAACCGCTACACACTTGCAGGAGCGAGCGATGCTCGCATATTGCGGATCGCGAGTCTGCGGGAAAGGTCATCCGACCCATTGCCCGCAGGACCCGCTCCTACAAATCACCGATCACTTCGTGGCGGCGCCATCCGGAACGAACACGTAGCCCACGCCCCAGACGGTCTGGATGTAGCGCGGTTTGGACGGATCGGGCTCGATCATCCGGCGCAGACGGGATATCTGCACGTCGATGGAACGCTCCAGGGCATCCCACTCGCGGCCACGGGCCAGGTTCATCAGCTTGTCGCGGGTCAGCGGTTGACGGGCGTTCATGACCAGGGCCTTGAGCACCGCGAACTCACCGGTGGTGAGCATGTGCACTTTGTCGCCACGCTTGAGTTCGCGGGTGGCCAGGGACAGCTCGTAGTCACCGAAGGTCACGCTTTCGTCTTCGCTGCCCGGCGCACCCGGCACCGGTGCTGCCTGGCGCCGCAGCACCGCTTTGACCCGGGCCATCAGCTCGTCCGGGTTGAACGGCTTGGCCAGGTAATCGTCGGCGCCCAGTTCCAGGCCCTTGATGCGGCTCAGCTCGTCGCCCTTGGCGGTGAGCATGATGATTGGAATCTGATTGTTCGCCGTGCGCAGGCGGCGGCAGGCGGTCAGGCCGTCTTCGCCGGGCAGCATCAGGTCGAGGACGACCAGGTTGAACACTTCACGCGCCAGCAGGCGGTCCATTTGTTCAGTGTTCGGGACGGCGCGGGCACGGTAGCCCTTGCTGACGAAAAAGCGTTCCAGCAGGCTGCTCAGCCCTGGATCGTCGTCAACGATAAGAATTTTTTCGCCTTCAGCAGTTTGTGCAGTGCTGCTCATTGGATGCTCCTTTGATCTCGGCGCGCATTATGGCGTAGCTGCCGTTATACGCACCGTGTGCATTGTTAGCAGATTTTTCCTTCACCGCCAGAAAACCAGTCTTTTCGCCTACAGCCTGCAATGCCCCCGAATGACAGAACGCTGGTTATAATGCGCGGCCTTTTGTGTCAGGCAACGTCTGATCGTTATTGCCGGTAACCACTTTTTATTTTCATGGCGCTGGCAGTAATTGTTCGATTTCACGGGTCAACGGCAATGCCTGTTGATCCAGGTAGCGGCGCTCGCCAGGCCGCTCAACCAGACTCGCGAAGGCCCTATTTCCGCGCCTGCGAGCCTGCTTTCACAATTTGTCAGGTGGTTTTATGGACAGCATCAACAGCCGCATCGCCGAGGAACTCGGCGTCCGCCCACAACAGGTCGAAGCGGCCGTCGCGCTACTCGATGAAGGCTCCACGGTGCCCTTCATCGCCCGCTACCGGAAAGAAGTGACCGGCAGCCTCGATGACACGCAACTGCGTCATCTGGAAGAGCGTCTGCGCTACCTGCGAGAACTCGACGAACGGCGTATCAGCATCCTCGCCAGCATCGAGGAGCAAGGCAAGCTGACCCCTGCACTTGAGCGCGACATCAAGCTCGCCGACACCAAGACCCGCCTCGAAGACTTGTACCTGCCGTACAAGCAGAAGCGCCGCACCAAGGGCCAGATCGCCCTGGAAGCCGGCCTCGGCGAACTGGCCGACGGCCTGTTCAACGATCCAACCCTGAACCCGGAAACCGAAGCGGCGCGCTTCATCGACGCCGAAAAAGGCGTGGCCGATGTGAAGGCCGCCCTCGAAGGCGCCAAGTACATCCTCATGGAGCGCTTCGCCGAAGACGCCGGTCTGCTGGACAAGCTGCGCAATTACCTCAAGCAGGAAGCCACCCTCAGTGCCCGCGTGATCGCCGGCAAGGAAGAGGAAGGCGCCAAGTTCCGCGACTACTTCGAACACGACGAACCGCTGAAAAGCATGCCGTCCCACCGCGCACTGGCGATTTTCCGTGGCCGCAACGAAGGCATTCTCAGCTCCGCGCTGAAAGTTGGTGACGAACTGCCGGGCACCATGCACCCGTGCGAAGGCATGATCGGCCAGCAATTCGGCATCCAGAACCAGAACCGCGCCGCCGACAAATGGCTGGGCGAAGTGGTGCGCTGGACCTGGAAGGTCAAGCTCTACACCCACCTGGAAACCGATCTGCTGGGCGAGCTGCGCGACGGCGCGGAAACCGAAGCGATCAACGTGTTCGCCCACAACCTGCACGACCTGCTGCTGGCCGCGCCGGCCGGCCCGCGTGCCACCCTGGGCCTCGATCCGGGCCTGCGCACCGGCTGCAAGGTCGCCGTGGTCGACGCCACCGGCAAGCTGCTGGACCACGCCACGGTTTACCCGCACGTGCCGCACAACAAGTGGGACCAGACCCTCGCCGTGCTCGCCGCCCTGTGCGCCAAGCATTCGGTGGACCTGATCGCCATCGGCAACGGCACCGCCAGCCGCGAAACCGACAAGCTGGCGGCTGAACTGATCAAAAAATACCCAGCCATGAAGATGACCAAAGTCATGGTCTCCGAGGCCGGTGCATCGGTGTACTCGGCTTCGGAACTGGCTTCCAAGGAATTCCCGGACCTGGACGTGTCGATCCGTGGCGCGGTGTCCATCGCTCGTCGCTTGCAGGACCCGCTGGCCGAGCTGGTGAAAATCGATCCGAAATCCATCGGCGTTGGCCAATACCAGCACGACGTGTCGCAGCTGAAACTGGCGCGCGGCCTGGACGCAGTGGTCGAAGACTGCGTGAACGCCGTGGGCGTGGACGTGAATACCGCCTCCGTGGCGCTGCTGGCGCGCATCTCCGGCCTCAACGCGACCCTGGCGCAGAACATTGTTGCCCACCGTGACGAACACGGCGCGTTCAAAACCCGTGCGGCATTGAAGAAAGTCGCCCGACTGGGTGAAAAAACCTTCGAACAGGCCGCCGGCTTCCTGCGCGTAATGAATGGCGACAACCCGCTGGATTCGTCGGCGGTTCACCCGGAAGCCTATCCGCTGGTGCAGCGCATTGCCGCTGAAACCGACCGCGACATTCGCTCGCTGATCGGCGACGCCGCGTTCCTCAAGCGCCTGGACCCGAAGAAGTACACCGACGAAACGTTCGGCCTGCCGACGGTCACCGACATTCTGCAAGAGCTGGAAAAACCTGGCCGCGACCCGCGTCCCGAGTTCAAGACCGCCGAGTTCCAGGACGGCGTCGAAGACCTCAAGGACCTGCAACTGGGCATGATCCTCGAAGGCGTGGTCACCAACGTGACCAACTTCGGTGCCTTCGTCGACATCGGCGTGCATCAGGACGGTCTGGTGCACATTTCCGCGCTGTCGGAGAAGTTCATCAAGGATCCACGCGAAGCGGTGAAGGCCGGTGATGTGGTCAAGGTGAAGGTCATGGAAGTCGATATCCCGCGCAAACGCGTCGGCCTGTCGATGCGCATGAGCGACACCCCGGGCGAGAAGATCGACGGTGCCCGTGGTGCACGTCCGGGGTCGGCTCCGCGCCAGTCCCAGAACACCGCGCCGCGCAAGGAAACCCCGGCAGCGGCTCCGACCAACAACGCCATGGCGTCGCTGTTCGCCAACGCCAAGCAGTTGAAGAAACGTTGATGGAGATCCCGGCCGGCTTGACCGAAAGCGCGTTTTTCAAGCTGCTGGGGTGTCGCTTGCACAGCCTGGACACCGGGGTGGCGCAAGTCGCCCTGGCGCTGGAGCCACAGTTGCGCAATCGCGGCGGCAAGCTGCACGGCGGGGCTTTGTTCAGTCTGGTGGACATTGCCATGGGGCTGGCCTGCTCCAGCACCCACGGCTTTGACCAGCAAAGCGCGACCATCGAGTGCAAGATCAACTACATCCGCGCCGTCGCCGACGGTGAAGTGATGTGCACGGCCAGGGTGATCCACCCGGGCCGTCGCACGCTTGTCGTCGAGGCCGATGTGATGCAAGGCGACAAACTGGTCGCAAAAGCACAAGGCACGTTCGCTGTCCTGTAGCCCCCAATCATCAATTTGAGTTAATTTCGGCGCTGTGACTACAGCGTCGGAGTTTCCTTCGCTCGTGTCTGCCAGATTCAAGGATTGAAGTTGGCCTTTCAATACGGGCCTGTATGGCTCAAGAACCAGGCGAAAACGCCAGTTTCAACTTCACCCTTGTAGACCGTCTTGCCCACCCCCATATTGGGGCGACTGACGCGTGAAGGAATCCAACTTGAGCGAACTTCTCAACCGCCGCCTGGCTCTGCTCGGCGAGCGCGCTAACCTCTCTCTGCTCGAACAGTGCCTTCACGGCATCGAACGTGAATGCCTGCGCGTGACAGGCGAAGGGCGCCTGGCACAAACGCCGCACCCCGAAGCATTGGGTTCCGCGCTGACCAACGAACAAATCACCACTGACTACTCCGAGTCGCTGCTGGAGTTCATCACGCCGGCCCTGCCAGACCCGGCGGATACGCTGGCGAGCCTGGACAAGATTCACCGGTTTGCCTACAGCAAACTCGGCGACGAGTACCTGTGGAGTCCATCGATGCCGTGCCCGTTGCCGGCCGAGGAAGACATCCCGATCGCCTATTACGGCACCTCCAACATCGGTCAGCTCAAGTACGTCTATCGCAAGGGCCTGGCCCTGCGTTACGGCAAGACGATGCAGTGCATCGCCGGGATCCACTACAACTTTTCCCTGCCGGAAAAGCTCTGGCCGCTGCTTAAAGAGGCCGAAGGCTTTGTCGGCACCGACCGCGATTATCAGTCGTCAGCCTACATCGCGCTGATCCGCAACTTCCGTCGCTACAGCTGGCTGCTGATGTACCTTTTCGGCGCGTCCCCTGCACTGGACGCCGGTTTCCTGCGCGGTCGCTCGCATCAACTGGAACAACTGGATCCGGACACCTTGTACCTGCCGTACGCCACCAGCCTGCGCATGAGCGATCTGGGTTACCAGAGCAACGCCCAAGCCGGCCTGACGCCGTGCTACAACGATCTGACCAGCTACACCGACAGCCTGCGCAAAGCGGTAGCTACGCCGTATCCAGCGTACGTCGAGGTGGGTACGCACAAGGACGGTGAGTGGGTTCAGCTCAACACCAACATCCTGCAGATCGAAAACGAGTACTACTCCAACATCCGCCCCAAGCGTGTGACCTACACCGGCGAACGGCCGATTCAGGCGCTGGTGGCCCGTGGCATCCAGTACGTCGAAGTCCGCTGCCTGGACATCAACCCGTTCCTGCCGATGGGCATCGACCTCACCGAATCACGGTTCCTCGACGCATTCCTGCTGTACTGCGCGCTGAACGACAGCCCGCTGTTGACCAGTACCAGCTGCGGTAACGCAACGTCAAACTTCCTCAGCGTGGTCAAGGAAGGTCGTCGTCCGGGCCTGCAACTGCAACGCGACGGGCAAGCGGTGGACATGAAGGAATGGGCCGGCGAATTGCTGGAGAAGATTGCACCATTGGCGGCGCTGCTGGATCAGAGCCATGGCGGCGATGCCCACAGCAAGGCGCTGGACGCCCAAATGGCCAAGGTCCAGGACTCGTCCCTGACGCCATCGGCCCAGGTGCTGGCAGCGATGGCCGAGCACAAGGAAAGCTTCGCCCAGTTCTCCTTGCGCCAAAGCCAGGCGCATGCGGAGTTTTTCCGCAGCGAGCCGCTTTCAGGCGAAGAACAGGCCAGGTTTGAAGAGTTGGCGCGTTCGTCGTTGGCTCAACAGGCTGAACTTGAACAGAACGAAGTCGGCGATTTCGATGTGTTTGTCGGAGCGTATCAGGCGAGCATTCTGGCGATCAGCAATTAGACGTAAACCTCTGTGGCGAGGGAGCTTGCTCCCGCTCGGCTGCGCAGCAGCCGTAAAATCTGCGACGGTGTTTAATCTGGCACAACACCTTCGCTTTTTTTGAGAGTCCTTCGGCCTGGAGCGCCAGCCCGGTCCAGCGGGAGCAAGCTCCCTCGCCACAAGAGCAATACACGACTATTCTCCCTTAGAATTTTCCGCTCATATGCTAATTCTAAAAAGTTATTTATTTTAAGTTTCTTATATCATTTAGTCTCTTTTTCACGCCGACTCCCGGTCGTCTGAAAAGGAGCTTCCCCATGAAACTGATTTCCCCCCTTCGCCTCCTGGTGGCCGCGTCGTTGGCTGCGGCGAGCTTCCTGGCTCAGGCGGCAGACGTGACCGTCGCCTACCAGACCACCGTTGACCCGGCCAAAGTCGCCCAAGCCGACGGCGCCTACGAAAAAGCCACCAAAGCCAGTATCGACTGGCGCAAATTCGATAGCGGCGCCGACATCATCGCCGCCATCGCTTCCGGTGATGTGCAGATCGGCTATCTCGGCTCCAGCCCCCTGACGGCGGCAATCACCCGCAAAGTCCCGGTGGAAACCTTCCTCATCGCCACCCAGATCGGCGCCGCCGAAGCCTTGGTCGCGCGCGACGGGTCCGGGATCAAGACCCCGCAAGACCTGATCGGCAAGAAAGTCGCCGTACCGTTCGTCTCCACCGGCCACTACAGCCTGCTTGCAGCGCTGAAACACTGGAACATCGACCCGTCGAAAGTCACCGTGCTCAACCTCGCGCCGCCAGCGATCATCGCGGCATGGAAGCGCGGTGACATCGACGCCACCTACGTGTGGGACCCGGCGCTCGGTGTGGCCAAGGAAAACGGCAAAGTGCTGATCACTTCCGGCGAACTGGCCAAGTTCGGCGCGCCGACCTTCGATGCCTGGATCGTGCGCAAGGATTTCGCCGAGAAGCATCCGGAGATCGTCACCGCATTCGCCAAAGTGACCCTCGATGCCTACGCCGACTACCGCAAGGATCCGCAAGCCTGGCTGGCCAACCAAAGCAACGTCGACAAACTGGTGAAACTCTCCGGTGCCAAGGCCAGCGATATTCCGCTGCTGCTGCAAGGCAACGTGTATCCGCTGGCGGCTGATCAGGTGATCACCCTCGGCGCGCCGACCACCAAGGCCATTACCGACACCGCGGCGTTCCTCAAGGAACAGGGCAAGGTCGAGGCTGTGCTGCCGGACTACGCGCCGTACGTCAGCGCCAAGTACATCACCAACTGATCGGGAGTTAACCGCGATGGCTTTGCTACAGCTGGAGCGCATCAGCGCACAGTACCCCGGTGCAGCGGAACCTGTGCTGGCGGATATTTCCCTGAGCCTTGGGCCCCGGCAGTTGCTGGTCGCCCTCGGCCCTTCCGGCAGTGGCAAGACTTCGCTGTTGAACCTGATTGCCGGTTTCGTCGAGCCCAGCGCCGGGCGCATCACCCTTGACGGCGTGCCGGTCAAAGGCCCGAGCGCCGAGCGCGGCGTGGTGTTTCAGGACGACGCCCTGCTGCCTTGGCAGGACGTGCTGGCCAACGTCGGCTTCGGCCTGGAACTGGCCGGCGCCGCGCGGGAAAAACGTGAACAGCGCGCCCGGGAAATGCTCGCGCTGGTAGACCTTTCCGGTTTCGAAAACCGCCGCATCTGGCAACTCTCGGGCGGGCAGAAACAACGTGTCGGCCTGGCCCGCGCCCTCGCCGCCGACCCTCGGGTGTTGCTGATGGACGAACCCTTCGGCGCCCTGGATGCCTTCACCCGCGAACAGATGCAGGAGCTGCTGCTGCAAGTCTGGCAACGCACCGCCAAACCGGTGTTCCTGATTACCCACGATATTGAAGAAGCGGTGTTCCTCGCCACCGACCTGATTCTGCTGGCGCCGAATCCCGGGCAAATCGTCGAGCGCCTGAGCCTGGATTTTGGCCAACGTTACGCCGCAGGTGAATCGGCGCGCTCGATCAAGTCCGACCCGCGTTTTATCGAAACCCGCGAACACGTGCTCGCCAAAGTGTTCTCCCAACGCAGTGCCGTCCAGCGGCAGGAGCACGCATGAGCAGCTATGGAATTCCCGCCGCAACGGTAAAACCCGGTTCAAAGGTGAAGGGCTCGGCGGTGATCGCGCTACGCCGCCGTATCAGCACCCGCTGGATCAGCGTGCTGACACTGATCGCGCTGTTGGCGATCTGGTGGGCCGTCACCGCCACCGGTTTGATCGAACCACTGTTCCTGCCGCCCCCCTCCGCCGTGCTGCAAAAAGGCTGGTTGCTGGTGACCAGCGGTTACATGGATTCGACCTTGTGGCAGCACTTGGGCGCGAGCCTCAGCCGCATCGGTTTGGGCCTGGGCTTCGCGGTGCTGACCGCGGTGCCGATCGGCATTGCCATCGGCCACAACCGCATTGCTCGCGGCATTCTCGATCCGCTGATCGAGTTTTACCGCCCGATTCCGCCCCTGGCCTATTTGCCGCTGATCGTGATCTGGTGCGGCATCGGTGAGCTGTCGAAAGTGTTGCTGATCTACCTGGCGATCTTCGCCCCGATTGCCATCGCCACCGCCACCGGCGTGCGCACCGTCGACCCGGCGAAATTGCGCGCTGCACAGTCGTTGGGTGCGACTCGGGCGCAGTTGATTCGCCATGTGATTCTGCCCAGTGCCTTGCCGGACATTTTGACCGGTGTGCGCATTGGCTTGGGGGTGGGTTGGTCGACGCTGGTGGCTGCCGAGTTGATCGCCGCCACCAGCGGTTTGGGCTTCATGGTGCAGTCGGCGGCGCAGTTCCTGGTCACCGATGTGGTGGTGCTGGGGATTCTGGTGATCGCGCTGATCGCCTTCGCCATGGAGATGGGCCTGCGCGCCCTGCAGCACAAACTGGTGCCGTGGCATGGCGAGGCTCACTGAATATTCATGTGTCGACACCCCGGATTGAAGAGAACCACCATGAGCCACCTGACTATCGTCCCTTTAAGCTGCGCCCTCGGCGCGCAAATCAGCGGCGTCGACATCAGTCAGCCGCTGAACGCGGAACAACGCGCCGCCATCGAGCAGGCGCTGCTCAAGTATCAGGTGCTGTTCTTCCGCAACCAGCCGATCGAGCCACAGCAACAGGCGCGATTCGCCGCCTATTTCGGCGACCTGCATATTCATCCGATCTACCCGAACGTGCCGGAACAACCGGAAGTACTGATCCTCGACACCGCCGTCACCGACGTGCGGGACAACGCGATCTGGCACACCGATGTGACGTTCCTGCCGACCCCGGCGATGGGCGCAGTGCTCAGCGCCAAGTTGCTGCCGGAGTTTGGTGGCGACACCCTGTGGGCCAGCGGCATTGCGGCGTATGAAGCGTTGTCCGCGCCGATGAAAACCTTGCTCGAGGGGCTGACCGCCACTCACGATTTCACCCGCTCGTTTCCACTGGAGCGCTATGGCAACACGCCGGAGGCGCTGGCCCAGTGGGAAGAAGCCCGGCGCAAGAACCCGCCACTGTCACACCCGGTGATTCGTACACACCCGGTGAGCGGGCGCCGGTCGTTATTCGTCAATGAGGGCTTCACATCGAAGATCAATGAGCTGTCGGAAACCGAGAGCGAAGCAGTTCTGAAGTTCTTGTTCGCCCACACCACACGGCCGGACTTCACCATCCGCTGGCGCTGGCAAAAAGACGACATCGCGTTTTGGGATAACCGCGTGACCCAGCATTACGCGGTGGATGATTACCGCCCGGCACGGCGGGTGATGCAGCGGGCGACGGTGTTGGGGGATGTGCCGTTTTTTCGTTGAGCCGCCAGTTCCCGATCGTTCCCACGCTCTGCATGGGAACGAACAGTACTCAGTTACTCAGCCATCGAAGGCTTCTCCCACAGATTGATCCCGCCCTCCTGGGCAAATCGATCAATCTCCGCCAGTTCTTCCACGCTAAAACTCAGGTTCTTCAGCGCCCCGACGTTCTCGATGATCTGCTCCGGCCGGCTCGCGCCGATCAGCGCCGAGGTCACCCGTGGATCGCGCAGGGTCCAGGCCAACGCCAGTTGCGCCAGGCTCTGACCACGACGCTGGGCGATCTCATTGAGCGCCCGCACTTGGGCGATGTTGGCTTCGGACAGGTGAGAGGACTGCAATGAATCACCGCCCGGGCGATTGACCCGCGCATCCTTCGGAATGCCGTTGAGGTATTTGTCGGTCAACAGGCCCTGCGCCAACGGCGTGAAGGCGATCACGCCGGTACCGAGTTCGTCGGTGACATCCAGCAGGTCCTTTTCCACCCAGCGATTGAGCAGGTTGTAGGCCGGCTGGTGGATCAGCAGCGGGACTTTCCACTCCTTGAGCAACGCGGCCATTTCCCGGGTTTTCACCCCGGAGTAAGACGAGATGCCAATGTACAAGGCCTTGCCCTGTTGCACGGCGGTGGCCAGTGCGCTGGCAGTTTCTTCCAGCGGGGTGTCCGGGTCAAAACGGTGGGAATAGAAGATGTCCACGTAATCGAGGCCCAGGCGTTGCAGGCTCTGGTCGAGGCTGGCCAGCACATATTTGCGCGACCCGCCACCCTGGCCATAAGGGCCGGGCCACATGTCCCAACCGGCCTTGCTGGAGATGATCAGCTCATCGCGGTACTGCTTGAAGTCTTCGCGTATCAAACGACCGAAGTTGATCTCGGCGCTGCCGTACGGCGGGCCGTAGTTGTTGGCCAGGTCGAAGTGGTTGATGCCCAGATCGAACGCCGTGCGCAGCAGCGAGCGCTGGGTGTCGATCGGCGTGCTGTCGCCGAAGTTGTGCCACAGGCCCAGCGACAGTGCCGGCAGCACCAGCCCGCTGCGGCCTACGCGGCGGTAAGGGATAGAGTCGTAGCGGTTCTCGGCAGCGGTGTAGGTCATCGAATCCTCTCTTGTGGGTCTTGAATGGGGTATCGACTGCTTTGCAAGCTGCCCAGCATACGCCCAGACAAACGCCAGGAAACCCCGGATTCGACTAATTGCTGAAACGTTTCATAGATTATGAAAAACTGAGTTCCCCCATAGAGTCGATATCCACGCCCAACACTTACGCCGACAACTCACGTAGCGCGGCAGCCGCCAAAAAGCCAGACCTTGAGCTATATCGCTGATCTCGTCTGACCGTCTGATCGATACGCTCAAGCAACTGCTCAGGAAGCGTGGCATTGAAGCGCACCGACTTGCCGAAATAGGGTGTGATATCGAATTCGACCACACCCCACACACCGCCAGCGTAATCAGGGTTATCAAGATGAGCGTCAATTTCACGCACCTGCGGAAGTGGATCACCATCGGCGACCAGACCTTCGTAGTGCAAAGCCAACGCTTCTTTCACGTTTTCAAATGCCTGCGCCACTGTAGCGCCTGCGGAGAAGCATCCCGGCACGTCCGGGATAATCACTCCGTATTCTGAGTCGGCATCCTTGTGCAGAACGACCGGGAATTTCATTTCGATGAGTCCTTCCTGTGATGTGGCCCCTTCGAGGCTTTCGTTTCCGATGTCGGGCCTCATTTCAGACCCGCCTGTTTCAATATGCTGTTGATCGTGCCTTTTGGAAGATCCGAATCAGGGTGTTTTATCGTCACCCTGCCTGACTTACACGGGTGCTTGTACTGATGATGGCTACCTTTCACGGCCACCAGATACCAACCATCCTCCTCGATCATCCTGATCATTTCCCGACTTCGCATCACCTTCGTCCTTGTGGGCAGCATCTGCTGAGCACATTACGCGATGGCCACACCTTCAATACACACGATACACACTCTGATAAATATTAGCCGAACACAAGCAGGCCAGATTGCTCGCAGACCATCGGTTACCGGGCACCCGCAAACACCTCCCCCAACCAATCCACAAACACTCGAACCCGTGGCGACATGTGTCGGTTATGCGGATACAACACCGAAACCGGCATCGATGGCGGCGGTGTGTCGGTGAGGATTTCCTGCACCAACCCTTGGCCAATCTGCGTTTCCATTCGGTAATGCGGGCACTGAATCAGCCCCAATCCGGCAATTGCCGAGGCCGCATAAATCTCCGCGCCGAACACCGACAACGCGCCATCGATGGCCACTTCTTTCAGCTCGCCATCCACCATGAACTCGAATGGAAACAGCTTGGCCGTGGTGCGCGAAACGTAGTTCACCGCGCGGTGGTTTTTCAGGTCTTCGAGGTTTTTCGGTTCGCCGTACTTACGCAAGTATGCCGGGCCGGCGCAGGTGATCTGGCGCAGGTTGGCGACACGTTTACCGATTAGCGCCGAGTCGCCCAAGGTGCCGGCGCGCAACACGCAATCAACGCCTTCGGCGATCAGGTCGACGAAGCGGTCGGCTTCGCTGATGGACAGTTCGATGTCCGGGTAGCGCGCCATGAATTGCGGCAACGCCGGGATTACAAAGTGCTTGGCCAACGTGCCATGCAGATCCACCCGTAATCGGCCTTTCGGCGCAACGCCGCGAAATGCCAGTTCGGCTTCTTCCAGTTCTGCCAACAACTGCACGCAACGCAGGTAGTACGCCTCGCCATCCAGCGTAGGACGGACCTTGCGCGTGCTGCGCTCCAGTAAACGGGTACCGAGCCAGGCTTCGAACTGATTCAGCGTATGGGTCAGGGTGGCACGCGGCAGGTTCAGGTCATCGGCCGCGAGCGTGAAGCTGCTGCGCTCGTAGATCCGCACGAAAACCTTCATCGCCTTGACTTGATCCATACGGCGCTCCTGACGATCGATTGTTGGCGATTATTGAACAGTAAAGGCAACTCTCGTGCATCTATCACCCTGAGTAAACATGTGAATCTGGCTCCACAACTCAGCCACTCCAAGGAATCAACGCCATGACTACTCAAACTTCGAAAGTTGCCATCGTGACCGGCGCCTCCCGCGGCATTGGTGCCGTGATCGCCCAGCAACTGGCCGCCCAAGGTTTCGCCGTCGCCATCAACTACGCTAACAGCGCCACCGAGGCGTCGGCACTGGTGGTAAAACTGCGTCAGGCCGGTCACCGGGCCATAGCGATCAAGGCTGATGTGGCCAACGCCGACGATGTACGCCGGCTGTTCGACGAAGCCGAAACCCAACTGGGCAAGGTCGACGTGCTGGTCAATAACGCCGGCATCCTCAAAGTGCTGCCGCTGGCGCAACACAGCGACGAACTGTTCGACCAGAACTTCAACATCCACGCTCGCGGCACTTTCAACACTCTGCGTGAAGCGGCAACGCGCCTGAACAGTGGTGGCCGGATCATCAACTTCTCCAGCAGCACCGTCGGCATGAACCTGCCGGGCTATGCGGTGTACATCGCCAGCAAGGCGGCAGTGGAATCCCTGACCCAAGTGTTCGCCAAGGAAATGCGCGGTCGCAACATCACCGTCAACGCCGTGGCCCCGGGCCCGGTCGCCACCGACCTGTTCCTGCACGGCAAGAGCGAAGAACAGATCCAGACCTTCGCCAAGATGCCACCGCTGGAACGCCTGGCTCAGCCAGAAGACATCTCCCGCGTCGTGTCCTTCCTGGTCGGCCCGGATTCGGCCTGGGTCAACGGGCAAATCCTGCGCGTTAACGGCGGGTTGGTTTAACTATGCTCGATGTATTGGGCCGTAAGGCAGCACACATCTGAAGGACGGAACGCATCATGCACACCACGATCATCATCTTCTTCGGCCTGATCCTGCTGGCACTGATGCTGTTCATCGGCGAGAAAATCGGTTTCTCTCGTCAGACCCTGGCCTACAGCTTTGTCGTGCTGTGGCTGGCGTTGACCTTGATCAACGGCGCAGTCGGAATGGTCAACGCTGGCCAACCGTTGAGCGCGGAACTGGTGGTGGGCAGCGCGGTGTTCGGCATACCGGTGGCGGCACTGGTGCTGTTCATGGTGTTGAGCAGCGAGACCTGAGCGCCACCGGTCGATCAACGCACCAAATGCAAAAACTGCATGTGCCGTTCGTACTGGTCGAGGATGTCGTTGATCACCTGATCCTTGGTGTAACCCACCAGATCGTAGTCCTGACTGCCCTCGCGCAAATGCACTTCGGCACGGTGGTAGCGACGGTTGTTGAGTTGCTTGGAACCCATGCCGCCACGGGCGAAGGACGGTGTGAAGTAGCCGCGCATTTGCACCTGATAGATGAACGGATGCAGTTCGCCGTGACCGATTTCCAGGCTAACGTTGTCGTTGGCCGGATCGGGCTGAGTGACCACATGCAACCCCTTCTCGACAAACACGGCGGTCACTTCCTCAATGGCCGGGCGCACCGTTGTATCAAGGAAGCGATAGACCTCATCCCGAGACGGAAAATGCACCGCCTGACTCAAGCGCTGACGCCATCCACCGCGTCGCGAACCGGCCACCGGCGCGAGGGAATGCAATTGCGCGATCTGCTTCTGCGACTCCAGATAAAACGCCTTGTGCAGGCCCCACATCATCAGCAGCAAAATCATCGAGAACGGTAACGAGGTCAGCACCACCGCCGACTTCAAGGCATCGATGCTGCCGGAGAACAGCAGTGCGCTGGTCACCAGTGCCGTCATCGCGCCCCAGAACACTCGCAGCCATTTCGGCCCGTCCTCATCGGGATTGCCACCCTTGGCGGACAAGGTCGACAACACCACGGTGCCGGAGTCGGCGGAGGTGACGAAGAACACAAAGCTGATGAACACCGTGACCGCGATCACGGTTTTGCTCCACGGGTAGGTCTCCAGCAACAGGTAAAGCGTCATCGACGGGTTGTCGATGGCCGACATGCCGAGCGCGCTCATGCCGTGATTGAGAACTTGATCGATGGCGCTGTTGCCGAAGATCGACATCCACGCCAGGGTGAAACCGAGCGGGATCAACAGCACGCCGAAGACGAATTCGCGGATGGTCCGGCCACGGGAAATCCGCGCAATGAACAAGCCCACGAACGGCGACCATGCAATCCACCAGGCCCAGTAGAACACCGTCCAACCGCCCAGCCAGTCGCTGGGTTTGTCATAGGCGTAGAGGTCGAAACTCTTCATCGGCAAGGCGCCGAGGTAATCGCCAAGGTTCTGGATCAGGGTATTGAGCAAGTGTTGGGTAGGACCGGCGAACAACACGAACAGCAGCAGCGCACAGGCCAGCAGCATGTTGATGTCGGACATCACCCGCACGCCTTTATCGACGCCAGACACCGCGACGATGATCGCCGCGCCCATCATCAGCGTGATCAGGCCGACCTGAATCCACTGGGTGTGGGCGATGCCGAACAGGTAGTCCAGGCCGGAGTTGAGGTGCAATACGCCAAAGCCCATGTCGGCACCGAGGCCGAACACAGTGGCGATGATGCCGAAGCCGTCCACCGCGTAACCGATGGGCCCGTTGATGCGCTTGCCGATCAGCGGGTACAGCGCCGAACGCAGGGCCAGCGGCAGGTTATGCCGATAGGCGAAATAGGCCAGCGCCATGCCGACGAAGGCGAACACGCCCCAGCCGTGCAGGCCCCAGTGCAGAAACAGAATCTGCATCGCCTGACGCGCCGCCTCCGCCGTACCGGCCTCGCCTTGCGGTGGTTGCACCAAATGCGTAAGTGGTTCGGACACGCAAAAGAAAAACAGCGTGATGCTGATCCCGGCGGCGAACAGCATGCCGGCCCAGGACAAGTAACTGAATTCGGGCTCGTCGTGGTCGGCACCGAGCTTGATCTTGCCGTAGCCGGACAAGGCGGTGACCACCACGAAGACCAGATACAGCGTCATCGCGAGCATGTAGTACCAGCCGACCGTATTGGCCGCCCAGTTTTGCGCTTGCAACAGCCAGGCACCGGCCTGTTCGGGGATCGCCATGACCACGACGGCGAACAACAAAATGAAGGTCGCCGCGAAATAAAACACCGGCGGATTCATGCGGACCTGGCCGCTTGCGGGGATGGACGATGCACTCACGAAAGGTGCACCTCGAGGGGGAAAAACGTGGCTGTAAAAATCGGACTCAGCAAAGGCAAGCCTCCTGTTGTGAGCGGGCGGCGAACCACCGGTTTAACTTGAATGAACGTTCAAGTTAAACATGAATAGGGTGCTAAGGACTAATCGCAGGGCTCGGCGGTAGCTTTTCTGCGCGAGTGCAAGGAAGGGTATGACGCGGGGTTTACGGGATTTGTTCTGTGGAAAATTAGCTGGATGCCATTATCTCGGTTTGGCTTGAAACCATTCGCGGGCAAGCCTCGCTCCTACAGATTTTGTGTCGGTCGCCAAGTCCCCGATCGACACTGATTCTGTAGGAGCGAGGCTTGCCCGCGAAGACTGCATGTCAGTCAGCAAATATCAGGGAGCCTTACTTCTGCGTCCCGTCATCATGCTGCAGATTCGCCTGGGTCAGGTTGCACCCCGCTGGCACGCTGCGGGTCAGCCAGACGTTGCCACCAATCGTCGAGCCCTTGCCGATGGTGATCCGTCCCAGAATCGTCGCGCCGGCATAGATCACCACGTCGTCCTCGACGATCGGATGCCGCGGATGGCCCTTCTGCAACTGGCCGTCTTCGTCCGCCGGGAAGCGCTTGGCGCCCAACGTCACGGCCTGATAAATCCGCACCCGCTCGCCAATGATCGCGGTTTCGCCGATCACCACACCCGTACCGTGGTCGATGAAGAAACTGCGACCGATCTGCGCGCCAGGATGGATGTCGATACCGGTGGCCGAGTGGGCGATTTCCGCGCTGATCCGCGCCAGCAACGGCAACCCGGCGCGGTACAAATGGTGGGCCAGACGATGGTGAATCACCGCCAGGATTCCCGGATAGCACAGCAACACTTCATCGACACTGCGAGCCGCCGGATCGCCGTGATAGGCCGCCAGCACGTCGGTGTCCAACAGGCTGCGCAATTCCGGCAGAGCGAGGGCGAAGTCCTGAATGATCCGGATGGCCTTGGCTTCGACTTCAGAATCGACCCCGGCACTGTGGCGAGCGACGTAACGCAATTCGAGCCGCGCCTGAGCCAGCAATGCATTCAACGCCACGTCGAGTGTGTGGCCGACGTAGAAGTCCTCACTCTCCTCGCGCAAATCCACCGGCCCCAGACGCATCGGAAACAACGCACCGCACAAGGCTTCGAGAATGTCCGCCATGGCCGCTCGGGACGGCAACTCGCGACCGCCCTGCTCGGTGCTGGCGCGGCCGTTTTGTGCGCGCCACTGGTCGCGCGCCGTACGCAGTTGGCTGACGATGGTCTGCAATTGCCAATGGCTGGAACGCTCGCTCACGGTAAAAACTCCTCACGGGCGGCCGGACTGTCTGGCCGCACTGACGGCGATTACTTTACGGCAACGACTTGCAGCCGAATTAAGAACCAATAGTGCTGTTAACAATACTTTTGGCTATAAGCGATTGGCAGTTGCCCCACTAAATACCCGTGCCTATAGTCCTGACATCTTCCTCCGCCAGTACGGACCCATGATCAAACAACAGCTTGCCCGTTTTAACCGCCTCGACCTGCTCGGTCACCCTACCCCCCTGGAAAAACTCGAACGCCTGTCGACCTGGCTGGGCCGCGATGTGTACGTCAAACGCGATGACCTGACGCCATTGGCACTGGGCGGCAACAAGCTGCGCAAACTCGAATACCTCGCCGCCGACGCCCTGGCCCAAGGCGCCGATACGCTGATCACCGCTGGCGCGATCCAGTCCAACCACGTGCGCCAAACCGCCGCCATTGCGGCCAAGCTTGGCCTGGGCTGCGTGGCGCTGCTGGAGAACCCGCTCGGCACTGACGATAGCAACTACCTCGGCAATGGCAATCGGCTGTTGCTGGACCTGTTCGATGCCAAGGTCGAACTGGTGGAAAACCTCGACAACGCTGACGAGCAATTGCAAGCGCTGGCCGCACGTCTGCGCAGCAACGGCAAGAAACCCTATCTGGTGCCGATTGGTGGCTCCAATGCGGTGGGCGCTTTGGGTTATGTCCGTGCGGGTCTGGAAATGGCCGAGCAGATCAAGGACACCGGGCTGCAATTCGCCGCCGTAGTCCTGGCTTCCGGCAGTGCCGGCACCCATAGCGGCCTGGCGCTGGCATTGAGCGAAGTACTGCCGGATTTGCCAGTGATCGGCGTGACCGTTTCCCGTAGCGATGAAGCTCAAAGACCGAAAGTCCAGGGCCTCGCCGAACGCACTGCCGAGCTGTTGGGCGTGGGCCTGCCGGCGAGTTTCAAAGTCGAACTGTGGGACGAATATTTCGGCCCGCGTTATGGCGAGCCGAATGCCGGGACGCTGGCGGCGGTGAAGCTGTTGGCGAGCCAGGAAGGGTTGTTGCTGGACCCGGTGTATACCGGCAAGGCCATGGCCGGTTTGCTCGACGGCATCGGTCGCCAGCGCTTCGATGCGGGCCCGATCATCTTCCTGCACACCGGTGGAGCGCCGGCGTTGTTTGCCTACAAAGACTTTTTATAGCCGATAGTCCTGTGGCGAGGGGGCTTGCCCCCGTTGGGTCGCGCAGCGGCCCCTTGTGTCCGGCAGTCATATCGAGTCAGCAGACATTACGACTGCTTCGCAGCCGAACGGGGGCAAGCCCCCTCGCCACAGGAATGCATTCTTCCAATATTCAATTAAAGAATAACAAACTTAATATTTATTATTTTCCTATCTAAAGACGACATCATATAGTCGCGCCGCAGGCGAATTTGCAGCGAGACGCATAAGCTGCTTTAGGGCAGGATATCGCAGTCGTTCAAATCCCGAATTTGCCAACTTTCCTTAAGCGTCTTCCATAAGAAAACACAGGGGCTTGTCATGAATTTTTCCGCACTACGTAGAAATCTGCTGGTGGGCTCGTTGGGCCTGGCGCTGAGCGCCGGCCTGCTCGGGCAAGCGGTTGCCGGAGAGCAACTGCAAAAGATCAAGGACGCGGGCGTGATCAACGTCGGCCTGGAGGGCACTTATCCACCGTTCAGCTTCGTCGACGAGGCCGGCAAACTGAGCGGCTTCGAAGTCGAGTTCTCCGAAGCCTTGGCCAAAGAGCTGGGCGTGAAGGTCAAACTGCAGCCGACCAAATGGGAAGGCATCCTCGCGGCCCTGGAATCCAAGCGTTTGGACGCGGTGATCAACCAGGTGACCATCACCGAAGAGCGCAAGAAGAAGTACGACTTCTCCGAGCCGTACACCGTTTCCGGGATTCAGGCGCTGACCCTGACCAAAAACAAAGACACCATCAAGACCGCCGCCGATCTGGCCGGCAAGAAAGTCGGCGTAGGCCTGGGCACCAACTACGAGCAGTGGGTGAAAGAGAATGTGCCTAAGGCTGACGTCCGCACCTACGAAGATGACCCGAGCAAGTTCCAGGATCTGCGCGTCGGCCGCATCGACGCCATTCTGATCGACCGCCTGGCCGCGCTGGAATACGCCAGGAAGGCCAAGGACACTGCCGCCGCCGGCGAAGCGTTCTCCCGTCAGGAGGCCGGTATTGCCCTGCGCAAAGGCGAGCCTGAACTGCTGGCCGCGGTGAACAAAGCCATCGACAAGCTGCGTGCCGACGGTACGCTGAAAAAGCTTTCGGAAAAATACTTCAGCGCTGACGTCACTCAATAATGGGAGAAGCTTTCCAACTCGCGCTGGACTCCGCGCCCTTCCTGCTCAAGGGCGCGTATTACACGGTCATCCTGAGCCTGGGCGGAATGTTCTTCGGCCTGCTGATGGGCTTCGGCCTGGCGTTGATGCGCCTGTCGCGCTTCAAACTGGTGAGCTGGATTTCCCGCATCTACGTGTCGTTCTTTCGCGGCACGCCGTTGCTGGTGCAACTGTTCGTGATCTATTACGGCTTGCCGCAATTGGGCATCGAACTTGATCCGCTGCCGGCAGCCCTGATCGGCTTCTCGCTGAACATGGCGGCCTACGCCTGCGAAATCCTGCGTGCCGCGATCAGCTCCATCGAGCGCGGCCAATGGGAAGCTGCGGCCAGTATCGGCATGACCCGCGCGCAAACCCTGCGCCGGGCCATTCTGCCGCAAGCGATGCGCACGGCCCTGCCACCGTTGGGCAACAGCTTCATCTCGCTGGTCAAGGACACCGCGCTGGCGGCCACCATTCAGGTGCCGGAGCTGTTCCGCCAGGCGCAGCTGATCACCGCCCGTACCTTCGAAATTTTCACCATGTATCTTGCCGCCGCGCTGATCTACTGGGTTCTGGCCACGGTGCTTTCGCACCTGCAGAACAAGTTGGAAGAGCGGGTCAATCGGCACGACCAGGAGTCCTGACCCCATGATTGTCGTGGAAAAGCTGACAAAGCAGTTCAAGGGTCAGGTGGTGCTCAACGGCATCGATCTGCAGGTGAAGGAAGGCGAGGTGGTGGCAATCATCGGCCCCAGCGGCTCTGGCAAGACCACGTTCCTGCGTTGCCTGAATTTTCTGGAAGAACCCACCAGCGGCCGGATCAAGGTCGGCGACATCGAGATCGATGGCAGCCGCCCCCTGAACCAGCAGCAGAGCCTGGTACGACGCCTTCGCCAGCACGTGGGTTTTGTGTTCCAGAACTTCAATCTGTTTCCCCATCGCACAGCCTTGGAAAACGTTATCGAAGGCCCGATCGTGGTGAAAAAGATTCCACGAGCCGACGCCGTTGCCTTGGGTAAAAAGCTGTTGGCCAAGGTCGGCCTGGCGGGCAAGGAAGACGCTTACCCGCGACGCCTCTCCGGCGGTCAGCAACAGCGTGTGGCGATTGCCCGGGCGCTGGCGATGGAACCGGAAGTAATCCTGTTCGATGAACCGACCTCGGCGCTGGACCCGGAATTGGTGGGCGAAGTGTTGGCGACCATCCGCGGCCTGGCCGAGGAGAAACGCACCATGGTGATCGTCACCCACGAGATGGGTTTTGCTCGGGACGTGGCCAACCGTGTGGTGTTTTTCGACAAGGGTGTGATTGTCGAACAGGGCGAAGCCAAGGCACTCTTTGCCAACCCGAAAGAAGAACGGACGAAGCAGTTTCTCAGTAAATTCCTTAACAACGCTTAGTTGCATCCTTTCAAAAAAACGTCAACTTCCATGGATGGAAGTGACACCCCCCTTCTTCTAAAAACCTCATGCCCCTCCTCCCCCTGACCTCTTTGATTCACCCAAATCATAAACAACTTCCAGCCCTCCCGTGCGGTACATATATATGTCCTGCAACAGATTCACTTCCCTTAAAATCCATGAAATCCCTCACCACCCTCACTCAACGGGCTGCTGCTCCCAAGGCGTAAAACCCACGAAATATTGGACTAAATTCGACACCACGATGCGGTTTACTAACTACACTGCGTAGGAAATTTCTGAATAACCCAAGAACCAACCTTTAGCCAATCAGTTCTATTGACACCTATTCGAACGCACTCTTATCTAGTCTCCAACAGGCGACTACCACCACACTCGATCATTCTTAAAACACACAAACAGTGAATCGTTTTGTTGCCTGGTAATACACGCCTTTCGATCTTTCAGAAACGGACTTCGCGGTAAGGCTTCAAGGAGAGAACCCCATGACAAGCACTTCGAACAAACCCGAGCTTGCAGCCCCGACCCTGGCGCAAACTCACAAGACTGGTATCAACATCACCTCGGCCGCTCACCTGATAATCGACGTGCCTCCCTATCCCCGTATGTACGAAGGCGACCTGATCGAGCTGTTCTGGAACAACTGCTACGTGGCCTCCAGCGTATTGGGAGCGGATCATGGCAACAAAGCGGTGAGCTTGCGGGTGCCGGAAAGCTTCATTGCCAACGGTTCTGCTCGCGTCCATTACAAGGTCATGCAGATCGGGCAAGGGCCAGCGGTATCACCGGCGGCGCGTGTCCAGATCAAACTCGATTGCCCCGGCGGTCAACCCTCGCCCCTTTGCGATGAGGAAAACCAGAGCCTGGCGCCGGTGTTCATCCCCGAGACCATTCGCCGTCAGGGGGTCAATCCGAACCAGGTCAAGCGCGGTGTGCCATTGACCATCGAACCGTACCTAAACATGGCCACCGACGACGAAATCACCCTGCGCTGGGGCGATGTGCGCATGGACCTGCCCAAACTCAAGGCCGACGATGTGGGTCAGCCGATTCACGTCTGGGTGCCGCCGGCAATCATTCTCGAAGCCGGCGAAGACCTTCGACTGGAAGTGACCTACTGCATCCTCGACCGGGTGGGTAACAACTCGCGCTGGGCACCGGCCCGCACGCTGAAGATCGGCTGTGCCAATCCTTACCTGAAAGTGCCGCCCAAAGAAGTGCTCAAAGCTGCTGAGCCTCGAAAGAAGTGAAGCGCCTGTAGTGCAGGATATGAGGGCTTTTTGTGGCGAGGGAGCTTGCTCCCGCTGGGGTGCGAAGCGCCCCCAAAACTGGCTCACGTGTTTGTGTAATTGAATCGTGATGGCCGATTTTGCGACTGCTTCGCAGCCGAGCGGGAGCAAGCTCCCTCGCCACAGGGCTCGACCGTCCTGGCGATGCCACCCTTCTATGCATATTCCTAAAAGTTAGTTCATTAATTATTTATACGCGTTTAGGGTATATACACCGGACCACCGGACATTCGTGTTTTTCGTTCGCCGCAACACCTGCGGCGTTTTCATGAGATGTGAGGTAGGTATGGTCCGGAACACAATCACCCCAGTGCAAATCGCCAGGGCATTGCGTGCAGCCAAGGAGCGGCACTGATGTCCAGTCTGGCAGATGCAATCATCCAGAGTGATCTGGACGTCGCCCCCTTGTTGTTGCCCGCGCAGGTCTTGCGCAACGACGCACAAGCCATCAAGGCTGCCCAAGAGCTGGCGCAAGTCGCGCGCCTGCAAGCCGCCAAACGTGACCAGCAGCGCAAGTTGCCCTGGTCGGAAATCGAACAGTTCACCCGTAGCGGCCTGGGCAGCATTGCCATCCCGCGTGAGTACGGCGGCCCACAGGTTTCATTCGTCACCGTTGCCGAAGTCTTCGCAATCATTTCCGCAGCCGACCCGGCCCTGGGGCAGATCCCGCAGAACCAGTTCGGGATTCTCAATCTGATACTGGGCAGTGCCACCGAGTCGCAGAAAAAACAGCTGTTCAAAAGCGTGCTCGAAGGCTGGCGGATCGGTAACGCGGGGCCGGAGCGCGGTACCAAAAATACCCTGGAGCTCAAGGCGCGAATCACCGCAGACGGCGATAGCTTCGTCATCAACGGGCAGAAGTTCTACTCCACCGGCGCCTTGTTCGCCCATTGGGTGGCCGTCAAGGCGCTGAACGACGACGGCAAGCAAGTGCTGGCCTTCGTTCGTCGTGGCACCCCGGGCCTGCGCATCGTCGATGACTGGTCGGGGTTCGGCCAGCGCACCACCGCCAGCGGCACCATTTTGCTCAACAACGTGCGGGTCGACGCCGAGTTGGTGGTGGATAACTGGAGGATCAACGACAGCCCGAACACTCAGGGCGCCGTATCGCAGCTGATTCAAGCAGCCATCGACGCCGGCATCGCCCGGGGCGCTATCGATGACGCCATCGAATTCGTGAAAACCCGTGCCCGGCCCTGGATCGACGCCAAGGTCGAACGGGCCAGCGACGACCTCTACGTGATCGCCGATATCGGCAAGCTGAAAATTGAACTGCACGCCGCCGAAGCGCTGCTGCGCAAGGCCGGGCAAGTGCTCGATCAGGTCAACGCCGCGCCGCTCACCGCCGAGTCTGCGGCACGCGCCTCGATTGCCGTTGCCGAGGCCAAAGTGCTGACCACCGAGATCTCGCTGCTGGCCAGCGAAAAACTCTTCGAGCTGGCCGGCAGCCGCGCCACCCTCGCCGAGTTCAACCTCGACCGCCACTGGCGCAATGCCCGGGTGCACACGCTGCACGACCCGGTGCGCTGGAAGTATCACGCGGTTGGCGCTTATCACTTGAACGGCACGTTGCCGGCTCGCCACTCCTGGATTTAACGACCAGATCGCTGGAGAAACACATGTCTCTTTCTCGAAACGTCGCGGTCATTACCAGCGATGAGCAAGCCCTGATCGTCGCCGGTGACCTGGCCGACGACTTCAAACGCGACAGCGCCCTGCGCGACCGCGAACGTCGTTTGCCGCACCCGGAACTGGAAGTGTTTTCCCGTTCGGGTCTTTGGGGCATCAGCGTGCCAAAGGAATACGGCGGCGCCGGGGTTTCCAACGCCACCCTGGCCAAAGTGATCGCGTTGATCGCCCAGGCTGACGGCTCCCTGGGGCAGATCCCGCAGAACCATTTCTACGCCCTCGAAGTGCTCCGTGTGAACGGCAGCCATGAGCAGAAAAAACGCCTGTACGCCGAAGTGCTGGCCGGCCAGCGTTTCGGCAATGCACTGGCGGAACTGGGCACCAAAACCGCCCATGACCGCGTCACCCGCCTGACCCGCAACGGTGACGGCTATCGCATCAACGGCCGCAAGTTCTACGCCACCGGCGCCATTTACGCCCAGCGCATCCCCACCTCAGTAGTGGATGAAAACGGCGTGCAGCAGCTGGCCTTCGTCCCGCACAACAGCAAAGGCCTGACGGTCATCGACGACTGGAGCGGCTTCGGCCAGCGCACCACCGGCAGCGGTTCGGTGGTGTTCGAGGATGTCTACGTTGCCGCCGAAGACGTGATTCCATTTCAAAGCGCATTCGAACGCCCGACCACTGTCGGCCCATTGGCGCAGATTCTCCACGCCGCGATCGACACCGGCATTGCCCGCGCAGCCTATGAAGATGCATTGCATTTCGTGCGCACCAAAACCCGACCGTGGATCGACGCCACGCATGAAACAGCCACCGAAGACCCGCTGACCATCAAGAGTTTCGGCCACTTGAGTATTCGTCTGCACGCCACCGAAGCCTTGCTGGAACGCTCCGGCGAATTCCTCGACCGGGCCCAGGCCGACACCAATGCCGAGACCGTCGCCGCCGCGTCGATTGCGGTTGCCGAAGCCCGGGCCATCAGCACTGAGATCTCCCTCGCCGCCGGCAGCACGTTGTTCGAACTGGCTGGTAGCCAGGCGACCCTGATTGAGCACGGCCTCGATCGGCACTGGCGCAACGCCCGGGTGCACACCCTGCACGACCCGGTGCGCTGGAAGTATCACGCGGTGGGCAATTACTACCTCAACGATGAAAACCCGCCGTTGCGGGGGACCATTTGATGAGCAAAAAGAAGATCCTGCTCAACGCGTTCAACATGAACTGCATCGGGCACATCAACCATGGTCTGTGGACCCATCCACGGGACAACTCCACCCAATACAAAACCATCGAGTACTGGACTGAGCTAGCGCAGTTGCTGGAGCGCGGACTGTTCGACGGTCTGTTCATCGCCGACATCGTCGGCGTGTACGACGTCTACCAGAACTCGATCGACGTGCCGCTCAAAGAGTCGATCCAATTGCCGGTCAACGATCCGCTGCTCCTGGTCTCGGCCATGGCAGCGGTCACCAAGAACCTCGGCTTCGGCCTGACCGCTAACCTGACCTACGAGCCGCCGTATCTGTTCGCCCGACGCCTGTCGACGCTTGATCATCTGAGTCGCGGCCGGGTCGGCTGGAACATCGTCACCGGCTATCTGGACAGCGCCGCCAAGGCCATGGGCCTCAGCGAGCAGGTGGAACACGACCGACGTTACGACCAGGCCGACGAATACCTGCAAGTGCTCTACAAACTCTGGGAAGGCAGCTGGGAAAACGGCGCGGTGCTCAACGACCGCGAGCAACGGATCTACGCCCAGCCAGACAAAGTGCACAAGGTCGAGCACAAGGGCGAGTTCTATCAGGTCGAGGGTTATCACCTCTGCGAGCCGTCGCCGCAACGCACGCCGGTGCTGTTCCAGGCCGGCAGCTCCGATCGCGGTTTGCTGTTCGCCGGTCGGCATGCCGAGTGCGTGTTCATCAGCGGCCAGAACAAACCGGCGACCCGGGCTCAAGTGGACAAGGTTCGCGCCAGCGCCGTCGAGGCCGGGCGCAAGCCTTGGGACATCAAGGTGTTCATGGGCTTGAACGTGATCGTCGGCGCCACCGAAGCGCTGGCCTGGGCCAAGCATGCCGAGTACTTGAGCTACGCCAGCGCCGAGGCCGGCGTGGCGCACTTTTCGGCGTCCACCGGGATCGATTTTTCCGAGTACGAACTCGACGAACCGATCCAGTACGTGAAGAGCAACGCCATCCAGTCCGCCACCAAGAACCTGCAAAACAACGACTGGACCCGCCGCAAACTGCTGGAACAACACGCCCTCGGTGGCCGCTACATCACCGTGGTCGGCTCGCCTGAGCAAGTGGCCGATGAGCTGGAATCATGGATCGCCGAAACCGGCCTCGACGGCTTCAACCTGACAAGGATCGTCACCCCGGAAAGCTATGTGGATTTCATTGAGCTGGTGATTCCCGAGTTGCAACGCAGGGGCTCGTACAAGACCGCTTACGACGACGGCAGCCTGCGGGAAAAACTGTTCCAGCGTGACGCGCATTTGCCTGAGCAACACACAGGCTCCCACTACCGACACTAAAACCTGTGGCGAGGGAGCTTGTCGGAACGCCGCATCGCCCCGCTCGACTGCGCAGCAGTCGCAAAACCTGCTGGCGAGTTTCAACTGACTGAGCTCATTGAATGGCTTTGGGGCCGCTTCGCAGCCCAGCGGGAGCAAGCTCCCTCGCCACAAAAGCATGCACATTAAACAATTGACTGGAAAATCATCATGACCAAAAAACTCTTATCCCACCCAGTCAAAGCACTGGCCCTGGCCCTCGGCCTCTTCAGCTCCATCACCTTCGCCGCCGACGCGCCGTTGAAGGTCGGCACCACCGCCGCCTTCGCCATTCCGCTGGAAGCCGCCGTAGAGGAAGCCAGCAAACAAGGCCTGAAAGTCGAACTCGTGGAGTTCAGCGACTGGATCGCTCCCAACGTCAGCCTCGCCTCGGGCGACATCGACGTGAACTATTTCCAGCACATCCCGTTCCTGGAAAACGCCAAGGCCGCTGCCGGCTTTGACCTGGTGCCGTTCGCCCCGGGCATCATCAACAACGTCGGCCTCTATTCGAAGAAATACAAAAGCTTCGCCGAGTTGCCAGAAGGCGCCAGCGTGGCCATCGCCAACGACCCGATCAACAGCGGTCGCGGCCTGCAACTGCTAGCCAAGGCCGGCTTGATCACCCTCAAACCGGGCGTCGGCTACAAGGCCACCGAAGAAGACATCATCGCCAACCCGAAGAAAATCAAAATCCTTCAGGTTGAAGCCGTGCAACTGGTACGCGCCTATGACGACGCCGATCTGGTCCAGGGTTATCCGGCCTACATTCGCCTGTCGAAAACCTTCGATGCCAGCTCGGCCCTGCTGTTCGATGGTCTCGATCACAAGGAATACGTGATCCAGTTCGTGATCCAGCCGAAAAGCAAAACCGACCCACGGCTGATCAAATTCGTCGACATCTATCAGCACTCGCCAGCGGTTCGCGCAGCGCTGGATAAAGCCCACGGCAAGCTCTATCAAGCCGGCTGGGAAAGCTGAGCATGACGGCCGCCATCCAACGGCGACTGGAGACTCCAGAGCCACACAGTGCTGAACGCACCGAGCTCCACCCCGAGCTGAACCGCGCCCACGTGCGCTTCATCGGCCTGGGTAAAACCTACAATGGCCAGCAAGGTCCGGTGGCGGCCCTGCACGGTATCGACCTGGCAATCCAACGCGGCGAAGTGTTCGGCATCATCGGGCGCAGCGGTGCCGGCAAGTCGTCTCTGATCCGTACCATCAACCGCCTCGAACAACCGAGCAGCGGGCGAGTACTGATCGATCAGGTGGACATCGGCGAGTTCGATGAAGACCGACTGGTGGCGCTGCGCCGGCGCATCGGCATGATCTTCCAGCACTTCAATTTGATGTCAGCCAAGACGGTTTGGCAGAACGTCGAATTACCATTGAAAGTCGCCGGTGTGCCCAAGGAAAAACGCGAGCAGAAGGTCCGTGAATTGCTCGAACTGGTGGGTCTGCAAGGTAAACACAAGGCTTATCCGGCGCAGCTTTCCGGCGGGCAGAAACAACGTGTCGGCATCGCCCGTGCGTTGGTGCATGACCCGGAGATTCTGCTGTGCGACGAGGCCACTTCGGCCCTCGATCCGGAGACCACCCAATCGATCCTCGGCCTGCTGCGCGAGATCAACCAGCGACTGGGCCTGACCATCGTGCTGATCACCCACGAGATGGCGGTGATCCGCGATATCTGCGATCGGGTCGTGGTGTTGGAGCACGGGCGAATCGTCGAGCAGGGGCCGGTCTGGGAGGTCTTCGGCAACCCGCAGCATGAAGTGAGCAAGACCTTGCTCGCGCCGCTGCAACACGGCCTGCCGGATGAACTGCAAAGCCGCTTGCGGGCACAGCCGCAGTCTTCGGACGCTGCCGTGGTCCTGCGCTTGCAATTCACCGGCAATACACGCGACGAGCCAGACCTGGCGGCGCTTTTCAGCGCCCTCGGTGGCCGCGTGCGTTTGCTGCAAGGGGGCGTGGAACGGATTCAGGGCCATGCGCTGGGGCAATTACTGCTGGCGGTGACCGGTTCGTCCCTCGGTGCCGAGGAATTGCGTCAGCGCGCCAGTCATTGGGCGCAACAGGTGGAGGTGCTGGGTTATGTGGTTTGATCGATTGCTGCAAGGCTTCATCGACACCTTCCTGATGGTCGGCGTGTCGTCACTGATCGCGCTGTTGGTGGGTATTCCGCTGGCGGTGATCCTGGTCACCAGCACCAAAGGCGGGATCTACGAAGCACCGGCGCTGAACCGCGCACTGGGCGCGTTCGTGAACCTGTTCCGCTCGATTCCGTTTCTGATTTTGATGGTGGCGCTGATTCCGTTCACCCGGTTGATCGTCGGCACCACCTATGGCGTTTGGGCAGCGGTGGTGCCGCTGACTATTGCCGCTACGCCGTTCTTCGCACGCATCGCCGAAGTCAGCCTGCGGGAAGTCGACCACGGGTTGATCGAAGCGGCGCAGGCAATGGGTTGCCGACGCTGGCATATCGTCTGGCATGTGCTGCTGCCCGAGGCGCTGCCGGGGATTGTCGGCGGCTTCACCATTACGCTGGTGACCATGATCAACTCGTCGGCCATGGCCGGGGCGATTGGCGCTGGTGGGTTGGGCGACATTGCTTATCGATATGGGTATCAGCGCTTTGACAGCCAGATCATGTTGACGGTGATTGTGTTGCTGGTGGTGTTGGTGGCGGTGATTCAGTTGGGTGGGGATCGGTTGGCGCGGGGGTTGAACAAGCGCTGAATCAAGATCAAAAGTGCGAAAGCGCTTATAGTCAGTGCTTCTTTCTTTTTCTGTGCAGCCGACCATGAAACAGACTCCCGCCGACCTGGAGCAGATCACCTCTACCACCCTGGGCCATTACAACGCGGTGGCCGAGGACTTCCGTGAAGGCACTCGCGATCACGATGTCAGCCAGAACATCGATGCCCTGTTGCGGCATATTCAGGGTGAGGCGCCCTTCAGCATTCTCGACTTTGGCTGTGGCCCCGGCCGCGACCTGAAAACCTTCACCCGCCTGGGCCACATCGCCATCGGGCTCGACGGTTCGGAAAAGCTTGCGCAGATGGCCCGGGACGACAGCGGTTGCGAGGTCTGGCAGCAGGACTTCCTGAAGCTCGATCTGCCAGCCGAGCGGTTTGACGGGATTTTTGCCAACGCGGTGCTGTTTCATGTCCCGAGCCAGGAGTTGCCCAGGGTGTTGAAGCAACTGCGCGCGGCATTGAAGCCGGGCGGTGTGTTGTTCAGTTCCAATCCCCGTGGCGAGAATCAGGAAGGCTGGAACGGACCGCGTTATGGGGCGTATTACGACCTGGCGGCGTGGCAACAAATACTGACCGAGGCGGGGTTTGTGGAGCTTGAGCATTACTACCGGCCGGCGGGGCTGCCACGGGAGCAGCAGCCTTGGTTGGCCAGCGTTTGGCGTCGAGCCGACTGATCGTTACGGCGCTTGTTTCTTCGGCTCGCGTACCTTGTACCAGGCCACATACAGCGCCGGCAAAAACAGCAGCGTCAGCAAGGTGGCGATGATGATCCCGCCAATCATCGCGTAGGCCATCGGCCCCCAGAACACTTCCCGGGCAATCGGGATCATCCCCATGCTCGCCGCCGCTGCCGTCAACAAAATCGGCCGACGCCGATGCTCCGTGGCCTGCACCACCGCGTCCCACGGCGTATAACCGCTCTTCTCGAAAGAGTCGATTTGGGTCACCAGAATCACCGAGTTGCGGATGATGATGCCGATCAGCGCCAGAATCCCGAGGATCGCCACGAAGCCCATGGGCGTGCCGGTCGGAATCAGCGCCAGCACCACGCCGATCAAGCCGAGCGGCGCGACGCTGGCCACCAGGAACAGCTTCTGCACGCTGTGCAACTGGATCATCAGGAAGGTCGCCATCAAAAACAGCATCAACGGCACCACCTTGGCAATCGGCCCCTGGGCCTTGCCGCTTTCCTCCACCGTACCGCCAGTGGCGACTTTGTAGCCCACCGGCAAACCGGCGGCGAACTTGTCGATGTCCGGTTGCAACTGCTTCACCAGGTCGGTCGGCTGAATCTCGTCGCGCACCGCAGCCTTGATGGTGATGGTCGGTTTGCGGTCACGACGCCATACCAGCGGTTGCTCCAGTTCGTAGCGCACCGTGGCGAACGCCAGCAGCGGTATCGAAGTGCCGCCGGGGGTGACGATCTGCAAGTTCTGCAAGGTTTCCGGGCTGCCGCGCTCGGCATCTTCAGCGCGGCCGACCACGTCGATCAGGTAGATGTCGTCATCGACCTGCGTCACCGGCGAGCCGACGACGATGCTGTTCATCAGGTTCGCCACGTCTTCCGACGACAGCCCCAGTTGCCGCGCCTTGTCTTGCGCGATGTCGATGCGTAGCACTTTGCCCGGCTCGTTCCAGTCGTAAATGATCTCGCCGATGTGCGGGTTTTTATCCAGTTCAGTGGCCAGGGCGATCGCGTGTTTGCGCACTTGATCGATGTCTTTACCGCTGACCCTGTATTGAATCGGACGCCCCACCGGCGGGCCCATTTCCAGGGCCTGGACGTAACTGCCGATGCCGACGAAGTCTTCACGCAAGCGCTTTTGCAAACGAGCAGTCAGCGCCGTGCGTGACTCCTGGCCTTTGCTGACGATCACCAGTTGCGCGTAGTACGGGTTCTGCAACTGCTGGTCGAGAGGCAGGTAGAAACGGATCGCACCCTCGCCGATGTAGGTGCTCCAGCGCACGATGTCCGGGTCGCCCTTGAGCGTCGCTTCAAGCTTGTCCACGGCTTTGCGGGTTTCGGCGATCGAGGCGTTTTGCGGCAGGTTCAGGTCGACGAGGATTTCCGGGCGGTCCGAGGACGGGAAGAACTGGTTCTGCACGAACTGCATGGAAAACACCGAGAGCACGAACAGCGCCACGGTGATACCGATGGCCCACCAGCGATTGCGCATGGCCCACAGCAGGCCGCCATTGAACGCCCGACCGATGCGCCCTGGCTCTGCGTCGTGAGGTTTCACATTGCTGCTCAGAATATGCACACCGAGTACCGGGGCGAACAGCACGGCGACGATCCATGACACCAGCATGGCCACCGCGATCACCGCGAACAGCGTGAAGGTGTACTCACCGGCGGAGCTCGCGTTCAAGCCGATCGGCACGAAACCGGCGACGGTAACCAGCGTGCCGGTGAGCATCGGGAACGCCGTCGAGGTGTAGGCGAAGGTCGCCGCCTGTTCTTTGGTTTCGCCCATTTCCAGGCGCGTGACCATCATCTCCACCGTGATCATCGCGTCGTCCACCAGCAGGCCGAGGGCGATGATCAGCGCTCCGAGGGAAATCCGCTGCATGGTGATGCCACTGTATTCCATGAAGAGGAAGACCATCGCCAGCACCAACGGAATCGAACACGCCACCACCAGCCCGGCGCGCACGCCAAGGCTGACGAAGCTGACGATCAGCACGATCACCACGGCTTCGAACAACGCACTGGTGAAACCGCCAACAGCTTCTTCCACCACTTCGGCCTGATCGGAAACGTTGTGCACGCCAACGCCCACCGGCAGGTCGGCCGTCAGCTCGTTCATACGCAGATGCAGCGCCTTGCCAAATGCCTGGATGTTGCCGCCCTTCTTCATGGCGATTGCCAGGCCGATGGCTGGCTGGCCGTTGAAACGAAACTCCGGGGTGGCAGGATCGACATAGCCACGGCTGATGTCGGCGATGTCGGCCAGGCGGTAGAAGCGGTCGTTGAGCTTCAGGTTGACGTTGGCCAGGTCTTTCTCAGAGGCAAACTGCCCCGAGGTCCGCACCGAAATCCGCTCAGGGCCGGCCTCGATCACTCCCGCCGGGGTCACGGCATTCTGTGATTGCAGGCTCTGCACCACCTGGCGCTGATCGATGCCGAGGGCGGCGAGTTTGCGGGTGGAGAAGTTCAGGTACAGCACTTCATCCTGCTCGCCGATCATTTCGACCTTGCCCAACCCTGGCACTTCACGGATTTCGGCACGCACCTGTTCCACGTAATCGCGTAGCTGGCGCATTGACAGGCCGTCAGAGGTAAAGGCATACACCGAACCGAACACGTCACCGAACTCATCGTTGAAGCCCGGCCCTTGCAGGCCTTGCGGGAAGTCGCCGCGGATGTCGTTGATCTTCTTGCGCACCTGATACCAGATTTGCGGAATGTCCTTGGCGCTGGTGGTGTCGAGCAGATTAACGAAGACCGTCGATTCACCGGGGCGGGTGTAGCTTTTCACGTAATCGAGCGAGTCGAGTTCTTCGAGTTTTTTCTCGATCCGGTCAGTGACCTGCTTGAGGGTTTCTTCCTGGGTCGCGCCGGGCCAGCGGGTCTGGATCACCATGGTTTTGATGGTGAACGACGGGTCTTCTTCGCGGCCCAGGTTCAGGTAGGAGAACACGCCCATCAACAGCGCGACGAACATCAAATACCAGACAAACGACTGATGCTTGAGGGCCCACTCGGATAAGTTGAAACTCCCTTTCATTGCGGGCTGCCCTCGTCAATTCTCACTTTCTGCCCCGGTTTGAGGCTATTCACACCGGCACTGACCACCCGCTCGCCGGACTTCACTCCGTTGGCCACGACTACCGTGTCGTCGGTCCGGCTGACCAGGCTGACCTCCCTTGGGGCAACGGTTTGCGTCTGTGGATCGACGACCCAGATCCGTGTTTTCCCATCGACCTCCTGCAATGCGCTCGCCGGCAGTTCGAGGCGTGGTTTGATTTCAGAGCTGAGGGTCACGCTGATCGCCGTGCCGAGGTGAAAACCCGGCGGCGTATCGGTCAGGCTCAGGCGGGCACGACGGGTACGGGTCGCGCTTTGGGCCTGGGGTTCGATTTCGCGCACGATGGCGGTGCTGGTGATGCTCGGGTCCAGCTGCGAGGCGACCTGGAACACCACGTCGGCCGGCAAATCATCGACCAGGGTGTCGGGCAAGTCGATCACTGCTTCCTTGATGTCCGGCTGCGCCAGGGTCACCACTTGCTGGCCGGCGGTCACCACTTGCCCGGCTTCGGCATTCCACGCGGTGACAATGGCTTTGTGATCGGTGCGCAGCTCGACGTAGTTGAGTTGGTCCTGCGCCTGGTTGACGGCGGCCCTGGCTTGATCGAGGGACGCCTGGGTGGTTTTCAGTTCGGTCTGGGCGATGTCCAGTTGTGCCTGGGCACCGACCCCGCGATTGAACAACTCCTGCTGACGCCGGGCGTTGGCCTGGGCATTGATGAGCTGCGCCTGAACACGCGCCAGGTCACCCTGGGCCGAGCGCAACTGGTTCTGCTGATCGGTGGGGTCGAGGGTGGCGAGCAAGGCGCCTTTCTGGACTTCGGCGCCGACATCGACATTGCGGCTGGCGATACGCCCCGGCACCCGGAAACCGACATTGCTTTCGTAACGGGCCTGAATGCTGCCGGCGAACCGGCCGAGATCCTCTTGATGGAGCGCTTTCACTTCCACAGATAACACCGGCCGCACCGGTTCTGGCGGCGCTTCTTCCTTGGAACAGGCGACCAGCAGTACAGCGGCGGACAACAGCAACAGGTGCTTCATGGTTGGGCTCCTGTGGTTGGGGTCTGATCGGTATTTTCGACGACCTCCACCCGTACGCCCGGGTGCAGCAACTGGCCGCCCGCAGTGACGACTTTTTCGCCACCGGTGAGGCCGGCGCTGACAATGACTTTGCCGGTCAGGTAACGGCCAACGGTGACCGTGTGCAACTGCGCCTTGCCCTCGGCGTCCACCAGCCACACGGCCGGGTCGCTGAGGTTTTTGGTCAGGGCCGCCCAGGGCAGTTCCACTGCGGTTTTACCCACTGGCTTGGCCGTGGCGCTCACCACCGAGCCGAGCTGCATGCCTTCAGGGAGACCATCGAGGCTGACTTTGACTTGCACCGTGCCGGTCTGCGCGGACACCGCTGGCGTGACCTCCCGAACGGTGCCCGTGGTCTTGACCTTCGGATTGTCGAGCAGGCTGACCACAATCGATCGGTCCGACGGCGGCTCGGTCAGCAGCGATTCGTAAACGTTGAACACCGCGTCACGCTCGCCATCCCGGGCCAGGCTGAAAATCGGCACCGTGGCCTGCACCACCTGGCCGACTTCGGCCTGGCGCGCGGTAATCACGCCTGGCGCATCGGCAATCAACGCGGTGTAGCTCAGTTGATCGCGGGCGTTGGCCAATTGCGCTTGAGCCGCGCTCAATGCGCTCTGGCTGCTGCGCAAGGCCGCTTGGGCGGAGTCGTATTCGCTCTGGCTGGTGTAGCCCTTGGGCAGGAGTTTTTGCTGGCGAACGAAGGCGGCGGCAGTCTGTTTGACCCGTGCCTGCTCGGCAACCACCTGGGCCTGGGCCGAATCGACATTGGTTTGCAGGTCTTTGGGGTCAAGCCTGGCCAGCACTTGTTTGGCCGACACCCGGTCACCGACATCGACCATGCGCTGGATGATCTTGCCGCCCACGCGGAACGACAACTCGGTCTGGACTCGGGCCTGAACATCACCGGTGAGTGTCACCGCGGCGGCGTAATCGGTTGGCTTGACCTCTTGCACGAAGACTCGCGGACGGTCCTTCTCGACGGGCTTTTTTTCACCACAGGCGGTCAGCAAGGCGAAGAGGCTCAGGCCAACCATTAATTTCAATCCGGGACCCGCCATGCAGACTCCTTTGCGTTGTACGTACGTGCCAGTGACGATACGACTGTGAGCTTAGAACAGGGTTCAACAGGTGCACGGGTTTGCTACGTACCTTATGGCCTGGGGACTATCCTGTGGCGAGGGAGCTTGCTCCCGCTCGGCTGCGCAACAGACGCAAACCTGCTATCTCGTTTTGCCTGACACACCTCGTTTAACTTTTTTGAGCCGCTTCGTAGCCCAGCAAGAGCAAGCTCCCTCGTCACAGACGATCACAGTCGCCGACGATAAGACAAACTGGCGGCCCTGCTGCAGGAAGCTCCCCATGCTCAAAACCCTCGCGGTGGCCAACTACCGCTCGATCAATAAATTGGTGATTCCGCTCGAACGGCTGAACCTGATCACCGGCCCCAACGGCAGCGGTAAATCCAATCTCTACCGCGCCTTGCGTCTGCTGGCGGAAACTGCTCAGGGTGGAGTGGTCAATGGCTTGGCACGCGAGGGTGGGCTGGATTCGACCTTCTGGGCCGGGCCGGAAACCATCACCCAGCGCATGCGCACTGGTGAAATCCCGGTCCAGGCAACCATGCGACACGGCGTCAAGCGCCTGCGCCTGGGGTTTGCCGGCGAAGACTTCAGCTACTCGATCGCGCTGGGCCTTGCGGAACCGAGTCTTTCCGCGTTTTCTCTGGACCCGGAAATCAAAAGGGAATGCATCTGGTCCGGGCCGTTCTATCGCCCGGCCAGCCTGCTGGTGGATCGCGACGGCCCGATGATTCGCACACGGGCCGGACGCGGCTGGGAGGTGCTGTCCCAGCACACGCCGAATTTCGACAGCCTGTTCGATCAGGTTGGTAGCTTGCGTACCTCGCCGGAAGTCTTGCAGCTGCGTGAATTCATCCGCCGCTGGCGCTTCTACGATCACTTTCGCAGCGATGCCGAAGCTCCGGCGCGACAACCACAACTGGGCACTCGCACACCGGTGTTGCACCACGACGGTCGCGACCTTGCGGCGGCATTACAGACCATCCGCGAAATCGGCGATCCCGAAGCCTTGCAGGCGGCGATCAGCGATGCGTTCCCCGGCGCGACGCTGAACATCGCATTGCTGCAAGGTGGCCGATTTGCAATCGAGTTTTATCAGGAAGGGTTGTTGCGGCCACTGTCCGCCGCCGAATTGTCGGACGGGACGTTGCGCTATCTGTTGCTGGTCGCGGCATTGCTGACACCCCGGCCGCCGACGCTGATGGTACTGAATGAGCCGGAAACCAGTCTGCATCCGGACTTGTTGCCGGCGTTGGCGCGGTTGATTATTCGAGCGTCCGAACAGTGCCAGGTGTGGGTGGTGTCCCATGCGCGGCGCTTGATCTCGGCATTGCAGCAAGACCCGGAATGCAATTGCATTGTGCTGGAGAAAGATTTCGGCCAGACCGGGATGGTCGGGCAGCGGATGCTGGATGAGCCGGTGTGGTATTGGCCCGACTGAGACACACTGATCGTTCCCTCGCTCTGTGGCGAGGGAACAAGCTCCCTCACCACAGGTGGGAACGATCAGCTGAAGCCAATCACCCCTGCCACTTCCCACCCTCGACAATCACGCTCTCAGGCCTGGTGTCATCGCTCAGCTCTTTACGCACGTACTGGTCGTACAGCTTGAGCAAAAATTTATCCTCACCCAGCTTCGCCAACTCCGCATTCACCCAATCACGCAGTTCGATGTTGCCCTTCTTCACCGCCGGGGCGATCGGTGCTTCGGCGCCCAACTTCTGCTCCAGTACACGGTAGCCCGGGTTTTGTTTGGCCCAGCTGAACAGCACCAGATTGTCCTGCGCATAAGCGTCGCCGCGACCATTGGCCAGGGCTTGCAGGGACTCGGAGTTTTTCTCGAACTTCAGCAGTTTCCAGTCCGGGTGATTTTTGGTCAGCCAGACATCGGCTGTGGTGCCCGTGGTCACGATAGTCGTGCGGGTCGCCAAGTCATCAAGGTTCTTCACTGAACTGGCCTGCGGCACCAGCGCCTGCACCGCCACCTTGAGGTTCGGGTTGGTGAAGTCCACCGCTTCCTTGCGCTCCGGGGTGACGGTCATGTTGGCCAGGATCAGGTCGACCTTGTCGCTTTGCAGGAATGGAATCCGGCTCGCCGGCTCCACCGCCACGAACTCGACTTTGTTTTCATCGCCCAACAGATCCTTGGCGAATTGGCGGCCAATGTCGGTATCGAACCCCACGTAGCGCCCGGCTTCATCGACAAAACCGAACGGCGGTTTGTCGGTGAACACGCCGACAATCAGCTTGTCCCGGGCTTTGATCTTTTCCAGGTAACCGGCCGGTGCGCTGCTGACGCTGGCGACTTTCGGCTTGGCCGGCTCTTCGGTTTTGTTGCAACCGGCCAGCAGCGCCAGGCCGAACAGCGGGAGTAGCAGCAGAGAAGACTTGGCAGTTTTCATGGCAGTTCCAATTCCTTTATTTGAGTCGTTTTGGGTAGTGCGGCGACGAAGGAGAACTTCTCCAGGAACTGCTGCGCTCGTGCGGTTTGCGGGTTCGTAAAGAAAATCTCGGGGGGTTGTTGCTCAAGGATGCTCCCGGCGTCCATGAACACGATGCGGTCGGCCACGGCGCGGGCGAAGGCCATTTCGTGGGTGACAATCAGCAGGGTCATGCCCTCGCGGGCCAGCCCCTGAATCACTTCGAGTACCTCCTTGACCATCTCCGGGTCGAGGGCGGCGGTGACTTCGTCAAAGAGCATGACTTGGGGGTTCATGCACAGCGAACGGACGATGGCGATGCGTTGCTGCTGACCACCGGAGAGCTGACGCGGGAACGCGTCGCGCTTGTCCAACAGGCCTACGCGCGCCAGCAAGGCTTCGGCCTGGGCACGGGCTTCGCGGCGGTCGCGCTTCTGCACTTTCACCGGGCCAAGCAGCACGTTATCGAGCACGCTCATGTGCGGAAACAGGTGATAACTCTGGAATACCATGCCGATCTGCTGACGCACTTCGCGCCAGTCGGTGCCCTTGTCCAGCAACTCACGCCCGGCAAAATTCAAGCTGCCGCTGTGAGCGACTTCCAGGCCGTTGAGGCAGCGCAGCAAGGTGCTTTTGCCACAGCCGCTGGGGCCGAGGATGACGATCACTTCGCCCGTTCTCACCTTCAGGTCGATGCCGTTGAGCACCTGCTGCTCGCCGAAAAACTTGTTGAAACCCTTGAACTCGATCAATGCGCTCATGCTTGCGTCCAGCGCCGCTCCAGCACGCGGGAAGCGGCTGACAGCGGGTAGCAGATGAAAAAGAAAAACAGAAACAGCGCGCCGTAGATCAGTACCGATTCGTAGGTGCGCTCGATGATCTGCTGGCCGACCTTGATCACGTCCACCACGCCGATCAGCACCGCCAGAGAGCTGGTCTTGATGATCCGCGTGTAGACGTTGATGGTCGGCGGCGTCATGCGTTTCAGCGCCTGGGGCAGCAGCACGTAGCCATAGAGTTGCGGGCCGTTCAAGCCAATCGACAATCCCGCTTCTCGCTGGCCGCGCGGTAACGAATGCAAGGCGCCGCGCACCACTTCCCCGACTTCGCTGGCGCCCCACAGCGACAGCACCAGCACCGCGCACCAGAAGCTCGGAATGCTCAGGCCGAAAAAAATCGGCAGGCCGAAGAACAACAAATACAACCAGACCAGCACCGGGATCGCCCGGAACAATTCCAGATAAACCCGCAGCATTGCGTTGAGCCATGTCGAATTCAGCGTGCGCAACACGCCGTAGAGCACCCCGCCGACGGTGCTGAAGGCGATGCTCAGGAATGAAATCGACAAGGTTTGTGCAGCGCCCTTGCCCAATTGCGGCAACGACACCATGAGCAACTCAAGACCCGAACTGGCCATGCTGGAGCCTCCTTTCCAGACGGCTGAGCAGCAGCGACAACGGCAAAAACAACAGCACGCAGATCAACGTCAGCACGGCGAGCATTTCGTAGGTTTTGTAATAGAGCGCGATGTAGCTCTTGGTGGTGTAGAGAATCTCCGGCACCGCCACCGCCGAGACCACCGTGGTTTCCTTGAGCAGGAATATGAAATTGGCGAACAGCGACGGCAGGCTGAGGATGCCGGCCTGCGGCAAGATCACGTAGCGCAGCAATTGCCCGTGGGACAAGCCAATTGAACGACCGGACTCAAGTTGCGCCTGGGGCACGGCATCCACGCCGGCGCGCAGGACTTCGGTGAGGTAGGCCCCACCGAGAAAGGTCATGGTGATGATCGCTGCGGCGAAGCCCGAGACTTTGATGCCCAGGGCCGGCAAGGCGAAGTAGACGAAGAACAACTGGATCAGCAATGGCGTGTTGCGCGCCAGCTCCACATACAGCCCGACCAGGCGCTGCAGGTAAGGCGTGCGAAACACCAGAATCGTCGCGTTGATCAGCGCCACCAGCAACGAAGTGCCGATGGCGATGAAGCCGACCTGCAGCGTCACGCCAACGGCTTTGAGAAACGCCGGCAGGGTGCTGAGGATAAATGCGTAATCGATGGTCATTGAACATCCTGTACGCCGCTCGGTAAGCGACGATGGCGCAGTCCATGGGCAGTGGATAACCACCCGGCAGGCGCCAACTTTAAAGGTATAAAAAGAGGAATTTAAATACCGTTAAAGCATATTGATATCACGCAAAAAACTATTCTGCGGATTTGCGACGGCAGCGGGGGACGGTTATTTTCCTTTGCGCTGTAGGAGGGATCTTTTTTTCAAAATGCCCCTCCAAGGACGTGCAGCTTTTGGCCAGACTCCCCCGGCCGAACCATCACAAGGAAGAGAACATGGCTGACGTAAAAGTGACGCCGCGGCTGGATCCGCAGGACATCGTGAAATTGCTGGTGGCGCTGCGCAGGGCGTTGAAGACGCGGGTGGCCTGAAATCTTTTGATCTTGGCGCAATAAAAAACGCCGACGCTATAGTAGCCATCGGCGTTTGAAACCTTGAAGGGTTCGAGACTGCAATCAATCAGAACGCCGGCAGTACCGCGCCGCTGTATTTCTTGTCGATGAACGCCTTCACTTCCGGGCTGGTCAGAGCCTTGGCCAGTTTCTGGATGGCAACGCTGTCCTTGTTGTCCGGACGTGCCACCAGGAAGTTCACGTAAGGCGAATCGGCACCTTCGATCACCAGTGCGTCTTTAGCCGGGTTGAGGCCCGCGTCCAGCGCGTAGTTGGTGTTGATCATGTCCAGATCGACCTGGTCCAGAACACGCGGCAGCATGGCCGATTCCAGTTCCTTGAACTTGAAATTGTGCGGGTTCTTGGCGATGTCTTTCGGGGTGGCCAAAGCGTTTTTCGGGTCTTTCAACTCGATCAGGCCAGCCTTCTGCAGCAGGATCAGGGCACGGCCGCTGTTGCTGCCTTCGTTCGGGATGGCGATGGTTGCGCCGTCCTTCAGCTCAGCCAGGGTTTTGACTTTCTTCGAGTAGCCGCCGAACGGTTCGACGTGCACGCCGATCACAGTCACCAGGTTCGTGCCTTTGCCTTCGTTGAAGCTTTTCAGGTACGGCAGGGTCTGGAAGTAGTTGGCGTCCAGACGCTTCTGATCGACCTGCACGTTCGGCTGAACGTAGTCGGTGAAGACTTTGATTTCCAGGTCCACGCCTTCTTTGGCGAGGGTAGGCTTGATCAGTTCAAGAATCTCGGCATGTGGAATCGGCGTCGCCGCAACCACCAGTTTCTCGCCAGCCTGGGCCAGGCCCGCGGTCAGGGCAGCCGCCAATGCGGTGAACAACAGAACCTTTTTCATGCAGTGTCCTTATCGAAAATCACGGTCGTCATCGACGACGGCTAAATGTTTAGGTGCCAGTGAAGTGCTATCGCTGGCGTGACGCGGACGATACCGGGATTTTTTATTCCCGAACAATATCTTTTATTCACTTTCATATTCCATTTTGTTCATACAGTCCAATCCACGAACGACCCTGTAGGAGCGAGGCTTGCCCGCGAAGAGGGAGTGTCAGCCGACATCAATATTGCCTGGCACACCGCTGTCGCGAGCAAGCTTCGCTCCTACAGAAGCCCCGTCGCTTTGAGCAGGTCTTTCAAGGCCTCTTTTTCGGCGGCGGAGCCGCTGCCGAGGATTTTTTTCAGTTGCTGTTCGATCTGTAGCAAGGATGCAGGCGCCTCGGGCAGATTCAAATGCTCCGGCAAAATCTCATCGCCCGTACTCACCAGCAGCGCAAAGTGAATGACGTTCTCCAGCTCTCGGGTGTTGCCCGGCCAACTGTGTTGCTCCAGCAGATGCTGCGCGGCTTCGCTGATCAGTGGCACCGGCAGGTCGAGGCGCTGGCTGTAGATGCCGAGGAAGTATTCGGCCAGCGATAAAATATCGCCCACCCGCTCACGCAAGGCCGGCAATTCGAGCTGGCCCTCGCTGAGGTAGTGATAAAGCCGCTCATGGAATTTTCCGGCCGCCACTGCCTGGGCCAGATCGATGCTGGTGGCCGCCACCAGACGCACGTCCACCGGGCTCGGCTGGTGCGCACCGACGCGGGTGACTTCGTGGTTTTCCAGGGCTGCGAGCAACTTGATCTGGATCGGCAGCGGCAGGTCGCCGATCTCGTCCAGGTACAAGGTGCCGCCGTTGGCCGAGCCGAACCAGCCGGCACGACTGCTGGCCGAACCGCTGTAACTGCCGGCGGCATAGCCGAACAGTTCAGCATCGGCGTAAGTCGGGCTGATCGCGCCGCAATTGACGGACACGAACAACCCGCCACGATCACTGGCGCGATGGATGTGCCGCGCCAGCAGTTCTTTACCGCTGCCGGTTTCACCGCGAATCAACACCGAGATCGAACGTGGCGCCAATTGTTCCAGCTCCTGGCGCAATTGCCGGGAACGCGGATCGACAAACACCAGCGCCTTGGCGCGGATGCTCAGCGGGCTTTTCTCCGCATCGGGAAAGGTCAGCAATGGCTGACCGAAGATTTCATGCAAACTCATGGCAGACTCCCGCCCAAAACCGCCGGGAGGCGGGGGCGTTTAACAAGAAAAAGGTTTACGCACGTCGCAGGGCGTGGTGTTCCATACGGTTTTGCAGGCGATAGAGATAGGCAAAACCCTGCTCCCAGCGCCGGTGACCGGACTTCACGTTGATGTGCCCGGCCCCCGATAAAATCCCCGCCTCGGCGCCCCACTGACGCGCCAGTTCAAGCGCGCGTGGCGCGCTCACGGCGGCGTCGTTGTCAGAGCTGACGACCTGGCTCGGGAACGGCAATAAATGGGTCGGGATCGGCGCAAAGTTGCGTAGGGCCGGCGCGCAGGCCGGGCGCTCGACGTCCGCCGGCGCGACCAGCAAGGCGCCGCGCACTTGACGCAAAAATTGCAGCGGCGCGGTGGCTGCCCAATGGGCAACGGTGATGCAACCCAGGCTATGGGCGATCAGGATCACAGGCGTGCTGTCGGCGGCAATCGCCTCGGCCAACGCTGCGACCCAGTCTTCACGACGAGGCGTCAGCCAATCGGCCTGCTCCACCCGCGCGCTGTTTGGCAGACTGTTCTGCCAGTGGGTTTGCCAATGATCTTCTGGCGATCCTTGCCAGCCCGGCACAATCAGGTAGCGAATTGATTCGTTGCGCATGGGGGAGCTCTCCTGCTGTGTGTCTGTTCCTGATCGAGTATAGGGAGGAGAGTTATATTCGTTAAGGAATAAGAAGCTATTTATTAAGACCAATATCGAATATGTGTTTGCCCGAAATAAAAAAGGGGCCGCTCCCTGCCAAGGAGACGGCCCCGGAAACTCAAAATCTGTTTGCGCTGATCAACAATCCTGAAGCCGATGATTGGCGAAATCGGTTATCCAATAAAGGAATATTTAATTACTTTATTAGACCTAAATCACATATACGAATCATCTTCGGCAATCGCCGACCCCTCGCTGCTTGCGTCACAACTTAGCGTCCCTTTGGGTCAAATTGATGACGAGCGTTTTTCGCCTTTGAGTTTCCGGGTGCCTTGCTCAAACCTGGGCGGCATGCACCTGACGGGGTTCTGTGGTCGCCTTGTGCGCAAATCGGTTCGCCCGTGCAAACGTCCCGAAATCATTGAACCGAACCCCCATCTCACGCATCACCTCATGCGCCACCGGCACCGTCATCTGGCGGATGTAAAACGGCTCCTTCACCACAAAATGATGGATCCCGTGGCTGCTGCCGAAGTTGAAGCAGAACGCCTGCAACGGCCACAGCCACCAAGGGTTCAAGACCTGAGTCTGCTGAATCACATTCCCCGGCTCGACGTCTCCGTAGTAGTGCATGTTCGAGCTGACAAAGTGCAGGCAGAACGTGCGCAACACGTTCGGACCGATGATCACCACGACAGCGATGTCGATCACTTGCATCACCGCCAATGTCGTCGCCGACCATTCGATGGGCGCCCCCGATAGATGCGCGATGCCGTTGGCGGCGTGAAAACCGAGGAACACATACCACGCCCCCCAATGCATCAGCGCCAGCGGTGCGTAAACTTTCAGGGAGCGCTTGAGGATGCTGAACTTGTGCGCCCAGGTCTTGGCCCGCAGCATGCGGATAAGCGCCGACATCACGTTGTCGCCAACCATCAACAGCCGCGCAAAACCCCAGGGCTCACCGTTGGTGATCGCCCGCTCTTCCATGTCGGCTTCAGTGCCGGACACCTTGTGGTGGTTGAGGTGCAAATGGCGGCGGATCCACGGATTGATGGTGCTCGGCCGCGCCAGCCACACCAGGCCCATCATCAGGTTATGCGGCACCCGCTGTTTGCGAAAATACATGCTGTGGATCAGGTCATGCTCAAGTTCATGGGTCAACGAGGCGAAGAACGCGTTGACCAACAAGCATGCCCACCAGTCCATGTATCCGTTGATATAGAGCACTGCCGAACCGATCATCCCGGCCAGGGCGAAGGCCAGGATGCCCGCACCCAAGGCGTCCTGATGGTTGAGAATCGGGTAGCGCCGACGCAACTCGACGCCCTTGGCCAATACCACCTGGCGAATATGCGCTGATCGTTGTGCTGCATTCAGTCGCTGGGGACTTGCAGAAGTACCGTCCATGCTTCCATCCTCTGGTTATTGATGTTCGCATCCTGCCCTGTGATGCTTCACACAGCGGTAGCCGTGAACGCCAACCTGTTGACCGGACGCGCCAATCGACATGACTGAACCGACCTCCCTCGCCAGCTGGACCCGCGCCCTGCGCAAGCAGCTCGATGCGCTGGGCCTCGACAGCACCGCCCTGTGCCGACAGGCGGGGCTCGATCCGCAGTTGATGGACGACCCGAACGCCCGTTACCCGTTGTCCGGCACCACACGCCTGTGGGAAATCGCGGTGCAGGTCAGTGGCGACCCGGCGATTGGCTTGCGGGTGTCGCGGTTTGTCAGCCCGACCACGTTCCATGCGCTCGGGTATGCGTTGGTGGCCAGCGGCAGCTTGCGGGAAGTGTTCGAGCGCATCGTGCGTTATCACCAGGTGGTCAGCGATGCGCTGGACCTGGAGTTGACCCGCGCCGAGGATCGCTACCGCTTCCGCCTGAAAATCCCCCAAGGCAACCCCGCGCCAGCCTTCGAAGCCATCGACGCCTTCGCGGCGATTTACGTGCGCACCTGCCGTAACCGGCTGGGCCGTGACTACGCGCCGCTGGCGGTTTATCTGCGCCGTCCGGAACCTGCCGACCCGCATCAATGGCACAAAGTGTTCCGTTCGCCGGTGTATTTCGCCGCCGAGGAAGACCGACTGGAATTCGCCCTGGTGGATTTCGACAGCCACCTGGACGACGCCAACCCGGAACTGGCCGAACACAACGAAACCGTGCTCAAACGCACCCTGGCGCAACTCAAGCCCCTGACCTGGGAGCGCAAGGTTCGCGACGCCATTGAAGAGCAACTGCCTGAGGGCGAACCGTCGGCCGATCGCATCGCCGAAGCACTGCACTTGAGCTTGCGCAGCCTGCAACGGCACCTGGCGGACGAAGGTTGTCGATTCGATACGCTGCTCAACGAAAGTCGGGAAAACCTGGCGCTGCTGCACCTGCGCGATCCGCAGTGCTCGTTGAGCGAGGTCAGTTACCTATTGGGATTCGCCGACACCAGCAGCTTCAGCCGCGCGTTCAAGCGCTGGACGGGGATGACGCCGGGGCAGTTTCGGGATGGGTTGCGGTAATAGATCCGCAAAGCGTGTTGAGATTTCCGCCCCCCATCGCAATTTCTCAAGCACCACTGAAACCGCTACTGCTACCGCCCCCGATCTCGCCGCAATAGCTTGCGCACCCGCTTCACCAGCTCACTGACGGTAAACGGCTTGAGCAGGTAATCATCCTCATGCAACTCCAACCCGCGCAGCCTGTCCTCGATGCCGTCCGTGGTGGTGAGCAACAGCACCGGCGTATCGCCGAGCTTGCGGATCTGCTGCAGCAACTGCCAGCCGTTGAGCCCCGGCAGCATCACGTCGAGGATGATCAATTCATATTCGCCAGACTCGATGAAGCGCCGGCCGTCCATGCCATTGAGCGCTACATCCACCGCATAACTCGCTTCGCTCAGGCCTTTGGCCAGGAGGCTGGCGGTCTCGGGTTCGTCTTCCACTAACAGCACACGCATGGCACACCTCGATTGTCGTCTTCACAGGCTAGGCGCGTTCGTGGACAAAGCCCATCAATAAAATCGACAGCGCCTGCAAGTGCACATCAAACCACCGCCAACGCCCGCAACCGCTGCGCATCCAGAATCTCGATCTCGCCATACCTGAGATTCAGAATCCCCTGCCCCTGCAAGTCCTTGAGGATCTGGTTGGTGGTCTGGCGCGACAACGACAGCATCGACGCCAATTGCTCTTGCGGCAGTTGCAGAACGCGGCGCGGCAGGTCGATTTCACCATAGCCCTCGGCGATCATCAGCAAGCGATGGGCCAGGCGCGCCGGGGCTGGCATCAGGCTCAGCTGTTCGAGGTTGATGAAGGTCAGGCGCAGTTTGTGGCTCATCAGCAATGCCAGTTGCTGCCAGTACACCGGGTGTTCGTCGAGCAATGCCAGCAGCGCTGTTTGCGGGATGTGCAACAGAATGCACTGGCCCACGGCGTAGGCATCATGGGTTCGCGGCTGGCCATCGAACAGGCAGATTTCGCCGAACCAGTGCGGCGGTTCCACCAGGCTCAGCAGCGCTTCCTTGCCCTGCTCATTCACCGCGCCAATGCGCACCGAACCTTCAAGCACCGCATACAACCCGCACGGAGGATCACCGCGTTTGAACAGCAGTTGCCCCGGTGACAGCCGCCGAATCCTGGCGATTGCCAGCAGACTATCCTGTAAGGAAACAGGCAAGTGACTGAACCATTGCCCCGTCATCAGGCGCGAACGCCAAACCTGCATGTCCATGAAAACTCCTGGAGATTGTCGCCTGGCTGACAGAGCGAGAGATGAACCCGGGGCATCATCAATCACTCTACAGGAGGAATAACAATGAAAAGCCTCGTTGACCATCTCAGTCAATACGCCGCCTACCACCGTGATCCGCGCAATATCGCCAGCCACTTCGTGGGCATTCCCCTGATCGTCGTGGCGGTCGCGGTGTTGCTGTCGCGTCCGCAATGGGCCGGGGGCTGGCTGTCACCGGCAGTGCTGGTGTCACTGGTGTCGGCGTGGTTTTACCTGCGCCTGGAACTGCGGCTGGGGGTGCTGATGACGGTATTGCTGGGCCTGTCGGTCTGGCTGGGGCATATGCTTGCGCAGCAGAGCACATTCGTCTGGCTTGGCGCCGGCATCGGGATGTTTGTGGTGGGCTGGGCGATACAGTTTGTCGGTCATCATTACGAGGGGCGAAAACCGGCGTTTGTCGACGATCTGACCGGACTGATTGTCGGGCCATTGTTCGTGGTGGTGGAAGCAGGCTTTCTACTGGGGCTTCGGACCGAGCTGAAACGAGCCATCGAAGAACGCGCCGGGCCAGTGGCCTTGCGCAATCAACGCTCCGCCGCCTGAGAAAAAGAGCGGTAACGGATTGATACCGTTACCGCTCCAGGTTTCACAGCGTGCCGAACTCGACCCGAACCGTCAGTGCACCGAGGTTGTCCTTCAAACCCGCACCGTAGAGGCCTAGCAGGTCATCATTGATACACAACTGCAGCTCGCCTTGCTGGCCGGCCGGAATCTGCGCCAGATCGCCGATCAGGAAGGGAATGCCAAAGTCACCAACACGGCCGATCAAAGCACCTTCGGCGGCCCCCATCAGCGTATAGCCGAACTTGGCGATGTAGTTCGGATTGCCCTTTCCATCCACCCAATTACCCTCCGGGCTGGCGCACCATAAGCCAAGGACACAACGAGCCAGACGTGGAACCAGACCGTTGATCTGTACACCGGTGCCCTGCCAGGGCAGATTGGCCAGAACCTCCACCGTCGCAGCCTTCAGGTCGTTGGCCAGCGTATCCCCGGCCTGGAACGACAACGCAGCAATCGTCAGGCTCGGGTTCGAAGTGCCGGTGCTGGGGAAGACACCATCGCCCACCAGGAACAGGTTCTTGTGGTCCCAACTGCGCTGGTATTTGTCGACGACCGATTTGGTTGGATCATCGCCCATGCGATAGGTCCCCATCAGGTGTCCGGCGCCCTGGAAACTGTAGGGCTCATTGTCATAGGTGAACGTCCCGGGCGTGAGAGGCTTCGTCAGCTCCACCGCGCCGAGCAGTTCGGTGATGATGTGAGTCGCCAACTTCTTCGCCTGCTTGAAGCCCTCCTTGGTGTATTTGGACAGGTCATAGTGAATTTCCGGCCGGGGAATGCCGAGCCGGTCCTTGTACTCGGTCGACGGCACGATGTAACACGTGGGGTGATCGGGATCGTCCTCGACCTGCTCCACCAGAAACGCGATCCGGAACTGACGGATGAACAAGTCGTTGAGCTTTTGAACCAATGCTGTCCCATAGAGCACTTGCTGTGGTTTCAAGGCCGGCGGTAGCGGGTTGGTTTGACTGTGATTCGCCCCGTCGATGAAGTCAGCCACGGTGGTGTAAGGATCGGTGGCCGGCCAGTTCCAGCCCTCGTTACCGATTTCGATGCGCCACGCCGCTCGAGAGCTGCGAAAGTCACCGTCACGCAAACTCTCGATGCCCGCCGTGGACAGAGGACCCCGGTACGGAAAAACCGCCTTGCCTTCAGGCATCAGCCCCCATGCCAGGTAGATCGGGTGATCGGCCAGGCTGCGCCCTACTTGCCCACTGCTGTTGGCCACACCTTTGGGCCAGGCAGCGCTGACCGAGTTGAGCAATAACTTGGGTGTCTCGATGGCATGGGCGGCGATCACATAACGCTGCCCGATAGCGACGCCGGTTCCAGTGACCGGGCCGTCGCCAAGCTGATACTGAATGAATTCGATACCGTTGATATTGCTGTCCGCCCCGACGGTCACTTTGCTCGCCACGGTTCGGTACAACACCTTGACCTTACCGGTAGCCAGGGCTTTGTTCATTGTCACTGTCGCATCGTACTTGGCCTGGATCGGGCAGATCGGTGTGCAGTTGGTGTTGCCGGCACACACCCGGCGCCCCGCGTACGGTTGGGAATTACGCCCGGCGGGCGTCGGACTGACCACCAGCGGCAAGCCGTCGAACATCTGCCCCGTCACGGCCGTGACAAAACTGCCATCGACCAACGACAACGGAATGCTGTGCATCGGGAATGAATAACCTTCGGGAAAGGTCATGCCCAGATAGGCCTGGTCGGCGACATTGGCCGCCACGCCGATTTCCGCCTCGGCCCGGCAGTAGGCACTTTGCAGATCGTCGTAGCCGATAGGCCAGTCCACCCCGACGCCGTATTTTGATTTCAAGCAAAAATCGTTCGGCACCATGCGCAGACATGTCCCTACCCAATGCCAGGTGGTGCCGCCGCCGACCCGTTCATAGGTGCTGGTGAAGGGCATCGGGCCTTTCTGCACCAGGTAGCTGATCGCCGGCTTGTCCCAGCCCAGGATCAAATCGGCGATGGTCGCACGTGGGGCGTTCTCGTTGGCCGGATCACGCGGCGTGTCCAGGCTCGTCACCGGTGGGTAAGGGGCCTCGGGGGTTTTCAGCGTGGACGTATAGAAGCGCTCCAGGTATTGAGCACGGTTGGCCGGGATTTCCGGGCCTGATTCGAGCACCAGCACATCCACCCCAGCCATGCCCAGTTGATAAGCGATGATGCTGCCGGCCAGCCCCGCGCCAACGATCACTACGTCCGCTTGTTCGGTACTCATGACAAGGCTCCTTGCTGTCCGCTGGCGGGTACCCCGGTGTAATCCTCAAGGCTCGGCGGCGTGGTGTTCCAATAGCCGAAAAACATCTCGCTGTATCCCATGGGATGGGCCTGGGCAATTTTCCAGGCCCAGCTGTTGATGTAGGCCTGATCGGACACCACCATCGAGTCGGTCGATTTGTAGCTCCCGGTGGCATAGGGCTGATACCAGACACCCAACAACCACAGTTTCATGATTGAACGCGCTGCTCGGGCGGTTTGCGTGGTCGCCGGTTGCGCCCCATCCATCAGCACCGCCTGGGCGATCCGGTCCGGAGGCTCAAGGTCCGCCGCCATCGTGGCGTACTGAGTCAGCAAGGCGTTGAGCACATCAGGCGTGATGCGCGGCGTGATGAACTCGAGAAAGATCGGCGGCAAGCCCACCTGGTCGATGGCCGGTGCCAGTCGATCAGCGGGAATGCCGGTGAGGGCCGATGAAAGGCCAATGAAGTTTTGCAGATCACTGCTCATGGCTGACTCCTTGTCCACCCGTGGACTGTGCGCGTTCAAGCAGGTAGGTGAAATCCGCGAAGCTGGTGCGCGGAGATTCGGTGACATGGGTGGCCGCATTGCCGTGGCACGCCATGCAGCTGGAAGACGCCTGGGGCACGGTGCCCTGGATATAGGTTTCCAGCGTGGCGTTGGCCAGGAACAAGGGCGCGGGACTGCCCAGTGGGTTGGTCGCCGATATCTGGCAATTGGGCTGTGGAGGGGCTGACGGCCACTGGGTGCTGATCAATTGATAGTTCGCCCACACGCTCTGCGGATTGACCGTTCGCAGCAGGGCCTGGTACGTGGTGTTCAGCTTTTTGGTGGCGTCGGTCAGCGGCGCGTCACGCTCGATCTGCGAGGGCGTCGCCTTGACTGCCGGGTTCCACGGCCGTGGCGGAGGCTGGTTGACGTCGCTCTTGCTGTTGACGTTGTAGAACAGGTACGGGCCCACCCGCTGCTCAGGAGGCGTGGATTTCTCCGGTACGTTTTTCACATGTTCAAAGGTTGACCAGACCCACTGCGCGGCATTGGCGGTCTTATGAACGATGTGCAACCCCACCAGCCCGACCGGCTCGGATACACACGACTCCTCGACAATCGGCCCATGACTCGGATCGTTGTTGCCCGGTGTATAGACCAGTGCATCGACGGTGTGGAAATCCTGCCTGCGATCATTGGGGCCAAGCACTTTCCACGACGCCTTCACCATCACCGCACCGACCTGCTTCGTCTCAGCCGAGCCACAGCTGAAAGCCACGGCGTTGCTCGGGCTCGCGGCGAAAAACTTCTGCTGGCCTTCGATGCTGTACAGCCCGTTGTTGACGATCCCGTCGAACATCGATTGGTTGACCACGATTTCGTTGCGCGTATAGACGCCGTTCTGATCCACCAGCGGGCCACTCTCGAAGGGCTGGATAAACTCATTCAGCACATCGGGCACCTTGCCCATTTGCTGCAGGAGACGACCAGGCTTGAGCGACTTGCACGCTTCGGGGAGGGTTGCCGGGGCATTCCAGGGCAGCGGTGTCTGGCCCTTGGCCCGGAATATCTGGTAGCTCTCTTTCCAGCTTTCCCACACCGTGGCCCCATCCTGCTTGCCGATGGGGGTGCCGGTATTTGGATCGCCATTGTCCAGCGCCGGCCAGCTCAGGGCGATGAAGGTCTGCCACGACAAGTCATCGAAATCGGCCTGCAGGCTGGGCAGAGAAACCGGTTGGGTAACCGTGACATCAAAGGGTATCTGCGGCGACAGTGAGGGGGCGGCAATGGCGGACGAGCCCAACAAAGCGCTCAACAAGGCACAGCCAAACGGGCCATGCCGACTGACTTCCATTCTCATGCTTTATCTCCTTGGCATCAGGGCGCCAGGAGATAACACCGGTCCGTCATGGACTCTCACTGCCTCCTGGCAAGTCAGAGTCTAGGTAGGGTTTGAGGCAAAAAAATCACGGGGGTAGAACCGATCGAAGCAAGGTCAGTTGGTGTTATTACAGATTGGGTGGGGTGTTCTTGGAGACGCCATCGCGAGCAAGGACTTTGGGTTGCCGACAGAGTTTGTGGTCAACACCAATCCACTGCTGGAACGAGCCTGCTCGCGATGCTTTGGCCCTTAAATGTTGGCGACTTTCTGCCAGACCTTGGGTTTGAAGAACAACGTCTCACCCTTCGTCAATCCAACCAGGCTGTCGTGATCCTTCACCACTTCAGCTTCAATCAACTCGCTCTGGCCTTCGACCTTCAGCGTCACCCGCGTGGTGGCGCCCAACGGACGAATATCCCGCACTTCAGCGGCGTGGTGGTCTTCCAGTTCATGCCGCGACAGCGACACTTCGTGTGGACGGAACAGTACGTGCCGATCTTCGCCCAAATGCAGACGGTTCGAATCGCCGAGGAAGTGATAGACGAAATCGCTGGCCGGATTTTCGTAGACGTCGCCCGGTGAACCGATCTGCTCGATCACCCCCTTGTTCATCACCACGATCCGGTCGGCAACTTCCATAGCTTCTTCCTGGTCGTGGGTCACGAATACCGAGGTCAGGTTGATGTCCTCGTGCAGCCGCGCGAGCCAGCGACGCAATTCTTTACGGACCTTGGCATCGAGTGCACCAAAAGGCTCGTCGAGCAGCAGCACTTTCGGCTCCACCGCCAGGGCGCGGGCCAACGCGATGCGCTGACGCTGGCCGCCGGAGAGTTGTTCCGGGTAGCGATCGGCCAACCAGTCCAGTTGCACCATGTTCAGCAGTTCGTGGACTTTCACCGCAATCTGGCTTTCGTTCGGACGCTGGTTTTTCGGCTTCATACGCAGGCCGAACGCAACGTTGTCGAACACCGTCATGTGACGGAACAAGGCGTAGTGCTGGAACACGAAACCGACGTTGCGATCACGCACGTCGTGGCCGGAAACGTCTTCGCCATGGAACACGATGTTGCCCTGATCCGGGGTTTCCAGGCCGGCGATGATTCGCAGCAATGTGGTCTTGCCGCAGCCGGACGGCCCCAGCAGCGCCACCAGCTCGCCGCTTTGAATGTCCAGGCTGATGTTGTCCAGCGCCTTGAACGCGTGAAAGTTCTTGCTGACGTTACGCACTTCGATCGACATGACTTATTCCTCCGCGGCGCTGGCGCGCAGGCGGTTAATACGGTTTTCGCTCCACTGCTTGAGCAGCAGGATGAAGAGCGCCAGGATCAGCAACAGGCTCGCCACGGCGAACGCGGCCACGTGGTTGTATTCGTTGTAGAGAATCTCGACGTGCAGCGGCAAGGTGTTGGTCACCCCGCGAATGTGCCCGGACACCACCGACACCGCCCCGAACTCACCCATGGCCCGCGCGGTACACAGCACCACGCCATAGATCAGGCCCCATTTGATGTTCGGCACGGTGACGTGCCAGAACATCTGCCAGCCATTGGCGCCAAGCAAACGCGCGGCCTCTTCCTCCTGGGTACCTTGTTCCTGCATCAGCGGGATCAGCTCACGGGCCACGAACGGCACGGTGACGAAAATCGTCGCCAGCACGATGCCCGGCAAGGCGAAGACGATCTGGATGTCGTGATCCTGCAACCATGGGCCGAACAAGCCCTGGGCGCCGAACATCAGCACGTAGACCAGACCTGCGATCACCGGCGACACCGAGAACGGCAAGTCGATCAGGGTCACCAGCATGCTCTTGCCGCGGAACGAATATTTGCTCACGCACCATGCGGCGCTGACCCCGAACACCAGGTTCAGCGGCACCGAAATCAACACCGCAATCACCGTGAGTTTCAGGGCCGACAAAGCGTCCGGTTCGAAGATCGCGGTGAAGAACGCACCCAGGCCCAGCTTCAGGCCCTGGGACACCACGATGAACAACGGCAACAACAGAAACAGCGCAAAGATCAGCCAGCCGAGGCCGATGAGGATTCGCCGCGAAGCTGCACTGCCACGGCGGGCGGCGTTCGAGGAGGCCGCTGCAATAGACGATTGGGACATTTTTCGCGCCTCCTTATGGGGTTTCGATGCGCCGCTGCAACAAGTTGATCAGCAGCAACAGGACAAAGGAAACCACCAGCATCAGTACACCAATGGAGGTGGCGCCGGTGTAATCGTACTGGTCGAGTTTGACCATGATCAGCAGCGGCAGAATTTCGGTTTTCATCGGCATGTTGCCAGCGATGAAAATCACCGAACCGTACTCGCCGACCCCACGGGCAAAGGCCAAGGCGAAACCGGTCAGCCAGGCCGGGAGCAGCGCCGGCATCAGAATATGGCGGAAAACCTGCAACGGATTTGCCCCCAGGCACGCCGCCGCCTCCTCCACTTCACGGGGGATATCGGCCAGTACAGGCTGTACCGTACGTACTACGAATGGAAGTGTTACAAAAGTCAGCGCCAGGGTGATGCCGAGGGGGGTATACGCGATCTTGAAACCCAGGTCCGCCGCGAACTGACCCACCAGGCCGGTGGGGGTGTACAGCGCGGTCAACGCGATACCGGCCACGGCAGTGGGCAATGCGAAGGGCAGATCGATCATCGCATCGATGACTTTGCGCCCCGGGAAGGTGTAGCGCACCAGCACCCAGGCCAGCAGCGTGCCGATCACGCCGTTGATGATCGCGGCGTACAACGCGGTGCCGAAGCTCAGCTTCAACGCGGCCAGCACCCGAGGTGCCGAGATGATTGCCCAGAACTGGTCCCAGGTCAGTTGAGCGGCATGCACGAACATCGCCGCCAGTGGAATGAGCACAATCAGGCTGAGGTACACCAAGGTGTAGCCCAGCGTCAGCCCGAAGCCGGGTATGACGGGGGAGATACGACGCGACATAAAAGTCCTTGGTTGAAAACGCACTAAGCCCCGACGGCAAGATCGGGGCCCGTTGGCAGATCTATTTCAGGCTACTGCGCCTGGTAAATCTGGTCGAACACGCCACCGTCATTGAAGAATTTCGGCTGGGCGGTTTTCCAGCCGCCGAAGTCCTTGTCGATGGTCACCAGTTCCAGGGTCGGGAACTGTTTGGCGTACTTGGCAGCTACGTCCTTGTCACGTGGACGATAGAAGTTTTTCGCCGCAATTTCCTGGCCGGCCGGGCTGTACAGGTGCTTGAGGTACGCTTCGGCGATTTCGGTGTTGCCCTTTTTCTCGGCGTTCTTGTCGACCACGGCCACCGGTGGCTCGGCAAGGATCGACAGCGAAGGCACGACGATGTCGAACTTGTCGGCGCCGCCGTCTTCTTTCAAGGCCAGGAAAGCTTCGTTTTCCCAGGCCAGCAACACGTCGCCCTGACCGTTGTTGACGAAAGTGATGGTCGAACCGCGAGCACCGGTATCCAGCACAGGCACGTGCTTGAACAGGGTCTGTACGTACTCTTTGGCCTTGGCTTCGTTACCGCCATTGGCTTTCAGGCCATAGGCCCAGGCCGCGAGGAAGTTCCAGCGTGCACCGCCGGAGGTTTTCGGGTTCGGGGTGATGACTTCCACACCGTTCTTGGTCAGGTCACCCCAGTCCTTGATGCCTTTCGGGTTGCCCTTGCGCACCAGGAACACGATGGTCGAGGTGTAAGGCGTGCTCGCTTCCGGCAGACGCTTCTGCCAGTCAGCCGGCAGGCTCTTGCCGAGCTTGGCGATTTCGTCGATGTCGCCGGCCAGGGCCAGGGTCACCACATCGGCCCGCAGACCGTCGATCACCGCCCGGCCCTGCTTGCCTGAGCCACCGTGGGACTGCTGGATCTTCACGTTGTCGCCAGCGTGGTCTTTCTTCCAGAAGTTGATGAACTCGGCGTTGTAGTCCTGATACAGCTCGCGGGTCGGGTCATACGACACGTTGAGCAGTTCGTAATCCTTGGCAACCGCGGACCCAGCAAAAAGGGCACTGGCCAGGGCGGCCAACGCAAAATGGCGAATCGACGACATGGTGAAAGCTCCTGGAATTCTTGGTGTGGTGGCTTTTTCTTATGGTCTGGAACGGGTTGCCTGACTCAAGGATCGAAGCCTTCGACGCTCCCGTAGGAGCCGCCGAAGGCTGCGATCTTTTGACCTTTGCTTCAGCTCGACTTGTTGCCCGGATGCTGCAAACGGAATTTCTCTTTGCGTTCGATCTGTACCACCTGGGCGTTGTGCACGGTGATTTCCACCGCGCCAAAGCGCAGATCGCGCAACGCGCTCTGGATCTCGCGCAAAATGGTGGCTTCGTCCTGCCCGTCAACACTGCGTAGGGATGCGCTCATGGTGCTGCTCCTTTAATGAGATATGCCTGGCAGTGGCGGGCACTGCGTACGGCGTGAGAGCAATAGTAGATAGGCGCAGATATTCTTAAAAAGACTATTTAAGAATGTTTATATAACCAGAATGCATTATTTGATGGGACAAGGGATTGCGGGGGATCTACTATTTTCAGGGCCACACAAAACCCTGTGGCGAGGGGGCTTGTCGGAACGCCGCACCGCCCCGTTCGGCTGCGTAGCAGACGCAAAGATTTGGGGCCGCTACGCGCCCCAACGGGGGCAAGCCCCCTCGCCACAAGAAGCAGTTCAGGCACTCATCCAATCACCGGCGCCCGAACCCAATCCAAGGACGCCGCCGGTACAGGTCGCCCAAACCAGTAGCCCTGCCCCAGATCGCAATCGTGCTCAAGCAGGAAAGCCGCCTGTTCGACCTGCTCGATCCCCTCGGCATGCACCTGCATTCCCATGCTTTGCGCCAACGCAACGATCACCCGCGCGATCGCCGCGTCATCCTCATCACCCGGCAAGCCTGCGACGAATCCCTGATCGATCTTGAGTTTTTGCACCGGTAAACGCTTGAGTCGCAGCAACGACGAATAGCCCGTGCCGAAGTCATCGATGGCCAGCCGCACGCCTAACTCACGCAAGCGATGCATCTGCTCCAGCGCCACTTCCGGATCCTCCATCACCGCGCTTTCGGTGACTTCCAGCTCCAGATACGCCGGATCCAGCCCGGTGTCGTGCAGCACCTGAGCCACCTGCTGGTACAACTCACGGCGAGCGAACAGGCGCGAAGAAACGTTCACCGCAACAAACGACAACACCACGCCTGCGGCGTGCCACTGGCACATTTGCTGACAGGCCTGGCGCATGACCCAGGCATCGATCTCGGCAATCAACCCGGTGCGTTCAGCAATGGGGATGAACTCAGCCGGTGACACCAGCCCGCGCTGTGGATGCTCCCAGCGCACCAGGGCTTCGACGCCGATCAGACGGCTGGTTTTGAGGTCGTGCACGGGTTGGTAATAAACCCGCAACTCTTGCTGCTCCAGTGCTCGGCGCAATTCGAACGCAATCTCGACACGTTGCTGGGCATGCGCGGTCAGCTCTTCGGTGTAGAGGGCATAGCTGTCGCGACCGGCGCTCTTGGCCTTGAACAGTGCCGAGTCGGCATTGCGCAACAGTTGCTCGGCGCTCAACGCATCGCTGGGGAACAGGCTGATGCCGACACTGGCGTTGATGAACAACGAATGCCGGTCAATCTGAAACCGCTCCTTGAGACCATCGATGACCCGCTGGGCCAGCGCCGCGGCATGCCCCGGTTGCGGGCAATTTTCAGCCAACAGGGCAAATTCGTCGCCACTGAGCCGCGCCAGGGTGATGCCCGGGCCGAACAAGGTGTTCAGACGCTCAGCCACGCCCTTGAGCAATTGATCACCAACACTGTGACCGAGGCTGTCGTTGATCAATTTGAAGTGATCGAGGTCGATCATCAGCAACGCACAACCGCGCTTATGGGCCTGCGCCGAGGCCACAGCCTGCCCGGCACGGTCGGTAAACAGCAGGCGATTGGGCAGATCGGTCAGCGGATCGTGGTGGGCCAGGCGCGTCAGTTCATGCTCGGAGTTCTTGATCGCACTGATGTCGGAAAACACCGCAACGTACTGGCTGAGCCGCCCCTGATCGTCATGAACGAGGCGGATCGTCTGCCATTGCGGGTAAATCTCGCCGCTTTTGCGACGATTCCAGATTTCCCCGCTCCACTCGCCGAGGCTGTCGAGTGTCGCGAACATCGACTGGTAGAAACCCGGCGGGTGATGGCCCGACTTGAACATGCTCGGTCGTTGACCCAGCACTTCCTCACACTGGTAGCCGGTGATTTCCATGAACGCCCGGTTCACATGGACGATCAGCCCTTTGTTATTGGTGACCAGCACCCCTTCGCGGGTGCAATCGAACACCGCGGCCGCCTGTCGCAAACGTTCCCGGTCGGCATTACGTTCACGCAATTTGGCGCCGACGCCCAGGCAGCGAAACAAACGTGCCCGCGCGATGAAAATCAGCCCGGCACTGAAGGCCACCCAGGCATAACCGTTGATCAGTTGCCAGCGCAGCAGGTCGGTGGAGTTATCGAAGAAACTGTTCAATAAATAACCACTGAACTGAAGCCAGACTACGGAAAGCACCAGATAAAGTAGCGCTGCACGCAAGGCATCGCGATATGTGGCTGACATTCGAGCGTCCATGTCCCTACAAAAAAGACTGGAATTATAGATTAAAGAAACATCCGGCCACTCTTATCTGAAAGGGCGACTGGTTTTATCTGTGGGCTAAGTGATAATGCGACGGCTGTTTTTTTCTTTATCGAGGGTCCTATAGGCTATGTGGTACGAAGGTTTTCTTGGCTTATCGCCCTGGTCACTGGTGGCAGTCACCCTGCTGATGACCCACGTCACGATCGTCGGCGTCACGGTCTATCTGCATCGCTATTCAGCCCATCGCTCGCTTGAGCTCAATGCCGGCCTGAAACATTTCTTCCGCTTCTGGCTGTGGTTGACCACGGCGCAGAACACCCGCGAGTGGACCGCTATCCACCGCAAGCATCACGCCAAATGCGAAACCGTCGATGACCCGCACAGCCCGGTCATCAAGGGCTTGTCCACCGTTCTGCGCAAAGGTGCCGAGCTGTACCGCGCCGAAGCGGAAAACCCCGAGACCCTGCGCATCTACGGCAAGAACTGCCCCGAAGACTGGATCGAACGCAACCTCTACAGCCGTTTCCCACTGCTGGGCGTGGCGATCATGGGCGTCATCGACCTGCTGCTGTTCGGCACCATTGGCATCACCATCTGGGCCATCCAGATGATGTGGATCCCGGTCTGGGCCGCCGGCGTGGTCAATGGCCTGGGCCATGCCATCGGCTACCGCAACTTCGAATGCCGCGATGCGGCGACCAATCTGGTGCCCTGGGGCATCCTGATCGGCGGCGAAGAACTGCATAACAACCATCACACCTACCCTAACTCGGCCAAACTGTCGGTGAAGAAGTGGGAATTCGACCTCGGCTGGGCCTGGATCCAGGTCTTCAGCTTCCTGCGCCTGGCCAAGGTCCAGCGGGTTGCGCCGATCGCCCACCGTGTCGAAGGCAAAGGCAACCTGGACATGGACACCGCCATGGCGATCCTCAACAACCGCTTCCAGATCATGGCCCAGTACCGCAAGCTGGTGATCGCGCCTCTGGTCAAGCAAGAGCTGGAAAAGGTCGATCACTCGGTCCGCCACCAGTTCCACCGGGCCAAACGCCTGCTCTCGCGGGAAACCAGCCTGCTGGACGACAAGCACCACCTGCGCATCCAGACCATGCTCGAGCACAGCCAGGCGCTGAAGGTAATTTACGAGAAACGCCTGGCCCTGCAGCAGATCTGGGTCAAGACCAGCTCAAATGGTCACGACATGCTGGCCGCCATCAAGGATTGGGTACACGAGGCCGAGGCCAGCGGGATTCAATCCCTGCGTGATTTCGCCGACCAGTTGAAAACCTACTCCCTGCGCCCCGCCACTGCCTGACCCTGAATCAAGGGCACCGTGGCGAGGGAGCTTGCTCCCGCTCGGCTGCGCAGCAGCCGCAATACCTGACGACGCGTTTTAACTGAAAAAACGCGTCGCCAATACCGCCCGGCGGGAGCAAGCTCCCTCGCCACGAAAAGCGGGAACTTCGCCCCAAATCTCCTATCTCAAAGACACTTCGCCACCCCGGCGGGCTTTGTGTTGGCCGCTGTCGAAATAGCGGCACGCCCTTTGAGACTTGTGCCGATGGTCAATAAAAACCTACAAGACACATCCCTTCCGCAGTGGCCCGAGGCCGCGCAAACGCTGATGGCGCTGATGCATGCGCAGGGCGAAGTGGCGCGCCTGAGCGAACGCGAACAGCTGTTCAGCTCGCTGCTGGTCAGCGTCAACGCCGTGCTTTGGGCATTCAACTGGGAAACCCGTCAGGTGCTCTACGTCAGCCCGGCCTATGACCGGATCTTCGGCCGCCCCGCCGGCCTGTTGCTGTCCGACTACAACCACTGGCGCGACAGTGTTTATCCCGACGATCTGGACTACGCCGAGCGCAGCCTGGCGCAAGTGCTGGTCAACGGCGCCGTTGAAGACCGCGAGTACCGCATCATCGCCGCCGACGGCCAAGTGCGCTGGCTCAGCGACAAGTGCTTCATCAACCGCCAGGCCGAACCGGGTCAGCCAGTGATCATCGTCGGCATTGCCGAAGACATCACCGAAAAGAAGCAGATGGAAACCGAGCTCCACCGCCTGGCCACCACCGACGTGCTGACCCAAAGCAGCAACCGCCGACACTTCTTCGAATGTGCCAATCACGAATTCGAGCAGGCACGCCAGCAAGGCAAGCCGCTGGCCTTCCTGCTGCTGGACATCGATGACTTTAAAGTGATCAACGACACCTACGGCCATCCGGAAGGCGACAAGGTGCTGCAACGCATCGCTGAGAGCGGTCGCGCGGCCCTGCGGCGTGGTGATCTGTTCGGGCGGATCGGCGGTGAGGAATTCGCCGCGGTGTTCCCCGGATGTGCACCGGACATGGCCATGCAAGTGGCCGAGCGCCTGCAACGGGAGATTCAACGGTTGAGTTTCAGCCATGACGACCAGACGTTCGGCATCACCGTCAGCCAGGGCCTGACCAGCCTCACGCCCGAGGATGAAAACCTCGACAGCCTGTTCGCCCGCGCCGATGCGGCGATGTACCAGGCCAAGCGCCAGGGCAAGAACCGGATAATCTCTGGCTGAGCCCATGTAGATCGTTCCCACGCTCTGCGTGGGAACGATCTACAAAGCCTATTTTTTGCGCAAGCGCATCAGCTCCGGCAATCCGATCTTGAGCAACCGCGCCGTGCGGCTCTTGGACAACGCCTCGATCCCCTCATGCTCGGCCAGGCGCGCCAGTTGCGCGGCCATGTTCATCACCAGCGCTTCGCGGGAGTAAACCCCGCCACCGAGCTGATAAACCGCCGCAATCAGCTCACGCAGCTCCAGTGGCAGGCGCCAGCGGGTACGCAGCGCCGAACCGTAGGCCGCGCCGAATTCGGCCAGGGCATCGCCGACTTCCTCCCATTCATCCAGCTCACCACCGGCCTGCTTCCACTCCTGCAAACAGCGCAGCAACGCCAGGTCGCCGAGGCGGTGCAGCATGCCCGCGCAATAACAGCGCTCCTGATCCAGATCCAGCAAGCGCGCCAGCGTCCGCGCGTATTCGGCGGTGTGCAGGGACAATTCCCAATAGCGCTCGGCATAGTCCGCCAGTTGCGGATCACTGAGCCGGGCACTGCGTTTGAGGGCAAGTCCCAGAATCAGGTTCATGCTTTGCCCGGTACCCAAGCGATGCAGCGCCTGGGACAGGGTTTGCACGGCGGCGCCATGATGCTGGGCCGCGCTGTTGGCGGCGGCGATCAGCACGGCGGTGACTTGCGGATCCGTGCGGATCTCGTCTTCAAGCCGCACCAGATCGAGGCCATCGGGATTGAGGCTACGTTTGATCGCCACCTGCACATCGGTCATCAGCGGCGCGCCGTCGGCCAGTTCGCGCCGCCGCTCCAGATACACCGACAAGGTCATGCCCGGCGCCAGAGACGGCACTTCGCAGGACACCTCTTCACCCGCGTTCAACAGCAAATCCTGCAAACGCTGGGTCAGGTTTTCCATGTCCAGGGGTTTGGTCAGGTACGCCGTGGGCGCCAGGGGCAAGGCTTCACGCACGCTGGCGCTGTCGTTGCGGCTGCTCATCAGAATGAAAGGCAACGGCGGATTACGTTTGCGCTGACGAACACTGCGCAACACATTCAGGCCATCGACGCCGGGCAACTCCCAGTCGACGATCACCAGGTCATAAGGGTTCTCTGCCAACAGCTGCAGCGTTTCCTGGCCATCGGCACACAGGTCCAGCCGTGCGTCGCAGCGCACATTCAACAACACCTGCTTGAGCAGGTCGCGGGACCAGGGGTTCGCCTCGGCAATCAGCACTCGCGGTACAGCGGGTAACACCACAGCAGTCATCTGCACACTCCAACGGCAATGCTTGCACCTTAGTCAATGCTGGCCATTCGATACAGCCCAATTGCCCCTGATGTGTTTCAAGGGGCATAAAAAAACCCGCCGAAGCGGGTTTTTTGTCGATCAGTTCACAAACGGATCAGAGCTCGGCGAAGCACTCTTCGATGATCGCCAGGCCTTTGTCCAGTTGCTCGTCCGGCGCGGTCAGCGGTACCAGCACGCGCAGAACGTTGCCGTAGGTGCCGCACGACAGCAGGATCAGGCCCTTGTCGCGAGCCTTGGCCACAACGGCGGCTACAGCAGCCGGGTTCGGCTTGTGGCTGTCGCCGTTTTCGAACAGCTCGACAGCGATCATCGCACCCAGGGCACGCACGTCGCCGATCACCGGGTATTTGGCCTGAATGGCTTTCAGACCAGTCACCAGACGCTCGCCAACCGCTTTGCAACGGTCCAGCAGGTGCTCTTCTTCGAACACTTCCATCACGGCCAGGGCTGCGGCACAAGCGATCGGGCTACCGGCGTAAGTGCCGCCCAGGCCGCCTGGAGCGATGGCGTCCATGTATTCGGCCTTGCCGCACACACCGGCCAGCGGGAAGCCGCCAGCGATGGATTTGGCGAAGGTGGTCAGGTCGGCGGCGACGCCCATCTGTTCCATGGCGAAGAAGGTGCCGGTACGGCCAGCGCCCGTTTGCACTTCGTCAGCGATCAACAGAATGCCGTGCTGGTCGCACAGGGCGCGCAGACGCTTCATGAACTCTTTAGGCGCGACGTAGAAACCGCCTTCGCCCTGCACCGGCTCGATGATGATCGCGGCGATATCACGCGGCTCGGCATCGTTCTTGAAGATGCGCTCGATGCTGGCGATCGAATCGTCGATGCTCACACCGTGCAGTTCGTTCGGGTACAGCGCGCGGAAGATGCCGCCTGGCATCAGGCCCATGCCGGCCGAGTAAGGCACGACTTTACCGGTCAGGCCCAGGGTCATCATGGTGCGACCGTGGTAAGCGCCGGTGAACGCGATCACACCGGCACGGCCAGTGGCGGCGCGGGCGATCTTGATGGAGTTTTCCACAGCTTCGGAGCCGGTGGTCACCAGCAGGATTTTCTTGGCGAAATCACCCGGCACCTTGGCGTTGATTTTTTCGCACACTTCCACGTACGGCTCGTAGGCCAGCACCTGGAAGCAGGTGTGGGTCAGCTTATTCAGCTGCGCAGTCACGGCGGCGATGACTTTTGGGTGCAAGTGACCGGTGTTCAGCACGGCGATACCGCCGGCGAAGTCGATGAACTCACGACCTTCAACGTCGGTCACGGTGGCGTTCTTCGCGTGGTCGGCGAAGATCGGGTGAATCTGGCCAACACCACGGGGTACGGCAGCGGTACGGCGGGCCATCAACTCAGCGTTAGTCTTGCTCATACATTCCTCATTCGCCGCTCATCGGTCGGCGTGGTTCAAGGATTAAGCGGCGGGGAAGCAACTACGGCAGCATGCGATGATCGACTGCCACAGCGTTCCCGGCCACAGAGAAAATTCCGTTTGAAGCGCGCAAAGGGACAGCGCTCTCGTGCCCTTTGCGTTTGAAGCAATGCCTTGCCGGGCTTATCCCTTCGGGCCTAGATGCCCAGGCAGAGGTATTTGATTTCCAGGTAATCTTCGATGCCGTACTTGGAGCCTTCACGGCCCAGGCCCGACGCCTTGATGCCGCCGAACGGCGCGACTTCGTTGGAGATCAACCCGGTGTTGACGCCGACCATGCCGTATTCCAGGGCTTCAGCCACACGGAACACACGGCCCAGGTCACGCGCATAGAAGTACGAGGCCAGGCCGAACTCGGTGTCGTTGGACATCGCGATCACGTCGGCTTCGTCTTTGAAGCGGAACAGTGGCGCCAATGGACCGAAGGTTTCTTCCTTGGCCACGGCCGCGTTGTTCGGCACGTTGGTCAGGATGGTCGGCTCGAAGAAGTTGCCTTGCATGCTCTTGCCACCCGCCAGCACGGTAGCGCCTTTGCCGACGGCGTCAGCAATGTGCTCTTGCACCTTGGCCACGGCTTTTTCGTCAATCAGCGGGCCAGTGGTGGTGCCGTCTTCCAGACCGTTGCCGATCTTGAGTTTGGCCACGGCCACTTTCAGTTTTTCGGCGAACGCGTCGTAGACCGAATCCTGAATGTACAGACGGTTGGCGCAGACGCAGGTCTGGCCGTTGTTGCGGTACTTGGAAATGATCGCGCCTTCGACGGCCTTATCCAGGTCCGCGTCGTCGAACACGATGAACGGCGCGTTGCCGCCCAGTTCCAGCGAGACTTTCTTAATGTCCTTGGCGCACTCGGTCATCAGCTGACGCCCGATTTCGGTCGAACCGGTGAACGACAGTTTGCGCACGATCGGGTTGCCGGTCAGCTCGCTGCCGATGTCGCCGGCGCTGCCGGTCACTACACTGAACACGCCGTTCGGAATACCGGCACGCTGGGCCAGTTCAGCCAGGGCGAACGCGGAAAACGGGGTTTGCGATGCAGGCTTGAGCACCATGGTGCAACCGGCGGCCAGGGCCGGGCCGGCTTTACGGGTGATCATCGCGGCCGGGAAGTTCCACGGAGTGATCGCAGCGGTCACGCCGATTGGCTGCTTGATCACGATCAGGCGCTTGTCTGGCTGGTGACCCGGAATCACGTCACCGTAGACGCGCTTGGCTTCTTCAGCGAACCATTCGATAAAGGAAGCGGCGTAAACGATCTCGCCCTTGGCTTCGGCCAATGGCTTGCCTTGTTCCAGAGTCATCAGGCGAGCCAGATCGTCCTGGTTCTCGATGATCAGCTCGAACCAGCGACGCAGCTTGTTCGCGCGCTCCTTGGCGGTCAGTGCACGCCAGGCCGGCAGCGCTTTATCAGCGGCTTCGATTGCACGGCGGGTTTCGGCAGCGCCCATTTTCGGCACAGTGCCCAGAATTTCGCCCGTTGCCGGGTTATTGACCTTGATCGTCTGACCGTTGTCCGCATCGACCCAAGCGCCATCGATAAAGGCTTGCTGGCGGAACAACTGGGTGTCTTTAAGCTGCATGTCGGCTTTCCTTAACAGCACCGCGGCACGCGCGGAGCGAATTATGATTATAGAAAGGCGCCTTATAGGCTGCCGTCAGGGAAATCATTCACCGGGCTGAAGCACATAAATAGCGCACGGAACGAACTCGTGCGGTTCAGCACCCAGACAAGAGCGTTTGAAATCTCAAACGAATCCTAGGATCAAAGGGGGTAAAGGACAATAGGCTGTTCGAAAAAAAGAACGAAAACGCCGCATTTGCCTATTTTTTCAGATCAGCGTAGCAATCGTAGGTTACGCTTTGGAAAAACGCAGGCGATTCAGCGGCATGGACGCCCGCAGCGCATATGAGTATCATGGCGCCCGCATTGCACCAGTAGCTCAGCTGGATAGAGTACTGCCCTCCGAAGGCAGGGGTCGTGGGTTCGAATCCCGCCTGGTGCACCATATGTAGAAACGAGAAAGCCTCAGGTCTTAGGGTCTGGGGCTTTTTTGTGGGTAAGCCATTTTCAATGGTTTGGGTCTAGTGATCAGCGCTGCCTGATTCGAATAGACGTCCAACGTCCCTTGCGGCATGCAGGACACGCTCAATCTGAACATCGCCCTCGAAAAGACTATAAAAGATCAAATATCGGCCGTGGGAAATCATTCGCAGCCCTCTGGCATAGTCATCTCGGGGAATACCTTGATTAGGCTGATCCAGCAGCCGAGCACAGCACACTCGTAGCTCACCAACAAAAGTCCGAGCTCGACCCGGATTGTCACGGGCAATGTAGCGGGCGATTTGCTGCAGATCCTCTCGTGCCAGTGCGGAGAAAAACAGTTGTCTCATGGGCGCTTCTGCTCTGCTTCGACCTCATCAATGAGCGCATCAAGCTCGGCAAACACGGTATCGGCAGCAATGGCCGGACGTGGGTCATTGCGGCTGGTCGCAATAGCTACACATATTTCTGCGGCTCGTAATCTATCCAGGAGCTGCTGATAAGCGGCGTGCGGCAAAAGGTAGGCAGCAGGACGATTGTGGTTGAGAACGGCAACTGGCTCTGAGCCTGCTTGCTCAATCACAGTACTTGGGCTGCGTTTCAGTTCGGTAATACTGACCGACCGACTCGCAAGTAATTGCTCCATGACGGCTCCAAAGGTACAAAAAATAGTACCTTATAGTGCTCGATTTTCCGAACAACGGTCAACGTGCAACTGACCGGGGCCATCTGCCCCACAAAAAACCATCGAAACGGGTTTCCTTTGCTGTCGTTAAATCGAGATTCGCTAGTCAAATGACCGACAAATGAGCGGCACGAACAAAGGCGGCTGAAACCGCACCTTGGCCAGTTGCTGTCTGCTGCCTGCGCCCTGTTCAATCAAATGACCGTCAAATGACGATAATACCCAGCCGGGTACTTAGCGAACTTTGCGATTAGCCTTGGGATCATCGACGTCATCTTCTTCCGACCGATTCAGCAGAAAATCCTTACGACTTTCGACGGTTGCAGGAGATCAGCCTGCACGATACCCTTCCGCCGTCGCTGCCAATTCAGCGACCGGGCTTGGTAACCCGAGAGTTAAGCGCAACAGCGCCCCCATTGAGAATTGCAGGCGTTTGTTTACGCCCGCAATTTTGAGTTATGGCGGCTGTGCGTGGGACGTCTTCGGGCGTGCCGGATTCCTTGACTCCCGGTTTACCAACCTGCGCACAGCTGCCACCCATTCGCTTGGTAACGAAAAAGTGGCAGTTCCTCGTCAAGGAGCTAGACCATGCGCAATGTAAATCCGTACGAAATTAGGCTTATCTCTCACCCCGACTTCGAATCGCGCCCCCACCGCACCTCCGTCAATGGAGGTGGCAAATGACTGAACATTCAGAAGCAAAAACCATCGGTTTCACGCCCTGCCTCTACTGTGCAGACGATCCACTGTTTCGTGTCAGCGCTGGGGTGCCTATTAGCAAAGCATTGGCGCAGGCGTCCGACCTGTTGTTCCTGGCCAAGTCGTTTGCTGAGGATGCAGCCTACGCAAAAGACACCGATCGCCACGCGTGGGCCGCGCATTATCTGACTGCGATGAGTAAGGCAGTGATTGATGATGTGGTGAAAGTGCTGACGCAACCACCGCAGACGGCGACGCAACAAGCCGCAGAATAGCGGCAACTCACCCTTTAAATGCGCCCCGATTATTCGGGGCCTCCAAAATTGCGTGTAGATGCTGACTTCTGGCGTCCTACCACTCATGCAACTGCATAACCGTGCAATAGCAGTGGTCAGGCATGCGCTCGATCTTCGTCAGAGCTTGGCGCAAGTTTCCAGATAATCAGTGACGGCCTCTTCAAATGCGTTTCGAAGTTCCTGTACCGACTCGCCATGAAACCCAACGACATCTCTAATACCAGCGATATGGCCGACAAACAGGCCGTCTTCCTCGCTGTATTCAATTCGGGCGGCATAGCCTTTGTAATTCATTACGTTCATGGGGTGACTCCTGCTTGTTCAAGGAAAGCCCGCGCACCACGAACCTGGTAGGACTTTGCTTTTTTGTCCGGGTGTGGTCGATGAAAGGTGCCGACCACACCGTTGAGCTCAAAACGTACCCGGAACCCAACATGATTGGTAAGGCGGAAAAATCCCAGGCAATAAAAAACCCCTGAGCAGTCTCAGCACCGAAGCGCATCAACCGACAGGGGCCATCAACATTTCTTTAATGGCAAAAAACCGCCAAAGCGGTTTTCTCATTCTGTCGTCCAGTCAAACTCGTCGTATTCATCATCGTCTTCTTCGTCCTCGATCAACTCATCATCAAGGACGTCTTCCTCAAGATCATCTTCTGCCTGCTTCGCCAGAAGAAACTCCTTACGACTCTCAGTCACTGCTCGCCGCAGTTCCTCACCCTTCACCGGGCAGTTGAGCATTTGGGCGATGCGGTCGATTTTTTGGGCCACGGCATCCTCCAACGCATCGGCTATGGGCTGATAGTGCGCGCTTTCGGGTGTCGATGCCAAATCGGCGACCGCTGCTCAGCTCATTTTTTCTGCATTTCCTTGAGTTTGGCCGCCAGGTTTTCCTTGGGAAAGCGCTTGTGTAATGTCGTCATCAGCGCTTCGGCGGCTTGGGTCTGACCGGCGTCTTGCAGGCGCATCACTTCACGTAATTGATCATCCAGTGACTTGGCCGGCGCGGCGGCGCGTTTGCTGAGTTTGGCTTCGTCGGCCATTTCGCTGTTGATCGACTCTCGTTGCATCGGTGCAGAAAACTCCGCCATTGGCGCAGCCGGTGCGGGAGCGGACATGGCGCCGGTCGGTTCATCCAGGGAGCGGGCAGCGGCTTCCGGTTTAGCAGCCGGGGCGGAGGCTTTGGGCGCAGGCGCGAAGTCGTAATTCGGCAATTGCTCGGGCGTGCGTTGCACCAGCGCCAGCATCAGCGCGACGCCGACGAGGCTGGCGAATGCCACTTGCCAGCGGGGCTGTTGGCAGGCGTGGAGCCAGCGTTGCCACAGGTTCGGCTTCGGCGCGGGGGCTTCGCGGTGCGCGGTGGCGAGGATGAAGGCGTCGAGGTGCGCCGGTGGTTCGCCGCTGCTGTGATCGCGAAAATGCTTGAGCATTTCATCGTCGGGCGATGACGGTGTTTGTTTGGCGTCAGTCATGTCAGTACCTCCTCGGCCAGCAGCCGACGCAGTTTTTGCTGGGCGTAGCGCAAGCGGCTTTTAACGGTTTCCAGCGGTGTTTCGGTGAGGGTGGCGATCTGCGGCAGGTCGAGGTCGCCGTGGGCGCGCAGCAAGAACACTTCGCGCTGGTCGGCGGGCAGGGTTTGCAGGGCGGTTTCGAGGCGTTGACCGTCGCGGCTCAGACTCAGCAGTTGTTCAGGGTCGGCTGCGTCGTCGATCAGGGCGTGGGCCTGTTCGTCATAGCTGTCGTGCAAGGGGTTGTGGACACCATGTTTGCGCCAGTGATCGATCAGTCGGTTGCGGGCAATCTGGTAGAGCCAGGTACGAAAGTTCGCCCGGCCTTGTGGCTGACTGGTGCTGCGGATCAGGCTCAGCCAGGTTTCCTGGTACACCTCTTCGGCCAGTTCGGGTTTGCCGCTGAGGCCGAGAAGGAATCGATACAGGCCCTGGCGGTGGCGGGCGTACAAAACTTCGAACGCCGGCCCGTCGCCAGAGCGGTAGCGCGCCAGCAGCGATTCATCGCTGCTGGCGGTTGAGCTGATTGCAGGATCGGACATGTCAGCTTTCACTCTATCCGGTTGTCGTTGGGCGGTTGATTCGAGGCGGTGGAGGCTCGCAGGCTCTGCGCCAATTCCACCAATTGCACGAACTCACCGCGCAGGCCAAACGGGTCATCACCCCGTGCGCCACGGGCCAGGGCTTCGGTGTCTTTCAGGCTGAAATCACCGGTGTAGCGCCCGTCCTTGAGCTGCTGGGAAAAGGCAGCGACGGAGGCGGCAAAGCGCAGGTCATCGCTGGCGGCCGAGAGTTTACCGGCCTCCCCCTTCAGGATTGGCCGCTCGATCAAGCGACTGTTCCCACCTTCCGGTAACTGATAACGCACCCGCAGCATCGCCAATTCTCCGGTTTTTGCGGAAACTTCTGCCCCGGAATTGCCGTAGCGCAGCGGTTCCAGCCAGCCCTTCTCGCCCTTGGGCACAATTTCGTACAGCGCCGTCACCGTGTGCCCTGCGCCGATTTCTCCGGCGTCGACTTTGTCGTTGCTGAAATCCTCACGCTTCAAGGCGCGGTTCTCATAACCCAACAGCCGATATTCGCTGACCTGAGCCGGGTTGAACTCCACCTGCAGCTTCACGTTTTTCGCCACCACCGCCAGGGTTGAGCCGAGTTGATCCACCAGCACCTTGCGCGCTTCGCGCAGGTTGTCGATGTAGGCGTAGTTACCGTCGCCGGCGTCGGCCAGTTGTTCCATCAGGTGTTCATTGTAGTTATCCACACCAAAACCCAGGGTGGTCAGGGACACGCCGGTCTTGCGTTTATCCACAGCCATTTGCTTGAGGCTGTCAAAGTCGCTGATGCCGACGTTGAAGTCACCGTCGGTGGCCAGCAGGATGCGGTTGATGCCTTTGGGGATAAACGCCTGTTGCGCCATTTGGTAAGCCAGTTCGATACCCGACGCGCCGGCCGTCGAGCCGCCCGCCGTCAATTGATCGATGGCGGTACGAATTTTCGCTTTTTCCCGTCCGGAAGTCGGCTCCAGCACCACACGGGATTCTCCGGCGTAGACCACCAGTGAAACCCGGTCCTGCTCGCGCAGTTGATCGACCAGCAATTTCAGGGTGCTTTTGACCAGAGGCAGGCCTTCGCGACGGTCCATGGAGCCGGACACGTCCACCAGAAACACCAGGTTCGCTGGGGCCAGTTCCGCCACCGCGTGATCAGACGCCTTGATGCCGATGCGCAGTAACCGGGTATGCGGGTTCCAGGGTGACGGCGCCAGCTCGGTGGTCACACCGAACGGCGAGCCATCAGTGGGCAAGGCGTAATCGTAGGGGAAGTAATTGACCATTTCTTCCAGCCGCACCGCTCCTTCCGGCGGTAAACGCCCCTGATTGAGCAAGCGCCGGACATTGGCGTACGCGCCGGTATCGACATCGGCGCTGAAGGTCGAGACCGGCGCTTCGGCCACGCTGTGAATCGGGTTATCGGCCAGCGCCTGATATTGCTCGCGCTGTTCATCCCGGTAGCCCTGTGGATAAGTTTCACCGGCGGGCACCGGCGCGAAAGCGACCAACGGACCAGGTCGTGCGCTGCGCTTGGCCATCGCGGTGTCCGCCATGGCCGATTCGCGCACTAATGCTTCAGTTTTCGGCGCATTTTGAGCCGGAGGCGCAACCGCTGCCGGGTTGCCCGTCTCAGAGGGTGGTGTGGATGAACCGCCGCAACCGGCAACGGCCAGCAGCAACCCGGCGGCGAAACCCTGGGCGGCCGGGCGGAGGACATGCAGAGGAAGGGACATGGGGGCTGACCTCAGGAGGAAATTGACTCATTCATCCTCTGAGACGGACAGCCCGCCGGGTTCGGGTTAAGCCGACGTGAAAAATCTTCAGCGGTGATAACGCCGCACCACGCTGCTGTTTTTCAGCACATGGCCTTTGATCTGCTCCAGCAGCTGCGCGCGGGTCAGGCCGGCGGGCAAGGCTTCTGGCGCCAGGTCCAGGGCGTAGATCTGGATGATGTAGTGATGGGTGCTGTCACCGATGGGCGGGCACGGGCCGATGTAGGTGGTGGTGCCTTTGATGTTGGTGCCACCCACGCCTTCGAGGGTGGATTTAGTGCCGACACCGGCCGGGATCTGCCGCGTCGTGGCCTTGATGCCGTAACGAATCCAGTGATCGACGCCCAGGCCTTTCTGGCCGTCCGGGTCGTGCATGACGATGGCGTAGCTGAGGGTGCCCTGGGGGCCGGCGCTCCAGCTCAGGGCCGGAGACTGATTCTTGCCACCGCAACCGCTGGCATCGCTGGCCTCCGCCGACGTGAACAGCCGATTGTCCGAAACGCCGGGGATGCTGAGGGTGAAACGCTCCTGGGCCTGCGCCGGTAACTGCACGCAAAGGGCGACTGCAACGGCCGCCAGCCAAGGGTTCAAAGAGGTCAATCGGGTCATACCGGAGCACCTTGTGCGGGGTGGGGCCGTCGTCGGCACGCAAACTATAGCCGGACCGTTCGTGCGGTGGCAGTGGGAATTGGCTGAACCTGGGAATAAGCGCCAAACTCCTAAGTGAAATACCTGCCTGGAGATCGATCATGGCACTGCACCGCGTCGCCCGTTTCGCCGATGTGCCCCTCGACCGTGGCCTTGAAGTCCGGATCGACAAGATGAAAATCGTCTTGCTGCGGGTCGGCGATCAATTGCGCGCCTATCAGGGCAGATGCCCCCACGCCGGGGCTCCCTTGGCCAAAGGTGCGCTGTGTGAGGGCCGACTGATCTGCCCGTGGCACAAGGCGGCTTATCGGCTCGAAGACGGCGCGCTGTGCGAGCCACCTTCCCTGGACAGTCTGCGGCGCTATCCGCTGGAGTTGCGCGACGATGAGGTCTGGGTCGACGACCAGCCGATGCCCGGCCCCAGCACACCGCCGGAGGATGATAAGCGGACCTTTGCGATCATCGGCGCCGGTGCAGCGGGGACGGCCTGCGCGGCGGCGCTGCGGGAGAAAGGCTTCGGCGGTCGGGTGCTACTGATCGACCGTGAGCCCGAAGCCGGATACGACCGTACGGCATTGAGCAAATTCGTGATTGCCGGGGAAATGCCACCGGACGAAGTTCCGCCGCTGCGCGATGAGGACTTTTATCGTGAACAGCGCATTGAACGGATAAACAGCGATGTGATGGGCCTGGATGCACCGAACCGGACCCTGCGCCTGGCCGATGGTCAATCGTTGAGCTATGACGCCGCGGTGATTGCCACCGGCGGCATACCAAAATCCCTGTCGCTGCCAGGCGCCGATCTGCCGCAGGTGTTCGTGTTGCGCTCGAAGGCGCAGGCGCAGCAGATTCTGACCACCGCAAAACCGGGTCAAAGGGCAGTGATTGTCGGCGGCAGCTTCATTGGTCTGGAATCCGCTTCATCCCTGCGTCAGTACGGCTTGGATGTCACCGTCCTGACCCGCCATGCCATCCCTTTCGAGGCGCAATTCGGCGAGGCCGTCGGCAAGGCGATTCGTGCCCTGCACGAGGCCAATGGTGTGGTGTTTCATACCGATGGCGAAGCGGCGAAGATCGAAGGCACAGGCAAAGTCGAAGCGGTGCTGCTGGACAACGGCCAGCGCTTGCCGGCGGATCTGGTGCTGGTCGGCATTGGCGTCACCCCGGCGACCACCCCGTTTACCGATCTGCCGAAGGAAAAAGATCAGTCATTGAAGGTCGACGGCGGCATGCGCGTGACCGACGGGCTCTGGGCCGTCGGCGATATCGCGACCTTCCCGCTCAATGGCCAGCCCCAACGGATCGAACACTGGCGCCTGGCCCAGCAACAGGCGCGGATTGCAGCGGCGAATATGCTCGGCGGCGACGAACGCTACCTCGACGTGCCGTATTTCTGGACCTGGCACTTCGGCAAAAACTACGACTACCTCGGACACGCCGAGGCCTGGGACGAGGTTGAATTCAAAGGCGACCCAGAGCATCCACCGTTTATTGGCCTGTTCGCCAAAAACGGCGTGGTAGCGGCGGCCGTTGCCTGCGATCAGGAACGGGCCATGGCGATGCTCGCCGAACGGATGAAACAACCGCTGTCGATGGACGAGGCGTGGCGCCTGGTTCGGGACCTGAGCTGACGGCGACTTAGTGGCGAGGGAGCTTGCTCCCGTTCGTCTGCGAAGCAGACGCAAAATCGGTGACCGCGCTCTATCAACGACAGCGCGGTTAATGGCATCGGGAGACCTTCGGCCTCCAGCGGGAGCAAGCTCCCTCGCCACAGATGAACATATACCTAGAGATGGCTTATCGGCTCGCGGTTGTCATCATCTTCGGCCGGCAGGCGGATCACGAGTGGATGTTCCAATGGCGCCAAAGGCGGCGGCAGTTGAGACGGGTCGACCGGGGTAAAGTGCGTAACGACGTGACTGACATCGCCTTCCTGATCGTTGTGAATGGTCATCGAGCCCGGTGCGCGCAGTTTCTCCAGCCGGTCGCCGGTGAGCTTGAAGCTTTTGCTCAGCCCCTGATCGTCCACCACCGGCGCCGGCAAACGGCGCTGGGCGAAGCTCTTGCTTTTGCGCTGTTGATAACGCGCCCAGCCAATCAGGATCACCGCGTTGAACAGCGCCACCCACAGGTAGATCTGCAATGTGCCGAGGGCGTCGAAAAACGACCCATCGATGCGCGGCCCGTCATGGGTATCGATCAACGGCCACAGACCCCGCGCCAGCAAATACAGCAGCCCGATCCAGGCCAGCACGGTGAAGAAAACATCGAGAACGACCAAAAAGGGCCGCTGCCGGGTTCTGATGATTTTCATTTGATGACCTCCTCTTCATCGTCATCCAGCGGCTTGATGCCCCGGTCCGGACTGACCCACCGCGCGCGCTTTTGATGTTGGCCAAACAGCACTTTGGGGAAGCTGACCAGGGTGGTGAGCAGGCTGATGAACCAGAACACCAGCGGGTACCAGACCACCCAGAACATGGTCCTGCCGAGCCCTTTTTCGTAACGGCGATCGATCATGATGCTGACCGCGAATTGCACCAGGCAAACCACCGCCAATAGCAGCCCGGTAAAGGCCGGCGGCATCAGGTGATGGACGGCAATGGCAGGCGGCATTTCGACGAAGTTGCCGACACCCCAGAAAATCACCGACAACAGGAAGGTGAAGGCCCAACCGGTGGACAGGCAGTATTCGAACAGCAGCGGCCACAGGTAACGATGGCGGTATTGCCAGATGCCCCGGATGTTCTTGAACAACACCTCGGCGCCGCCCTGGGCCCAGCGCAAGCGCTGCTTCCACAGGCCGCCGAGGGTTTCCGGCATGAGGATCCAGCACAACGCGCGGGGCTCGTAGAAAATGCTCCAGTGATCCAGTTGCAGCTTCCAACTGATGTCGATGTCTTCGGTGATCATGTCCGGGCTCCAGTAGCCGACCCGGTTCAGGGCCGTACGACGGAAGGCGACGATCACCCCAGAGACGGTAAAGATCCGCCCGAACACCCGCTGGGTACGCTTGATCAGGCCGATGATCGAGGAGAACTCGCCGACCTGTACCCGACCGATCAGGGTCGAACGGGTGCGGATTCGCGGGTTGCCGGTCACGGCGCCCAGTCGCGCGTTGTCGAGCATCGGCGCCACCAGATAGGCCGCGGTGTTCGGCGCCAGCAGCGCGTCACCGTCGATGCACACCAGGTACTCGCTGCGCGCCGCGATGGCGCCCATGCGCAGGGCAACGGCCTTGCCCTGGTTCTCCGCCAGGTGCAGCACCCGCAAACGCGGATCCTGCGCCGCCAGTGCGTCGAGCACCGCGGCGGTGTTGTCCTTGGAGCCGTCGTTGATCGCGATCACTTCAATGTTCGGGTAATGCTGGGCCAGCGCCGCGTGGATGGTATCGGCGGCGTTGTCGCCTTCGTTGTAGCAAGGGATCAGGATCGAGATCAGCGGTTCGCCGGCCAATGGTGGCGGCAAGGTGTCGTCCTGCCACGGCCAGTGCCGCTCCCAGTGCAGCCAGAAATACAGGCCGCCGGCGATCCACAGCCCCGACATGAACAGTGGGTAGAAGAACACGAAGTCCATCAGGAATTGCCCGGTGACCAGAAAGATCAGCCCGAGGGGAACCCCCAGGACGATCGCCAGAACCAATAGGGCCAGAAGTCTGTCCAGCATGTTATGGATTCCACTTGTTGGAGAGCGCCGGCCGCACGGCTTTCAGGTCCGGCTGGTTCTCGAGGAAGTTGTCTGGGTAGTAGCCGAAACTGGTGGCGCCCTGACGCTTGAGGCGGCCCATCCAGTCAGCCAACTGCCCGCCGTCGATGTCGGCGTGTTTATTTTTCGTCCAGTCGCGGGCCTGCAATTCGAACACCGTGCGGTCGAGGGCGCCGGGGCGCGATTTGACCGTCGCCACCAGTGCTTCAAGCCAGGGGCCGGATTGCTGATGGCTCTGTTTTTCCATCAGTGGCATGGCCATCGGTGCCGTCCAGTCGTAGGCGCCCAGGAAGTCGTCGAGATTCTGCGCAAACCAGGCTTCGCTCTCGGGGTTGAGCATCGGCTCGGCGAAAATATTGCGCGCCGTTTTCACTTGCGGGCCGCGAATGGCGCGAACCTTGGCGGTCAGCTCATGGGTGAAATCGATCAGGTAGCGGCTCTTGAACCGCGTCCAGCGTTGCAGGGTGGCCGGATCCTCGCGCAGGGCGGCAATCGAACCGGGCAGACCGTTGGCGGCATAGATTTTCAGGGCTTCGGGGCCGGCGTCTTCGAAGTCCGACAGCACCGCGTCATCGTGATAGAGGATGCCGTCGACCGAGGTCAGGCGGGCCACGTCTTCGTAGATTTCACCGATGATGCGCCGCACGTTCGGATCGAACGGTGACAAGCGCTTGTACTGGTCCGGATCAATCGACGTGGTGCCGGTTTTCGGGTCCCAGCGAGTGACTCGCGGCAACTTCGAATCCAGGGCAAAACTCAGCACCGGCATCCACGCGAAAACTTTGACGTGAGCCCGGGTGCGCAGCTGCCAGGCCACACGGTCAAAGATATCGGCACGCATCGGCAGGTGGCGGTTGGGGAAGTACAGCGAATGCACCAGGCCATCGCCCGCAGGGTCGGCGAAGGCTTGCAGGAACACGGTGTTGGCGCCCATGTCGGCCATGCGCTGGATCAGTTTGCCGAGGTTGATTTCCTGTTGGGCCGGGTCCGGGTCGTAGACGTTGTCCAGGTCCACATGCACCACGCGCATCGGCGATTCGGCCTGCACCGCGACGACGCTGTTGGCGAAGTGTTCGCCATCCGGGTCCGAGGCCACCAGAAAGCGCGGGCTGCTCATCAGGTTGTCGAGGGCATCGAGGCCGTCGTCCAGTGTCAGGGCCATCTTATAACCCTGGTCGTTGATCACTTGCAGCGAGGTGCCATCCGCCACGCCGTACGGCCAGACCCAGACTCGCGGTTTGTAGCCAGTGACCTTGCGGATCTTCTCCGAGATGGCCGCTACGTCGGCGCGCATCCGGGCCTGGAATTGGGCTTCGGTTTCATAGCGACCGGTGGCGGCGTCATAGCGCCGGGTCGCTGCCGCCGGCTGCAGGTTGCCTTGCGGGTTGGCCAACACGCCTTTGTGGCTGGCGTCGGTGTGGGCGGCGATTTCCACCAGGCCGGACCGGGAAATCTCGCGGATCTGCTCCCAGGTCAGGAAATCCGAACGCTTGCGCGGTGTGCCGGCGAAGTCGACTGGCTGGTTCGGCGGCGTGTCGATCCACACCCCGACCGGCGCCAGCAAGGCGTGCCAGTTATAGGCACGCAGCACCGGCAACACGCGGGTGTAGAAACTCGAATAGCCGTCGTCGAAACTCAGCAGGATCGCCCGTGGCGGCAATTCAGGGCCGCCATTGCGAGCGGCGATGATCTGGTCAACGGTGACCGGTTGGTAGTTGTTCTCCCGCAACCATGCCAGTTGCTCGATCATGCGCTCGGTGCGCACGGCCACCACCGCCTGATCGGGGTCGCGGTCTTCGACATCGTGGTAAGCGATCCCCAATACATGGTTTTTCGGCCACGGCTTTTCATTGGCCGACACTGTACGTTCGGACGGCGGTACGAAGGTCGGAGCTTGCTGGGCACAGGCGCTGATCAACAGCACTCCCAGCAGGAGGATGAAACGCGAAATAAAAGGCATCTTCAAACTCTTCTAGAAGCGGTAAGTAAGGTCGACGAGCAGGCGCAGATCGGTTTCCCGGTCACCGTCAAATGGCCGGTTGATCACGCTCAGCAGGCCGCCCACCTCGAATACGTCGTTCCAGCTGTAGCGCTGGCCGTAGCCCAGCAGGGCGATACCGCCGGTGCCGTGATCGCGCTGGCTGTAAGTGCCCGCACCGGCCTGGAACTGCTGGCTCCAGGAGGTTTCGTAGCGGTGGTAGAGCACGTGATTGACGTTCACCGTCGGCAGCACGCTTAAGTCGGATTTGGGGTTGAAGTACGGCACGTCGTCGGACTTGGAGTTATGGCTGCTGCCGACTTCCAGACCGAGGTCGACTTGCAGCCCCGGCGCGCGATAAATGCCCTCGCGACCAGTGAGCACAGCTTCGATACGGTTGTTGCCGTCGCTGAAGTGCGAGGGGCTGACCGCCAGTCTCCACTCACGGCTTTCATTGGCGCGCCAGCGGATAAAACCGCTGCCGCCGTTGGCCGTGATGTCGCTGTTCAACGCTCGCAACGGCGTTTGTGCCGACAGGTATTCGAGGCTGCCGCCGTACTGCCAGTGATCGTCGATGTCTCGGGCAATCGCCAGGCGCGCGCCCTGTTTATCGCCAAAGCCGTAGGAATGGTTGGAAACTTCCGCTTCCAGGGACATGTCACGGGTCCGGCGTTCGAGCCCGACACGCTGGAAGCGATGGTGGCCGGTGCCTTCCTGGAAATCGCCAGTGGCGTAGCCGGCACCGGCGAACAGGCGCCAGTCTTCATCGATGGGCGGGCTGTACAGCGTGGTTTCGATGCCGAAATCGCGGCTGCCGTTGACCGCCCCGACATCGCCGTTGCCGCCGCCATAACTCTTGCCGCCGTAGGCCTGCACTCGCAGCTCGGCCATATCATGGACCGCACGCTGACGCTGCAAACGCTGCACCTGACGGTTGTCCGGAAAACGCGCGACCACATCGTCGGTCAGCGCATCCATCTGCCGCCATTCCTGCAGGTCCATGGCAGTGTGGCCCTGAGCGACTTCCAGCCCGATATCCCGCGGGGCCATGCTCTCGGTTTCCTTGAGCTGATTCTCGGCGCGTCGTGGCCAGTCCCGGGCCAGGTACAGATCGGCCTGAGCCAGGCGCAGGCCGATGTTGCCCGGCGCCTGATCCACCAACGCCTGTAAACGCTGCTCGCCCGATGGCAGGTCGGCGCCGTAGGTGCCGGCCTGGGCGGCGAGTTGCTGCGCGTCCATCCATTCATCGTTGGGGTTGCCCACCGGCAAGCCCTTGAGCTCGACCCGTGGCTTTTGGGTCTTGGCCAGGTCCTCGGCGACCTTGCGCGCATCATCGGCCTTGTCGCTTTCGAGCAGGGAGTAATAGAGCGCGGTGCTGTCTTCCAGGCGATCGCCGACATCGGCATCCGGCGCCACCAGCACCTGGCGATACAAATCGGTGGCGATTTCCGGCTGACGCTGATCCAGATAGGACGACGCCACCCAACGCAGGGCATAGGTCGGAATCTTCACGCCTTCGGCGAGCAGTTTCTGGTATTCGGTGATCACATCGGCGGTGCGTGCACGGGCCTTGAGGGCGCCCATGCGGTCGATTCGCCAGCGGATGACGTCATCGTGGGCCGCAGGGTCCGGCGTCCAGGTCGCCAGTAACTGGTCGTAATCGGCCAGGGCCCGATCGGCGATCACATAACGTTCTTTTTCGCTGCGGGTGGCGAGTTCGGCCAGGCGCACGCGTTCGGCGGCCAGGTCACCTTCGAGACGGCGTTGCGTGACCGGATCAATCAACCCCGGCCGCTGACGCGCCAGGCGCAAGGCCGGCTCCGGCAAACGAGCGCGTTGCAGGGCAATCACGTATTCCCGAGCGACTTCGGGTTTGCTGCCGGCGCGGGTGAAGGCCTGGTCGTACTCAAACAACGCATCGTAAGTGGCACCGGCGCGGGTCAAGGCGTAGGCCAAAGCCAGACGGCGGCCAGGATCATCCGGTTTCGCCGCCACCAGAGCCCTGGCGCGGGCAACCGCCTCGTCAGGTTTACCGGCGTCGGCCTGGGTCATCGCCAGGCCCAGCTGCAGGTCGGCATTTTGCGGTTCAAGAGCCAGGGCCTTGTTGTACACCTGGGTCGCCGAGTCCCAACGCTTGAGGTTGCGATAGGCCCGCGCGGTGGCAGTCAGAGCCTGGACCGGCAACGCTCGATCACGTCCCTGGGTTTCATAGACCTGTACCACTTCGGCATCCAGACCGGCCCAACTGGCGATCTGCAAGTGATCGCTGATCTGGCCAGTGGAGGCCTGGCTTACCGGCACCTGACGCAACACCGTCAGCGCAGGCGTGTAGTTGCCGGCCCGCGCATCGCGAACCATTTGATCGTAAGGGGTATCGGCGAGCGCCAGCGCCGGCCACAACAATTGGCCGCACAGCGCAACGCGAAACAAGGGGCGCAGCCCACGGTGAATAAAGGGACCAGCAATACGCGGCATTCGTCAGCATCCTTACATGGCCAGCCGGGTCGCAATGCCCCTTGCCCACTTGTGACGGAAAGCCGGATCGAAAGACCCGGCCAAGCTTTATCGAAACAGTCTTGCATGCAAGCGTAGTCAATAATTCAAGACACAATATTTCTTCAGATTCGTGACGGACCTCACCCTCATCCCGTTTCGGAACTCCAGACAGCAAAACGCCCGGCGTCTGCGTGTTGCAGAGGCCGGGCGTTGCGCTGAAGCCTGCGGTTTTACTGGATGGTGACGTCGCCAGTGCCGCCGAGCTTACTCATCACAAAACCGACAAACTCTTCGAGGGTCATTTTCTGGCCGTTGAAGTCCACCTGATTGTTGGCGTAATGCAACTTGGTGACGACGTTGTTACCGTCCAGTTTTGCCAGTTGCGTACCGACCGCCATGCTGCTGAACATGTCGGCGGTTGCGCTCGCCTGATCGGCGATGAGCTTGGCATCGGTCTGACCGTCGATTTGCGACTGCACGGTGAGCAAATCAATGAGCATTGGCTTGGACACCAGTACGTTGAATTCCAGCAACGCGATCAACTGCTTGACCAATTGGTCCGGCGGCAGGTCCATGGATTGCGGTTTGGTCAGGTCCAGCACCAGGTTGGCGCGGCTTTCGCCGTTGCTGGTGTTGAACGACAGGTTTTCCAGGGCCACCTGGGGACCTGCGGCCAGCAGTTTCTCCAGACCGGTCTTGACCTGTGCCTCTTCGGCCGGGGTCAGGTTCAGCGGCGGCGCCGGCAGACCGGCGGCAGTGGCTTCGGCGGCGGCCCGCTCGTACGGTTGCAGTTTGGTCTGGTAGATCTGCATCAGCGACATCGTCGACGGGATGTCGAGGTTTTTCAGGCTCATGGCCATCTGCGCAGAGCCGATAACCTTGCCGTTCAAGGACACTTCACCGACCTTGTAATCGGCACGCCCCGAAGCGTTGGTGCCTGATTCCCCAGTCTGGTTCTTCATTTCAAAGTTCTTGAAACCGAGTACCGATTGCTTGGGGCCAAAGGTGGTTTTGCTGTTTGTCAGCTCGAGGGTGTTGTCACCGACGTAATAGCCGTAGGTGCTTTTGTTCAGGTTGCTGGCCAGGGTCAAGCCGTTGAGCTCGACCTGCACCGGGGTCTGGTCTTCAGCCACAGTGGTCAGCTTCAGGCTGTCCATGTAACCGTCGGCCTTGACCTTTTGCGCCTGGGCGCTGGCGGCCACGTCGAGTTTCAACCCGGAGAACGTCAGGTTGGACTTGTCATCCAGTGCCGCTTCCAGCGGCAGGAATTCGAGCGAGCCCTTGGTGGAGTTGTCGTAGCCGATGTTGACCACACCCTTGACCGGGGATTTGTCCTTGGCGGCGGCGAACCACTTTTCGGTCAGCGGGGTTTTTTCCAACTCATAGTGACTGGTGGCCAGGACTGGCAACCACTTGAACGATACCAGGCGCGAGAACGGCAGCGGGCCGTGTTCGATGCGGTCGACGAACAGCATCTCCACCGGCGCTTCACCAAACATCTCGCCCTCGCCCTTGAGGCGGTAGTGCGCGGTGCTGCTGAACACATGACGCTCCAGCGACACCAGCTCCAGCGACGCCGTGCCGTTGGAACCTGCCAGCGCGGCTTGCAGTTCTTTGTTGGCGTCGGCGATCGAGCTGTTCAGCACCCCATCGAGTTTGCTGCCGGTGTACCAGGCGCCGCCCGCGCTGATTGCACCGATGGCCACGACAATTCCTAGAAGCACGCCTGCTGATTTATTCATGAAGTACCCGATCAATGTCCATTGTTGAAAGTGTGGTCGTCTTCCCTGAACCCATAACGGGTCGCGGTCACGACTGCGCTGAAAGTGGCGAGGAGATTAGCATTTGCGCCGCAGGGCGGCCCAATGATTAAAGGTGAAAGAGTGTCCATGGGCTGCGGCTGCCTGTGGACAACTGGCAGGGGAGAGTTTCGGCGATCGTTCAATCGCCTTCGCGAGCAGCCCTGCCAATACAACCTTACGAATACTGAACCTCGATCTCATCAAGCTGATGATCAAAACTTTTTAGCCGCGCGGTCCACGTATACACCAGCACTTCAAAATCCCGATTGATCACCGCCCCGCCAGTTACCTCCGCGCGTGGGTCACAGAAATCCAGTTGATAGCGTTCGCGGGCCATGGCGTTGGCGACATCGGACAGTTCTCGGGCATTGTTGAGCCAGTGCCAGCCCTCGTCGGCCACTTGCTTGTCCAGCGCCTGGCATTGCTTCTTCAAGGTTTCGAGGCTTTTTTCCAGCGGCGTGCCGGTCAGTTCGCCCATGACTTCCTGAAACGTGCGCCCCGGTTGCCAGTAACTGCCCCAGAAATATCGGTCGAACACCGTTTCTACCCGACGCAACGCCACCTTGGTGTCCCAGATCAGTACCAGGGTTTTGCCTTGTTCGAGTTGTCGTTTCTTGATGCGCTGGTTCTGGAGCGAAGCCCAGGCGACCACCACGATGGCCATCACGGCGATCAGTGCCGCCGCGCTGTCGAGGAATATCAGCGCCTTGTCGATCTGGTGGGCCAGCATGACGCCATAGAAATAGGTGGCCGACAGCAAAACCAATGCCGCAATGGCGCACCAGAAGCCGGGAGCGTAAGGGTTTTTCATTATTAGATCCCCATGACCAACGCAAGCCTTGATCGACGGGTTCGCCGCGCGACCCCATCAAATCAAAGCATAGCAACGGCCTCAGGGTTTGCCGGGTTGTGAGCCTTGCGTTCGTCCGCTTTCCCAGCCACCGCCCAAGGCGAGGAACAAGTCGATCTGGCTCATGGCAACCTGAGTATTGGCCGAGGCCAGTTGCGCCCGTGCATCGGTGTAGGTGCGGGTGGCTTGCAAGTCCGCCAGGAACGACGCGCGACCGGCCTGGAAGAAGCGGTGGGTCTGGTCCGCCGCCAATTGCGCCGACTGTTCGGCGTCCGCCAACGCATCGCGACGCTGAAGTTGCGCGGAATATTGCGCCAGGCCGGTCTGAGTCTCGCGGATGGCGTTGAGCACCACGCCATCGAAATGCGCCAGCGCGCCTTGAGTTGCGAACTCGGCCTCACGGATTCGCGCGCGGGAGCCGTTGGACGGTACGGTCCAGGTCAGCAACGGACCGAAGCCCCAGCGATTGGTCGACGGTTTGCCAAGGTTTTCCAGGGTGCCGACCGTGCCCACGGTCGCGCCGATGCTGATGTCCGGGTACAACTCGCCGGTGGCAATGCCGATGCCGGCGGTGGCCGCCGCCAACTTGCGCTCGGCCTGGCGCACGTCTGGTCGGCGTTTGAGCAGAGTGGCGCCGTCACCCACCGGCAACAATTGGGTAACTTTCGGCAGCTCGGCGCAGTCGCTGGTGCCCGCCGGCAGTTGCTCGACCGGTTTGGCCAGCAGCATCGACAAGCGGAACAACCCGGCCTGACGTGCGGCTTCATAACGCGGCAATTCGGCGCGCAAGGATTTGAATTGGGTTTGCGAACGGGTGACCTGGGTTTCATCGCCGCGCCCGGCATCGCGCAAGCGCTGGGTCAGGGAGGTGCTCTGGGCTTGCAGGTCGAGGGAATGCTGCGCGATCTCCCGCTCTTCGTTGGCCGCACAAACCTGGGTGTAAGCCCGCACCACATCGGCCACCAGGGTGATGCGCGCGGTGTCCGCTGCCGCCTGGGTCGCATCGGCATTGGCCTTGGCCGCTTCGATGCCGCGCTGCAAGGTGCCGAACAAGTCGAACTGATACGAGGTCGTGATGCCGATATCGCCGACGTTGGCCACGGGCACTTTTTCCGGTATCAAGAACGCTTCGCCGGACTCCTGCAAACGCTGGGCGCCGACCTTCACACCGCCGCTCCAACCGCCCGCCGCCTGCGCTTCGTCGACCTGAGCGCGAGCCCGCGAAAGATTCGCCGCCGCCACCCGCAAATCGGTGTTGGAGGCCATGGCCTGCTGCACCAATTGGTCCAGACGCGGATCCTGATACAACCGCCACCAATCGGCGGGCACCGGTGCCGAGACGACATGTTTGCCGTTCACCGCCAGGTCGCCCTGAAAGTCTTCACGGTGCACGGCGGCCTCGTCCGGCAAGTGATAATCCGGCCCCACTACCTGACAGGCCGACAGCAACAAGCCCAATCCGGCAACCGCCAAACCCGAGGCCCTGCTCATTTCGCCGGCCCCCCGATTTGATCGTCGATGATCGACACGGTGGCCGTACGCCCGGCAATCATGCGGAAATCTTCCGGCACCTCATCGAAAGCGATTCGCACCGGAATCCGCTGGGCCAGCCGCACCCAACTGAACGCCGGGTTGACGTTGGGCAACAGGTTGCTGCCGCTGCTGCGGTCACGGTCTTCGATGCCGGCGACGATGCTTTCGACATGCCCGCGCAGGCGCGCACGGTCGCCGATCACCCGAATATCAACGCTCTGGCCGACATGAATGCCGTCCAGTTTGGTTTCTTCGAAATAGCCGTCGATATGGAAGGAGTTACTGTCCACCACCGACAACACTGGCCGCCCGGCGCTGACGAACTCCTGGGAGCGTGGCGCCCGGTCGTTGACGTAGCCATCCACCGGGCTGCGGATCACCGAGCGGTCAAGGTTGAGCTGGGCGCTGTCCACCGTTACTTGCGCTTCCATCAACGCCACTTCGGCGCGCGCCACCCGGGACTGGCTTTCTTCCAGTTGCTCGGCCGGGACCAGATTGCCCAAGCCACGGTTACGCTTGGCCTCGCGCTGGGCCTGGGCCAAGGTTTCCTGACGATCGGCGACCGCCGCTTTGGCTTGGCGCAGGGCCAGCTTGAAGCGGTCCTGATCGATGCTGAACAGCACCTGGCCGCGTTTCACCCACTGGTTGTCGCGCACCTCCACTTGCTGGATCAGCCCCGATACATCCGGGGCAATCTGCACGATGTCGGCACGGATGTGCCCGTCCCGGGTCCAGGGCGCGAACATGTAATACATGACCATGCGCCAGACCACGACAATCGCGAAGGTCACGATCAACAGCGTCAGGACCACACGGCCGAGGGTCAATAAAGGTTTTTTCATGTCATCAGGTATCGACTGAGTGAGTCCACGGCGCTGAGCAGCACAGCGTAGAGAGCCACGTTGAACAATGCCCGGTGCCAGACCAGACGGTAAAAGTGCAGGCGCGTCAGCACCCCGTGCACCAACAGGAACAACACGTAGGTAATGCCCATCAGCACCAGCAGCGTGGGCAGGAACACCCCGCTGATATCCAGATCACCGATCATAAAGGCGCTCCATCGATGCCATGGGGAAGCGGTTCTTCGAGTTCGCCCGTGCCGACAAACTCGACGCCCGGCAACAGCGCCAGACGCAAGCCGCTCAAGGCGTGCAGCAAATGCAGACGGGTTTCGTCATCACCTTGGCCGCCGAGGGCGCGGCGGGTGCGATCGAGGGTCATCAGCAACGGGCCAGGCGCGGGCAGACGTTCACCGGCCTTGAGGCAGGCCTTGAAGTACTCGCCGACTTCAGCCACCACCTGGCGCAGCAGCGCTTGCGGCGCACCCGGCACTCGCGGCGAATAGGCGAGCAGGTCCAGCAGATTCAGGGCCACGCGCACTTCGCGCAGGGCGATGCCGGTGTCCTGGCCGGTCATGGCCAGGCGCGGCAAATGCTGCATCAGGCGATCGAGCATCTGCACGCCCATGTGCCGGTGTTCGGCCAGCGTGGCCGGCTCGGTCAGGCCGACGATGTCGCGCCAGCTGAAACGGGTCAGGCGCTTGGCCGCCAGTTCCGCACCGAATGGCCGGGCGATCAGGGTCCAGATGAACGCGAACAGTAACCCTATGGGCCCGGCCAGGTTGGAGTTGGTGAAACTGAGAAAATCCGCGTCGTAGGCGCCCTGAATGCTGATGAAGGACGAGGTGTTGACGATGGTCAGCAACATCCCCAGATAAAAACGCGGCTGCACTGTCAGGGTGCCGACGCAAATGAACGGGATGGCGAACGCCAGCACCAGCATCGGGAAGTCATGCAGGTTCGGCAGGATCAGAAACAGATAAAGGCCGGCGAACAGCACCGACATCGCGGTCCAGAAAAAGAACCGGTAGATCTGCGGCGCCGGGTCGTCCATCGACGCAAAGAAACTGCACGCCACCGCCGCCAGGATCACCGCGCTGCCGCCGTCGGTCCAGCCGAGCAGAATCCACAACACCGAGGCAACGATGATCGCGGTGACCGTAGAAGCCGCCGAATAGAGCATCAAGCCACGGTCGAGAAACGGTGACAGTCGCCCCAGCCGCCAGTGCCGATACACCGCGCGCCAGTTGTCCTGACTCTCACACTGAATGGCGTATTGCAGGCTGCGACAGTCTTGCCACAGGTCGATCCACTCGCCGAGGCGATACAGCGCGTTGGAAAACAGCAACTGCTTGCGATCGTCCAGCGCCTCGGCACTTGGCTGCAGCGCTTCGAGCCGGTTTTTCAGGGCCTGCCAGCGGTCGAGATCAGCGTCTTTGTGGTCAAGCCATTCGCTGGTTGCGATCAGCAGTGGCGCGAACTTATCCACAAGCTCCGGCGTGCGCCGCTCGAGGGCATAAAGCGCATCGTCGAGGGCGTCGATCACCGGCAACAGGTGGATCATTCGCCCGCGCAGCTCCTTGGTGTTGCGCACCGTTTGCGCTCGCGCGCCCTCGTGCGGCAGCTGACCGATCATCAATTCCAGGCTGTTGAAGTTCGCCACCATCGATGAACGCAAGGCGCTGACTTCCTCCGGCTGCACATTGCGGCTGAGGAAGCGCAGGCTGTAGGTCGAGGCATCGGCAAACCATTTGTTCACCGAGTCGTTGAACACCGGCGCCAGCCGCCGTGGCCAGAACATGGCGCCGACGACCGCCGCGCAGGCGATGCCGAGAAAGATCTCTTCGGTCCGCGCCTCGGCCACGTCCCACACCGCCAAAGGGTTAGCCACCACCGGCAAGGCGATCAGCGGCAAGGTGTAACCGGCGAGCATCAAGGCGTAGTTGTTGGCGGTGCGCAGGTGCAAGGACAGGAACAGCAAAATCCCGGTCCACAGCGCGATGACCACCACCAGCACATAAGTGCTCTGAACGAACATCGGCACAAAAAACACCGCCGCCGCCGCACCGAGCAAGGTACCCGCCGCGCGATACAACGCCTTGGAGCTGGTAGGGCCGAGGAACGGGCTGGAAACGATGTACACCGTGGCCATCGCCCAATACGGACGAGGCATTTGCATGAGCATGGCGATGTACAGCGCAATCATCGAGGCCGCGAACGTGCGCACACCGTAGAACCAGTCCCGCGCCGGGGGCACGCCGGTGAAAAAACCGCTCAAGGCTGAACCACCGGCAGATGATTGGCCGCTTCGAAGGCTTTGAGTACCCGCAGTGCCGCTTCCAGATCACTCTGGTCGATGCCTTCGAGCACGTCCTGGCGCAATCGCACCAACTCGGCTTCGACCGCCTGCACCAACTCGCGACCGGTCGCGGTCAGGCTCAGGCATTTGGCGCGTCGGTCATGAATGTCTTCGGTACGGCAGACGTAACCGGCATGACACAACTGATCCAGCAGCCGCACCAGAGACGGGCTCTCCATCCCCGCCGCCTGCGCGACCGTCACCTGCCGCACACCCTCGCCCAAGCGCCCGATCATCAATAGCGGGGCGGCGCAGGCTTCGGAGATCCCATAGTTGACCAGCGTGGTCTGGCAGATCTTCCGCCAATGCCTGGCGGCCACCACCATGGAGCTGCTGATGTTCATCTGGAGAGCGGCGAGGTTCTTTGGCACGAGGGAATGCACACACTGTTAGTTTGCTAACTATCAATATGGCATTCGAGGGGAAAGTTGGTCAAGTTTTGAAACAAATTGGCGAGCAACGGCCAGACGCGGAAAAAGCTAACAAACTCAGTTTCTGCCCAGTTTTTTTTACCACTCACCAGTTTTTTTACATTTCGCCATTTCTCTCCAGATTTTTTTACACCCCCCGCCCCTTCCTCAGCATTACATCCAGCTGATCCACCACCTCCGCCCAATCCGCGTCATCCAGAATTTCCTCACGCAGCAACTCTGCCTGGCTCTCGCTCCAGAAGAACGCGTCCGCCAGGTGCAATTCGGGTTTGAGCGGCGAGTGGGTAGCGATGAATTTATCAATGCTTTCGGGGTCGTCAGGCAGGCCGAGTTGTTTGAACAGGGCCGGGAGGCTGTGGGTGGGGGATTCCATGTGGCGCTCCTTTGTGATCGCGTATTGGATGGGTGACTGTGGCGCGGCCATTCGCGGGCAAGCCTCGCTCCTACAGGGACGCGCGGTCGAATGTAGGAGCGAGGCTTGCCCGCGACGACGGCAGTTATGTCGACACTAGGCCGACTGACTCAACTCGCAGACCTCGGCATGCGGCACCATTTTCAGATATTCAGGCACGCTCATGTGTACCAGGTTGTTGTGGTTGCCGGCTTCGAGGTAGATGTCTTTCTGCCGGGTCAGCATCGGGTCAATGACCATGTCCAGGCCATAGGATTCGCCCAATGCAGGCACGGCGCCGCGTTCGCAATCGTCGAACAGGTGCGGCAGGTTGCTTTCCCGGGTGACTTGCCATTCGCTGCTGCCACGGACTTTGCTCAGGTCCAGGTGACGGCTGGCGGGCAGCACGGCCATCAAGTAATGCCCGTGGCGATCGTCGAGGATCACCGATTTGGCCACCCGTTCAGCAGGAATGCCTGCGAGCCGCGCCGTTTCAAGGCTGCTGGCCGAGTGCGGATGGGAAACGATGTCATATTCGCAGTGCGCCTTGTCCAGGCTGGTCTGCACGGTTTTTGCCATACGCATGATGCACCTCGGTGTCCGCAACAACGAATGGCGGACGATGGTTAGAATTTTTTCTCTCCATTAAAAGTCTAGGCCCGCGGGTGGAATCCGGCGGGAAATCCGCCCGTCGGAGGCGGTCAACAACTGGTCAAAATTCATACAGCCACAGGCTCAACTAGACTTGTACACAGAGCCACGAACGGCTCGCGGACGGATGACTCTCCCGGAGGGTCAAGTGAACATTCGTTGCTGTGTAATTGCGCTGCTGTTGGCCCTGAGCGGACCGGTTTTCGCAGCGGACACCGTTGTAGTGCTGGTTCCCGACCCGATCGGGATCTGGCTGATCACCTTTGGCATCGCGTTTATGATCGCCGAGGCGGCATTGCCCAATTTCGGCGTGGTCGGTTTTGGCGGCATTGTGATGTTCGTGATCGGCGCACTGATTCTGACCGATGCCGAAGTGCCTGTTCCCTTGATCATCGGCCTGGGGCTGATCAGCGCACTACTGCTGATTTTCCTGCTGATCCGCGCCTTGAAAACCCGACCGCGCCGCAACTTCAGCGGCGACGCCGAATTACTGGGCAGCGTGACGCCGATAACGTCGTTGCAGGCTGGCAATGCTTATGTCGGCTGGGTGCACCTGCAAGGCGAACAATGGCAAGTCATGAGTGCCACACCGCTGAAACCGGGACAACAGGTCCGGGTGGTGGCACGCAAGGGTCTACTGCTGCAAGTGGCCGCGACTGACGCGGCACCGGGTGGAGAATAGTCATGGGTCTGCAATTGGGTTTTGCCGCGCTGCTGTTATTGCTGATTGCACTGGCGGGGTCGACTTTCCGCATTCTGCGCGAATACGAACGCGGCGTGGTGTTCCAGCTCGGACGCTTCTGGCAGGTCAAGGGCCCGGGTCTGATCCTGCTGATTCCGGCGGTTCAACAAATGGTTCGTGTCGACCTGCGGACCGTGGTGCTCGACATACCGCCACAAGACGTGATCACCCGCGACAACGTCTCGGTCAAGGTCAATGCAGTGCTGTATTTCCGGGTGCTCGATCCGCAACGGGCGATCATCCAGGTCGAGGACTTTCTCATGGCCACCAGCCAACTGGCTCAGACCACGTTGCGGGCGGTGCTCGGTAAACATGAACTCGATGAATTGCTGGCCGAACGGGAACGGCTGAACGTCGACGTCCAGCAAGTGCTCGATGCCCAGACCGATGCCTGGGGCATCAAGGTGGCCACCGTCGAGATCAAGCACGTGGACCTCAACGAATCGATGATTCGCGCCATCGCCAAACAGGCCGAAGCCGAACGGGAACGCCGGGCCAAGGTGATCCACGCCGAAGGCGAATTGCAGGCCTCGGAAAAACTCATGCAGGCTGCCGAAATGCTCGGGCGTCAGCCGGGGGCCATGCAGTTGCGCTACATGCAGACGCTGAGTTCGATTGCCGGTGACAAGAGTTCGACCATCGTCTTCCCGCTGCCGATCGAATTGCTCAAGGGGATGGCGGATTTGTCGTCAAAATCCTGATCCACCGATAACCTGTGGCGAGGGAGCTTGCTCCCGCTGGGTCGCGAAGCGGCCCCAACATCTGCGACTGCTACGCAGCCGAGCGGGAGCAAGCTCCCTCGCCACAATAAGATTATATTTTGCGCAATTGTTCCAACGCCTCATACGGCTCCCGCGCCCAGCGCTCCACCCGTTCACGAAGCAACGCCGAGGCTTCGCGACGCTTGTCATCGCCGTCGCCGACAAACACCTGCGACGGCTGCTTGGCATGTTGCCCCACCGCTGCAAACACTTGCCGGCGCTGCTCGATGTCCAACGCAAAGAACGCCGCCAACCGCCCCGCCATCGCCTGCGGCAGTTCGCTGTAATTCACCGCCCAGCCACCAAATGCCTGGCATTGCGCCAACCCCGACGCCAGCAATTGCCCCAACCGCCGAGCGATGTAATCCTCACGGCCGCTGAATGGAAATTCGTCATCCAGCACACTGGCGCCGATCATCCCCGGCACCATGTGCACGCCCGGGCGACGCAGATGCGAGACAGCAATTTCCAGCGGATCGCGGTAAAGAAACAGCCACGGTGTTTCAGGGAAGCACTCGCGCAGTAACGGCAGTTCACCGATGTTCCAGGCGTCGAGTTTGATCACCAGCCGTTGCTCCACGCCACGTCGACATTGCCCGTAGGCCGACAGTAACCCTTTGATCGCCGCACGGCGCTCGACAGCAGGCAAATCGCTGCGTAGCAACGCGTCCAGTGGCGGGGGTTCGCTGATGACAATGTGGTTGTCGAGTCGCGCCAGCATCTGGCTGATCAGGGTCGAGCCACAGCGGGACGCGTGAAAGATAAAGGCGCTCGGTGTCAGGCCGGGACTGCAAGCCTGCCAGTCCGCAAGGGTCGACAATGCCGTTTTTCGGCGGAATGCCTGATTGAACGGCAGTCGCAGCGCATCCTCCATGGCGTCACGAAAAAACGGCTGATGCAGCCGCGTGTCACCGAACCAGCACCAGTCGACTGGCCATTGCCCAGCCTCTTGCCACACGCGAATCGGCAACCAGCCTTCGAGGTTCAGGCGCTCCATTGTTCAGTCCACTGGCGGCGACCATCGCGCATCGCCGCACGCAATTCTTCGCGGGTGAACACAAGGCCACGCTCGGCGGCCAGCTCCAGAGTGCGGGCGACAAAGGCTTCGTTGTCCCGCAATCCCTGCAAGGACTTGCACAGCTGCGGATCGCCGGCCAGCAGTGCGTTGAATTGCTCTAAAGCTTGATCACCGACCAGCGGCGACGGCGTGGTTGCCACCCCATCGATAATCGCCTGCTCCAGCCAGGCACCGGGCCGGCAATCGAGCACCAGATGAATCCGTGTCTGGGTATCGCGGTTGTCTACGCGATGAGGTCGCGCCAGGTCGAGGTACCAGCACTCGCCAGCGGCCATCGGCATGCGCTGGCCGTCCAGCATGAAGTCCACTTGAGAGGGGCTGAGCAGCGGGATGTGCAGACGCAAGTCCGCATCCGGCTCGCCCAGGTCATAGTCACGATGCTCATGGATACGCCCGCCCGGGCCAAGTCGCAACAGGCGCGCGCAGACGATCTCCAGCGGCAGATCCCGCAGCCCTTGCTGCCATCGACCATCCCGTCGCCAGGGTTCGCGCACTCGAGGCTCACCGCTTCCGGGCGCCAGCTCGGTCAAGGCATCGGCCGCGGAAATCAGCGCCACGCCGCTCCAGTCACCGGTGTAGTAAGCGCTGTTGAAATGACCGTGCCAGTCGTCCTCACCGATCGCCGCCAGCGCCTGCAACAGCAACGGCAAATCCACCGTCACCGGCAATCGGGAGAATGCCGGTCGGCTCATCGTTTTGGCAGCACCGCACATTCGCCGAGCCAGGTCAGCAAACGGTCAAGACAGGCCTCGACCGATTGCGCGCCCGTATCGAGCACCAGCGACGCACACGGCGGTGGTTCGTAAGGCGCGGAAACACCGGTGAAGCCCGCCAACTCACCCCGTCGAGCCCGGGCGTAATGACCTTTGGGATCACGCTGTTCACACACCGTCAAAGAGGCGCTGCACCAGACTTCGCGGTAATCCTCGCCCAGCCGTCGGGCAAACAGTTCGCGCAACTCCACCAAGGGCGCAATCATCGCGAGGATGACAATCTGCCCATTCTCGACCAACAGCGCCGCCACTTCGCTGGCGCGGCGGATGTTTTCCAGGCGATCACTGTCGGTGAACCCCAGATCGCGATTGAGCCCGACCCGCAGTCCATCGCCATCGAGCACCACACTCTGCACGCCATGTTCGAACAGCTCGGCGTGCAGTGCCTGGGCCAATGTCGACTTGCCCGCCGCCGGTAAACCGGTCAGCAGAATCGCCGTGCCGCGATGGCCGTTGCGGGCCTCCCGTTGGGCGCGGCTGATGCTCGCCGTCGGCGCCAGCAGGTTAGCGGACCGGGGCATGGGCCACCGGCGGTACTGAGATGTTGCCCGCCGCCCACGCCGCTTCGCGATTGGCCAGTGCGGTGGCGATGGACTGGACTTCGGTAGATTGCACCTCGTCCGGCAGCGGATCGAGACCGGCGCTGGCGAAGATTTGCCCGTAAGCGTTGCGCAGGTCAGCGTAGGACAGGTCGCGACGCAGATCGGCCTGCAACGTGTTCAGTTCGCCCTGGATCAGATCCAGTTCGCCCAGCCCGGCCGCCTGATAGCGGTTGCGCAGCTGGCCGATGATTTGCCCGTCGATGTTCGACAATTGCTGATTGGTCTGGAACTGCCGCAGTGCTTCGCGGTAGTTGGCGTTGGCCACGTAGAGCTGGGCCAACACTGCGATGGACATCGCCTGACGACGTGCCGCGGCGACTTCTTCGCCGGCCTTGGCGACATCGATCGCGGCGGGTGCGGAAATCACATTGAACAGGTTCCAGGTGACTTTCACCCCGTAATCCGCCCAGCTCTGTTCCACCAAAAACGAGTTGCTGTCGTAATGCCCGCCAGCGGAGAACTCCAGCCCTGGTAACAGGCGCAGCATGGCTTTGCGGGTTTCGGCCGCGCTGATGCGGGTCTGGTAATCCTGCTCGCGCAACTCCGGCCGACTGGTCAGGGCTTCCTGCTCCAGGCTGGCGAGGTCGACCTTGAGTTCCGGAATGTCGTAATCGTCCTGGGTCGCCAGCGTCAGCTCGGTATTCAGTGGCAGGTTGATCAGGGTCGCCAACTCGGTTTTTGCCAGCGACAGCGCGCGGCGTTGCTCTTCCAGTTGCCGGGTGGCTTCGATCAGCGAGCGCTGATAAGCCAACGACTGGATCGGATCGCCGATACGCTGTTGGCTCATGCTCTGGCTATTCTCACGGGCGGTATCGACCCGGGCCATCAGGCTGTCGATTTGCTTGAGCAAACGTTCGGCGGCCACGGCTCGCCAATAGGCCGAGCGCACGTCCTGGACGATGGTGTTGATCACCTTGCGCCGACGTTCCTGCACGATCAGCCGCTGATCGCCCTGCTGCTTGGCGCTGATGTAGCTGACGCCGAAGTCGAGCACGTTCCAGACCATGGTCAGGTCCGCCACGTCACGGTCGCGGTCCTGGGAGGTCGACGGTTCCAGAGACTGGGTGCCGGTGCGCACGCTCTGGCTGCTGGAGGCGTTGACGTTGTTGCGCCCCACGTAACCGGCATCCAGCGCCATGCGCGGCAGCATGTCGAAACTGGCGAGGTCGAGTTGGCGCTTGGCCAGGGCTTCTTCCATGATCTTGAGCCGGCCTTCGAGGTTGTATTTCACCGCGCGGGCCATGGCCTGGTGCAGGGTCAGCGGGCCGCTGAGGGGCTCCTGACCCTTGTACATGTTTTGCAGATCGCTTTTGGCGCGCTGTTGGCTGACGCTGCGTTCGATCGGTTGACTGGTGACTGCACATCCGCTGATCGCCAGCGCCAGCAGGCTGGCGCCGAACAACTTATGACTTCTTTTCATCCTTGTATTGCCCCCGGTGCCGCACTGCTTTAATGATTTTTTCAGGCCTGCATTTCACTGATGCCGACCTGTTGCAAAGCCGCGGCCAGGCAGTCGACCTGCCGTTGCTCGGTGTCTTTGAGTTGTTGCAATTGCTGGCCTAGAGTCGGTGCGCCAAACACGCCGCGCAGCCCTTGGGAAGCATCCCCCGCTTTGATTGACTGATTACCAAAGGTGTTCAGCGAATCCCCCTCGCTACTGGTGTTCTGATTGAACAGGCTCGACAGCGTGCTGCTGCCGAAGACCCCACCATCGCCCCCGCCAAAGCCGAGGAAGCCGTGGCCTGAGCCATCGCCACCGGTGTCGCTGCTGGTGAATACCTGGGCAATAAAACTCGGCGTCAGCGCCCCGTGGTTTATGAAAATGTCGCCCAGAGGCCGAATGCCATTGCCCATCACCCGTTGTTCAAACAACGGGGCAAAGGTCAGTGGCGAGCCGAGATCGCCAGTGGGTGGGGTGAAGATGATCGGTTGCAATGGCACGTTCGGTGGATCGGCCACGACCACCGGTGTCAACACCAAGGGGGGTGGCGTCGGTACGGTGTTGATTGTGTAGTTATTGGATACCGCGACGCTGGCGCCCAGGTTGCCCGCCAGGTCCGTCACATTGCTGGTGTCCAGCGCAATGAAGTTGCTCGGGTCGGTAATGTTCGCGGTGGGCGTGAAGGTCCCGGTCCAGGTCTTGCCGCCGTCGCTGCTGGCCAGATTGGTCAGTTCACCGTTGGTCACGCTCAGGTCCGACAAGTCGAAGTTGCTGACCGCTTCGCTGAATGTGAAGGTCACCAGTGTCGTCTGGCCAATTCCCAACACCGGATTGGCAACCACGATGCTGACGGTCGGACGGGTCGCATCAAGTGCGTAGTTGTTGGAGATGGCGATGCTGGCGCCGGCATTGCCCGCGGCGTCGAGCACATTGCCGGTGTCGAGCAGGATCAGGTTAGTCGCATCGTTGACGCTCGCGGTCGGCGTGAGTGTGGCGGTCCAGGTCACTCCGCCGTCGCTGCTGGCCAGGTTGGACAACACGCCATTGGCCACGCTGAGGTCGGACAGGTCGAAACCGGACACCGCTTCGCTGAAGGTAAAGGTCACCGTGGTGGTCTCGCCGATACCCAGTTTATTGTCCGCGACCACAATGGTCGCGGTTGGACGCACGGTGTCGATGGCGTAGTTGTTGGAGTCGGTCACGCCGACGCCGCTGTTGCCCGACACGTTGGTCACACCGCTGTTGTCCAGGCGGATCAGGTTAGTGGTGTCCGTGACGCTGGCGGCAGGCGTGAAAGTCGCCGTCCAGGTCACGCCGCCATCGCTGGAAGAAACACTGCTGAGGGTGCCGTTGGCGACCGTCAGGTCAGCATTGGTGAAACCGCTCACCGCTTCGCTGAAGGTAATGGTCACCAGCGAGGTTTCACCGGCCTTGAGGGCACTGTCGGCAACGACGATGGTGGCGGTCGGCACCTGGGTTTCCACCACATAGTTGGCCGAGTTGGTGGTGCCCGCTCCAGTGTTGCCGGCCACGTCCGACACGCCGCTGTTGTTCAGGGTAATGATGTTGCTGGCGTCGGTAACCCCGGCAGTCGGGGTGAAGGTCGCGGTCCAGGTGAGGCCACCGTCGCTGCTGCTGACCGCGCTCAAGGTACCGTTGGCGACGCTCAAGTCACTGTTGTCGAAACCCGTCACCGCTTCGCTGAAGGTGATGGTCACCAGGGCGGTTTCCCCCGGTTTCAGGGTCGAATCACTCAACACGATGGTGGCCGTCGGACGCTGGCTGTCGATGGCGTAGTTGTTGGAATCAGTGGTGCCGCTGCCAGCGTTGCCCGCCAGGTCGCTGATCCCGGTGTTGTCCAGGGTGATCAGATTGGTGGTGTCGTTGATGCCCGCCGAAGGCGTGAAGGTCGCCGTCCAGGTGATGCCGCCATCGCTGCTGCTCACCGCGCTCAGCGTACCGTTGGCGATGGTCAGGTCGGCGTTGGTGAAACCGCTCACCGCTTCGCTGAAGGTGATGGTCACGAGCGAGGTTTCGCCGATTTGCAGCGCCGTGTCCGCGACCACGATGGTAGCCGTCGGGCGCACGGTGTCGATCGCGTAGTTGTTGGAATCGGTGGTGCCGCTACCCACGTTACCGGAGGCGGCCGCCTGCACGCCGGTGTTGTCCAGGGTGATCAGGTTGGTCGCGTCGGTGATGCTGGCGGTCGGGGTGAACGTGGCCGTCCAGGTGATGCGCCGCCATCGCTGCTGCTCACTGCCGTGAGCGTACCGTTGGCGATGGTCAGGTCGGCATTGGTGAAACCGGTCACCGCTTCACTGAAGGTAATGGTCACCAGCGACGTTTCACCGATTTTCAGCGCGTTGTCGGCCACCACGATGGTGGCCGTTGGCAGCACCGTATCGATGGTGTAGTTGGCCGAGTTGGTGGTGCCACTGCCGGTGTTGCCGGCCACATCGGTCACACCGGTATTGTTCAGGGTGATGACGTTGCTCGTGTCATTCACGCCGGCGGTTGGGGTGAAGGTCGCGGTCCAGGTGATGCCGCCATCGCTGCTGCTCACTGCCGTGAGCGTACCGTTGGCGATGGTCAGGTCGGCATTGGTGAAACCGGTCACCGCCTCGGAGAAGGTGATCGTCACCAACGATGTTTCTCCGGCACTCAGGGCGGCGTCCGCCAGGACGATGGTGGCCGTCGGGCGTTGGCTGTCGACGGCGTAATTGTTGGAGTCGGTAGTGCCGCTTCCAGTATTGCCGGCCCCATCGGTCACCCCGGTGTTGTCCAGGGTAATCAGGTTGGTCGCATCGGTGATGCTCGCCGCCGGCGTCAGGGTGGCGGTATAGGTGATGTTATCGCTGGTGCTCAGACTGCTCAGGGTACCGTTGCTCACCGTCAGGTCGGCGAGGCTGAAGCCGGTCACCGCCTCGGAGAAGGTGATCGTCACTACCGAAGTCTGACCCACCGCCAGCGCCGAGTCCGCAACCACGATGGTGGCCGTCGGGCGCACGGTATCGATGGCGTAGTTGTTCGAATCGGTGGTGCCGCTGCCCACGTTACCGGAGGCGGCCGCCTGCACGCCGGTGTTGTCCAGGGTGATCAGGTTAGTCGCGTCGGTGATGGCGCTGGTCGGTGTGAACGTGGCCGTCCAGGTGATGCCGCCGTCGCTGCTGCTCACCGCCGTGAGCGTACCGTTGGCGATGGTCAGGTCCGCGTTGGTGAAACCGCTCACCGCTTCGCTGAAGGTGATCGTCACCAGTGAGGTTTCACCGATTTTCAGCGCGTTGTCGGCCACCACGATGGTCGCCGTCGGCAGCACCGTATCGATGGTGTAGTTGCCGGAGTTGGTGGTGCCGCTACCGGTGTTGCCCGCCAGATCACTGACCCCGGTGTTGTTCAGGGTGATGACGTTGCTCGAGTCATTCACGCCGACGGTCGGGGTGAAGGTCGCGGTCCAGGTGATGCCGCCGTCACTGCTGCTCACCGCCGTGAGCGTACCGTTGGCAATCGTCAGGTCGGCGTTGGTGAAACCGCTCACCGCTTCGCTGAAGGTAATGGTCACCAGCGAGGTTTCGCCCGCGGTCAGCGTCGTATCGGCCAGCACAATCGTGGCGGTCGGGCGCACGGTGTCGATGGCGTAGTTATTGGAATCGGTGGTGCCGCTGCCGGCGTTGCCCGCCAGGTCGCTGATCCCGGTGTTGTCCAGGGTGATCAGGTTGGTGGTGTCGTTGATGCTGGCGCTCGGGGTGAAGGTCGCGGTCCAGGTGATGCCGCCGTCGCTGCTGCTCACCGCAGTGAGTGTGCCGTTGGCGATGGTCAGGTCAGCGTTGGTGAAACCGCTCACCGCTTCGCTGAAGGTGATGGTCACCAGCGAGGTTTCGCCGATTTTCAGTGCCGAGTCCGCGACCACGATGGTGGCCGTCGGGCGCACGGTGTCGATGGCATAGTTGTTGGAATCGGTCGTGCCAATGCCTACGTTACCGCTGGCGGCCGCCTGCACGCCGGTGTTGTCCAGGGTGATCAGGTTGGTCGCGTCGGTGATGCTGGCGGTCGGGGTGAAGGTCGCCGTCCAGGTAATGCCGCCGTCGCTGCTGCTCACCGCCGTGAGTGTACCGTTGGCGATGCTCAGGTCCGCGTTGGTGAAACCGCTCACGGCCTGATCGAAAGTGATGGTCACCAGTGAGGTTTCGCCGATTTTCAGTGCGTTGTCGGCGACCACGATGGTCGCAGTCGGCGGGACGGTGTCGATCACGTAGTTGTTCGAATTGGTGGTGCCGCTGCCGGTGTTGCCCGCCAGATCACTGACCCCGGTATTGTTCAGGGTGATCAGGTTGGTCGTGTCATTGACGCTGGCCGAAGGCGTGAAGGTCGCCGTCCAGGTGAGGCCGCCGTCGCTGCTGCTCACCGCCGTGAGCGTACCGTTGGCAATGGTCAGGTCGGCATTGGTGAAACCGCTCACCGCTTCGCTGAAGGTAATGGTCACCAGCGAGGTTTCGCCCGCGGTCAGCGTTGTATCGGCCACCACAATCGTGGCGGTCGGGCGTACCGTATCGATGGCGTAGTTATTGGAATCGGTGGTGCCGCTGCCGGCGTTGCCCGCCAAATCGCTGATCCCGGTATTGTCCAGGGTGATCAGGTTGGTGGTGTCGTTGATGCTGGCGCTCGGGGTGAAGGTCGCGGTCCAGGTGATGCCGCCGTCGCTGCTGCTCACTGCCGTGAGCGTACCGTTGGCGATGGTCAGGTCCGCATTGGTGAAACCGCTCACCGCTTCGCTGAACGTAATGGTCACCAGCGAGGTTTCGCCGATTTTCAGTGCCGTGTCCGCGACCACGATAGTGGCCGTCGGGCGCACGGTGTCGATCGCATAGTTGTTGGAGTCGGTCGTGCCAATGCCCACGTTACCGCTGGCGGCCGCCTGCACGCCAGAGTTGTCCAGGGTGATCAGGTTGGTCGCGTCGGTGATGCTGGCGGTCGGGGTGAAGGTCGCCGTCCAGGTAATGCCGCCGTCGCTGCTGCTCACCGCCGTGAGTGTACCGTTGGCGATGCTCAGGTCCGCGTTGGTGAAACCGCTCACGGCCTGATCGAAGGTGATGGTCACCAGTGAGGTTTCGCCGATTTTCAGTGCGTTGTCGGCGACCACGATGGTCGCGGTCGGCGGGACGGTGTCGATCATGTAGTTGTTCGAATTGGTGGTGCCGCTGCCGGTGTTGCCCGCCAGATCACTGACCCCGGTATTGTTCAGGGTGATCAGGTTGGTGGTGTCATTGACGCTGGCCGACGGCGTGAAGGTCGCGGTCCAGGTGATGCCGCCATCGCTGCTGCTCACCGCGCTCAGTGTGCCGTTGGCGATGGTCAGGTCGGCGTTGGTGAAACCACTCACCGCTTCGCTGAACGTAATGGTCACCAGCGAGGTTTCACTCGCGGTCAGCGTTGTATCGGCCACCACAATCGTGGCGGTCGGGCGTACCGTATCGATGGCGTAGTTGTTCGAATCGGTGGTGCCGCTCCCGGCATTGCCCGCCAGGTCGCTGACTCCGGTGTTGTCCAGAGTGATCAGGTTGGTCGTATCGGTGATGCTGGCGGTTGGGGTGAAGGTTCCCGTCCAGGTGATGCCGCCATCGCTGCTGCTCACCGCCGTGAGCGTACCGTTGGCAATCGTCAGGTCCGCGTTGGTGAGACCGGTGACCGCTTCATTGAAGGTGATGGTCACCAGCGAGGTTTCGCCGACTTTCAGCGCATTGTCCGCCACCACGATGGTCGCGGTCGGGCGTACGGTGTCGACCGTGTAGTTATTGGAGTTGGTGGTGCCGACGCCGGCGGTGCCCAGGCCGTTTATCACGCCGGTGTTGTCCAGGGTGATGACGTTGGTCGTATCGGAAATACTGACGGACGGGGTGAACGTTGCCGTCCAGGTGATGCCGCCATCGCTGCTGCTGACGGCGCTCAGGGTGCCGTTGGGGATAGTCAGGTCCGCGTTGGTGAAACCGGTCACGGCCTCGGAAAAGGTGATCGTCACCAAGGACGTTTCGCCGATGCTCAGTGTGGTGTCGGCGACCACAATGGTCGCGGTCGGCGGTGGCGAATACGCGGTGTTGAGTACGCCACCGTCGTTGTAGATAGTCGAGAAAGAGGTCGGCGAGGTGCCGGTTGAACCTCCGCCCTGCGCGGTACCGCCTGCACCACTGGCTGCGGCATTACCGGCCAGGGCCGCGAAGTTGGCGGCCGTCATCAGCAGCGTGCCTTTGTTCCAGATCGCACCGACGCCCCGGCCGCCAATGCCGCCATTACTGGCATTGCTGCCTTGGCCACCGCCACCGCCACCGCCGCCACCGGCGCCGATGTTGTTGCTGATGGTCGACGTGCCGATGACGGTTATGGTGCCGCTGCTGGCGTTGTAGATCCCGCCTACCGCGTTGCCGCCAGCACCACCTACCTTGTCCCAACCGGCCCCGCCGCCGCCACCGCCAATGGAAATCGTGCCATTGGTGGCCGTCGCACCGTTACCGCCGTTGCTGTAATAGGAAACGCCCACCCCGCCAGCACCGCCAGTGGTGGAACCACCGCGACCGCCCATGTGGGTGGCGTCATAACCGCCGCCATAACCACCGACACCGCCGCTGCCCGCCTGGCCGCCCAATGTGCCGGTGCCCGGCCCTGCCGAACCGCCGTGCCCGCCGCCCTGGCCGCCCAAACCGCCACCACCGCCGCCGCCACCGCCGTAAAAAGCGCCCGTGACACCGCCGCCGCCACCACCACCGGAAGCGGCGTTGGAGGTCACGGTAACGTTTTTCAGGGTCAGATTCCCGGCGTTGAAAATCCCCCCGGCCATTGCGCCCGTGGCGCCGTAGCCACCGTTGCCACCGTTGCCCGCCACCAGGCCACGGGTGATCACCAGGCCATCGAGCGTCACGGTACTGCCAGACGCCACTTCAACCACTCGGGTCTTGTACTGACCATCAAGAGTCACATCTGCCACACCGTCGTTGTTCAAGTCGCCATCAACGTAGACGTTCTTGTTGATCAGCAATTCGGAGGTCAATTGCACCGTCATGCCGGTGCTGAATGTGACGATATCGCCGTTCTGCGCCGAGGCGAGGGCGGCACGCAGCGAGCCGACGCCCGTGTTGGCGTTGTTGGTGGCGGTCCAGGTGGCCAGGCCCCACTGATACTCGCTCATGGCCTTGGTCGAGAGTACGTTGGCGCTTTCGATGTTGCCGGTGGCAATTTCCAGATTCCAGTCGCCACCGACCCCGGTGCGGTTGCTGGAAGCGGCGATATCACGGCCGGTCAGTTGCGCCAGCGAGTCGACGAAACTCAAGCCGCGCTCGCCTTCGGCGGTGTAGCAGCCGTAGATCATGATGTCGCCGCCGACGTTCATGTCCTTGCCGATTTCCGCCAGCACGGCGCTGCGGGCCGCGACGTTATCGGCCGACAGATAACTATTACCCAGCCACAGATCGCCTGCGTTGCCGTGGGCAATGATCTGCACCGAACTGATGCCCTGATGGGTGTCGAGGTAGTCGGCAATCTGCTGCAAGCCGTCCTTGCCCGCGTCCAGCTGGACCACCTGAGTGCCCGGCGCGACGCCTTTAAGCAGGCTGTTGGCGTCCTTGACCCGCGAATCGACGAACACCACGCTTTGCCCTGGCACCGCGACAGGTGTCGGGGTTGGCGTGGCATCGGCCTGGCCGTGGGTGTCCTTGCTGGCGACCGACTTGTCGGCAGTCGGTGCCTTGACCGCGTCGGCCGTGGTATGGGTGTCAGCCTGGGCAGTGTCGGCCACTGTGGCGGCCACCGCGCCGTCGAACAGCATGCGCGGCTCCAGGGACATGATCATTGGCGTGGCCAGCGCTCGTGCGCCTTCGGTAACCCGCGACTTGCCTTTGCTCCACCACATGCTGCTCACCCGGACTCGAACTTTTTGACAGACCAATGAAAACGCCGCGATCAACTGATCGCGGCGTCGGCTTTCATACGAATGACATTGGCGGCGCTGGCTGAGCCATCGAGCCAAAAGGACAACTCGGCGTATTGCTTGAACAAATCCGGCGGCAGGATCGTGCGCCTGGACTGCAATTGGACCTTGGCCTTCACCTTGTGCAGCCCCGAGAGGCCAAGGGCCTGGTCGAATTCCGGTGCGTCGTAGGCCAAATGATCGAAATCATGTTCGAACCAGGGTTCACCGATGAAGTCGTAAACCAGCCGCATCACCCGCTCTGGCGCCTGACTCAGCAGGTCGTAATCGATGATCAGCAGTGAGTCGGCGTGTTCGCCGTAATAGGCTTCCTTGAGGGCGGCCCAGGAAAACCCCACCAACCGATTGCGTTGGGCCAGGGTTTCGCAGCGGCTGTAGACCGTGTTGCGCTCAACCGCATCGCCGAACAGCTTGGTGTTTTCGAAGGGATTGGCGCGGTACAGGCGCTCGATGCTGTCCATGACCCAGGCGACATTGCGCACACAGGCAATGATCTTGGCTTGAGGGAACAGATCGCTGATCGCCGGCAGGCGCGAATTCCACAAGCGGTTGGTGTCGAACACCACCGGTTTGTCGGCCTTGTCGGCGTAGTAAGAATCGAACAGGCCACGCAACAGGCGGCGACGCAGGTCGGTGTCGATCACCGCGCCGAATTCGCTGCCGGCGCTGCATTGCTCCAGAACGCCGGAAAAGAGTGCGCCCACGGGGCTGGTCATGCCGGCATGGAAACGCGGATTCTGCAAAAGAATGGCAGAAAGCAGGGTCGAGCCCGAGCGCGGCAAGCCGGAGATAAAGTGGAACTGCTGCAATCCATTCACCCGTCATTCAGTCCTTTGTACGACGGAGCGTAGACCATGAATGGCCTTACAGCTAGTGGTGTTTTGATATCAAATTGGAGCTAAATCGACTGGAAAACGCAATTGATATAACCGTTTAAAAGTTGAATCGTTTAAGCCCTGAAACCACGGATTACTTCAGCACATACAAGCGTGCCACGGCGCCTCCCCCCCGGGCTTCGTCGACGCGTTGCCAGCCCGCGGGCAATGGAGCGAACTCGTCCGCCCCCTCGAGGGTACCGACCAGCCATACCCGACCAGTGCCTTTGGGCAAGGCATCGAGGCTATCCAGGTAGATGTCATTGGTCACCAGCGTACCGAAACCGTAGGCGTTCGGCCGGCTCGACCGGCCATCGGCCAATGGTGGCGTGTACAGCATCGGTTTGGCGTTGGTCTGGTTGTAATAGACGTAACTCAGGTACCAGAGCATGTCACTGGTGACGATTCGGTCGCCGGGCATGAAGTGCTGGTTCACGTGTTTGGCCATGACGCTGATCTGATCCTCAGTATCCACCGTGGCATTGTTCTTCACCCCCACCAGCTCGACACCGGCAAACAGCAGCAGCACGGCCAGTGCCAAGACCTTGAAGTCTGCGTACAAGCGATCGACGGCCAGCGCGACAACCATCGGCAGACCCAAGGCGTAAGCGGTCAGGTAACGCTCGATGAACACCGGCGAGATGAACGACACCGCAAACACCAGCAATAACGGGACTGCGGTGTAGATCACCGCCAGCGCACTGCCACGGAACACACTGCGGTCGCGGGCCAGCGCCACGCCCGCCAGGGCCACCAATGCCAGTGGCAGCGCGATAAAAATCAGCGTGGGCAGGTTCTCGCCATCGTCCTGGATCAGGAGCGACCAGATCATCGACGGCAACGAGTCGAGCATGACGGGGGGCTCCCACCCCACATCACCATTGGCCTTGAGCAGATCCAAGTGCTGGATCAGATCGATCAGGCTGGGCACCCACGGCAAGTACAACAGCACGATGGCCACATTGGCCAGCCACCAGCCCGAGCGCTGAATGTGCCGCAGTCGGTACCCTGGCTGCACACGGATCAGGCCCAGATACAACCAGTGACACAGCACGCACAGCGCGGTGAAGTAATGGGTGTAGAACGCCGCTGTCATCAGCAGGGTGTAGATCACCAGATAGCGCGTGCGTTGTGGCCGTTTTATCCAGTACACCAGGGCGATCGTGGCGCCGATCAGCCACATCCCCAACAGCGAATACATCCGCACTTCCTGGCTATACCGCACCGCCGTGGGCAACAGCGCCAGCAGAACCCCGGCCAGCAACGCGGCGCGGCGGGTCGCGAGCAGGTCCACCAGCCAGACACCGAGCCCGACCGTGGCAATACCCGGCAGCGCGCTCAGGCAACGAATCGAAAAAATGCCGTCGCCGAACAGCCCGATCCAGCCGTGCAGCAGCATGAAATACAGCGGCGGATGCACATCATGGGCTGCATGTTCCCAGATCCCGGCCAGAGAGTACTGGCTCAACAACAGGCTGGACCCTTCGTCACCCCAGATCGCCGCCGCCGTCAGGTCGTAAAAACGCACCAGCGCAGCCAATGCCAGGATCGGCAGCAGCCAGTGCTCCCGCGCCCACCGCAATAAGCGACGGGCAGCCGCCCATGAGCCCGGTGTCGCGTGCGGATCCTGAGTGTCACCCAGCGGTGTTTCTCTGCGCGCCTCCATTGCCTCCCCTTGTTTCAACCTGATGTGCCTCGACCTAATGAACTTCGACCAGTGAATACGCAATTTTCTCAAGCACTGTAGGACAGGCTCAGGCCCGTCGTCGATGCTGGCTTTACGACGGACGACGTCCGGCAATCATTCCGATCAGCGTCTACGCTTTGGCGTGGCGTGACCCAGCCACGGAGATGAACGGAGTCGGCTGATCACTGCGATCCGCCCGGATAACCGGGCCTGCGATGTGACATATCAGACACTAACCTGAGGGATGAGGAACTATGGAAGTATTCATGGGCACTATCCAACCTTTCGCCTTTAACTTCGCCCCCAACGGCTGGGCCCTGTGCTATGGCCAGACGCTGGGGATCTCGCAATACCAGGCGCTGTTCTCACTGCTGGGAACCTACTATGGAGGCAATGGCACCACCAATTTCATGCTGCCCAACCTGCAGGGCCGCATGCCGATTGCCCAAGGCAACGGCCTGGGCCTGACCCCGCGTGTCATCGGCGAGGTCTCCGGGACCGAAAACGTCACCGCGACCATCAATAACCTGCCCAACCACACCCACGCCCTGTCCGGGCTCACGGCCACCACCACCCTGCAACTGGCCAGCCCGGCGAGCAACCCGGTCACCAACCCGACCGCGACCAACTCGTACATCGGTGCCTCGGGCGGCGGGCCAGGCTCGGCGAGCATCTACTCCGATCAGCAAGGTGCTGCGGCGGTACCGCTCAAGGGTGTCACCAGCACGGTGACGGGGGAAATCTCGTCCGCCGGCAATGGTTTGCCCATGACGGTGATGAACCCGTTCCTGGTGCTCAACTTCAGCATCGCCCTGAACGGATTATTCCCTTCGCGTAACTGAGGGTCTGGCCGGGGGATGCACATCCCCCGGCCACTTTTGCTTGATGGAGGGATGCCATGCTGCAACAGGTTCAAAGCCAACACTTTCAGGCACTACTGGGCAAGACCGGGACGCTGCGGCTGCCCGATGGCAGTGAATTGCCGATCCATATCGACACCCTTAAAGAAACGCCCCATTCACAGATGCCCAAAAGCGAGCGCATGCCGTTCAGCGTCGAGCTCAACAGCCTGCAACCCACCGACTTTGTCGATGGCTTGTGTGCGCTGGAGTTGCCGGAACTGGGCCAGGTGGAAAATATTTTCGTCTCGCGAGTACCGACCATGGGGCGGGATCCCGACGTGGGTTATTTCTACATCGCCTTCAACTGAGACTTTGTGGGAGCGGGCTTATGTGGTGAGCCCCTCACCACGGTTTTTTGTATTGCTCTTAACCCTGCGGGTACCACACCAACCGCTCCGCCGCCGGGTTGCGCTCTTCAACCTGAAACCCCAGCGCCAGGTAATGCTGGCGCGCATGGGGATTGTTGGCCCAGACCACCGTCGCCACAGGGCAGCGGATTTGTTGCGCGGCTTTTTGCACGCCTTGCAGCACCGTCCGCCCGTAACCCCGGCCTCGGGCCTGGGGGATGAACGCCAGGTACAGCACGCGAATTTCATTGGGACCGAAGTCGGTGGTCAACGCGCCGATGGCTGTGTCGAGTTTCTCGATCACGTAATGCATGGCGTCGGGAAAGTTTTCCCCCAGTCCTTGTTCCTGCACGGTGAATTGCTGGGCAACCACCTGTTGGACCACTTCCTGCTCGCCGTCGATCCATTGCAGATCCGGCCGCGCCGCCTGGTAAAGGCTGTGCAGAAAAGGTCCATCGCTGGCCCGCGAAGGCCTGACCACCAGGCCATCCGCTGCCACTGAATCGCTGTTCGCCATCGCTGTTCCCCCTTAGAAACCGCTTTCCCTGACCCCCAGGGCCGCCATGCGCCGCCAGGCAACGCCCAGCAACGATTCGCCGCTGCCCTGCAACACCACAATGCCGCGCAAAGGTTGCACCGGCGTCGGCGTCTCTTCGAGGACGCTCAACCGCGCGCCATACTGCGCCTGCACCGGTTCGGCGCGCTGATGCTCATCCCGGCGTACGGCAATCGGCCCGTGATGATCGGAAGTCAGCGCCTCTTGATCGACATAGGCCGCGCCGTTGGTATCGATTTCGCTTAATTGCACGGCGATCGCCGGGTGCATCGGGTCATCGGCGATGAACCGCCCGCGAGCACCCGAAGCAACACGCCAGAGCTCGGCTTCAGCCAGATAACCGCGCAACCGCGCGCCGTCTTCGACCACCCGCACCAAAGGATCTTTAGTCGAAAGCCAGCGACCGACCGTTAACTGCGGCAACAGGTCGCGCACCTTGCCGGCGTGGGGCGCACGCAATAGCAGTCGCTCACGCTGGGCGACCAGGCCGCGGTATTCAGCCACCGCTTCCGCCAGGCGCTGCTCGACGATTCCGGCGTCGGCCGCGGTTTCGCTGCGGCTGGCCTGACGACGCATCTGCAACTGCTGAATCTGGATCTCGCGGCGGACGATGGCCTGGCGTGAGTCCAGGTCCGGTGATTCCAGCTCGATCAGCACCTCGCCCTGGGCGACAACCTGACCGTCATGCACATTCACCGTTTTTACCCGCGCCGCCACCGGCGCGTGCAAGGCGCTGGTGTGTCCCGCCTCCAACATCGTCGGCAGCTCCACCGCGCTGCGCCACGGCAGCGCCAGCAGCAACAACAGCCCGAACAATGTCAGGCTGCTGAGCAGTACCCGAGGTGTATGCGCCTGTTCGCGACGACTCCACCATTGCCGCCACTCGCTCAGGATCGGCAGGAAGATGAACCACACCAGCTCCACCAGCATCAGGAAGATCCCCAATACCTTGAAGAACAGGTGATAAACCGCCAGCGCAATCCCGAAAAACAACGCCGCGCGCCATAGCCACGAGCCGTATCCCCAGATCAACAACCGCCGCTGCATCCTCGGCGCCCACGGCTCCGGCGCCGGGGCAGCGTAGCCGAACAGGAACTCGCGCAATCGCCAGCGACACAAGGCAAAGGCACGTCCCTGAAGGTTGTCCACTTCCCAGAAGTCGCTGAGCAAGAAGTAGCCGTCGAAACGCATGAACGGGTTGAGGTTGATCACCAGCGTAGTAATCCAGGTCGCACTGGCGAGCATGAACGCCGCCGTGCGCCCGGGGCCATCGGGCAGCAGTGACCAGGCGAGCAGCGCGATACAGGCCAGCACCAGTTCCGCCAGCACCCCGCCGGCGCCGATCAGCAAACGCGCACGTCTATCGTTGACCCGCCAGGCGTCGCTGACGTCCGTGTAGAACATCGGCAGCAGCACCATGAACGCCACGCCCATGCTCTGCACCCGACAACCGGCGCGCTTGGCCATAAAGGCGTGGCCGAATTCGTGGCACAGCTTGGCGAAAAACAACGCCACCGCGAACGCCAGCGCGCCACCGAGGCTGAACAGGTGCGGAAAGGTGGCGATGAATCGCTGCCAGTCCCGCGACACCAGAAACACCCCGAGCCCCAGCGTCGCGGGCAATCCGTAGCGCAATGCGCGCGGGCCGAAACGCTCCAGCCACGGCCAGACGCGATTGAGAAAGGCGTCCGGACGCCACAGCGGAATCCGGAAAAACAGGTATTGATGCAGCAGGATTTTCCACAGGCTCTGGCGCTGAGCCGCGGCCTTCAGGCTGTAACTGGCGCGCTGCGATGGGTCGAGGGCGCTGATCAGGTCGTGGCCGCGCAAAAATTCCAGCAATTGCTCAAGCGCCGCGCCGTCCAGCGGCAGCCCTGGCTCGCGGTTGGCGGCACGCAGCACCTGCTCGGGATCACCCAGGGACCAATGACGCAGCAAGCGCATCGCCGCCGCGCCGAGTTTGAAATAACGTCCACGCACCGGGTCGGCCAGGGTCCAGCATGGTGACCCGTCGAGGGCCGGCGCCGCCGTCGACAATTGCAGGTCTGCCCGCAGGCTCGGCAGGCTCATCTAAAGGCCTACGCTCTGACGCAACCCGGCCAGCGGTCGACGCAACAGGTACAGCGCCAGCGGCGCACGGTCACCGAAGACTTTCGCCGTGCCACGCAAGCCAATGCGCGGCGGTGCGCCGTCGAATGTCGCATCCAGTCGATAAGCCAGTTGCCCGCCAGCTGTTGGCTGCGCTTCATAGGCCGAACGTTCGAGCCTGGCCTGGTGCCGCTGCAGTGGATCGCTGTCGAGAAACAGTGCGACCTGCGCCCCAGGCTCCAGGGCGATCGCATCGCCCACGGCCAATTCGATGCGCAACTCGGCCTGATTCGGGTCGGCGAGTTCCATCAAGCGCTCGCCGGTCTGTACCGGTTTGCCGGTCCAGCGTTCGGCATCGGCGAACACCGCGATGCCATCCCGCTCGGCACGCACTTCGCTGCGTTTGAGCAGTTCACGGGCGTAATCCCGTTCGGCGCGTTTCTGCTCGACACGTGCGGCCAGCAGATCGATTTTCGAACTGGATTCGGCATCGGCGAAGGAACGTTGGGAATTGGCCTTGAGTTCCGCTTCGGCAACGCCCAGAGCGCGCTCGGCCACATCAGCCTGAGCCTTGAGCGTGGTGCTTTCGAAGCGCAGCAGCAGGTCGCCGGTCTTCACCGTCTGGTTGGGTTTGACCAGGAACTCGGCGATCACCCCGTCCAGCGGCGCCGCGACCACCCGACCGCCCAACGGGACGACCTCAGCCGGCGCCAACACCGATTGGCGCACCGGAATCAGTAACCCGAGCAACAACACGGCGACCAGTGCCACCTGACGCTTGCGCGTCCAGCGCAGTCGCCAGGGTTTGCGCGGTTGCAGCGCCAGCCAGGCATGGCTGTAGGTGTCGCCCAGTTGCGACAACAGCACCTGCTCGGCAGGGTTCCACGGCACATCCCGCGCCAGCCACAGCCCGCCGAAGATCTCGCCCTGATGATCAATCAGTGGCAACCAGAACACCTGAGCGGCCGACAGACTTTGCCAATCGGCCTGAATCGATTCACTGAGCAGATCGGGCGCGATCACCCGTGCCTGTTTCAGCACCTCGAGCTTGAACAACTGCGCGACCGCTTGCTCGACAAACGCCACGAACGGCGCATTCGGCTCCACCGCACTGACACCGGTCACCGCCTGCACCTTGCCGGCGATCAACAATGCGGCATGGCGGAAACTGAACAGCGACTGACCGTCATTGACCAGGCTGTAGGCCAGTTGCGAAGAATTACGAGCCGCGCGGGTCTGGCGTTCGAGGTCGAGAAACCTGGCGAACACCTGCTCGGCGCCGCCCGTTACCGGGGCGTTCACTTGAGCTCCGCGAAACGCGCCGTTCCGCTCATGCCGGCCAACAGGCCGCTGGCGTTGGGCAGTGTCGCCACCAGCAGCAAGGTCTGGCTGCCTTCGTCGATCCGCGCGCCGAGGCGCTTGACCGTGGCATCCAGCGGCTGACCGGTTTCATCGGGGACAAAACTGAACGTCTGGCCGGGCTTGAGCTTGCCCATCCAGCGTGACGGCACCAACAGGTGAATTTCCAGGGTGCGGTTATCGACCACATCCAGCAACGGCGCACCGGCGGCAACGCTTTCGTAGCGCTTGACCTTGCGCTCGACGACCTGGCCATCGAACGGCGCGACCACGCTGCAGCGCTTGACCTGAACCTGATAAACCTGAGATTGCGCCTGGGTTTCGCTGACCTTGGCCTCGGCCCGCGCCACTTCAAAGCGCCCCACCGAATTCAACGCCGCCAGTTGCCGATTATGGGCCAGCTCCTCACCGGCGCCACGATTGGCGGCCTGTGCCGCGTTGAGCTGAGCCTGATAAGCCGAACAGTCAAACCGCGCCAGGGTGTCGCCCTTTTTGAACGACTCGCCCTCACTGAACGGCAACTCGACAATCCGCCCGGACAACTCACTGGCGAGCACCGCCTGATCCCGGGCTCGCAACACACCACGGGCCTCACTGCTGGCTGACGCGTTACCGCCGACCGCGTTGCTTTCCAGCAGCGGATCGTCTGGCGCAGGCGTTTGCGCCTGTACTACGCACGTTACAAAGGTTAATCCCGCAACCCAAACACGAAAACGCCGCATAACCGTAACTCCCTGACGGATGAGCGGAGTCTACGACAGCGGGGGAACGCGTCAAGCGGATGGCCATCATTGGTTGGAAATGTAATGTTTCAAAAAGGACAAAATTTTCAGAGCGGTCGTTGATTTCCGAGCTCGATGAGTATCGGTAATAAATCCCACAAGAAATCAGGAACGACCATTCGATCAAAAACGAAATCGGCAATAGACACTTCATCCCCTACAAACGCAACGGGACATCTACCCTTTCCGCCGTAACAATCATTAATAGATGGGTCCAGGAATGGCTTGACCATCAACCAGACAAATGCACAAAACTGGCTTGCCGGCGCTGGGGATGTCCCTCCGAGTGATGCCTTGGTCAGTCAACGGTTGACGTCATCGCTAACTCGACTTAGGATCGTCTTACTGAACCCCGTACGCAGAGATTAAGTTCACTGGCAGTTGGTGGTGAAGAAACCGGCCTAGGCCGGTTTTTTCGTTTCTGAGGATTGAGTTTGTGCGTACCGCTTTCTTTGTTGATGGCTACAACGTGTTCTATGGATTGCTCGCGGGTACCCCATACAAATGGCTCAATCTGAAAGGCTTGCTGGGCCATGTCGCCCACATCGAGAACCCACAAAATTCACTCATCTCGGTTGATTACTTCACCTCATCTGTCAAACCAGAACTTGCCACTCGCGGCAGAGTGTCCAAAGAAGCTCAAGACACCTATGTGCGTGCTTTAAAAGCGACTAATGTTGCCGTTCACTATGGTCGCCATAAACTTGAGCCAGCTAAAGCACCTCGCTTCATTGACAGAAAGACCGCCGCCTCTCGCCAAGACAAGATCGACATCTGGAAGCTTGAAGAAAAAGAAACGGATGTCCACATCGCAATCAGCATGTATCGCACTGCGGCAAGGCAGGCCAAGCTCCATTTCCATGAGCAAATCGAACAGCTAGTCCTGGTATCCAGCGACACCGATATGACTCCAGCCCTGAGAGCAATTCGAGAAGATTTCCCAGACATAAGAGTTGGAGTCATTCTTCCTCATCGAGCCGAGTTAAACCGTCCATCACCAGGCTCTTTAAAGGAGCACTCACACTGGATGCGACGTGTCGTAACCTCAGAAGAGCTGCAGTCGCACCAGTTTCCAGTTCGTGTGGCTACTCATAAGGCACCCGCGATCAAGCCGGATTATTGGTAACGGCCCCTGCCACCGGATACACCGACTCCCATCCCCCACCCAACGCCTTGTACAACCCCACCATCGCCAACGACACCCCGGTCGAGCTCTCGACCCACTGTTGCTGGGTCGCCAGCAATTCGCCTTGCACGGTCAGGACGTTGACGAAATCCACCACCCCTTCGACGTACTGCTGTTGCGCGGTGCGCAGGGCGATCTGGTTCTGGCGCACGGCTTCGGCGAGGCTGTCGCGGCGCAATTGGCTGGCGTTGTAGGCGGTGAGTTGATTGTCGATTTCATGCCATGCCCGCAGCACGGTTTGCTGGTAAGCCAGGGCCGCTTCCTGTTGTTGGGCTTCGCGCAGATGCAACACGCCCCGCAGCCGACCGCCGTCGAACAGCGGCAAGCTCAATTGCGGACCGATGCTGAACGAGCGCGAGCCCCAGGAGCCGAAATCGCTCAGTTGCAGGGCTTGCGAACCGATGTTGCCCGACAGGGTGATTCGCGGATAGAAGTCACCCTTGGCCACACCGATGCTGGCGGTCGCGGCATGCAGTCGGGCTTCGGCCTGGCGGATATCCGGGCGGCGCTCGGCCAATTGCGACGGCAAGCCGATGGCGACCTGTCGCGGGGTTTGCGGTACCGGGGCGTCTGTGGATAACTCGGCGGACAACGCTTGCGGCGGTTCGCCCATCAACAGGCTCAGCGCGTTGATCAGTTGCGACTGACGCTGCTCCAGCGCCGGTAAACGTGATTCGATGGCCGCGACTTGCGCGGCGGCTTCGGCGACGTCCAGATCCGTCGCTACACCGTCGGCCAAGCGCAGTTGCGAGAGTTTCAAACTATGCCGGGCGACGTCGAGATTCTGCTCGGTGACGGTCCAGGTGCTTTGCACACCGCGCAGTTGAATATAGTCCTGAGCCGTTTCGGCGAGCACCGACAGCAGCACGCCACGGCGATCGTTTTCCGCCACCTCCAGGGTGGCATCGGCGGCTTCGGTTTCGCGGCGCACACGACCCCAGAAATCCAGTTCCCAGGAAGCGGAAAAGCCTGCATCCCACAGGTTGTACGCCGAGTCGCCGTTATTGCCCGACGGATCGTTCAGTCCTTCACCACTGTTGCGTTTGCGCCCGTAGCTACTAGTGGCGGTAGTGTTGGGATAGCGCTCGGCGGTGATTACCTGGCGCGCGGCGCGGCTTTGTTGCAAGCGGCTGCTGGCGAGTTTCAAATCGAGGTTGTCGGTCAGGGCGCGTTGGGTCAGGGCCGAGAGTTTCGGATCGTGGAACACTTCCCACCAGCGTTCGTCCATCTCGTTGGGAACGACCTGACTGGCGGCGGCTTTGGCCGGTTTCGACCATTGGGCGACTTGCTGCGGCTGAGGGCGCTGGAAGTCCGGTCCGACGGTGCAGGCACTCAACGAAAGCAGGTTCAACACAATAGCGACAGAGCGAATACTAGCTCTGTGGCGAGGGGGCTTGCCCCCGTTGGGCCGCGCAGCGGACCCGAAATTTGCGAGCGCTGCGCACTCGAACGGGGGCAAGCTCCCTCGCCACGGGGATGTGTGATTAGCGAAGTTCATCGTTGTGCGACCTCATGCTCATCGGCCGTAGCGCTGGCAGTATCAATACTCGCCTCCACCGACATCCCCACCCGCAACCGCTCGGCCAATGGCTGGCCTGGATCGAGGATGATTTTCACCGGAATCCGTTGCACAACCTTGGTGAAATTGCCGGTGGCGTTGTCCGGTTTGACTGACGCGAAGGTCACGCCGGTGGCCGGTGCGATGCTCTCGACGCGTCCCTGCAGGGCTTCGCCACCAAGACTGTCGACATGCACCTGCACGTCCTGCCCCGGCTGTACGTCGGTCAATTGGGTTTCCTGAAAATTGGCGACCACATACGCCCGCTCCAGCGGCACCACGGCCAGAATCTTGCTGCCCGGTGTGACATAGGCGCCGACCCGCACCGCGCGCTCGCCGACCATGCCGTCCTGGGGGGCAACGATGCGCGTATAGGACAGTTCATAACTGGCCATTTCCAGCGCCGCTTGCGCTCGTTTCAGTCCACCTTCGGCGGCATCGCGCTGGGCAGTCAAGATCTCCACTTGTTTGCGTTCCGCCGCCAGCGCCGCTGTGGCATTGGCCAACCGAGCGGTGGCCTGATCGATGCGCGTGCGCGCCTGCTGGGCATTCTGCACGGTGCCGGCACCCACCCCGGCGAGGTGGTTGTAGCGGTTCAGTTCATGCTCGGCGAAAGCCATCTCCGCCTTCGCCGAAACCACCGTAGCCTGGGCCTGAGCGATCACCGACGTCTGGCGTTCCAGGGTCGCCCGGGCGTTTTGCAGCTGCGCCCTGGCCACCAGGGTTTGCGCGTCAGCAGCCTCAGCGGCAGCGCGCAGATCGCGGTCGTCGATCAACGCCAGCAGTTGCCCGGCCTTGACCTGTTGGTTGTCCTCCACCAGCACTTCCTTGATGAATCCCGCCACACGCGGCGCCACCAGGGTGAAGTCCGCCGAGACGAAGGCATCATTAGTGCTTTGCTGTGTACGCTTGCCGAACAAGCCCGGCGCCAGCAGGTAAATCAACACGCCGACCACCATCGCTGCGGCAACGCCGACAGCGATTTTTTGCTTTGATTGAGTCGTCATAAAAACCTTCTGTTTCAGTGAAGCGTTCAAGTTGGCGCGCGCGGTGGATAAATCCGCGTCGGCAGCCAGAAAATCAGCAGGATCAGCGCCACCGCGACGCCGGCCATGCACAGATAAAGATCGGAAGAAGTCAGCACCACAGCCTGCTGATGCAGACGGTGAGCGAGGTTCGCGCTGGCGCTATCAACCAGAGGCGAGTTACCGAGGTTGTCCACCAGCATGCTCGAGTGGAAATGCAGCCTTGCGGTGGTCAGCGCATCGATCACACCGGTGGCGATCACTGCCGCCAGGCCTTTGACCGTGTTGAACCAGGCCGAGGCGAACGGTCCTTCCATCGGGGTGATGCTGCCGGTGGAGAGCATCAATAGCGGCAGCACGGCCATGGGTTGACCGAAAATCTGCAGCCATTGCAGGACGTAGAAATCGTCACGAATCCACGCCGACGTCAGCTGCGAGCCGCCGATGCAAGACAGCGCCAGCATGCTCAGGCCGATCCCCAGCACCCAGCGGCAATCGACCCAACGCAGGTTGCACAGCGCCGCCACCAACGGCAGCGCGATCAACTGTGGCAACGCCGCCAACAGCATAATTGGCGCAGTCTGTATGGGGCGATAGCCCTGGACCTGAGCCAGGTAACTGGAGGGAATGATCACCACCACGAGCAACACCACCAACACGCCGGCCAGGGTCAACAATGCGAACGACAGGTTGCGGATGCCGAGCATCTGCAACTTGAAGAACGGAATCGGTTGCGACCACTCGTTGATCAGGAACAGCACCAGCAGTAGCAGCCCGCCGCCGAGCAGTGCGCAGATCAGGCTCGACTCGAACCAGTCCAGCCGATTGCCTTGCAGGATGCCGATCACCAACATGCAAATCGCCGGAAACCCCAGTAGCAAGCCACGCCAGTTGAATGACTTGCAGCGTTCCAGACGCAGCGGATCCTGGGGTAGACCGTAAGCCACCGCCGTCAGGGCAATCAGGCACGGCACGACGATTTGCCAGAAGGTCCATTGCCAGCCGACGTACTCGGTCCACAACCCGGCCAGCGGCGTGCCGAGACCAGGGCCGAAGGTTGCCGTCAGGGCATAACCGGCCAGACCATAGAGCTTCACATTGGCCGGCAGGAACCGCAGCGCAACGGTCATCAGCATCGGCGGCAACGCACCACCGGCCAGGCCCTGCAGGGTGCGCATGACCAGCAGGCTTTCATAATTCGGGACAAACGGGCACAGCACGCCCAACAGAGTGAAGACGCTGATGGCGCACAAGGTGAAACGCCGCAACGAGAACGTCACCGAACACCAAGGAGCAAACGCCATGGCGGCCACCGAGGTCGCGGTGTAGCTGGCGACCAGCCAGGTGCCTTCGTCGTAGCCGATGGCCAACGCACCGCGAATGTCGGCCAGGGCGACCTTGGTCACCATCTCGTTCAGGCCTGACACCAACACCGCCAGCAACACACCCACCAGGCCAATGATGATTCGCGGGCCGAAGACCGGCGGTGCGACGGCGGTCGCTGGAGTAGTCGCAGCGAGAGGCGCCGCGACCGGGAGGGAAGTCATGTACTGCACGCTCCGGAAGGGGAATACCGAAGCATTTTAGGAAGTGCGATGCCTTACGAAAATTGACTTATTGGCAGCTTATAAGTGCACTAAACGCAATGATTAAAGGATGCGATCCCTTGATCTTCAAACCGGCTGTGCCGCCAGCCAGGTCTCGTCGCAACAAGCCTTGAGCGTTTCACGCATCCAGCGGTGCGCCGGGTCTTTGTCGAAGCGCGGGTGCCAGGCCTGGGTCAGCATGAGGGTAGGTAGCGGAATCGGCAGGGTGAACGAGCGCAGCTTCAAGCCCAGGCGCCGCACACTCAGCAATGCTTCTTTGGGCACCGGCAGGATCAGGTCGGAATCCGGCAAGGCGAACATCGCCGCATGGAAACTCGGCGCAATCACCGCCACCCGCCGTTCCAGCCCCAAGGCATTGAGCGCCGTGTCGATCGGCCCACGGGCGATCCCGCGACGGGACATGCTGATATGGGAAAAGCCGGCGTAACGCTCGGCGGTGATCTCGTCATCGAACAGCGGATGGTCTTCGCGCACCAGTCCGACAAAGTGGGTGGAGAACAGGTTTTGCACCTTCACTTCCGGCATCAGCGGTCGATTGTTGCTGACGCTCAGATCGATGCGTCCTTCGCGCAAGGCTTCATCGTCCCCGTCGCCCTCGGGGACAAAGCGCAGTTCGCAATGCGGAGCCTGGCGCTCCATCGTGTCGAACAGCTTGCCGCCATAGACGCCCACAAAGAAATCATTGGCGCGAATGCTGAACCGCCGGCGCAAGCTGCCCAGGTCCACGTCATCGGCAGAACGGAACAGCAAAGCGGCCTGTTCCACCAGGTCCCGCACTTGCTCGCGCAGCTCCAGCGCCTTGGGCGTCGGCACCAGGCCACGGCCGGCGCGTACCAGAATCGGATCGCCGATGGCCTCGCGAATCCGCGTCAGCGTCCGGCTCATCGCCGCCGGGCTGAGGTTCATCCGTCGCGCAGCGCCCACCACGCTGCCCTCGTCGAGCAAGGCGTCGAGGGCGACCAACAGGTTCATGTCCGGGAGTTGCATGCTGAGCACTCATAGCTGGTCTGGATTGATTCAGACGCAATGCTAGCAGATCAAAAGATCACCGCTGCATCCCCCAACGCTTCACCGTCACCCGCTCCAACGTATCAAACACCAGATTCTCCACCAGCAAACCGATCAGGATTACCACCGCCAACCCGGCAAACACCTTGTCGGTGTACAGCTCATTACGGTTCTGGAAGATGTACCACCCCAACCCACCCTTGCCGCTGGTGGCGCCAAATACCAGTTCAGCGGCGATCAGCGTGCGCCAGGCGAATGCCCAGCCGATTTTCAAACCGGCGAGGATCGACGGCAGCGCGGCCGGGATCAGGATGAACAACACGAAACGCATGCCCTTGAGGCCGTAATTGCGCCCCGCCATGCGCAGGGTTTCCGAAACGCCAAGGAACCCGGCATAGGTGTTCAAGGCCAACGCCCAGAGCACCGAATGCACCAGTACAAAAATCAGACTGTTCTGCCCCAGCCCGAACCACAGCAGCGCCAGCGGCAACAGCGCAATCGCCGGCAACGGGTTGAACATCGAGGTCAGCGTGCTCAGCAGATCGCGACCCAATTGTGTCGACACCGCCAATGTGGTCAGGGCAAACGCCAGCACAATCCCGATCAGGTAGCCCTTCAACAACACCACCAGCGAAATCCACACCTTGCCCAACAGTTCACCGCTGAGCAGGCCGTCGTACAGCGCGCTGGCGGTTTGCAGAAAACCTGGCAGCAGCAGGTCGTTATTCTGGTAACGGGCAACGGCTTCCCAGAGCAGCGCGAGCACAATCAGGATCAGGCTTTTACGCAACCAGCCCTGTTGCCAGAGACGCTGACCGAGGGCTAACTCACGCTCCAGCGGGACGCTCGTCAGCGGCTGCAAAATGGTTTCGTACTCTTTACGCGCGGATGATAGCGGGCTCATCGGGCACTCCTCTCAATGGCTCAATAAGCGATGCGAATATCGGCGAAATCCAGCTCACGCGCGGTTTCCGGTGACTGGCCTTCATCGAACAACAGCCGATGAATCCGCCGTGCCGATTCCTGGAACGCCACGCCGCCGAGGCTGTGCAAATCGTATTGATGGCTGTGGACTTCGGCTCGTACCCGCCCCGGATGAGGCGACAGCAGCAGAATCCGATTACCCACCACCAACGCCTCTTCGATGGAGTGAGTGACGAACAGCAGCGTGAAACGCACCTCTTCCCAGAGCAGCAGCAACTCTTCCTGCATCTTGCGCCGGGTCAGCGCGTCGAGGGCGGCGAAGGGTTCGTCCATCAACAGGATTTTCGGTTGCATCGCCAACGCCCGGGCAATCGCCACCCGAGCCTTCATGCCGCCGGACAAGGTATGCGGATAGGCATCGGCAAACCCCGCCAGACCGACCTTGTCCAGATAATGCAGCGCCCGCTCTTCAGCCTCTTTGCGCTTGAGGGTTTTGGAAGCGAGCAGCGGAAACATCACGTTCTGCTTGACGGTTTTCCACGGCGGCAGCTGATCGAACTCCTGGAACACCACGATCCGGTCCGGCCCCGGCGCATCGACCCGCTGGCCTTGCAGGCGAATCTCGCCCTCACAGGGCGGGATGAACCCGGCGACCGCCTTGAGCAACGTCGATTTGCCGCAGCCGGACGGACCGAGCAACACAAAGCGGTCCGCCGGATCGATCTCGAAACTGACCTGATGGGTCGCTCGAACCACGCGCGCAGGCGTGCGGTATTCCAGGCTGACCTGGTCGACCGACAGCAGCGCTTGCGCGGCCGCGATCGGATTGCTGGCCGTGTGGCCTTGCAAGGGGGCGTTCATGTCGATCAGCTCCCTTGCAGCGGTTTGGCATCCTGGAAGAAGTAATCCTTCCACGAATCCGGTTTGTTTTTGATCGCGCCGACGCGGTAGAGGAACTCGGCCAGTGGGTAAGTGTTTTTCGGCGTGACGGTAAATTCGAACTGCGGGTTGTCGATGATTTTCAGCAACGCCGCACGGTCGATTTTTGCCTTGGTGACACGGATGTATGTGTCGGCCGCCGCGCCTTTATCGCTCTGCGCAAACTCGGCCGCTTCGGTCAGCGCCGCGATGAAGGCTTTATAGGTTTTCGGATTCTCGTTGCGGAATTTCTCGGTGGCGAACAACACGGTCGGCGAGTTCGGGCCGAGCAGGTCATAGGTGTTCAGCACCACGTGCACGCTGGGGTTTTCCAGCGCCTGATCCTGGAATGGCGGGTTGGAGAAATGCCCGGTCAACTCGGTGCCGCCAGCGATCAGTGCCGCAGTGGCATCCGGGTGCGGAACGGCAATGGTGTACTTGTCGAGGCGATTGAATTCCTTGTCGCCCCATTGCTTGGCCGCTGCGTATTGCAGGAAGCGCGACTGCACCGACACCCCGACCGCCGGCACCGCAATGCGGTCCTTTTCGGTGAAGTCAGCGATGGTTTTGACCTTCGGGTTATTACTCACCAGGTAGTAAGGGAAGTTGCCCAGGGAAGCCACGGCCTTGACGTTCTGTTTGCCGTGAGTGCGGTCCCAGATGGTCAGCAGCGGCCCGACGCCGGCACCGGCAATGTCGATGGAGCCGGAGAGCAACGCATCGTTGACCGCCGAGCCGCCGGAGAGCTGGGTCCAGTCGACCTTGATGTCGATGCCTTCCTGCTTGCCGTATTTCTCGATCAGGTTCTGATCGCGCACCACGTTGAGCAGCAGATAAACGATACCGAATTGTTCGGCGATACGAATTTCACCCTCGGCGTGGGCCACGGTCGGCGCCACCAGGCTGCCGGCGAGCAGGCTGAAACCCAGGCCGATAGCGGCGGCCAACGGTGCAAATGGAAGACGTTTGGACATGAGGGTTCTCCGAAATCAGAAAGGCGCGTCGCCCTGGATGGTGGTGCGATACAACTTGCGGCGCAGATGGCTGGGACATCCGGCGGCGAGGTGAATCAGCGAGCGGTTGTCCCAGAACACCAGGTCGTGGGCCTGCCATTGATGGCGGTAAATGTTTTGCGGCAACACGCTGTGGGCGTAGAGCTCGTCGAGCAATTGTTTGCTCTCGTCTTCCGGCAAACCGACGATGCGGGTGGTGAAGCCCTCGCTGACGAACAACGCCTTGCGACCGTTTTCCGGGTGGGTGCGGACGATCGGATGAACAACTTCAGCGACCTGAGCCAGTTGCTCCGGCGTCAGGGTCGGACGCCAGTTGCCCTCGAATTTGCTCTCGCTGTAGCGCGCCGTGTAGGAATGCGCGGCCGAACGACCTTCGACGGCTTTACGCAGCGCCTCGGGCAAGCTGTCCCAGGCTTTGTGCATGTCGGCGAACAGCGTGTCGCCGCCTTCGGAGGGCAGCTCCTGGGCATGCAGCATCGAGCCCAGGCTCGGCAGTTCTTTATAAGAGAGATCGGAGTGCCAGAACTTGCCGGCATCACCGAGGCCGATGGATTGGCCGTTTTCGATGATGTTGGAAACGATGAGAATTTCCGGATGCCCGGCCAGCAGGAATTGCTTGAGTACATGGATCTGCAACACGCCGAAACGGCGGCTGAAGGCGATCTGCTGTTCGGGGGTTATGCGCTGGTCGCGGAACACCACCACATGATGATCCAGGTGCGCACGGTGGATTCGGGAGAAGTCCTGGTCATTGATTGGGCGGGACAGATCCAGGCCGATGATTTCGGCACCGACGGCGCCGCTGAACGGGCGGATTTCGAAGGCTTGCGACGCGAGGGTGGCGGCGCTTGTTGGCTCAGGCTTTGGGGAAAAAGAGACAGCTGGCATAAAAATCACTCCCACGCACGGCGCGCTCAAGGGCGCGCGTCGATCAGAAACTCACGGAGGTCCCGTGTTGGTTCGTGTCGTGCGGCGCGCCGATTGGTCGGCAGGTACGCAGGGAAGTGACTTTATAGGTATAAGAATTTAAATTTAAATACCGTTAGCGAATAACGATATGGCTTTTGAAGTGTGGTGTCTTTGAGGACGCTTTCGCGGGCAAGCCTCGCTCCTACAGAAGCCCCGCGTCCTGTAGGAGCGAGGCTTGCCCGCGAAGAGGCCATCAGCCTCACCCGAAAACTACCGCTCGTGCAACGCCTCGGCGCGAGCACGGATAATCGGCTTGAGCAAATAACTGAGTATGGTCTTCTTGCCAGTAATGATATCCACCGACGCCACCATTCCAGGAATGATCAGCAACGGCTTTTCATCCGTCCCGAGGTGGCTGCGCTCGGTGCGCAGTTTGATGATGTAGTACGTGGTCTTCTTGTCTTCGTCGGTGATGGTGTCGGCACCGATCTGCTCCAGCTTGGCTTTCAGCCCGCCATAAATGGTGTAGTCGTAAGCCGTGAACTTCACCGTGGCATCTTGCCCCGGATGCAGGAAGGCGATGTCTTGCGGGCGAATCTTGGCTTCCACCAGCAAGGTGTCGTCCAGCGGCACGATTTCTACCAGGTCGCTGCCCGGCTGGATCACGCCGCCGATGGTGTTCACCAGCAATTTGTTGACGATGCCACGTACCGGCGATGTCACCAGTGTCCGGCTGACCCGGTCTTCCAGCGCCTTGCCGGTCGCCTGTGCCTTGTTCAGATCGGTGCGCGCTTCGTTGAGTTGAGTCAGGGCTTCGCTGCGGAATTTACCGCGAGTCTCATCGATCTTGCGCTGCACTTCCTTGATCGCCGATTCGGCGCGAGGGATCGCCAGGGTGGTGGCGTCCAATTGGCCGCGGGTTTCGACCTCGGCACGCTTGAGTCGCAATACCTCGACCGGGGATACCGCGCCCTGAGCCACCAACGGCTCGGACATGGCGATTTCCTGACGCTGCAAGGACAGACCGCTGCGGTACTGGGCCTGCTTGGAGGTGAACTCACGCAGCTCCTGCTGCTTCTGGATCAACTGTTCCTGCAAGCCACCGATCTCATCGTGCAGTTGCTGACGACGACTGATGTACAACGACTGTTCGCTGGCGGCCTGGCCGGGTACAGCTTTGAGCACATCGGCGGGAAAATTCAACGGACGGTCATCGACCTCGGCGCTCAAGCGCTCCACACGCAACAGCATCGACAGCCGATCGGCTTCGGTTTCGCCAACGTTGGAGGCAAACCGTGTGTCGTCCAGACGTATCAGCGGCGCGCCAGCCTCGACGATTTGCCCTTCCTTGACGAACAGCTCGGAAACGATGCCACCCTCAAGGTTCTGGATTTTCTGGATCTTCGACGACGGAATCGCCTTGCCGTCGCCTTTGGTGACTTCATCGATCACCGCAAAATTGGCCCAGAGCATCAGGAACACGAAGAAGCCAATGATCGCCCAGATCGTCAACCGCACCACGCGTGGGGCGTCCTCGATCAGCGCTTTGTTGACCTCGGGAAGAGGCTGGCCTTGCAGCGACGCGGAGCCTTTGAAGTAGCGGCGGATGGATTCTTTGACCCCGGACTTAAGCAACACTGATCTGCCCCTTTTTCAACGCTTCCATCACGGCGGCTTTCGGGCCATCGGCGAGAATCTGCCCGCGGTCGATCACCAGCAGGCGATCCACCAGCGACAACAGCGAGGCCCGGTGCGTCACCAGCACCACGGTCTTGTTTTCCACCACGGCAGCGAGGCGTTGTTTCAGGCGCTCTTCGCCAGTGTTGTCCATGGCGCTGGTGGGTTCGTCCAGCAACAGGATCGGCGGGTTGAGCAGCAACGCTCGGGCCAGGGCCACGTTCTGGCGCTGACCGCCGGACAGGTTCTGCCCACGCTCACCGACTTGCAGTTCATAACCTTGCGGGTGCAGGCGGGCGAACTCGTGGACGCCGGCCAGCTCCGCGGCTTGCAGCACCAATTCGTCTTCGACATAGCGCGCGCCCGACACCAGGTTGTCGCGCAACGTACCGGCGAGCAATTGGATGTCCTGGGGCACGTAGCCAATGTTGTGGCGCAGTTCGCTGACGTCGATCTGGCGGATATCCACACCATCCACCAGCAACGCGCCGTCGTCCGGCTGATAGAGGCCCACCAGCAGTTTGGCCAGGGAGCTTTTGCCCGAGCCGCTGCGACCGATGATGCCGATCTTCTCGCCCGGCTTGATGATCAGGTTGATGCCCTTCAGCGCGGGGTTCTGTTGATTCGGATAGGTGAAGGTCAACTGACGGCATTCAATGGCGCCTTGCAGGACCTTGCGGCTCAGCGGGCGCTCGTCGAAATTGCGCTCCTGAGGCAACTCCATCATCTGATCGACCGAGGTCATGGTCACGCGGGCTTGCTGGTAGCGGGTCAGCAGACCGGACAGCGAGGCCAGCGGGCTGAGGGCGCGACCGCTGAGCATGTAACAGGCGATCAAACCGCCCATGCTCAGGTTGCCGGCAATGATCTGGTACACGCCGAAGACGATCATGATCACCCCGGCCAATTGCTGAATCAGCAAGGTGATGTTCATCGCCAGACCAGACAGCATTTTCACCCGCAGCTCAAGGCGGCTGAGGGTGCCGATGGTCTGCTCCCACTGATACTGGCGTTCGCTTTCAGCGTTGTTGACCTTGACCGCATCAAGACCGGCGAGGGTTTCGATCAGGCTCGACTGGCGCTCGGCGCCCAGGGCCATGGTTCGCTCCATGGTCGCCACCAGCGGCTTCTGCAAGGCATAACCGATCAGCAGCGCAATCGGGAACGCCAGCACCGGAATCCACACCAGATGCCCGCCGAGGATCGCGATGACCAGGAAGATCAACAGCGTAAACGGCAGGTCGATCAGGCTAGTGAGGGTCAGCGACGCAAGGAAGTCGCGCAGGCTCTGAAATTCATGGATGTTCTGGGCGAAGCTGCCGACCCGCGCCGGGCGGTACTTCATGGCCATGCCGACGATGCGCTCAAACAGCGTCGCTGAAATGATCAGGTCGGTTTTCTTGCCCGCCAGGTCCAGGCACAGACTGCGCAGGCTCTTGAGAATCAGGTCGAACACATAAGCGCCGGTGATGCCGATGGCCAGCACCCAAAGGGTCGATTCGGCCTGGTTCGGCACCACGCGGTCGTAGACATTCATCACGAACAGCGGCGCGGCCATGGCGATGATATTGATCAGCAGACTGGCAGCGATGGCGTCGACGTACAGCCAGCGCGAACGCTTGAGGGTGTCGCGAAACCATGAACGCGCGCGCGGGATCAGCGTGCCATGGTTAACGTCAAATTTGTGCTGGGGTTGGGCGAAGAACACTTTGCCGCTGTAGTCGTCGGCGAGCAGTTCACGACTGACGCAGACTTCGCCACCATCGCTTTCACTGAGCAGCAAGCGGGCCTGGTCTTCACCGTGCCAGCCGAGCAGCACCGCACTGCGTCCGTCCTTGAGCAGCAACAGCGCCGGCATGGCGATCGCCGGAATCTGCTCCAGTTTGCGTTGCAGCACCCGCCCTTGCAGCCCGGCGCGAGCGGCCGCACGAGGCAGCAGTTCGACGCTCAGGCGCTGTTTGGGCAACGGCAGGCCGGTGGTCAGCATCGCCGCGCTGGCCGGCTTCTGGTGCAAAGTGCAGAGGGCCAGCAGGCCGTCCAGTAACGGATCGTCATGCAGCGCGCGTGGATCATGAATGAGTTGAACTCGACTGACTTCTGATTCCACGCTCGACACTCTTGGCTAACAGTTGAAATGGGGCAGGACTCAATTCATCCCAGGCAGCTGGACCTTGGGCTTCACGTCATTCTGCACAACGGATGCCAACGGTGCGACTACGCCCTGACTTTTGAGCAATTCGCCCATGGTCGCCTTGATTCGGTACTGAGTAAATAACTGAATGTTTTTGATCTCGACCAGCCGACGGGAAGCGGTGAACAGCTCGTTTTCACTGTCGAGCAAGTCAAGCAGCGTCCGTTCGCCGAGGCTGAATTGCTTCTGATACGCGCCGCGCACGCTGGCGCTGCGATCGACATATTGCTGGGCGATCGGCACCTGGGCGTTGGCGTTGTTCAGGGCATTCCAGGCCAGGCCCAGTTCTTCATTCAACACGCGCAGGGCGTTGTTGCGGATATCCAGCGCCTGGTTCGACAGGTAGGACTTGGATTCCAGATCGGCCTTGTTGCTGCCACCGGCAAACAAATTGAAGCGCATGCGCAGCATGGCCTGCCATTCGTTGTTGTGACCGTTCTGACCATCGAGGTCGTTGTCGGCGGTGCGACCCAGTTCGGCATCGAAGCGCGGGTAGAAGCTCGACTTGGCGGCTTCGTACTGTTTCTCGGCAGCAGCGATATCCGATTCGGCGGAACGCAGGATCGGGCTGTTTTCCAGCATCTGCGCCCGGGCTTCATTCAGGTTGGCTGGCAACAGCGCCATAAAATCGGCAGGCCGCTCCAGTTGATCGGGCATTTGGCCGACGGCACTGAGGAAGTTGGTCTGGGCGTCTGCCAGGTTGGTCTGCTCGGTGATCAGGTTGTTGCGGGCCTGGGCCATGCGTGCTTCGGCCTGATCGAGATCGGCGCCGCTGCCCACGCCGCGCTGGGTGCGCAATTTGATCTGGTCAAAAATCCGTTCGTGGTTTTTCAGGTTGTCTTCGGCCAGGCGCACGAATTCGCGGCGGGTCAGCACATCGAGATAAACCTGAGCGACGGTCAACGCGGTGCGTTCCGAGGTGCCCATCAAGGAATAAGCACGGGAATTAACGGTGGCTTGTTGACGCCCCACTTCGCTGGACGTCGCAAAACCGTCAAAAACCATCTGTGACAGACGTAAACTTGACTCGCTCCGGTTCAGCGTTTCCCAGTGGTTGCTGCCGCCAGCGGCACGGGTGGAGACACTGTCGGTGCCTTCGCGACCATAACCGCCCAGCAGATCGACCCGTGGCAGGTATCCACCTTTTGCAGCCTTTAATTGATAATCCGCGGCCAGCCGACTATTGACCCCTGCCTGGATTTCCGGATGGACATCCAGTGCCTGTTGCATGGCCTGCGGAAGGGTTTGCGCCTGAACAACGCTGGCGGCAAAGGCGAAGGGTAGAACCTTGAACAGGTGCAAACGCATAGATGGAATTCCCGGGACTTCTTGTCTTGAATCACTGCAGAACATGGCGCTGCATCGCATGATGGCAACCGGAATGACCGTATGTCGGAAAGTTCAAAATCGGAACTGGATCACACGCTGTGGGACAGGTCGCCGCTTAAATATCAATGTGACATTACTTGGACGATTGTTTAGGATGACTCCCATAAGGTCAATAGTTTGGCATAAAGTTAATTTCGAAAGAATATAGCCAAATTATTGACGATTCGAGCGTCAAAGTTATGTATCGAATTTTGTAAGAACGTCCAGCCCCGATCGGCGAACGCGCCCGAGCGGTTCATGGAAGTCAACTGAACGTGACACCCGGAGAGTCTTCAATGAGCAGTGTTGTTGCCATCGTCAAAAGCATTGTTGGTCAGGTTTTCGCGGTGTCCCCAGAGGGCATCCGCCGCGTACTCGTTGAAGGCGACCGGTTGTTTGTGGGCGACCAAGTGGACACCGGTGCCGCCGGCGCCATTACCCTTGAACTGGCTGACGGGCGGACCCTGGACCTGGGCCGCGACACTCAGTGGAGTGGCAGCAATCCGGACTCCAGCACCGACCTTGCACAAGCCACTGCACAAGCCGCGCCATCGGTTGACGAATTGCAGCAAGCCATCGCTGCCGGTGTCGACCCGACCACCGCTCTTGAAGCCACCGCGGCCGGCCCTACTGCCGCGAGCGCGGGCGGCTCTGCCGGTGGCGGCCACAGCTTCGTGGCCCTGGAGGCAACCGCTGCCCGGGTCGACCCGACCATTGGCTTCCCTACCGCAGGCCTCGCCACTGCGGCTTTGGCAACACAAAACACTACCGGCGGCCAGACGGCCGATACCAGCACCAATGCCCTGCGCGAATCAACGCTGAGTCTGAGCGCCACGCCAACTATCACCGAGGCCGGTGGTGTACTGGTTTACACCGCGACCCTGACCCAGGCACCGCTGACCGACCTGACCATCACCCTGTCCAACGGCGCGGTGATCGTGATCACAGCCGGCCAGACTACCGGTACCGTCAACGTTCCTCTGGCGCCGAACGACACTGTTTATAACGATCCGACCCAAATCGACGTGACCGTCACTGGCACCACGGGTGGCAGCGGTATCGTGGTCACCCCGCCGACTGCTCCGGCCGTGACCCAGGTCACCGACACCGTCGACACCACTACCGTTACGCTGACAGCGGGTTCAAGCGTCACTGAAGGTGGCCAGATCACCTACACCGCGACCCTGACCAACCCGGCGCAGACGCCGGTCACCGTGACCCTGTCCAACGGCTCGACCATCACCATCGAAGCCGGAAAAACCACCGGCTCCGTGAACGTCGAAACCCCGGCCAACGACGTCTACAACAACGGCAGCACCGTCAGCACCACGATCACCGGTGCCACCGGTGGCAATTTCGAGAACCTCGTACCGAGCACCACGCCGGCCGTCACCACCATTACCGACTCGATCGACAACACCGGCCTGAGCCTCAGCGCCACCAGCACCGTTGTCGAAGGCGGCCAGATCACTTACACCGCCACCCTGACCAACCCTGCTGGCACGCCAATGACCGTGACCTTGAGCAATGGCTCGGTCATTACCATCGAAGCGGGCAAGACCACCGGCAGCGTGACCGTCGATACCCCGGCCAATGACGTCTACAACAACGGCAGCACCGTCAGCACTACGATCACCGGCACCACCGGTGGCAATTTCGAGAACCTCGTACCGAGCACCACGCCGGCCGTCACCACCATTACCGACTCGATCGACAACACCGGCCTGACCCTCAGCGCCACCGGCACCGTTGTCGAAGGCGGCCAGATCACTTACACCGCCACCCTGACCAACCCTGCTGGCACGCCAATGACCGTGACCTTGAGCAATGGCTCGGTCATTACCATCGAAGCGGGCAAGACCACCGGCAGCGTGACCGTCGAAACCCCGGCCAATGACGTCTACAACAACGGCAGCACCGTCAGCACCACGATCACCGGTGCCACCGGTGGCAACTTCGAGAACCTCGTACCGAGCACCACGCCGGCCGTCACCACCATTACCGACTCGATCGACAACACCGGCCTGACCCTGACTGCCACCGGCAGCGTCACTGAAGGTGGCCAGATCACCTACACCGCCACCCTGACTAACCCGGCGCAAACACCGGTCACCGTGACCCTGTCCAACGGCTCGACCATCACCATCGAAGCCGGAAAAACCACCGGTTCCGTGAATGTCGAAACCCCGGCCAATGATGTCTACAACAACGGCAGCACCGTCAGCACCACAATCACCGGTGCGACCGGTGGCAATTTCGAGAACCTCGTACCGAGCACCACGCCGGCCGTCACCACCATTACCGACTCGATCGACAACACCGGCCTGAGCCTCAGCGCCACCAGCACCGTTGTCGAAGGCGGCCAGATCACTTACACCGCCACCCTGACCAACCCGGCTGGCACGCCAATGACCGTGACCTTGAGCAATGGCTCGATCATTACCATCGAAGCGGGCAAGACCACCGGCAGCGTGACCGTCGATACCCCGGCCAATGACGTCTACAACAACGGCAGCACCGTCAGCACTACGATCACCGGCACCACCGGCGGTAATTTCGAACAACTGACCCCGAGCACCGAGCCGGCACTCACCACCATCACCGATTCGAAAGACGACACCGGCCTGAGCCTGTCGGCGTCCACCGAAGTGGCCGAAGGTGGTCAGATTCTGTACACCGCGACCCTGACCAATCCGGCGGGCACGCCAGTCACCGTGACCTTGAGCAACGGGGCCGTGATCACCATCGCTGCAGGCGCGACCACTGGCAGCGTGAGCGTCGCCGCCCCTGCCGATGACGTTTACAAAGACACCGGCACGGTCCAGGCCACTATCTCCACCGCCACCGGTGGCAATTTCGAAAACCTGGTGCCGAGCACTGCCCCGGCAGCCACCACCGTCACCGATACCATCGACACCAGCACCGTTTCGCTGACTGCGACTGCAAACGTCGCCGAAGGTGGGACCGTGGTTTACACCGCGTCCGTGTCAGCGCCAGTCACCGGCTCGCCAGTGGTTGTGACCCTGTCCAACGGCCAGACCATTACCATTCCGGTCGGCGCCAGCAGTGGCTCTGTCAATTTTGTTGCACCCAACGATGCGTTGGCGGGTGGCGGCTCCTTGAGCGTCAAGATCGACGACGCCAAGGGCGGCAACTACGAGAAGCTGGAAGTCGACGGCAAGTCGGCGGATACCTCGGTGACCGACACCCCGGACACCACCAATCTCAGCCTGAGCGCATCCAACTCGGTCGCCGAAGGCGGTCAGATCACTTACACCGCGACCCTGACCAACGCCGCCGGCACACCGGTCACCGTGACCCTGAGCAACGGCGCCGTGATCACCATCGACGCCGGTAAAACCACCGGCACCGTGACCGTCCCGGCTCCATCCGATGACGTTTACAAGGATGCGGGTACGGTCCAGGCGACCATCTCCACCGCCACCGGTGGCAATTTCGAGAACCTGGTGCCGAGCACTGCCCCGGCAGTGACCACCGTCACCGACACGATCGACACCACGACCGTGACCCTGAATGCCACCGCTTCGGCAGCCGAAGGCGGCACCGTCACTTACACCGCAACCGTCGGTGCGCCAGTGACTGGTAGCCCGGTCACCGTGTCCCTGGCTAACGGCCAGACGATCACCATCGATATCGGCAAAACCACCGGTACCGTGACCACCGCCGCGCCGAACGACGCATTGACCGGCCATGCTCCGCTGACCAACTCGATCACCAACGTCAGCGGCGGCAATTACGAAAATCTGGTGGCGGACAAAACGCCGGTCAGCACCACCGTGACCGACACCGTCGACACCACCAACCTCAGCCTGAGCGCATCCAACTCGGTAGCCGAAGGTGGCCAGATCACTTACACCGCGACCCTGACCAATGCCGCTGGCACACCCGTGACCGTGACCCTGAGCAACGGCGCCGTCATCACCATCGATGCCGGTAAAACCACCGGCACCGTGACCGTCCCGGCTCCATCCGATGACGTTTACAAGGACGCGGGTACGGTCCAGGCCACCATCTCCACCGCCACCGGTGGCAATTTCGAGAACCTGGTGCCGAGCACTGCCCCGGCGGTGACCACCGTCAACGACACCATCGACACCAGTACCGTTTCGCTGAGTGCGACTGCGAACGTGGCCGAAGGCGGCACCGTGGTTTACACCGCTTCCGTGTCGGCGCCGGTCACCGGCTCGCCAGTGGTTGTGACCCTGTCCAACGGACAGACCATTACCATTCCGGTCGGCGCCAGCAGCGGCTCTGTCAATTTTGTTGCACCCAACGATGCGTTGGCGGGTGGCGGCTCCTTGAGCGTCAAGATCGACGACGCCAAGGGCGGCAACTACGAGAAGCTGGAAGTCGACGGCAAGTCGGCGGATACCTCGGTGACCGACACCCCAGACACCACCACCCTCAGCCTGAGCGCAACCGACTCGGTGGCTGAAGGTGGTTCCATTGTTTACACCGCAACCCTGACCAACGCCGCCGGCACACCGGTCACCGTGACCCTGAGCAACGGTGCCGTCATCACCATCGCCGCCGGTGCCACTAGCGGCAGCGTGACCGTCGATGCACCAAAGGACGACGTCTACAAGGACGCTGGCCAAGTCGAAGTGACCATCAAGGATGCCGCAGGCGGCAACTTTGAAAACCTGGCCACCAGCCCAGCGGCAGCGGTCACTACCGTCAACGACACCATCGACACCAGCACCGTTTCGCTGACTGCGACCACGAACGTCGCCGAAGGCGGCACCGTGGTGTACACAGCGTCCGTATCGGCACCGGTCACCGGTTCGCCGGTGGTCGTGACCCTGTCCAATGGCCAGACCATCACCATCCCGGTTGGCTCGAGCAGCGCCAGCGTGAACTTCACCGCACCGAACGATGCCTTGGCTGGCGGCGGTTCTTTGAGCGTGAAGATCGACGACGCCAAGGGCGGCAACTACGAGAAACTGGAAGTCGACGGCAAGTCGGCGGACACCTCGGTGACCGACACACCGGACACCACCAACCTGTCGCTCACTGCGACCGGCGCTGTAGATGAAGGCGGTCAGATCACCTATACGGCGACCCTGACCAATGCCGCCGGCACTCCGGTCACCGTGACCCTGAGCAACGGCGCCGTCATCACCATCGAAGCAGGCAAAACCACCGGTTCCGTCACCGTCGATGCGCCGAAGGACGACGTCTATAAAGACGCCGGCACCGTTGAAGCAACCATCAAGGACGCAACCGGCGGCAACTTTGAAAACCTGGTTCCGAGCACTGCCCCGGCAGTCACCACCGTCACCGACACGATCGACACCACGACCGTGACCCTGAATGCCACCGCTTCGGCAGCCGAAGGCGGCACCGTCACTTACACCGCAACCGTCGGTGCACCAGTGACTGGTAGCCCGGTCACCGTGTCCCTGGCCAACGGCCAGACGATCACCATCGACGTCGGCAAAACCACCGGTACCGTGACCACCGCCGCGCCGAACGACGCGTTGACCGGCCACGCTCCGCTGACCAACTCGATCACCAACGTCAGCGGCGGCAACTACGAGAACCTGGTGGCGGACAAAACGCCGGTCAGCACCACCGTGACCGACACCGTCGACACCACCAACCTCAGCCTGAGCGCATCCAACTCGGTAGCCGAAGGTGGCCAGATCACTTACACCGCGACCCTGACCAACGCCGCCGGCACTCCGGTCACCGTGACCCTGAGCAACGGCGCCGTGATCACCATCGATGCCGGTAAAACCACCGGCACCGTGACCGTCCCGGCTCCATCCGATGACGTTTACAAAGATGCCGGTACGGTCCAGGCCACCATTTCCACCGCCACCGGTGGCAATTTCGAGAACCTGGTGCCGAGCACTGCCCCGGCGGTCACCACCGTTACCGACACCATCGACACCAGTACCGTTTCGCTGAGTGCGACTGCGAACGTCGCCGAAGGTGGGACCGTGGTGTACACAGCGTCCGTATCGGCACCGGTCACCGGTTCGCCAGTGGTCGTGACCCTGTCCAATGGCCAGACCATCACCATTCCGGTCGGCGCCAGCAGCGGCTCTGTCAATTTTGTTGCACCCAACGATGCGTTGGCGGGTGGCGGCTCCTTGAGCGTCAAGATCGACGACGCCAAGGGCGGCAACTACGAGAAGCTGGAAGTCGACGGCAAGTCGGCGGATACCTCGGTGACCGACACACCGGACACCACGACCCTCAGCCTGAGCGCATCCAACTCGGTGGCTGAAGGCGGTTCCATCGTTTACACCGCGACCCTGACCAATGCCGCTGGCACACCCGTGACCGTGACCCTGAGCAACGGCGCCGTCATCACCATCGACGCCGGTAAAACCACCGGCACCGTGACCGTCCCGGCTCCATCCGATGACGTTTACAAAGATGCCGGTACGGTCCAGGCCACCATTTCCACCGCCACCGGTGGCAATTTCGAGAACCTGGTGCCGAGCACTGCCCCGGCGGTCACCACCGTCAACGACACCATCGACACCAGTACCGTTTCGCTGAGTGCGACTGCGAACGTCGCCGAAGGTGGGACCGTGGTTTACACCGCGTCCGTGTCAGCGCCAGTCACCGGCTCGCCAGTGGTTGTGACCCTGTCCAACGGCCAGACCATTACCATTCCGGTCGGCGCCAGCAGCGGCTCTGTCAATTTTGTTGCACCCAACGATGCGTTGGCGGGTGGCGGCTCCTTGAGCGTCAAGATCGACGACGCCAAGGGCGGCAACTACGAGAAGCTGGAAGTCGACGGCAAGTCGGCGGATACCTCGGTGACCGACACCCCAGACACCACCACCCTCAGCCTGAGCGCAACCGACTCGGTGGCTGAAGGTGGTTCCATTGTTTACACCGCAACCTTGACCAACGCCGCCGGCACGCCAGTGACCGTGACGTTGAGCAATGGCGCCGTGATCACCATCGAAGCAGGCAAAACCACCGGTTCCGTAACCGTCGATGCGCCGAAGGACGACGTCTACAAAGACGCCGGCACTGTTGAAGCAACCATCAAAGACGCAACCGGCGGCAACTTCGAGAACCTGGTAACCAGCAATACGCCTGCGGTCACTACCGTCAACGACACCATCGACACCAGCACTGTTTCGCTGAGTGCGACCGCGAACGTGGCCGAAGGTGGGACCGTGGTTTACACCGCGTCCGTGTCAGCGCCAGTCACCGGCTCGCCAGTGGTTGTGACCCTGTCCAATGGCCAGACCATCACCATTCCGGTCGGTGCCAGCAGCGGTTCTGTCAACTTCGTTGCGCCAAACGATGCCCTCGCTGGCGGCGGTTCTTTGAGCGTGAAGATCGACGACGCCAAGGGCGGCAACTACGAGAAACTGGAAGTCGACGGCAAGTCGGCGGATACCTCGGTGACCGACACGCCGGACACCACCAATCTCAGCCTGAGCGCATCCAACTCGGTCGCCGAAGGCGGTCAGATCACTTACACCGCGACCCTGACCAACGCCGCCGGCACACCGGTCACCGTAACCCTGAGCAACGGCGCCGTGATCACCATCGATGCCGGTAAAACCACCGGCACCGTCACCGTCCCGGCTCCATCCGATGACGTTTACAAAGATGCCGGTACGGTCCAGGCCACCATTTCCACCGCCACCGGTGGCAATTTCGAGAACCTGGTGCCGAGCACTGCCCCGGCAGTGACCACCGTCACCGACACGATCGACACCAGTACCGTTTCGCTGACTGCGACCGCGAACGTCGCCGAAGGCGGCACCGTCACTTACACCGCAACCGTCGGTGCACCAGTGACTGGTAGCCCGGTCACCGTGTCCCTGGCCAACGGCCAGACGATCACCATCGACGTCGGCAAAACCACCGGTACCGTGACCACCGCCGCGCCGAACGACGCGTTGACCGGCCACGCTCCGCTGACCAACTCGATCACCAACGTCAGCGGCGGCAACTACGAGAACCTGGTGGCGGACAAAACGCCGGTCAGCACCACCGTGACCGACACCGTCGACACCACCAACCTCAGCCTGAGCGC